>NZ_KB893554.1 GCF_000374085.1 Spirosoma spitsbergense DSM 19989 | reverse complement strand
GTTATGTTTTTAGTGCTGGTTGTGTTGTGATAGTGATTAGTTTGTTGGTTATTGATATCTCTCTCTGCGGGGCAAGAAACAAAGATATTGACTGAGCAGGCGTAATAAGCTGAATCAGTCTAACGAGTCAATTGGTTGGTGCTTTTTAGGCGGGTGAACACCTCTACCTTATCGAACAGAGCCGTTAAGCCCCGTACTGCCGATGGTACTGCTGTCACAGGTGGGAGAGTAGGAAGGTGCCACCATTGAAACAAGAGTTAAGGCCTGTTCACAGTTGTGGACAGGCCTTAACCGTTTTTAAAGGATTATAGGGGTCAATTCCAATAGTTGCGGAGCATTTTGGATCAAATCATAAAGTTGTGGAGGGCATTGTATTTTTCTAAGTTTGTGTTTTTAATCAAACGGCGTCGTTTTGGAAAGTTTCTTGCCCATCATCCAGTTCCTATTGCCTGAGTTTATCCTGGAACATTTCGAGTTGACTTCTATTGACCGTCAGGATGGTGTCTTTCAAGTTCATATCGAAGAGAAAAATGCCGATCCGCACGACCCCGAACGCAAAAACCTCCTCTCCAAAGGCTTTTTTCCCACCATTACCGTTCAGGACTTTCCTATCCATGGCCATCAGGTCTTCCTGCCTATCAAGCCTCGTCGCTGGCTCAATACCAAAACAGGCAAAGTCCTCTATCGAGATTGGACTCAAGTAGCAGAAGGAACGCGGATGACTAGTGAGTTCTCCGCTTTTTTAAAAGATATCAGTCGATACCAACCCGACTAGCATTCGAGCTATTGGTGGGTTTTATGGAGTCGATGGCCGTGCTTTATTACGACAATACCGTGATTGTCAGAGTGGATTTAAAAATTGGGATCAACGCCAGCATGCTAAAGACTGGTTGCTTTACCGCAAAATGTGGGTAGGCATCTGTCTATTGACGAAACGAGCCTCTCGAGTGGGGAGTTATATACGATCCTGACCAGTAAAGCGGCTAAAGGGGGCAAATCCAGCCTGGTAGCTATTGTTGCTGGAACCAAGGCCGAAACAGTCATTGAGATCCTGCGCAAAATCCCCGAAAAGGTTCGTAAAAAAGTCACGGAAATCACCCTCGATATGGCGGGTAATATGGTCCTGATTGCCAGGAAACTTTTTCCCCTGGCCACTCAAGTTACCGACCGTTTCCATGTGCAGCAATTAGCCTTGGAGGCTAGCGGGACAGCTTACTTTTTGAACGGTATGCTACCTTGAAACGGGCTTATTAATTGAGCCAGTCACTGAGCCTTATCCTCGCGACGACCACTGACAAATTCTACGGCTTAGGGCTTTAGCCAAGCAGCATGAGTACGCCAGGCTGGTTTCAAGGCTTCGAGTCTCGTTCCATTCAGACTCACTACCCACGCATCCTCAACTACTTTGACAACCGTAGCACGAATGCCTCAGCTGAGTCGTTCAATGCTAGATCAAAGCGTTTCGTGCTCAGTTTAGAGGGGTTCACAACGGGGGATTTTTTCTGTACCATCTGACTCGGTTATATGCTTAAACCAGGATGCTCCACAACTTTTTGATTCGATCCTGTAAAAACGCACACAGCTAGGCAGTTGCTAATTCATACATTGCTGGAAGTGTAATCTTCTCAAGCAGTTGTTCTTCCAATAGTTCAGCCCAAGCATTCATATAGGCAACTACATCCTCGCGAAGGTTATGCTTTAAGAAACGCTTTTCTAGTGGGAATCGCGCCAATACCTGCCGATCATCCAGGCGTTCCAGGTGTTTCAAATCTTCCAGTTGTAAGCCAGCATTCAGCATTTCATTGATAAGAAGATCAATAGGCATCTGACTGGTCGAGCAGTAATCTTCGGCTTGTTCGTTCCAGTCACCATGGCGCTGCATTGCGTATCGGTGAATCTGGTCTTTGTTGAGTTTGGTTAATTCCTGCGCCAGATTACCGCAGTTACAGCCACCCATATGCCCCCATTGATAAGGAGCTCCCTGTAGTAGATTCCTGGCGGTTTGCCTAAGAGCGTGTATTAGTTCAGGAGTTGCACGTGCCATATTTATTGTAGTCAATAAGTGTTTATGCTTATCTATGTTACTGGCGGAACAGCATGTTTTTGTTTTTTGTTCAGCCTATTAACCAAAAAGCCCGTCGTATGACGGGCTTTTTGGTTAGCGAACCAGTTCCATTAAATCTTTGTCATTTACTTCTTTTCGGATATCCGCCATGTCCAGAAAGCGGGTGTATATTCCGTCCAGGGTTGGTTTGTCATACCTGAAACCAAGTAATTCGAGCCTGTGTTTCAGTGCATGTCTACCGCTGCGGGCTGTCAGTACGATGGACGACTTTGGAACCCCAACGTCATGAGGATTCATAATTTCATAATTCTCGGAGTGTTTAAGGAAGCCATCCTGGTGAATTCCGGACGAGTGGGCAAAGGCATTTCTACCAACGATAGCTTTGTTTGCCTGGACGGGCATACGCATCATTTGCGAAACCAGGTTGCTTACCGGGAACAAGCGTGTTGAGTCAATATTGGTATGAAGGCCTAGTTCTTTTTTTACCTTGATGGCCATCACTATCTCCTCAAGCGATGTATTTCCTGCTCGTTCGCCAATGCCATTCATGGTTACTTCTACCTGTCTTGCTCCATTCATTACACCTGCCAGTGTGTTAGCAGTAGCTAAGCCAAGATCATTATGACAATGAATGGAGATGGTCGCGTTATGAACATTGGATACGTGTTCGTAGATGTATGCGATTTTTTTACCGTATTCATCGGGTAAACAGTATCCTGTCGTATCCGGAATATTGACTACTGTAGCCCCTGCCTTAATAACGGCTTCAGTAAGTTGAGCGAGAAAAACCAGATCAGCCCGGCCAGCATCTTCAGCATAAAATTCAACGTCTTCAACGTACGTTTTGGCGTGCTTTACGGCAGCAATTGCCTGCTCCAGAATATTTTCCCGCGTGCTGTTGAATTTATTGCGAATGTGTATGTCAGATGAGCCAATGCCTGTGTGAATTCGTCCACGCTTGGCCCATTTAAGGGCTTCGCCGGCGGCATCTATATCCCCTTTTACGGCGCGGCTGAGCGCGCATATTGTTGGTTCTGTTACGGCTTTAGAGATTTCAACTACTGAACGAAAGTCGCCGGGGCTGGAAATCGGAAATCCGGCCTCGATAATATCGACACCCATCCGCTCCAGTTCTTTCGCCACTACTATTTTTTCCTCCGTAGTAAGCTGGCAGCCCGGTACTTGTTCACCATCGCGCAAAGTAGTGTCGAAAATAAAAACTCGTTGGCTCATAATCGGCTATTAATTAAAGTACTTTGATTCCTAATCATGCCAAAAGCCCCTCCTGGAAAGAAAGGGCTTTTGGGTACGTGTGTCCTTATCCCTTTCTAAAAAACGGTTAGCGTTTGCAGTCGGCAGATTAAGGAGTTAAGTGTCATTATAGTTTGCGAAATTTCGCTGAACGCGTAAATACGCTACAAAAATAACAGTTTTTATAGAGCTTGCAATAAGTTGCTTAAAAAATAAGCGATGTGTAGGTAGGTACTTACTAAGCAGCTAAGTACTGCAAAACTTGGTCCCCCATTGCCTCAGTGCCTAAGATCTTCTCGGTGGGGGTATTTTTATCCGCGATATCGCGCGTACGGAAACCGGCTTTAAGCACAGAATCCACAGCATTGACTACAGTTTCTGATTCAGTCTTCATACCGAACGATATATCAAGTAACAAGGCTACCGACAGGATTGAAGCCAATGGGTTAGCCACGCCTTTTCCGGTGATGTCGTGCGCCGATCCATGAATCGGTTCGTACACGCCCGTTGTATCACCTACCGAAGCCGAGGCAAGCATACCCATGGAACCGGCAATCTGGCTGGCTTCGTCCGTCAAAATATCGCCGAACAAATTCCCTGTTACCACCACATCAAAACGATTGGGGTCTTTAATCAATAGCATAGCGGCCGCATCAATAAATTGATGCTCAAGCGTTACGTCAGGGTATTCAGGCGCAATTGCCTGTACTACTTCCCGCCATAGCCGACTACTTTCCAGGACGTTTGCTTTATCGACAGAACATAGTTTTTTTCGACGGGTACGGGCGGCCTCGAATGCTTTTCGTACAATTCGTTCTACCTCATACTTGCTGTAAATCATGGTGTCATAGGCCGTATTGCCATCATCGAGCCGCTCGCGCTTACCGAAGTAGACATCACCAGTTAGTTCACGAAAAAACAGGATGTCAGCTCCCCGCAAAATCTCTGGTTTGATGCTCGATGCATCCAATAGCTCATCGAACAACTTGATGGGGCGAAGGTTCGCATATAACCCCAGCTCCTTACGCATCCTCAGTAGACCCTGTTCAGGCCGCACTTTCGCCGAAGGATCATTATCATACTTCGGATGACCTACTGCACCAAATAAAATGGCATCGGCAGCGCGCATTTTAGTCAGGGTTTCGCTGGGGAGCGGATCGCCCGTCGCTTCGATAGCCACGTGGCCTATCAGGGCTTCATCGTACGTAAATTCATGGCCGAATTTTTTGGCAATTGATTCCAGTACTAACTTTCCTACTTTGCTAACTTCGGCTCCAATACCATCGCCGGGAACTACAAGAATGTGTTTTTTCATTGGTTAAAAAATGAAAGAATTAAAGAGTGCGGAAGCAAAAGTGCTCTCAATCTCTTTAACTCTTTTGTGTAGCTGAATGAATTAATAGTAATAGGGTAAGGTTACCGTACACATCACGGGCGCACTGCTTCAGCAATAACATTTTTGCCTATTATCTGTCCTCCGGTAAGTTTATCGAATACTCTGCTGACAGGGAAAACAACACGGTCGTAGAAGATGACCGATTCCTTCGTGATTCGACCATCTTTGCCAAGCCATTTATACAGTAATGAAATGAAATAACCGGCAAAATCATAGTATTGGCAATTGGTAACGCGCAATCCGGCATCTTCCAGAATTTTTACCACCAGTTGCTTATCGTACCGCCGATAATGACCAACGTGCTCGTCCATATTACTGAAAATTTCCTGGCGAGCCGGCACAAAGACTTTAATGCGTCCGCCTGGCTTGAGTTTGGTGACCAATTCCTTGACTATCTCGCCATGGTGCTCGATATGCTCCAGCACGTTGATCGTGTAAATTAAATCGTATTTCTTCGTAAGCTGGCTGATATCCGTAAAAACGGGTTGTTTAATCAGGGGTAGTAGATCAGGGTCTATCTCGGCTGCGTCTATACTCCCCAGCGGAAAACGGTTGGCATATTCTCCATTGCCCGCTCCAAAATCCAGCACCGCTTCGCCGGGGTCAATATCACTGGCAACCCATTTATAAAGCCCGCCATTGTAGTTAACCGCGTGGCTCATCATGGCCAGATTGTCTGACCCGTTATATTCTGTTTTTTCGGCTGTTTGTTTTGCCTGACTCATACTAAAAGGAGAATGAATAAAACGAGATAACCAATTATGTCTTTTGGAACAGAACGCGAAGTTATTAAACGAAGCATGAAAAATGCTAAAAATTGACTTTACTGCATCACTATAGATCCTGGAAAAGTATCGAGTGGTTTCGAGGCATCAACCTCATTCTAATGTATTCAGCATTTTTTGAGTTGCTTTGATAGCGGATACTGTCTGGTCAGAATCCAGTCCACGAGTTTTAAACTCATTGTTGTTGTACTTCCAGGTAATAATTGTTTCGCAAAGCGCATCCGTCCGACCACCGGTTGGAATCCGGACAGCATAATCGGTCAGTTCGGGTAACGTCATTTTCTTTCTGCCGTAAATCTTCTTCAGGGCATTCATGAACGCATCGTACTGTCCGTCGCCCTGTGCACTCTCTTCGAATAATTCGTCTACAATTCGTACGCGCAGGGTGGCGGAGGGTTTCAGGTCTTTGGAGTGGGTCAGCACGTAATTAAGCACTTCCACCTGCGAGGCCATGGCTGTGTTATGGAGCACGTCGGCAATTACATAGGGCAAGTCTTCACGCGTAACAACTTCCTTCTGATCGCCTAATTCAATCACTCGCTTCGTTACTTTTTGCAGGTCACCTTCCGATAGCTGAATCCCCAGTTCGCGGAGGTTGTTCTCGATGTTGGCTTTCCCCGACATCTTACCCAGCGCGTAGCTGCGTTTTCGGCCAAACCGTTCGGGGAGTAGTGCGTTGAAATAAAGGTTATTTTTCTTATCGCCGTCGGCATGGATACCGGCGGTCTGGGTAAATACATTGTCGCCAACAACCGGCTTGTTATCGGGAATCCGAAGCCCCGAAAAGGTTTCTACGATCTTACTAACCTGATAGAGCGATTTCTCTACTACGCCCATTCGAACCTCCGGCATGAAATCGCGTAATACCGCAATGGCACTGGCCATGGGCGCGTTGCCTGCCCGTTCGCCCAGCCCATTCACCGTCAAGTGTATTCCGTGTGCACCCGCCCGGATTGCTTCCATTACATTGGCAATACTCAGGTCGTAATCGTTGTGAGCATGAAAATCGAAGTGCAGGGTGGGGTATCGGCTAACCAATAAGCCAACGAATTTTGCCGTTTCGACAGGGGTGAGAATACCCAGCGTGTCTGGAAGGAGGATACGCCGAATGGGTTGTGTTTGCAGGAAATCCAGAAACTGGAGTACGTAATCCGGTGAATTACGCATGCCATTGCTCCAATCCTCCAGATACACATTTGTTTGCAAATCCTGCTGCTGTGCCTGACAGATAACCTGTTGAATGTCGGCGAAATGCTGCTCGGGTGTTTTCTTGAGCTGATGGGTCAGGTGATTCATCGACCCTTTTGTGAGGAGGTTCATCACTTTGGCACCCGATGCCTGCATCCAGTCGAGCGATGACTGACCATCAACGAAGGTCAGCACCTCAATTTTATCGAGCATGCCAACTGTGGCAGCCCAGCGGGTAATCTGCTGAACGGCCTCCAACTCCCCGGCTGATACACGTGCCGAAGCTACCTCTACCCGGTCTACCTTAACCTCCGTAAGCAACAACTGAGTTAAGGCCAGTTTTTCAGAAGCAGAAAACGACACTCCGCTGGTTTGTTCACCATCGCGGAGGGTCGTATCCATAATTTCAATGTAGCGACGTTTCATTGTCAATGGGTGAATGCGTGAATGAGCGAATGAGTGAATGATATACGCATACAATTCATTTATTCGCCCATTCACGCATTGAATTAGAAAGGTCTTGTTTCGGCGAAAGCTTCGATCTCGTTTTTCATCGACAGCAGATAGTCGATGTCATCGTAGCCGTTAGTAAGGTTATTCTTTTTGTAGCTGTTAATCGCGAAGCTTTCAGAGTCGCCTGTAGCCAGCAGCGTAATGGTTTGCTCAGGCAGGTTTATCTCCAGTTCGGTCTGGGGGTCGGCTTCGATTGCCGCGAATATCTTTTC
Source organism: Spirosoma spitsbergense DSM 19989 (assembly GCF_000374085.1). Lineage (GTDB taxonomy): Bacteria > Bacteroidota > Bacteroidia > Cytophagales > Spirosomataceae > Spirosoma > Spirosoma spitsbergense. The sequence goes on along the minus strand of NZ_KB893554.1, from coordinate 55,846 downwards.
CAGAAATTCAGGACTTACCTGAACGGGTAGTATGCCGACATTAATGGCGTTGTTGCGGAAAATATCAGCAAAAAAGCTCGACACTACACAACGGAATCCATAGTCGTAGATAGCCCAGGCTGCGTGCTCGCGGCTCGAACCACTGCCAAAATTTTTGCCCCCTACCAGAATTTTTCGGGATACCCCTTCGCTGGAATAGGTAGGATTGTTCAGGACAAAGTCGGCCTTGGGTGTATTGTCGCTGTTATACCGCCAGTCGCGGAAGAGATTATCGCCAAAGCCCTTACGCTCGGTGGCTTTCAGGAAACGGGCCGGGATAATTTGATCGGTATCTACGTTCTCATTCGGCATGGGAACGGCACTGCTTCGCAGAATAGTAAATTTGTCGTAAGCCATAATTGAAAGGTTATTTGCTCCGCGTCATTCATTGTCATTGATAGTGTGCATCATCGCACAGGGACTAATGACTAAAAATGACGCGTAGTTGTTATATAAACTGTCTGGGATCGGATACTTCGCCCGTAACGGCGGCTGCGGCTGCTACCAGCGGGCTGGCCAGTAAGGTACGGGCACCAGGACCCTGACGACCTTCAAAGTTTCGGTTTGATGTCGAAACGGCGTATTTACCGGCTGGAATCTTGTCTTCATTCATAGCCAGGCAGGCTGAACAACCCGGCTGACGTAACTCAAAACCAGCCTGCGTAAGAATATCCAGAATGCCTTCGTCCTGAATCTGTTTTTCAACGACATGCGATCCCGGTACCAGCCAGGCGGTTACGTGGCTGGCTTTCTGACGACCCTTTACAATAGAGGCAAACGCTCTGAAATCTTCGATGCGGCCATTGGTGCAACTGCCCAGGAATACGAAATCGACCGGTTTCCCCAGCATCGACTCGTTCTCGGCGAAGCCCATGTACTGAAGCGACTTTTTGTAGCTTGCGGCACCGTCTTTTATGGTGTCGGCCATTGGAATATGCTGCGTAACGCCGGTACCCAGGCCGGGATTGGTGCCGTAGGTAATTTGGGGCTCAATATCAGCCGCATCAAACGTCAGGTCCACATCAAACGTGGCTCCTTCATCCGTTTTCAGGGTTTGCCAGTATGGTACTAATTTGTCCCACTGTTCGCCCTTTGGGGATAAATCGCGGCCTTTCAGGTAGCTGAGTGTGGTTGCATCGGGGGCTATCATACCTCCCCGTGCGCCCATCTCAATGCTCATGTTACAAACCGTCATACGTCCTTCCATGCTCATGTTTTCGAACACCTGCCCTGCATATTCCACAAAATAGCCGGTAGCACCACTGGCTGAAATCTGGGCAATAACATACAGGATAATATCTTTAGACAGCACCCCTTTTCCGGGCTGGCCATTGACCGTAATTCGCATTTTCTTCGGTTTTGGCTGCATGATACACTGGGTAGCCAGCACCATCTCTACCTCCGATGTACCGATTCCGAAGGCAATGGCCCCAAATGCACCGTGTGTTGAGGTGTGTGAGTCGCCACAAACGATGGTCATGCCCGGTAGTGTAATGCCATTTTCGGGGCCTACAACGTGTACGATACCATTTTTCTGGTGCCCCAGGCCCCAGTGCGAAATGTCGTATTTGTGCGCATTACGTTCCAGCGCATCCAATTGACTGGCCGACTGAGGGTCGGCTACCGGCAAGTGCTGGTTAATCGTTGGTGTGTTATGGTCGGCGGTGGCAAAGGTGCGCTCAGAAAACAGCACAGAGGCATGACGGCCTTCGAGACCTAGAAATGCCACTGGACTGGTTACTTCGTGGATGAAATGGCGGTCGATGAATAATACATCGGGGCCGCCTTCAATTTGCCGGACAACGTGGGCATCCCATACTTTATCGAACAGCGTTTTTGGTGTACTCATGTTTATAGCGATTTATAGCTACAAAGTTGGTGGATTACTACTATACAGGCATCCCGTTACGCGTCCAGTAAATAGCGATTTTAGTTCAAGGTCTTTGTTTGGGTGTAAAACCGTATTGTTGCTTATACGCTTTTATAAAATGCGACACACTTTCGTATCCAATTTCAAGGCTCACTTCCGACACGTTTTTATTTATATTCCGTAATAGAAAATGAGCGTGTTCCAATCGCTTCTGCCGAATCCACTGGCCGGGCGAGGTATGAAAATGGTCTTCGAAGTCGCGCTTGAAAGCCGAAAGGCTCCGACCCGATAAACGTGCCAATTCATTCATCGATAGGGGTTTGAGCAGGTATGTATTCATTAAATAATCAAGCCCCGTTTTTTGTCCCTGATAAATATGCCATAGGCCGGCACGCAATTGCCCTGATTCATCCAGTTCGAACAGGTGAAGCAGAAGTTCCTGAAACTTAAGCCGTAGCAGTTCGTTCAGGAAGGGGGTTTTGGCACCAAAATAGGGTAGTAGGGAATCGATGAAGGTGGCGAACGCGGGCGACGATGAGAAAGATAGAATGAGGTCAGCGGGGAGCGTAGCCGGGGAGGCCTGAAATAGATACAGGTGTTGACTGACGAACTCTTTCAGCAATTTTTCATTCACGAAGAAAACCAGGCTCCGATAACTGGAATCAATCGATTCGTTCATCGAATAACACCCCCGCTGAAAAAAAAGAATATCCCCCTTATGAACGTGTAACTCCTGCGTGGGTGAACTAAATTTTTTCTCGCCTGCCAGAACCACAATTACGGCATGTTCTTCAAAAAATACTTCGTTCCGTTCGGGATATACGTCGCTGCGATACGCCACAAACGTCATCTCCGAGCCGTCGGACCGCAATCCGTCAGACCGCGAACTATCAGACGCATCCGGCACGGGCCGCTTAATACTCAGCGACTGGAATTGATTGGGCAGGATGGAGGAGGGAACGCGAAGCATGAGTGCTGGCTTGCCAACTTAATCTAAATAAGTTCGATAACGGATATGGATCTGCCCTTGTCGTCTCTCAGCAATGAGTAGAAAAGGTGGTTTGTAATCGATTTCAGCCGATAAAATAGCTTGCAACGTTGGAACGTGGACATCGCCAAGCAAGTGACCGGGACGAAGCCGTATGATGCCAATAAATGGCTGTTTGTTTCTAAAAACTAACGTCCCAAAATCGTCATCAAGTGTTAAAATGAGTTGATTATTGTCATACCCATACTTCAGTATTACATGATCTGGCGTGTTGCCTAACCCAACGTCGTTTACATGAGTGACATTAAAACCAGCGTTGCGTAACAGGTTTACCAACAATGGGTTGATGTTTTCATCCGCTAAAACAGCGAAACTGGCTAATGTCATTACGCGGCCAGTTCAATATCAATGATACGCTCAATTCGTAATGCATCAATTGCATAGCGAATAGCTTCCTGGACAGCTTCGGTAGAAAGTTGCGGGAATTCCCGGACAATATCGGCCACGGAAGCACCATTGGCCACTGTTTCCAGGATCAGTTCAATACTTATCCGGGTACCTTTAATGCAGGGCTTTCCTCCCAATATACCAGGCGTAGCAGAAATGTGTTGATAGGTCATTGCTATTATTATTTACACCAAAAACTGAAACAAGTTGGGTTGGTCGTTCAGGTATTCGAATACGATATTCTGCTCCTGCATCCGCTGAATGAGCGGCTCGAAGTCGTCGCGGTTCTTTAGTTCAATACCTACTACGGCGGGGCCGGTTTCGCGGTTCGTTTTCTTTGCATACTCGAAGCGGGCAATATCGTCGTTGGGACCGAGTACATTCAAAAAGTCGCGGAAAGCCCCCGATCGTTGCGGAAACCGGATGATGAAGTAGTGCTTCAAGCCTTCGTATAACAACGACCGTTCCTTTATTTCTTCCGTACGGGTAATGTCGTTATTGCCGCCACCAAGCAGGCAAACCACATTTTTACCCTGGATTTCGTCTTTAATCAGGTCCAGAGCCGCAATGGCTAGGGCACCGGCCGGTTCGGCTACTATGGCTTCTTCGTTGTAAAGCTGGAGAATGGTCGTGCAGACTTTACCTTCGGGCACCAGTAAAACGCGGTCGAGGTTTTTACGGCAAACTTCAAAGGTTATGTCGCCCGGTCGCTTAACGGCGGCTCCGTCCACAAACTTATCAATCTTGTCAAGGGCAATTACGTGTCCCTCATCAATGGAGATTTTCATGGATGGCGACCCCAGGGGTTCCACGCCGATGAGTTTGGTTTTGGGGCTGAGTTGCTTGAAAACGGTAGACACTCCGGAAGCCAGTCCACCGCCACCAATAGCCATAAGCAGGTAGTCGATTTTTACGTTGGCATCCCGCAGAATTTCCAGCCCGACCGTCCCCTGACCTTCCATCACCAGTACGTCGTCGAACGGATGTACGAAGGTGCTTTCGTGCGTGTCGACATAGACCATTGCCGCGTTATAAGCATCGTCGTACGTATCGCCGATTAGTTCGACATCCACGAACTCTTTCCCAAACATTCGGACTTGTTTTACCTTCTGGTTCGGGGTAGTGGTAGGCATGAAAATAGTGCCGTGAACACCCATTTTTCGGCAGGCATAGGCCAGTCCCTGGGCGTGGTTACCGGCACTGGCACACACAACTCCTTTGGACAGCGCATCGGCCGACAGGCTGGCCATTTTATTGTAGGCTCCGCGAATCTTATAGGAACGAACGACCTGCAAATCCTCGCGCTTCAGGAAGATATTGGCCCCATAGCGGTCCGACAGATTCAGGTTTTCCTGAAGGGGCGTATGTACAGCGACACCCTTTAACCGCTCAGCGGCCAGATAGATAGTATCGAGGTCGGGGAAGGTTGTTGGGGCAGTCATTGCGTCAACCCCCGTTATTTTGTTATTGGTTGTCATTAATCGTCATTCAGTGGTCATTGTTGACTTGTCGAAATTACGACAAATGACAATTAATGACTACTGAATGACAATTAATGACGTTTGTTAGCTGCGTTCCGGACGCAGTGACCGCACGGCCGTACCGGCCTGCCACATTTCAGAATCACGCAGTTCTGCCAGTTCTACTTCCAGCTTTTCGCGGTAGTCGGGCTGGGAGTTGCGGGTGATGCTGATTTCGGCCTGCTCCTGCGATTTTACGGAGTTGTACAGTTGCTCAAAAACGGGCTTGGTGGCATCGCGGAAAGGTTTCCACCAGTCGAGCGCACCCCGCTGGGCCGTGGTCGAACAGTTGGCGTACATCCAGTCCATGCCGTTTTCGGCCACGAGGGGCATCAGCGACTGGGTTAGTTCTTCAACCGTTTCGTTAAATGCTTCCGACGGGCTGTGGCCATTAGCCCGCAACACTTCGTATTGAGCAGCAAAGATACCCTGAATAGCGCCCATTAGCGTACCCCGCTCGCCGGTCAGGTCGGAGGTTACTTCGTTGTAGAAATTGGTTTCGAACAGGTAACCCGAACCCACGCCGATACCCATGGCAATGGCCTTGGTACGGGCGTTACCCGAGGCATCCTGGTATACAGCGAACGACGAGTTCAGGCCCTTTCCTTCAACAAACAAACGACGTAGTGAGGTGCCCGAACCTTTTGGGGCTACCAGGAATACGTCTACATCCGTTGGGGGAATGATACCCGTTTTCTCTTTGTACGTCACGCCGAAACCGTGCGAGAAATACAGGGATTTTCCCGGCTTCAGTGCGGCTTTAACGGTTGGCCAAAGTTCGATTTGAGCCGCATCGGAGAGCAGGAAGCAAATGATCGTACCACGTTCCAGAGCTTCTTCAATTTCAAAAAGTGTTTCGCCCGGTACCCAGCCATCGGCAACGGCCTTGTCGTAGGTTTTACCCTTACGCTGACCAACAATAACGTTGAAGCCATTATCCCGCATGTTCAGCGACTGGCCGGGGCCCTGTACGCCGTAGCCAATAACGGCTATTACCTCATTGGCCAGCACGTCGCGGGCTTTTTCCAACGGAAACTCTTCCCGTGTTACTACTTGCTCTTCTACTCCTCCGAAATTAATCGTTGCCATGTTTAATTGGTTTTTGTACGCGTATTGTTAGGGTGATTAGTTGATTATTGGTAGTAAGTCCACTCGCCTTCGGGCAGGTACTCGACCAGGCCTTTCTCTGTTTTGCCGACGGCAACACGACCGGAACGGACAAATTCAAGTATCTCATATTGCTTGATGTAGTCGAAAAAGGCGAAAATCTCCGTGTCATTCCCTGTCTTTTCAATGACCACATAATCAAGACCCCAGTAAACAACCCAGGCTTTATGCTCTTTATTAATCGTTTCTACATCAAGCGATTTGCTGCCCAGCGGAGTCGAAATTTTAAACAGCGCAATTTCGTTGTACACGATCTCGTCGTTGAGGTAGCCGAAAACAGCCATTACTTCCACAATCTTCCGAATTTGTCGGACGAGTTTCTCGACTTCTTCGCGCGATTCGTGCCTGATTACAACGGTAAAGCGCGATACCCCTTTACGCTCCGTTTCTGATACCGTAAGGCTTTCGATGTTGATACGTCGACGGGTGAAAATAATCGTGATGCGATTTAGCAGCCCGATGGTATTTTCGGTGAATATACAGATGGTGTATGTCATTTCGTTCATCATTGATGGTCATTCTTCGTCATTGGTAGTCATTGAGTTGTCGTTGTTGTCATCGACCGAAATTGGCCATTAATGACAAATAATGACTACTGATGATACGAGAGTGAATGACTATTTTAGTCTTATCTGCGAAACGCTGGCACCAGAAGGGACCATTGGGAATACGTTCTCTTCTTTTTCAACGATGACTTCGAGCAGGAACGGGCCGTCGTGTGCCAGCATGGTGTCCAGGGCGTTGGAGAGATCATCCCGCTCATGGCATGTCTGGCCGTCCATCCCAAATCCTCTGGCAATCGTGATGAAGTCGGGGTTCTGCAACTCCACGAACGAGTACCGCCGTTCGTGAAATAACTGCTGCCACTGGCGCACCATGCCCAGGAAGTTATTGTTCAGGATGATCGCTTTTACCGGCTGTTTGTTCTGTACAATAGTGCCCAGTTCCTGTAAGGTCATCTGAAAACAACCATCACCAATAATGGCCACTACCTGGCGGTCGGGGGCACCAACCTGCACACCAAAGGCGGCTGGCAGGGCGAAGCCCATAGTGCCCATACCACCCGACGTAACCAAACTGTTGGGTCGGCGGAACTGGTAATACCGGGAGGCCATCATCTGGTGCTGGCCTACATCCGTTACCAGGACCGCTTCTCCCTTTGTTTTGGTCGAGAGCATATCGATCACTTCGGCCATTCTGATCTTTCCTGCTGTACTGGTCAGTTCTGGAACCGTAATGGTTTCGTTTTCAATGATATCATATTTCCTGAATTCGTTCCGCCAAATGGTATGATCATTCGGGTGTACGAGCGGGATAAGTGCCTGCAATACATCTTTGGCATTACCCACAACGGGGGCGTCGGCCCGGATGATTTTGTCAATTTCAGACGGATCGATTTCAATGTGAATAACTTTGGCCTGTTTAATATATCTACTGGCATCGCCCGTAACCCGGTCATCGAAACGCATACCGATGGCGATGATCACGTCGGCCTGATCGGTCATAACGTTGGGGCCGTAGTTGCCATGCATGCCCAGCCAGCCTACATAAAGTGGGTGGTTGGTAGGAATGGTTGACTGACCCAGTAGGGTAGTAGCAACCGGAATGCCGGTTTTTTCGGCCAATATTCGCAATTCATCTTCGGCTTTGGCAATCTGCACCCCATGTCCGGCTAGGATGTACGGGCGTTTCGCTGCGTTTATTAATTCAGCGGCTGCAATCACCTGTTCCTGTTTGGCAACCATCCGGGGGCGATAGCTGACGATTGACTCACATTTTTTGTACACGTAGGGTTTGGTCATCAACTCTAGCTGCGCACTTTTGGTAATATCAATCAGTACCGGTCCCGGCCGACCTGATTGGGCGATATAAAAGGCTTTAGCGATTATCTCCGGTACTTCGTCGGCACTGGTAATCTGATAATTCCATTTGGTAATGGGCATGGTAACGCCCATAATATCGGCTTCCTGAAAAGCATCCGTACCCAGTAACTTTTTGGCCACCTGCCCAACAATGCACACCAGGGGTGTCGAATCGATCTGAGCATCGGCAATGGGAGTAACCAGGTTAGTAGCACCCGGCCCGGACGTAACCAGGCAGACACCCGCCCGTCGCTGCATGCGGGCATAGCCCTGAGCGGCATGTCCGGCACCCTGCTCGTGGCGAACAAGAATATGATTGACCCGTTCCTGGAAATCGTAGAGAGCATCATAAACGGGCATAATGGCCCCACCCGGATAGCCAAAGATCGTATCAACTCCTTCGGCTACCAGGGTCTGCATGAGCGCATGCGAGCCATTAATATAGGTTGGGATAGTCGGTATTTCCAGGGTTTCTGGTGCATTAGCAATTGCTTCCATGATGTGTTCCGTTTAAAGGTCGTATTCAGTTTGTTGTTGACGCTTCCTTACTATCTATATCACTTCTTCACTATCAGCATAATTCCTGTCGACCAGGCCATCTTTACCAGTTGCACGTCGGTTCGGGCTTCCAGTTGGCTGATCAATGATGTTGCTTTCTCATCGTGACCAGTTGGCCAGTTGGGTTGAGGCAGCATATCGTCAATGACATAAATTCCACCGGGCTTTAATAAGCTCAGCGTCTCGTCGAGATGTGCGTATTTGCCCGGCCAGGCATCCGCAAAAATCAGGTCGAACGCTAAATGATTACTCTTCACCAACCATTCATCAGCGTCGCCACATACGAGTTGTAACCTGTTGTCGTGGCCCAGATATTCCTGAGCAATGACCTGATACGATGCCTCACTGTCAATCGAAATCAGATGCGAACTGGTATCCATTCCCGCCAGTAGCCAGGCTGTTGCCAGTCCTGTTCCGGTACCGATCTCCAGCACGGAAGCTTTCGGTTTTGATGCCGCCAGCGTTTGTAGCAAAGCACCCGTTTGCACATCAGATGGCATCGAAAAGCCAATTAGCTTACTGGCTGCTTCAATGGCTTTGTAATGGGCTGGATAGCTATACGTCGTATTGTCGAACATACATTAATCTTCATCCGTTACGCAGCCTTCACTCGCCGACTTTACACTGCGAATGTATTTGCCCAGTACCCCTTTCGTAAACGGCGGGGCGGGTTGTTTCCATTCGCTTTTGCGGGAGGCCATCTCTTCGTCCGAAATGTGCAGCGTTAACAGGCGGTTAGTGGCGTCGATGGTAATCCGGTCGCCGTTGTGAACCAGGGCAATAGGACCACCGTCGAAGGCTTCGGGCGTTACGTGTCCCACTACAAAACCGTGCGTACCACCCGAAAAACGACCGTCGGTAATCAGGGCTACTTTATCGCCGAGTCCCGCGCCCATAATGGCCGACGTTGGTTTCAGCATCTCACTCATACCGGGTCCACCTTTTGGACCCGCATTGCGAATAACGATAACCTGACCTGGCAGGATTTCGCCCTTCTGCAAGGCGTCAATCACTTCACTTTCGTGCTCACACACTTTGGCAACCCCTTCAAATTTCAGGCCTTCCTTACCCGTAATTTTGGCAACCCCACCCGTAGGCGCCAGATTACCGCGCATAATCTGGATATGACCGGTGGCTTTGATAGGGTTGCTAACCGGGCGTACAATCTGCTGGGTCTCAAAATTCAGCGACAGAATATCGGCCAGATTTTCGGCTACGGTCTTGCCCGTAACGGTGATGCAATCGCCATGAATCATCCCCTGCTCGTAGAGGTACTTCATTACGGCCGGAACACCGCCAATTTCGAGCATATCTTCCATGTAATATTTACCGCTCGGCTTCAAATCAGCCAGGAACGGAACCCGGTCACTAATCGCCTGAATTTCATCGAGGGTGAGCGTAATACCGGCTGCCCGGGCAATGGCTAGATAGTGCAGCACCGCGTTGGTGGAACCACCCAGTGCCATGACAACCGTCAGGGCATTTTCGAGTGATTTGCGGGTAATGATTTCGGCGGGGGTAATGTTCTTTTCGAGCAGTAACCGCATGGCGGCACCAATCTTTTTACACTCCTCCTGTTTGCCTGCATGCGTAGCCGGGTAGCTGCTGCTGAACGGTAAACTCAGGCCCATCGCTTCAATGCTGCTGGCCATCGTGTTGGCGGTGTACATCCCTCCACAGGCACCCGCTCCCGGAATAGAGTTTTGAATTACTCCTTTAAAATCTTCATCGGATATGTTGCCGGCGTATTTCTTGCCAAGGGCTTCAAAAGCTGAAACAATATCTAATTTCTGTCCTTTATAGTGTCCTGACCGGATGGTACCGCCATACACCATAATACCGGGCCGATCCAGACGAGCCATCGCCATGATGGCACCGGGCATATTTTTATCACAACCCACCACCGTTACAACTCCATCATACCACTGCGCGGCCACGACCGATTCAATCGAGTCAGCAATTAAATCGCGGCTGGGTAGCGAGTAACGCATACCGTCGTTGCCGTTCGTCATGCCATCCGACACGCCAATCGTATTGAATATCAGTCCGACCAGTCCGCTTGCCTGAATACCCTGTTTGACGTAGACGGAAAGTCCATTCAGGTGCATGTTACAAGTGTTGCCTTCGTAGCCGGTGCTGGCTATCCCAATCTGGGGCTTTTGCATGTCGGCTTCCGTTAAACCAATGCCATACAGCATGGCCTGGGCAGCGGGGTTACTTACTTCCTGCGTTAACGTCCGGCTAAAACGATTTAATTCAGTGGTTGGTTGGTCAGTAATCATATTCTACATTTAGCGAAATTTCGCTGATGGTGTAATAACGCTGTAAAGTAAGATGATGTTTCGGAGAAAGGCAAGAATTTGCAGATTATTTGTGGGTTAAAACCGGACCCTATTAATTTTGGGGTATGACTACAGAAACACCCTCGCATTACGACCATCTGGAGCAAATGTCCGTTCATGACTTGCTTACCAATATCAATGCTGAAGACAAAACGGTCCCCATGGCCGTTGAACGATCCATGCCGCAGATTGAAACGCTGGTCCCTGAGATCGTTAAACGCATGAAACTGGGGGGGCGACTAATTTATATCGGGGCTGGTACGAGTGGCCGGTTGGGGGTAGTGGACGCGTCGGAATGCCCACCCACATTCGGCGTTCCTTTCGAGCTGGTTATCGGCCTAATGGCGGGTGGTGATGGGGCCATTCGAAAAGCCGTTGAATTTGCCGAAGACGATGCGGAACAAGCCTGGAAAGACATGGCGCCTTACGAACCCAGAGAGCACGATACGGTTATTGGCATTGCTGCATCGGGCCGGACTCCCTACGTTATTGGTGGATTGCAGGAGGCTCGTAAGGCTGGTTTGCTTACGGGTTGCATCGTTTGTAATGAGGGGTCGGCGGTGGCAAAAGCAGCTGAGTTTCCAATCGAGGTAGTGGTAGGGCCGGAGTTTTTGACCGGCAGCACCCGCATGAAAGCGGGTACGGCGCAGAAACTGGTACTGAACATGATTTCAACGTCCGTAATGATTCAGTTGGGCAAAGTGAAGGGGAATAAAATGGTGGATATGCAGTTAACCAATATCAAGTTGCAGGACCGGGCGGCCAAAATGGTGATGAGTGAACTAGGCGTTGACCGCGCCGAAGCCAAGTCCCTGCTGGATAAGTTCGGTAATGTGCGCGGAGCTATTGAGGGGTACGCGTCCAGGTAAACATAAGTTCTGTTTTTATACACTTCCAGAGCCGACCGCAGGCACAACCTTCGGGAAGCGGGCAGGTGCCTTGAGTTGTGCCTGTTCGCATTTTGTGAGTAACTGGGCTATCTCCGTTAAACAACGAATAAGCGAATAACAACCAGCGGAGGGAATACTTTTAACGTTGATTAGCGGTTGCCCATGTTGGTCGATAACCAAGTGCCAGCCGGTTTGTTTAGGGTCTGGAAAGTGGTGAAGGGTATAGTCGTTAATTCGTTTGAACCAAGTAAGACACTCTGACTGGCGGGTGTAGAAATGACATTTCAGTAGAGCTGCCAGGGCTTCTACATGTATCCAGGCCCATTTCTGTTGCCAGTCTGGAAAAAGGACGGGCTGCTGCTTGAAGTCAATAAATTGATTCAGGCCACCCCCCAACTCGTCCCAGCTTTGGGCACAAAGCCGTAAACACCATTGCACAACCTGCATCGCCAGTTTTCGCTGTTTATTGCCAATCAGGCCCGTTCGAGACGGGGTAGTTTCGGCACAGAAATCAAGCAGACAACTGGCTGTCTGGAAGGTTAGGCCTACGTTAATCCGGCGACCTTCGGGGGTATTGATAAATGAGCCTTCCGGCAGAACGTATTCGCGGAGTACGTCCGTGCGCTTATCGACAAACTCGTTCAGTATTTCCTGAACAAGTACTTCAGCCTGCTGTTTCCAGTGTTCTTCTTCCACTAAGGGCTGCATTTCCAACAGCATCTTTAGTAGCGCTATTGGCTCACTCAGATGGCGGATTTGCCTGAACGCACCAAGCTGTTCAATTTGCTGGATTCGGGTTTCTTCCCAACGCCGGAGTAGTGGCGTGGCAAGCTGCTTGGCCAGCATCGCCCACTCATCATTGCCCGTAGCCTGGTGAAGTTGTGCGTAGGCCATCGCGGTCGAGCAATCGGGAGTAACATCGGTAGCGGCTGCAACAGGACGACCCCGTCGGTCGAGTTGGGCGTAACAGGTAAGTGTGTCAGTATGGGCAAACTGATAAAGAAACGCTGCCCCATGCTGGGCGTGTTCGAGCCAGGCGGGTTGACCATCTAGGTTGTTGTATAGCCAGGCAAAAGCCCATACCTGCTGTGCCTGCTGGGTTACGAATTTATCACCCTCAATTACCTCACCGGTTGTCGATAGCAAGTCAAAATACCCCCCGCATTTCATATCCCGGCTGTTTTTTAGCCAGAATGGTACTACCTGACGAAGCAGTGCCTGTTGATAGAGCGCGGAAAGTTTTTGAAAATCGAGCACGTTGTAAAGATAGGAAGGCGGCTTCCCAAAGTTGAGCCGGTTGATACAGATTTTTTTCTGTTTTACCCCTCCAACTTTGGGAAGCCGCCTTTTCTGCAAAAGAGTTATCCTAAGTGATTACGATCAGTATACTTTCATCATCTCCTGTTGCTCCCTGCGGTAAGCCGCTTCCTCATCAGGCAGGATAAATTTCATGGGTTTACCAACCTGACCGGGCAACAGGGCAATATCCAGCACCTGATTAACCGTTTCGACGTAGTGAAACGTTAGGTTTTTGATGTAGGTCTGGTTTATTTCATCGATGTCTTTCCGGTTCTTCGCGCAGAGGATAATTTCTTTGATACCAGCCCGGTTTGCCGCCAGAATTTTTTCTTTGATACCTCCCACCGGCAGCACTTTACCCCGCAGCGTTACCTCACCCGTCATAGCCAGATAAGGTTTCACCTTACGCTGCGTATAAATGGAGGTCATCGAGGTCAGCATGGTGATACCAGCCGATGGGCCATCTTTCGGAACGGCCCCCGCCGGGATGTGAATATGCAAATCGTAGTGGCTGAAAACCCGATAGTCGATGCCTAAATCGTCGGCATGGGCTTTGAGGTAGGAGAGAGCCGTTACGGCCGATTCCTTCATTACATCGCCCAACTGACCGGATAGCGTAAGCACACCTTTTCCCCGGCTCAGACTCGATTCAATGAGCAGAATTTCGCCCCCAACCTGCGTCCAGGCCAGACCCGTTACAATACCGGCAATATCGTCGTCGGCGTACAGTTCCTTGTCGAATATTTCGGCACCCAGCAATTTAGGGATATCGACCACTTTGATCGAGTGATTGTATTCTTCGTCCATGGCAATGGACTTGGCCACTTTCCGAATCAGCGCACCAATCTTTTGCTCCAGATTTCGAACACCCGATTCGCGGGTATAGCCTTCAATGATGCGCAGAATAGCTTTATCGTCAATCGCCAGGTCTTTCGGCTTCAGGCCGTGATCCTGCCGCTGTTTGGGAATGAGGTATTTTTTGGCAATCTGTACTTTTTCCTCAACCGTATAGCCCGCAATATCAATGATCTCCATCCGGTCGCGCAGGGCGGGGTGGATGGTGTCGAGTGAGTTGGCCGTAGCGATGAACAGTACCCGCGAGAGGTCGAACTCTGTTTCGAGGTAGTTGTCCATGAACGTAGAATTCTGCTCCGGGTCGAGTACTTCAAGCAACGCCGAGGAAGGGTCACCCCGAAAGTCAGAGCTTACTTTGTCAATTTCGTCCAGAATAAAAACGGGATTAGCCGTACCGCATTTGCGGATGTTCTGAATGAATTTGCCTGGCATTGCCCCAATGTACGTTTTGCGGTGACCACGAATTTCGGCTTCGTCATGAACACCACCCAGGGCCATCCGGCTGTATTTCCTCCCCAATGCTTTGGCTACTGATTTTCCCAGCGATGTTTTCCCTACACCCGGAGGGCCGTAAAGACATAAAATAGGGGCTTTCATGTCGTTTTTTAGTTTCAGAACGGCCAGGTATTCAATAATCCGCTCCTTCACTTTTTCCAGCCCAAAATGGTCGGCATCCAGGATTTTCTGCGCCCGTTTCAGGTCGAAATTATCTTTGGTGTACTCATTCCAGGGAAGGTCAACCATCAACTCAACGTAGTTCATCGTAACCGGATATTCCGGGGCCATCGGATTTACACGCTGTAGTTTGTTCAGTTCCTTATCGAAATGGGACCGTACTTCGGCGGGCCACTTTTTACGGTCGGCCTTCATCCGAAGCTCATCAATTTCGCGGTCGGGGTTATCAATTCCCAGTTCGTCCTGCAGCACCTTCATTTGCTGGCGCAGGTAATAATCACGCTGTTGCTGATCGAGGTCAGACGACGCTTTCGATTGAATCTCGCGCTTGAGTTCCAGCAGCTGCACCTCACGCAGCATATATTCCAGCAACAGATTGGCCTGCTGATTCCCCTCGGCCAACTCCAGCAGCCGCTGCTTGTCAGCTACTTCCGCGTTGATGTTGGACGATAGAAAATGGAGTAAAAACGTAGGACTCTCGATGTTGTCAAGCGCAATGCGGGCTTCCTGTGGAATTTCAGGATTAAGGCGTAGAATTTTATAGGCCGCATCCTTCAGTGACTGAAGGAGTGCTTTGCCTTCTTTCTTGTTTACCGCCGGAAAAGAATCATCAATCTGGCGCACCCGCGCCGTAATGAACGGTTCCTCCTGAATGATTTGCTCCGTTTCGAAACGTTTCTTGCCCTGAATAATGATCGTGATGTTCCCGTCTGGCAGGGTAATCATCTTAATGATATAGGCTACCGTTCCGAACCGATAGAGATCGTCGGCCGTGGGTTCATCCTTCTGCTGGTTGAGTTGGGC
The DNA here is from genome assembly GCF_000374085.1 of Spirosoma spitsbergense DSM 19989. Classification (GTDB taxonomy): domain Bacteria; phylum Bacteroidota; class Bacteroidia; order Cytophagales; family Spirosomataceae; genus Spirosoma; species Spirosoma spitsbergense. The sequence goes on along the minus strand of NZ_KB893554.1, from coordinate 40,530 downwards.
AACAACGCCGATGATTCGATTGCCTTTGTAGGCTTTTTTGACTAATCGGATTGACTTCGACCGTCCAACCGTGACGGGGATAACCATACCCGGAAACAAAACCGTATTGCGAACCGGCAGGATCGGTAAACTTGCCGGTAACTCATAGTCATCATCTACCCCCTCGGGAGAACCGAGTGGAACAATCTCTAAATTATCCGAGTCAAAATCGGACAGGAATAAACGAGTTGATAATTCTTTTTCTGAAATCATAAGTACACTGCCAGGCTGGCAGCTTTCAACAATGGGTCGGTGCCTAAGTTATAAAGAAAGGCAAGGAAAATGAGGTAGTTGCAAGCCCTGTGCCAAGTATGCTGTATATGACGAATTGGCCGGGTATTCGTTATTTACACACAAAATTAATAAATTAGCATACTTGCTAATCCAGAAATTTATTATTCGAGTGAAATGTTTTGGACTGGCTGGTTTTTGCGAAAGACAAATGTTTTTTTCTGTGTCTGATATTTGATATTAACCATATTTACCTGGTCGTCGAATGCATCCATCAGTACATCCTGCTTCAACATACCTCCTCTAAACGGCTCTGCCAAAGGCATTTCTAGATACAGCCAGTTGGCATCTGCTTCCACTTCGTGCCCAACGTATTTAACGGATTTCAGTTGCTTCTGTGGCGTTAAAAAGCGAAAATGTGCCTGCACATATTGTTCAATCAGGGGGTCATTCTTATCCGTTCCACGACCAGAAGCTTCGCTTAAATTGACTTTGCTATTTGAAGCTGCCGAAAGGGCTTTTTCAAAGTCATCCGTAAATATCCGCATACTAATTTCGAATACCTGCTCTTTAGCGTTGTACTCCATCTTGGTAACGCTGGCATGAAAATCATGCCGGGAGTGACTATTGCTAAATAGAAGTAAGAAAAATAAACCGCAAAGACACAAAGGGCTTCGCAAAGAAAAACGCTGTACACCCTGCGAAACCCTGCTAACTTTCTGACTGAACTTTTTAAAAAACAGCTTTAAAAACATCATTGAATATAGCGAAGGCCATCAGGCCAAGTAGAATAACCATACCTACGCGTTGCGCGCCTTCCAGGAAGCGGTCAGATGGTTTACGACCCGAAATAATCTCGTAACTCAGAATCGTGACATGACCACCATCGAGTGCCGGGATAGGCAGCGCGTTCATAAAGGCGAGAGCCATGGAGAGCAAGCCCGTTACGGTCCAGAAACGATCCCAGACCCAGATCCCGCCAAATAGATTCTGGGCAATACCAATCGGACCACTCAGGGCTTTGGAAGCCGAAACCTCACCCCGGAATATCTTGCCGAAGCCTTTTATATTGTCGAAAACAACCTGAAACGCTTTTTGCGTACCCACACTCAGGGCTTCGCCAAACGTGTATTCCTGTTTCGTTATGGGCAACAGGAACTCCGGGTAGAAACCAATGGTGCCCTCGGGTGTAGTGGTCATACTGAGCGTAACGGGCTGACCACTCCGGTTAATTCCGAGTGTTAGCGGCTTTCCTTTCAGGGGTTTTACGATATCCGTAAATTCATGGTAAAACTGGATGGGTGTACCATTGATACTGGTAATGACATCACCCGCTTTTAACCCCGCTTTCCCGGCTGGCTGACCCGGTACCAATTCTGCCACTTTGAACGGCTCGATTGGTTCGATAAACTGTCCGGCGGCCTTTTTATCCGCCAGTTTATCCACGAAATTATTGGGGATATAAATGTCGATCAGTTTGCCATTCCGATCAACGGTGTAGGAACTGTTATTGCCTAAAAAGACGTCGGAACTGCGGATTTCGTTGAAGTCGGTAATAGGTTTCCCGTTTACTTTCACGATTTTATCGCCCGTTTTCAATCCAATGCTTTTGGCCAGATCGTAGGCTACAATACCGTATTTAGCATCTTTCGCGGCCAGATACGTATTGCCGTTTTTATACGCCAAAATGACGAAAATCATGATGCCTACCAGCACATTAACGATAATACCACCCAGCATTACAATAAGCCGTTGCCAGGCTGGTTTGGCCCGGAACTCGTAAGGCTTCGGCTCGGTATCGGTATGAGCCGTATCCAGGGATTCGTCTATCATACCCGAAATTTTCACGAAGCCTCCCAAGGGGATAGCCCCTATACCGTATTCGGTTTCCCCCCGCTTTATGCTAAATACTTTTGGCGGGAAGCCAATAAAATACTGCTCCACCCGCATACCAAAGGCTTTGGCCGCCAACAGGTGCCCCAACTCGTGTAAACCAACTAAAATGGACAAACCCAGAATGAGTTGTCCCGCCATTACTAAAATTTCCATTTATTCAGAACCAGGATAAGACCAGTTTTAACCTTATTTAACAAGTATAAATCGATGCAACCGGGAAGGCTACAACGAATGAACCACTAAAGATTTGCAGATTTGGGTGCGTAACAATGATAAAAACGCTGTGTGTGAATAATATAATACAAACAGCTAAACGAATGTTTTAATTCGCTCCGTAGCCAGCCGGCGGGTTTCCTCGTCAGTCCGCACGTAGTCGTCATAATCGGGATTTTGCACAAATGTACTCTTTGCCAAACAGGATTCGATCAGTTCCGAAATTTCCAGAAAACTGATCTGGTCGTGCAGAAAGGCATCTACAGCCACTTCATTAGCGGCATTGATAACGCAGGCCGCATTACCACCCCGCTCCAGCGCATCAAAAGCCAGTGGCAGATTTCGGAACGTGGTCAGGTCGGGCTGTTCGAAGGTGAGTGACGGATAATCCATGAAATTGAAGCGTGGAAAATCAGACTTTAGCCGATCCGGATACCCCAGCGCAAATTGAATGGGCAGACGCATATCGGGCAGGCCCATCTGCGCTTTCAGGCTTCCATCTTCAAACTGCACCAGGGAGTGAACGATGCTTTGTGGATGGACTATCACATCAATCTGATCTGCCCGAAGGTTGAACAACCACTTCGCTTCAATCACTTCCAGCCCTTTGTTCATCAGGGTAGCGGAATCAATGGTTATCTTGGCCCCCATGGTCCAGTTGGGGTGTTTGAGCGCCTGCGCCTTGGTAACGGTCGATAAAAATTCCCGCGATTTACCCCGGAACGGACCACCTGAGGCCGTCAGGATAATTTTTTCAATCGGATTATGAAACTCCCCGACCAGGCACTGGAATATGGCGGAGTGTTCAGAATCGACGGGGTAGATATTCACCCCTTTCTGGGCTGCCAGCCGGGTAATTAGCTCGCCCGCTACTACCAGGGTTTCTTTGTTAGCCAGGGCAATGGATTTTCCTGCTTCGATTGCTTTGATGGTAGGCAGCAGTCCGGCATAGCCGACCATGGCGGTCAGCACCATATCGACGGTGTCCATCTGCACGACGGAGGCAATGGACTTGGCCCCGGCATACACTTTAATACCCAGCGGGTCGAGTGCTGAAAAGACTTGATCATACCGATCCTCATTGCAAATAACTACCACGTTCGGGTTAAGTGCTACGGCCTGCTCAATCAGCAGTTCGGCGTTGTTATTTGTCGTCAGTACCTCGACCTGAAACCGGTCGGGGTGGGCCTTTATCACCTCCACGGCCTGGGTGCCAATGGAACCTGTAGAGCCAAGGATGGCGATATGGCGTTTGGGAGTATCACTCATAAATATCTTTTCTATTGCCTACCTTGACCACTTCTACGGTCACAGTAACGTCGTCGACGGTATAAATAACGCGGTAATCACCGATACGAATTCGGTAACTATCAGTAGCATCTTTCAGCTTTTTGCAATTGACCGGGCGTGGTTCATCGGCTAAGTCATCAATAGCTGACGCTACTTTACCAAGCATGTTTTTGGGCAGCTGACGCAATTGTTTCGAGGCAGAGTTTTTGAAGAGAATCGTATAACTCATCCGTCGAGCAGTCCCTCATTTTTTAGCTCCTTTTTAAGGTCCTCCCACGGAATCGTTTCCTCATGCTTCACCAATTCCACATCCAGTAAGTCTTCCAGGTCTTCTTGTAAATACATGACCACATCGTGGCCAGTTTGGCCGCTTCGTTTTAGTTCGTCAAGGTCAATAACAATGGCCTTTCTTCGGCCATCCGCATCCGTTAAATAATTTATTGCTTCCATAGTTCTTAAGCTGTTTATGCAATTCCTGTTAACCCAATACTTTATTTCGCGGTTTTATATACTTTGAAACCCACTTAAAGGATATCAACTGGCGGATTTGAGCAAGTCAAAATTGACTTTAACATTCAGTTCTTCTTCAAGGGCTCGGATGAAATAAACGCCTTCTGGATAATGCATCAGTAAATCATTGATGAATTTTTCTGCTGACTTACCTGCATCCTGGATTTCCTGTTTTTTCAACCTGATGTATCGTTTACGCTGGTCAGCCAACCGGGCATTGTCCAGGTCCAACAGTCGAATAAGGTTATTGGCCTCAATGTCATTCGGGTTGGCGGCTGCATAATCACCGTCAATGTAAAGAATACGTTGCTCTAAATTTTCTGCGGTTGGATGAAGTATTGGTTCATTCCACTTCTCTGACTTTCTGATGTTCCAGAGACTTTTGACAAGAAACCAGTTATGGTAATTGTCATCCGCTTTACCTTTCAGTGTAGGGTTGAAGTGCTCAATATGAGCATCATCCGAAGACCCCAGATAAGTTTCAGTGTAAGCGCATAGATTATGCTGTTCCTGAGCTAACAAGGTACGTAGCTTCGTGTTACTCCCTTTCTTGTAGGTCAATTTCTGCTCAATAACAGCGGACTCGGCCAATTTTACTACTCGACGCATTGCTGGTTAGAATTTGTAATTGTCGCCCAGTTTTGCGCGTTTGGTGATCAATTCATTTTTACGGACTGGATCGGTCTCATTTCTGACCGCTACCCCCAAGTTACGATACTCTTCATAAGCCGCTAAGCCTTCATCGAGCATAAGTTCGTTCAATCCAAAATCCTCGCTTAAAATATCATTCGGATCATCGCCGATGGGTGCAACACCGCTTTTGCATTTCACCTCGCCGTTTTCATCAAAGTACAGGATAAACCGCTCGCAAGGTTCAAAAGCTGATGCAACAAAAGGTGAGTGGGTAGCAAAGAAAAATTGTGCTTCAGGAGCCAGAGAGGTGTAGTATTTAACTAACTCCTGCTGAATATCCGGAAATAGTGATCGTTCCGGTTCATCGAAGAGAATTACCGTATCGGTCGTATCAAATTTATAGAGTGGAATAGCAGTAGCCAGAAGTTGACGGGTGCCGGTACTTAAGTACGAACTGTCGATTTTGATGCCCCCAGCGGTGCGAAGCGTAATAGGAACGTTGCCCGCGTTCGTCTCTAACTCCAGAAAAAACTTGTTCAGGATAGGGTTAAGGCACTTTTCGGCTAGTTCGTGACGAGGGTCAGATTGTAACCATTTTTGCAACTCTTCCTGAAATTTATTTTTAGATGTGTTTTGAACGATATTCTTAATCTTAGTTACCGTTGTTTCGTCATACTCAATAATTTCTTTAAGTAAGTATTGCCATATCGATAGCGATTGCAAGTCGCCTAATGATATGGCTTTCTTTGAGCCAGCTTCATCAATGCGCTGTTCGTAAGCAATTTTTTCTTTTTCTACCTGTATATCAGTTTTTACAAAATCTGAAAATGTTTGTGGGTGATCTTTTTGGTCAAACAAAAAAGCGTTGGCTTCGCGGGAAATCGAGTCTTTAATGTAGAGACAAAGCTTTTTAGTTTTTTCTTGATCTTTTAGTGAGTTATAAATCCCCAGTCCTTTTAGCCAATGGTAACCTAAGTTTGCGTATTTAGATTTAGCATCTAAGTCTAAATGATCGAGTATATCTTTAAGCTCATCATAGTCTAAAGTAATTTTTTGTTCATCATAAATGGCATGGACTTTTATCTCTTCAAAAGTAATATAGGCCTCATCTTTTACTGGAATATTATCAAGGGCTACTCGATGATAACTATCGACAAACACTTGAAAAAAGTCCCAAATAACATTCAATAACGTTGTCTTTCCGGTACCACTCTGTCCGATAAAACACACTTTCTCTAAGGGTTGACCTGCTTTTGGGTGGTCAGCCGGATAAGTAAAATCAAACTTTATATTTTTGAATTGACGGTATTCGCCAATGTCGATGCCGGTTATTTTCATGTTATACTATCCATTACGCATTGTGCATTATCTCCACCAATTCATCTGCAATCTTTCGATCGTTGGCTAGCCGTGGTACTTTGTTCTGACCACCCAGCTTCCCCTGCGATTTCATATAACGCTGGAAGGCTCCCCGTGGTAAACCCGTTAATTTCAGCGGTTGCAGGATGGAGCCGACAATCAGGTCGCTGTAATATACGTTCAGTTCAATCAGGCGGTTGTCCAGATCGCGGGCGAAGGCGATGAGGTCGTGCGGGGGCGTGGCAAACTCTACCAGCCATTCGTGGTAGGGGAGGCCTTCTACCGGACTAACCATGGGCGCCACGGTAAACTCCACTACTTCCGTTTCGGGGTGCCTCTGCATGGCATCCTTCAAGGCCTTCTCCACTTCTTCGCCAATGACGTGCTCACCAAAAGCCGATATGAAGTGCTTGATGCGCCCCGTCACCAGTAACCGGTAAGGCTCTCGTGACACAAATTTTACCGTGTCGCCCAGGGAGTAGCCCCACAAGCCGGCATTGTTATTGATAATGACCGCGTAGTTTTTACCTAGCTCTACTTCCTCGATTGTCAGTCGGCGCGGGTTTTCGGTGAAATACTCATCGGCGGCAATGAACTCGAAGAAAATGCCGCTGTCCAGCAGCATCAACAATCCCTCTTCGGTCTGGTTATCCTGAAACGCAATGAAGCCTTCCGACGCGGGGTAAGTTTCGATGGAATCGATCCGCTTGCCGATACTCTCGAACAGTTTTGCCCGGTATGGCTCGAAGTTAACTCCGCCGTACACAAACACCGAAAAATCAGGGAACACATCTTTGATGAGCTTGCCGGTACGCGCCTGAATCCGGTCGAAGTACATCTGCACCCAGGGCGGAATGCCCGAAATCAACGACATCGGCTGGTCGATGGTTTCGTCGATGATGCGCTCCAGCTTGGTTTCCCAGTCGTCGATAACATTGGTTTCGTAACTGGGCAACTGGTTCGTGCGCAGGTAGGCCGGGACGTGATGATTGGCAATGCCCGACAACCGGCCGATGTTGATACCGGCTTTCTGGATCAGCTCCGGGCTGCCGGATAAAAAGATGAGTTTTTCATCCAGAAACGCGCCGTTTCCTGTTTCGTTTATGTAGTTCAGGAGTGCATCGCGGGCCGAGTCGATATGGTTTGGAATGGAATCCCGGGTGATGGGAATGTATTTGGTACCTGAGGTTGTACCCGATGTTTTAGCAAAATAAAGCGGCTTCCCCTTCCACAGAACGTCGGAGCTACCGGCCAGTATCTGTTCAATGTACGGTTTCAGGTCTTCGTAATCCCGGACCGGAACCGCCTGTCTAAACTCCTGAATAGTCTGTACATCCTTTAATCGATGATCGCGGCCAAAAACAGTGTCCCGGCCACCGGCTACCAGCCGTTGAAGCCAGCGTTGCTGCGCTTCGCCCGGCTGATACATCCAGCCTTGCTGACGCTCTACTACCCACCGGGCCAATGGCTTACTAACGACCGAACGAATTCCCATAGCAACGCAAAAGTAAGGTTAAATTGGATGAGGTAGGAGAATGATACCAACGGACCATTTACTAAATGGTGATTACAGGTCATTGATAGGCATTTATACCTCATTCATTAGCCATCACTAATCATTCTGATTAATAATCTATATTTTTGCACACATTTCAATAAACCAGTACTCGTAATAAGGCGTTCTGCGTCGACCTATAATGGGACTTTTCAATTTTTTAACCAGCGACATAGCGATTGACCTGGGCACGGCGAATACCTTGATTATTCATAAGGATCGGATTGTGGTGGATGAGCCTTCGATTATTGCAATGGACAAAGTCAGCGGCAAAGTGCTGGCTATTGGCCATAAGGCTATGCAAATGCACGAAAAGACCAATGAAAACATCAAAACGATTCGTCCATTAAAAGACGGTGTTATTGCCGACTTTACGGCCGCTGAACTGATGATTCGGGGAATGATCAAGATGATCGACACGGGCAGTAAACTGTTTTCCCCGTCGCACCGGATGGTTATCTGTATTCCATCGGGTATTACAGAAGTAGAGAAACGGGCCGTTAAAGACTCGGCTGAGCATGCCGGAGCCAAAGAGGTATACATGGTACACGAGCCAATTGCTGCGGCCATTGGTATCGGTATCGATATTACCCAACCCAACGGAACCATGATTGTGGACATTGGGGGGGGGACGACTGAAATTGCAGTAATTGCCCTGTCGGGTATCGTGTGCGAACAGTCGATCCGGATTGCGGGTGATGTGTTTACCCGTGATATTGTGGATTACATGCGCCGGGAGCATAATCTGCTCATTGGAGAACGTTCTGCCGAGCAGATTAAAATGGAAGTAGGATCGGCACTGCCCGAACTCGATAACCCACCGGCCGATTACGAAATCCGGGGTCGTGACCTGATGACCGGTATCCCCAAGGAAATCAAGGTTACGTACAGCGAAATTGCGTATGCCCTCGATAAATCCATCTCGAAAATTGAAGAGGCTACCATGAAAGCACTCGAAATTTCGCCACCAGAATTGTCGGCCGATATTTATACCAACGGTATTCACCTGACGGGGGGCGGTGCATTATTGCATGGGCTGGACAAGCGGCTGGGCGCAAAAACCAAGCTGCCAATTCACGTGGCTGATGACCCACTCAAAGCTGTAGTAAAAGGCACGGGTGAAGTTATCAAGAACCTGGATATGTACCGGTCAGTATTAATTAGTTAATTTATTTGCCCGGCTGCCCGCTTACACCAAATGGGAGAGTTAGTTGACTTTTTTGTCCGAAGCCGGAACTTCATTCTGTTCGTATTGCTGGAGGTAGTTAGCTTTTACTTCATTATCAGTACCAACAACTATTGGAGTGCGACCTATTTCAACACCTCGAACCGGTACGCGGCTCAGGTGTTGGCGTGGTCTAATACGGTGAATGAATACACGAATCTGCGACAGGTAAATGCGGAGTTGGCGCAGGAAAATCAACTGCTTAATAATCGGTTGACGGACCTGCTGCAAAACCGCCCCCCGGCCCCAGCTATGTATCAGGCCGACTCTGCCTTTGCCAACCGATTCAAGTTTACGGTGGCCAAAGTAGTTAACAACACGACACAACTGGCCAATAATTACATCACCATAGATAAAGGTACCGACGATGGCCTACACCCCGGTATGGGCGTTATTTCGCCAACGGGCGTGGTGGGCAAGGTAAAGATTTGTAACCAGCATTTCTCCGTTGTTACGTCCATTCTCCATTCCGAGTATCTGGTATCCTCCCAGCTGGTTAAGGCAGGGGAAATTGGTTCGGCCAAGTGGGATGGTGTTGATCCAAGTCTGATAAAGCTGGAGGATGTTCCACGCCATAAGCCCGTCAGTATTGGGGATTCTGTCGTGACGTCGGGCTTTAACCTGACTTTCCCCCCGGGTATTCTGGTGGGACGTGTCCGGTCGGTAGGTGTTCAGCCTAACCAGACCTTTCATGACATCACGCTCAATCTGGCCACGAATTTCAGCAATCTGGCCTTTGTGTATATAGTAGAAAACCGGCTACAGGCTGAACAGGACCAGTTAGAGAAAAAAGTTGAAAACGAGAAATAACTAATCCGTTAGTCAGTTGATGGGTCAGTCAATCAGTTGTTCACTGGACCACTGCTGACTAACTAACCCATTGACCAATTAACTGGCCAACTCAGTAAAATGACCTTTCGCGAAATCGTATCGACTGTTTTTCTCTTCCTGCTCTATTTAACGCTACAGATTTTGCTGGTTAGAAACCTGGTTTTGTTCGATTACGCCTTTTGCTTTATCTACATTGCCTGTATTCTGCTTCTGCCCAACGAAACCAGTTTTTCCTGGCTGTTGCTTATTGCTTTTACGACGGGTTTTGTGGTTGATATATTTTACAATACCCCCGGTATGCACGCGGCAGCTACGGTACTGATGGCTTTTTGCCGACCGCTGGTGGTGCGTTCTCAAATCGATGTGCCGGGAATGGAATCAAGAATTGAATTTTCGCTCAATGAATTGGGAGCGGGTGCGTTTTTTCGCTACGTGTTTATTCTGGCCCTGATTCATCATACCGCCCTGTTTTTCATTGAGGCCAGTAGTTTAACCTTGCTCGTTCCCACACTTGTACGGGTAGGGGCAAGCACGTTGTTTACGACATTCAGCATTGTACTGATTCAGTTTTTTACCCGAAATTAAAGCCCATCTGAGTAACAGATACGTCATCTTTTGTTTAATAATACATGGCTGAAACGCTGTTTATACCCCAAACGACAGACCGGCAGGCTATTTATGATAGCTTGGTGCCACAAATAGCCGCGCTGGTTGCCGGTGAAACCGATTTGGTGGCCAATCTGGCCAACATTGCTGCTGCCCTGAAAGAGGCCTTTGGTTTTTTCTGGGTTGGCTTCTACCTGAAAAAAGAGAATCAACTGGTGCTGGGACCTTTTCAGGGGCCCGTAGCCTGTACCCGAATCGCGTTTTCGAAAGGGGTATGCGGGGCCGCTTACGTACGTAAGGAAACGATAGTGGTGCCCGATGTTGAGCAGTTTCCCGGCCATATTGCGTGTAGTTCTGCGTCGAAATCGGAGATAGTCGTGCCCGTATTCGATCGCTCCGGACACGTGCTGATGGTACTGGATGTTGATAGTGATCAACTAAATGATTTTAGTGAAACTGATGCCAGCGGACTGGAACAGATAGCCCGGCTGATAACCGGCTTTTATTGATTATTCCTATTACTAAACCTTTTAAGCAGTATGCGCTATCCTATTCTATTCATTAGCTTATTTAGTTGTCTGGCTTTTCCGGACGTTCAGGGGCAAACACTCAACACGTTATCGGCCCAGGAAAAGAAGGACGGCTGGAAGTTGCTTTTCGATGGGCGGGATACCCGTGGCTGGCATGTATACGGCGGAAAAAAGGCCGGGCCTTCCTGGCAAATTGAGCAGGGTGCTCTGAAATTGAATGTGCCAAACCGGGTAGGGAATAAAGCACCCGATGGGGGTGACCTGGTAACGGATGCGGTATTTACCGGTGATTTTGAATTTACCGCCGAGTGGAAAGTAGAACGGTTCACCAATAGCGGGATTTTCTTCTTTGTTCAGGAAAGCCCTCAGTATAAAAATATTTTCGATACGGGTCTGGAACTTCAGGTGCTGGACGATGCCATTTACGAAGGTGCGAATGAAAACAAGCACCGGGCGGGCGATTTTTTCAGTGTGGCTAATGCCCGTGTTCGGGAACTGAAGCCGGTAGGGGGGTGGAATAAGGTGCAATTTGTTCTCAAAAAGAATAAGCTAACCGTGTCGCTGAATGGATTCAGCATTCAGGAGCATGATTTGACGGGCGAGGACTGGAAAAAACGGGTCGCTGAGAGTAAACTCAAAGACGCTCCCATCAGCAAAGGACAGTTCACTGGCCGGATTGGCCTACAGGACTGGGGCAGCACTGTATGGTTTCGGAATGTAAAAATTCGGTCGCTCTGATTGTCATACCAATTCAGATTTGAAAGGGTGTAAACGAAAAAAGATGCTGTTTATCAGCATCTTTTTTCGTTTACACCTCGTCAGAATCAGTCTAGCCGAACCCACATCGCACCAGAAAGTATGCCACCGGGATCGAGCACCGCTAATCCCTCTCCGTTGTTGAAGGCATCTACGTTGGCGGTTAGTGGCTCAATGGCGATACTATCCCGCCGGGGTGGCGTATAGCAAACCAGATAGTTAAGTTTACCCTCTCCGGTTTGCTGCCCTACGATGAGCCGAACCCCCGTTTTTATTGATTGGAGGACGGTTTCCGAATAGGATTGATTTTGAACTGGTTCAATGAGAAATACATTGTTCAACTCCCGTTCGTGCAGAGGTAGGGTTTCCTCCGCCTGAACGGCGCCTTTAGCTGTTGGAATCAGATTCTCATCTAAGCCAATCGGACTGTGAGCCGGTAAGGAAATCGTCATATTGTCGACCATCTCACGCGTTGTTTCTGTATCCTGAATGAATGTAAAGTAGGGGTGCCAGCCAAAAGCGGCCGGGCTCCGGGTTAGGCCTGTATTCTGAGCCGTGTAGCTAACCCTAAGGGCACACATCCTGTCTATATCCGACGAACTTCCGTAATCCAGTGTGTTTGCCTGTACCAACTGATACGTTATAGTCAGGGCAAATGGAAAAGGGTAGCCGAAAGTATCACCGGCATAATCGTACCGCAGAACAAGCTGCGCATGGGTATCGGTTACCTCCTGACTCACTACAGAAAAGGGCTGACGATGCACAAAGCCGTGTAGGGCATTATTGCGCTGTGTCTCGTTCATTTTGAGCGCGTAATCTTCCCCATCGAACGAATAGATTCCGTGACGAATACGACTGGGAAACGGATAGAGAAACGCACTGGCGTAGCTTTCATCCGCTGCCAGTGCCTGAGGGGAATCTGGCGCTTCGATCAGCGCAAACAGGTGATGCCCTTTTCTAAGTACTAACCGGCGCAGGATAGCACCAAATTCGGGGATGATAGCAAGGAATTCACCCGTTTCCGTGTGTTCGAGCAGATACTCTGTAAGGGGGGCCGTGTCGGTTGGCAGGAGGCCAAACGGCTGGGTCGTGATTTGAAATGGCATAAGCTAGTACGCTTTTGTAGCTACGAGTATAATCCCGTCTGGTTGCCTATTGTTTGTTGAATTTATCGAACGTTCAAAAAAAGGAATGAATTGCGTTATAATTCGCCTTCAACGCCTAATCCAAACAGGGCAAAATCGTATCGTACCGGGTCATGAGCATCGAAAAGCCGGAGGTTTTCGGTAAGTTCAAGGGTCGCTTTCCAATCTGTCTGAGTCCGGGTGAGCAACCCCAGTTGGCGGGCTACCCGGTTCACGTGAACGTCGATGGGTATTAGTAGCTGGCTGGGTTGAAGGCGTGTCCACAACCCGAAATCAACCCCCCCGCCAACCGCGTTGCGGTCATCCCGCCGGACCATCCACCGCAAAAACATCAACAGCCGTTTGCACGACGAATTACGGGCGGGTGTGGCAATATGCTTTCGGGTACGTTCAGGAAAAAAGTCGGTGAGGCCACAAAATCGATCGTGAAAAGCGATTAGCCCCTGCTCAACGGTATTGGTAACTAAATTGGGAGACTCCTCCGCCAGCGAACTGGAGCCTGGTTTAGTCGGTAGAAACGCGTCTTCCAATGAGTCGTTTTTCTGGTAATACTGGCGGAAGAAATGCAGAAAATAAAGCGCGTCAGTAGCGTTGAAGGTACGGTGTTTGAACGCCAGAAACCGCTCTAGATCACTTTCCTGGTGGTTGAGGATGAAGTCGTAGGGCGAGCCATCCATGAGGGTAACCAGTTGATCCGCTTTTTTCAGGATAACCGGACGCTGCCCCCAGGCCAGCACGGCGGCCCAGAACCCCATAATTTCAATGTCCTGTTTTTGGCTGAACCGGTGCGGAATGCTAATGGGGTCGCGTTCAATGAAGGAAGGCCGATTGTACTGATCGGCCTTTGCATCTAAAAACTCTTTTAATTGATTGCCACTCGTGGTCATTACGCTGCGCGGTCAATTGATAGTCATAAAGTAGTCATTAAGCTGGCGGTCATCGCGTCATTAGTCTTCATCATGTGTGGAAGCCTACAATGACGACGACTAATGACGGGAAGTAAAATGACTATTCAATGACGATGAAGTGTAATGATAAAAAATGACAGGTGTGCTACTTGCTTTTTCCTCCGCTAACAACCCACGCCAGTGCTCTCGAAATACCGGAAAATAAGCTCAGCAGTGTCGACATAATGAAGGTGAACACGGCAATGAAGGGATAAGCCAGCGTAAACATAATGCTGAACGTTACATAACCCGGTGAGGATTTCATTTGCTCATCGCGTTCACGGTGACGGCGGGCAATGCGTTCTTCTTTCGTTTCCATTACATTGATAGATTGGTCATTGGGCTTTGCTGTCATTGGTCATTACGCCTGGCGGTCATTAGTGGTAAAGCAACTGAACAACCATGATTGACTATCAATGACTACCAGGCGTAATGACCACTTAATGACTAACGACTAATGTAACTTACCTCAGCCCGAAAACGCCGATCCTCGGGCGAAAGTTTCGTGAATGCCTGGGTGGAGAGTTTAATCAGAATCTTGTCGTTGACACCCGTGTCTGGCAATCGACCAATCACTTTTACCCACATACTCTGGTTATTAAACTCATTTCGGACCTGTACCAGCGTGCCGATGGGAGCACTGCGATGCAGCGCCAGGTATTTCCCCGATCCGCTGCCTTCAATCATTTCGGCCACTCCACTGCTCGAAATACGCCGACCACGGGTGGGCATGGGGGCATCATTACCAGGACTTGGTAACTCTACTTCCGGCTCGGCTGGTTTCGGTGTTGTTGTTGAGGACGCGTTTTTGCTGACCGTCTCGTCCGTTCCGGGACCCTGTTCATTTCGCCGGGTCGGCTTTGGGTCGGCGGGGAGTGAGGTTTTGGATTCGTTGGAATGGGTTTCGGTCGGTTTAGGGGTGGAGGGGGGAACGGTTTTGGGTTCATTCGAATGGGTTTCGGTCGGCCGGGCCGGTGCGGGCGATGCTGGTCGGGCTGGTATACCGGCATCGGCGGGCGAGGAGGGGTTACGGTCCTGATACGCCTTTTCGGAAACGATCAACGCCTGCCCAATCATGACATTATCGCCGGAGAGGTTGTTCCACTTCCGCAGGTCCGACTGTGATACGCCGTAACGACTGGCCAGGCTATACAGTGTCTGGCCTGCTTCTACCACATGGATACCCGCTTTGGCCGGGTCATTGGACTTCTTGGTATCGTTTTCGGTTGCAGCCTGTTTCTTTTCTTCCTTTTCCTGTTTCTTAATCGCTTTGTCTATCTTTTTCTCTTCTTTCTTACTCAGTGCACCATCAGGAATTGGAATTCTGATGACCTGATCGTACCGAAGTGCATCGCTCATATCGGGGTTGGCGGCCCGTATTTCGGCTACCGACCGACCATACCGACGGGCAACGGCATACAGCGTCTGGCCTTCGTCGACCCGGTGCAGGATATATCGTTTGCCGTCTGTTTTTTCAATACCAACGGAGTCAGCAACGGGCCTCCGGTTCGTAGGAAAAGGAGCGGCCCTAACAGAAATAACGTGTATAAAGCCGATAAGGAGAAATACGGCACCACAGACAGAATAATTTTTCATAGGGTAAATACAATAGAGTCTGATACCAGTGGGTGTTAAATCCCAAAAGACTGTCGGTATGGTATAGTAACGACTTAAGTCCTAAAATTAAGGCAATTTTCGCGGAAAGCAGGTATTCTGTCAGGGCGCAATTTCTAAAAAAAAGGACCTGTCTGTACTGAATTGGTTACCTTCATACCCCTGTTAAATCTTGTTAAAAAGGGCGCTTGCCTGATCTTTCCGAACACAAACAGATGTTTGATGTTAAACGAATACGAATTTACGTTACCCGATTTTTTCTGTAGGGTAGCCAAAATTCATTTTATAAACCACTTACTGAGCACATGCAAACCTATTCGATACTCTGGGCCGATGATGAAATAGACCTTCTGAAACCCCATATCCTGTTTCTGAAAAATAAAGGATACGACGTTACCCCTGTCAACAGCGGAGCTGATGCGCTGGATCAGGTAGAACAGGCAAATTACGACGTTGTCTTTCTCGATGAAATGATGCCGGGTATGACGGGGCTGGAAACACTCTCGCAGATAAAGCAGATGCGCCCCAACCTCCCCGTAGTTATGATTACCAAGAGTGAGGAAGAGCATATTATGGAGGAAGCCATCGGCTCAAAAATTGCCGACTACCTCATCAAACCCCTCAACCCGAATCAGATTTTACTTTCGGTCAAAAAAATACTGGACAACAAGCGACTCGTTACCGAGCGTACCAACATTGGTTACCAGCAGGATTTTCGGAACATATCCATGCAGTATAACGACCGCATGGATTTTGAAGAATGGACCGATGTGTACAAAAAGCTGATATACTGGGAGTTGGAATTGGACGAATCGCAGGACAAAAGTATGCTGGAAGTGATGAACATGCAGAAGAGCGAGGCTAACTCGGAGTTCTGCAAGTTCGTTATAGACAATTACGAAGACTGGCTGAACGACCCCAAGATGGAAAGCCCGGTCATGTCGCACCAATTGATGCGAAAGAAAGTATTTCCATTGCTGAATCAGGCGGGTGATACGGATTCCCCGCTCTTTTTTATCCTGGTGGATAACCTGCGCTACGATCAGTGGAAAATCATTCAACCCCTGCTGGCTGAGTACTTCACGGTGGAGGAAGAATCCTCATATTACTCGATTCTGCCCACAACGACCAGTTTTGCCCGTAACGCTATTTTTTCGGGGATGATGCCCAGTGAGATGGAACGCAAACATCCCGACTTGTGGGTCAACGACGATAGCGAAGATGAAGGACTGAACAACCACGAAAGCGAGTTTATGCAGCGGCAACTCGACCAAAGCCGGTTGAATATCAAGATGTCGTACCATAAGATTCTGAATGTTAATCAGGGTAAATCGCTGGTCGATAACTTCAACAACCTTCTTCAGAATCAGTTGAATGTAATAGTGTATAACTTCGTGGATATGCTGTCGCACGCCCGTACGGACATGGCCATGATCAAGGAATTGGCCCCTGATGAATCGGCCTACCGCTCCCTCACCCGGTCGTGGTTTATGCACTCGCCCCTGCTGGAGTTTATTCAGCGGATTGCCAATAAGGGCGGGCGGATGATTATCACCACCGACCACGGCATGATTCGGGTACAGAAGCCCGCCAAGATTGTGGGCTATCGGGAAACAAACACTAACCTTCGTTACAAGCAGGGCAAAAATCTGGGCTTCGATGATAACCACCTGTTTGTGGGGCGTAAGCCGGAGCGGCTCTTTCTGCCCAAACCGCACGTATCAACGGCCTACGTCTTTACGCTGGAAGACTACTTCTTTGCGTACCCCAACAATTACAATTATTACGTGAATCACTACCGCAATACCTTCCAGCACGGGGGCGTGTCGCTGGAGGAAATGATTATTCCATTCGCCTACCTGAAGGCGAAATAAAAGGAATAACGTGAATACGGGATTAGTTTTGCCTCATGCGGGCCATTGATAATCCCGTATTCACGTTGAACTAAGTAGGAATGTATGGGGCAGTATCTACTGCCCCATTTTTTTACGTTTAAGCCTATCATTCGAATGAGAAGCCCGATCAAATACCTGCTCTGTTTTATTTTCATGGTACCTCAGGCAAGTATAGCTCAGGTAGATAAGGTTACCGGATTGGTACACTATATTCCTGGTCTTACTACGCCCGATTCACTCAATGCTACCGATTTCAGGGAACAGGATCAACCTCTTGTTAAGGGAACGCTGGCCCTGTTGTGTACCCATGTCCGTACGTTTACCGCATCTCAGGTAATACTGGAAGGCATTCCTGTAACCAATCTTGTGCTGCACTTCTATGATGATCGCTTATTCAGGATTGATTGTGACTATAATGAACCATTGAGCCGGTTTTTTACCCGAAAATTCGGGCCGGGTGTAAGCAAGCCAGTGAGCCAGTTCCGGGTTTGTAAGCAGGGGGATGACAAGTTTCTGACCGTGTGGGGCGAAGCCTGGCAAGGTAAGGAGACTGCGGCATTTGTCGTTTATCGGAAAGGATATACTACCGGGTGCCAGCCTGAAGAAGATGCCAGATTGGTGCTATGGAGTCAACCGCTATCGGCTCTATGCTCGGAGTGTGACTTACAACCAACTACTTCATTAATGGAGGAGTACCGCCAGTTGCAGCAGGGAAAATAACCAATCAGCATTCTTTAGCAGGTGATCAGGGAATAAATTCCAGATCGAGCAGATTCTGGAGAATATAGGCCTGTGTACCATACAGTTTGGCCATCTCACCCAGTCGGGAAAGTTCTATGGATAGATTATCCTGGTAGTTTAGCAGCGAATATTTTGCAATGGCCTGTTCAATGGGTCGGGTAATTGCCCTGGTTGCTTTGGCCAGCACACCATTCACAATGATCAGTTCGGGGTTAAACAAATGGACAGCGGTGGCCAGACCCCGGCCCAACTCACTGCCCACATCATTGAGCAGGTCAATACAGAAGGTATCACCGGCGTTGGCTTTTTCAATAATTAGTTCAATAGCAATGGTATCCGGATCCCGTTCGGCCAGTGTGGATACCCGGCCTTCCCGCAGGCCGGCTTTTGCCCGCCTTATCAATGACGAGGCTGAGGCTACGGTTTCCAGACAGCCTATTTTGCCGCAGGTGCATAACTCACCGTCGGTTTTCATTTGAATATGCCCCAATTCGCCCGCGAAACCGGCTGTTCCCTGCAAAATGGCCCCGTTGGTGATAACGCCCAGCCCGATTCCCCAGTCGATGTTGATCGACAAAACGAAGTTTTTCCCCTGAGCCAGCCCAAAGCGGTGTTCTCCCACAAGCATGGCCTTGGTATCGTTGATCAGAAATACGGGGGCATCGAATACCGATTGCAGTAAATTGCTCAGCGATTGGCCATTTCTGGTCACCTCGGGGTACGTATGATTGATTCCTTCTATCGGATTAACCAAACCGGGCATGGCTACCCCCGACCCAATAACGACCAACTCATCTGCTTGAATCTGGTAAGTAAGGTCTGCGAGGGCACCGCGCAGATTGTCCAGAAATGATACGGAGTTTTCCAGTTGCAGGGGCAGATCGACCCGGTGCAGCACCTGGTTGGCTAAGTTGAAAACGACTAGTTTAGTGTCATGGACCGTAATGTCGACCACAACGGTAGCGTAGGGGAAAGGAGTAAGGGCAAACAGCGATGGTTTACGACCATATTGAGCGGTGCCAGTGCCTATACTCCTAACCCATTGACCGACGTTCAGTTCGTCAATCAGGGCGGTCATAGAAGGTATACTAGTGTGGATTAAGTTCGCTAACTGGGAAATGGTGCCTGATTCGGCTCGGTATAATTCGGCAATGATACTTCGTTTTAACCTA
Source organism: Spirosoma spitsbergense DSM 19989 (assembly GCF_000374085.1). Lineage (GTDB taxonomy): Bacteria > Bacteroidota > Bacteroidia > Cytophagales > Spirosomataceae > Spirosoma > Spirosoma spitsbergense. Next base: position 21,342 of record NZ_KB893554.1, on the reverse strand, counting down.
TTCTTTTTCGTGTCAATGACCGAAAAAATAGCATTATCGTGCATGGTAGTTACTGTCGGTTCAGCGTTGGGGTTATTTTGATAGCTATGTGAATAGACTCCTTCTCGCTGGCGGGTATTTTGGATTTAATGGATGGGGGTCACCCCAGCCTGCTTTATTCTCTGACGGATAAACTGGCCAATTATCCGGCCCTGCGTCTGACCATTTACAATAGCATCCCGGTAGTGAATACCCCCGTATAACCGGGAAATAGCCGCTTCCTCGGCCGCCTGTTTAAACGAAGTAAACGACCGTTCGGGCAAATCGAAAATAATCTCGGTGTTGTCGGTAAAGGCGAAATTCTCACCCATTAGGTAGGTCAATACCTCAGCTGCCGCCGTCGAAATAACACTATGCCCACTGGTGTATTCAGGGAACGGGGGCGTTTGCAAAAGCGGCTGCCAGCGTGGGCTGATGTAGCGATTGATCACTGTTTCAGGACGAATTCGATTGCTGCGGTACTTCTCATCCCAGCAACTGATAAATGAATCCATCAACGTCATGGCTACCAGCGACTGCACCATAATGGCCTGCTCAAATGGTAGTTTCGCCTGGCTGCTAGCCAGACTGGCTATGTTCATCCAATGCCCACCAGGGCTTATTTTCTTGAAACCAATCATCATGTGGCCCGATGTGTTGATGGCAAATGGATTGCAGTCCCAGTAAGCGGCAATGGCTCGTTGCTCATCCGTCAGGTTGTTTCCTACCGCATACACTTCGCGGGTAAGCGCAAAAAAAGCACTGCTGGTATCCTGGCTGAAAACCACTGGCGGGGCGGGTTTGAATTGAGAGCAGGAGTCCAGCATCATGGGGCGAATGATTCGCCAGTTGGGTTCAATGGCTTCAATGTAGCCGGGAGGAGTGGGAAACCAGTAGCCATCGCCTTTGAGGGGGCGGTAACGGCTTTTAGTGCTTAATATCCGGTAATTGTCGGCAACGGCATACGTCAGCACCCGTTTGGTAACGGTCTGCGCCACCAATACCGATTGGTCAATAACGGCCTGACTGTAGCCTTCTTTCAGCAGGCTTTCCAATAGCTTCTTCTGTTCCTCTTCCAGCATGTAGCCCGATGGCAGTAGCTGCCGCCCGGTTTCAAGAATGCAGTAAAGAGCCGCCACCTGGTAATCGTACCCTGTTTTGGTGTCCAGTGAAACCAGCGGAAAATCGTGGATGAGCCGGGAGGGCGACGGGATTTTTTTCTGATGCCGGGCTACAATATCGTGCGCTCCCAGCAGGCAGTAGGTATAAAAACGGCTGGCAGCGGGCGGATTGGCTACATCGTGAATCATGACCATCGTTAGCGCAAAGACCGCAGGCTGCAAATGAGCGTCTATAGGCCTGGGTGTCCTTGGTTCAGCGTGGGCCAGCGAGCTGAACAGCAGCCAGAAAAGCAGCAGTCGTGTCATGGCTTTGTTGGTTTATACACCTGAAGTGGCTGGTTGAATGCCCCGATCAGTAGTTCGTTCGTTTTATTGATGGTGATGGGTACCACCGATTTTACGTCGCCGGTAATGGTCAGCCCGGAACTGGGCTGAGAAACATAGGTGAATTCCCCTTTGCCGTTACCCGTCAGCAAACAACCGTAGTTCGCATCCATGCTCCCAATCTTGAGCCTATTATCTGACTTGTTTCCCAGCAACAGCAGGTCCGTCTGGCCATCGTGGTTAAAATCCTGCGCCAGAATAGTAGTAACCGGCGCAAACTGGGCCTGAATGGGTAAGGAGTGCTTCGTGTAGGCTCCGCCACTAGTACTCAGATAACAGACAGAGCGGGTTTCGGTGACGGTTAGTTTTTTAGCACTAGCCAGGGCCTCGGCCGGAAAAATATCGGAAGCTGTGGCGTTGGCGTAATCCTTGTAATAGGCAAACTTCCGGCGCATGCCGTACAGTTGGTCGTTCAATTCATCCCGGCTAACGAACGGATAGGTTTTGCCCTGAATGTAAAAACAGAAGAAGGGGTCAATAGAGCCGTTATCATCGAAGTCGGCGTAGAGTAGCTCCGCGGGTTCCTGAACGGACGTTTTTATCTGCGAGTTAGTCCCCAGATTGCCCGCTACAATATCGTTTTTGCCGTCGGCGTTCAGGTCGGCAATGGCCAGCGAGAACCAGAAGCCGGGTGCTGATTCCGGGAAATACTGTTCGGTTTTGTCGATGAAACCAGCCGTGGTATTGTGGTAGACTTTGACCGGCATAAACTCGCCACAAAGCACCAGGTCGGCCCGTCCGTCGCTGTCCATGTCGGCCCACTTCGCGTCGGTAACCATCCCAACCGCGGAAAAGGGCGTTTGCACCACGGTGAACGTTCCCTTACCATCATTTTGAAGCAGGTAGGAGCGGGGAGCTTCGGGATAACGGCCCGGAACAACCCGCCCTCCTACAAACAGATCGAGGTCGCCATCGCCATCATAGTCCCAGGGCCGAACGCAGGATTTGCTACTGGCACTAAGGTTGGGAAGCCGGTTTTGCGACAGGCTCAAATGGCCCTGACCATCGTTCAGGAAAAGCTCGTCCTGCAGAGATGGGGTATTGACTTCAAACAAAGAGTAACCACCTTTGGCCACGTAGAGATCATCGAATCCGTCGCCGTTGGCATCGAAGAAAACGGCCGCAGCAATGGCCGAAACGGTTTCATCGCCAATGGTCAGTTTCTCCTCTTTTTTGAACGTTCCGCCCGGTTGCTGGAGCCATACTGCCCCCGTTTTTTGCTGGTCGCCACTGGTAAACAGGTCATCCAGTCCGTCTTTATTGATGTCTCCTTTGGCCAGTACGGGCCCCGTGTGCGAGTACATCCAGAGCATGAGGGGCTGCCGTTTGAAGTCATTTTCGGTGTAGCCCTCGTGGGTGTAGGGCAACATTGGGTCGACCTTTGTGAAAACGGCTTCGGCTGGTTTGGTTGGACGGCTCTTTTTTCGTTCCGGGGTGGCCTGCTGCTCAATGGTCAACTGCTGATTAACGGCTACCTGCGTGAGTAGTTGCCGGGACTGGTCGGGCCAGAGGATACGGATAGAATCGATTACGGTAGCGGTGCCCATCCCAAAATGCAGCGTACTCGACTGGCTGGACAGATAACCCCGAACGGGATTCAACTCCTGATACTGGCGGTTTCCCGCGCTATACACCGTAATTTGTGCCCCCACGGCGTTGCGGTTGGTGCCTGTCGCTACGAGTTTAAGCTGGAGGTATGCCGACTTGTTCTGCTCCCGGCTTAGGTTCTGGTAGACGAAAGCTGGTTCGTTGATATTGTTGACAATCAGTTCGAGGTCACCGTCATTATCCAGGTCGGCGTATACGGCCCCGTTTGAGATGGCGGGCGTATTAACCCCCCACTCCTGCTGTTTATTAGTAAATGTGAGGTCGTGGTTATTCCGGAAAATGTAGCTGGGAATACGGGTCGAGGGCATCGCCTTCACCAGGTCCATAAGTTGCACAGGTTCCCGGTCGATGGCTTTACGAATTTTATAATCGCCCCAGTATTTCAGGAAATCCTTATTGGTATAATCGCGCAGGTAGCCGTTGGTCACGAACAGGTCTTTATAACCATCGTTGTCGAAATCAGCCAGCAGGGGAGACCAGCTCCAGTCCGTGTTAGATACGCCTGCCAGTTGACCAATCTCGGAAAATGTTCCATCGCCGTTGTTCAGTTGCAACATATTCCGCATGAACTGGTGCTGGAGTTTTTGCTGCACCATCAGTTCAAAAGACTCGTAGTTTTCCTGCAACTGCAGCAGTTTCTGCCGACGGTTATCTTCCGGCAGCATATCGAGGGTCATCACATCGGGAAGGCCGTCGTTGTTGAAATCGGCAATATCGACGCCCATCGAAAATTGGGACAGATGCTGGAAACGGGCCTGGGTTTCGTCTTTGAAGGTGCCGTCTTTCTGGTTGATATAGAGGTAGTCCGGTTCGTTGTAATCGTTGGTGACATAGATGTCGGGCCAGCCATCCTGATTCACATCCGCCGTAATCATGCCCAGGCCAAAGGTGAGCGGATACTGGAAAATGCCCGCTTTTTTGGAGACATCGACAAAGTGTCCTTTCTGATTTTCGAACAATTTGTTGCCTGCTCGTTCGTCGGTTTCACCGTGTAGTCTAGCTAGTTCCATGTTGTCGTATTTCTTGACGTTATGGTTTAGCAGAAACATATCCAGGTCGCCATCACGGTCGTAATCGAAGAAGGTCGCCTGTGTACTATAACTGGGGTCATCCAGGCCATACTGCGCTGCCTGGTCAACGAACCGAACGGGCGCGCTGCCCGATCTGCCCTGGTTTATGAAGAGTTGATTCCGGCGCGTGGCATCATCCGTTTTTCCGGAGTAGCACACGTAAATGTCAAGGAGTCCATCACCGTTTACATCGGCCATGCTGACACCCGTTTTCCAGCCGCCGGACCGGCCAGCGAGTGCCGCGCCCGATTCGGCGGTAATGTCTTTGAATTTCAGCCCACCCAGATTCAGGTAGAGCTTATTCGGTTTGAGGTTGGCGGTGAAGAAAAGGTCGGGCAGACCATCGTTGTTTACATCGCCAACGGCTACACCTCCGCCATTGTAAAAGTATTCGTAGGAAAGTACGTTCAGGCTTTCGTTTTCGTCAATCTGATTGGTGAAGTCGATGCCCGTTTTAGAAGCGGGAAGAAGCTGGAAGAGTGTCGTTTGGGCAGGGAGCGGTGAAACGAGTAAGCACAAAGCGGCTGTAATTGCCCTAAAGCCGTATTTTTTAGGCGATGTTATGGGGAGAGAGGGTGCATTCATAGATACTCCTATAACGAACCAATACGTAAAGTTAGCCGGATGAGGGAAATTTGCCCCATCCGGCTACGGTACATTTTGCTGATAACGTGTAACTCGTACCGGTATGAAAACAACCCGGCAGAGAATGAATTACTTCCCGGCCGGGTCGTTGTGTACCTTATTTATCCCAGTACATACGGGTGATCCAGTCTGTTGGTCCGGTTAGTTTACCAACGGCATTGTTGTAGTTATCTGTATTCAGCGTTGCTTCGCCAGTTGGGTACGGTTGCCGACGGGGAATCATGCCATTCGAGAAATTACCCGTGTAATTTACGGGGGTCAGCACCGGAAACCCTGAACGTTTCCAGTTGTTCCAGGCGGCTACAAAGTTCATTTGCAAGCCGGTGGTGGCCCAATATTGCTCATTAATCTGCTTGAGCGCATTGGCCGCTACCAGCGGATTTGCATCGGCATAAGCCGTTGCAACGGCTGGACTAACAACTGCTGTTGCGCCATATTTCGCCAGCGACAATATACCCGCTACCACGCCATTTTTGTAGTGACTGGCAGCCGTACCCGTTACGTTAAAGCCACGGGTAGCGGCTTCTGCCAGCAGCAGCTCGGTTTCCGCATACGTCAGTACAAAGATTGGCGCATCGCGGTTGCGATAGATCAGCGTAGGCCGTGAGTATTTTCCGATAGGGGTAGCATCGGCACCGGTTCCCGTACCACCGGGGTAGTTAGGAGCTTTGGTTATATCGGTGGCACCTCCGTTCAGGTCATAACCATTGGGCTGCCCTATCTGCGCAGCCGGGGTCATGTCGCCTGCTACGGCAATGCTCTGGTTAGCAACTAGGCCAGCGGGAGGCACTTCGGCCGACACGCTCAGGCGGGGGTCATTGGTCGCCTTCAGGTAGTCGATCAGGGTTTTGCTCCACCGCACCGAGTAAATGTCGGCCAGCGTACTCAGGGCCGCACCATTTCCGTTCGTGAACCCTTTCGAGTTATCGGCCATAATGTAAGCATCATCGTCGATACTGGCAAAAACGCCCCCGGCAGCTGCTTTTTCGGCGTAGGTTTTAGCCGTAGCAGGATCTACTTTAGTTAGACGCATGGCTAATTTGAGCATCATCGAATAGCCAAACTTTTTCCATTTGCTAACATCACCCTTGTACGGATACGCATCGTTTGTGGGCAGCGGAGAGGCTGCGCTTAGCGCGGCCGTAGCTGTTTCAAGTTTGGCTAGCATCGCCGTGTAAATACTCTGCTGCGAATCGTAGGCAGGCAGTGTCGTACCTGTTTTTGCCTGTAGGGCCTGGGTGTAAGGAACATCGCCATACACATCCGTGATGGTCGAATAACAGTACACCTGCATGATTTTGGCCATATTGTTCAGGTTAACCAGCGCAGGCTTATCAGCAGTGAGCTGCTCCATCTGGAAGGCGTAACTGGCGGCACTATAATCGTTATTCCAGACACTCTGAATATACGCATTCGTGTTGCTGGAAATCACGTATTTATCGGCGTTGGAGTAATACGTGGCGGCTCCCGAACTGGTAGAGGACAGAATCTGTATCCACATACTCTGGAAAAGAATGGCGCCCGCATACCCGGTTCTTGTATTAGCACTGTTGAATTCAATACTTGGTAGCAACAGATTAGCATCAAAACTGGCCGCCGACGATTGGGTTGGGCTGGTATTGAGCGCATCGAAATTTTCGGTACACGACACCTGCATCAGCCCGGTCAGAAATACTAGGACTATGAGCGTTTTTTTCATGATTGATTTCATTTAAACTTAATGTTCAGGTTGAAGCCATACGTACGGGAAGCGGGCAGGCTGGTGCCTTCAATACCGGCGTATTGCAGATTAGCTCCAAACGTGGATTCAGGGTCGATATTGGTCGCCTTTTTGGTGATGTAGAACAGGTTTCTGCCCACGAGCGAGATGTTTACCGTCTTAATCAGGGGTACTTTGGTCAGCACACTGGCCGGAATAGTGTAGCCTAATGTGAACTGGCGGAATTTGATAAAATCACCATCTACTACGCTGATTTTAGTTACGTTGTTAGCCAGGGCTGTGTAGTAAGCCTGAGCGGTGGCCGTAACGGTATTGGCTGCGCCCCCTTCTACAACACCCGTAGTGATACCACCTTCCCGGCCTACCAGCGTGGCCTTCTCCAGTCCCCGGCGATAGGCGTAGTTCTCCGTAGCCGACAGGATTTTGTTGCCGTAGTTATAATCGATCAGGAACGACAGATTGAAACCCTGGTACGTGAAATCGTTATTCCAGCCACCGTATAGGGTTGGTAATACAGTACCCAAATTGACTAAATTTCCCCGAACCGGCAGGCCCGATGCATCCACAATGATCTGGCCGTTTGTTGAATACTTGTAATCATACGCCCGAATCTGTGGCCCGGCCTGACCCACTACAAATGCCGTAGTAGCATTGCCTAGCGTAGCCCGGTTTGATCCTAAACCAATAGGGTTATTGTTGGCATCGGTTTGCAATACTTTATTTTTTACCGATGTCAGGTTAAGCGAGGTATTCCAGCCAAATTTGGCGGTTTTGATGGGTGTGCCGGTTACCAGCACTTCCAGACCCCGGTTTTGAATGGAACCAGTGCCCACTACACCACTGGTAAACCCGGTCGAAGCACTGTATTGAGCCGGCAGGATTTCGTTGTGCGTTTGCTGGGTGTAGTAAGCCAGGTCGAAGCCCAAGCGATTGCCGAAAAACTTCAGTTCTAGGCCAACTTCAAGCTCGGTTTTGGTAAACGGCTTCAGAAACAGGTTGGGCAGGTTGGAACTGAAATTGCCGGTTGCAATGCCATTGATGGCGTTGCCCACGCCGTAGTAAATGCTTGTTCCGTAAGGCGTGGTGGGTTCACCGCTGGTAACGGCATAACCCGCCCGTAACTTACCAAAACTCAGGCTCGGCATTTTCAGGAAATCGTTGAAAACAAAAGCCACGTTTACAGAAGGCGTAAAGATAGTCCGGGCCGACGAAGGCAGTGTCGAATACGCATCGTAACGCCCCGTCGTGGTTACGTTCAGGAAGTTTTTGTATCCTAAGTCAACGCTGTAATAGCCTGAATGCACTTCTGTATTGGCTACGTCATACGAACGGCCAAAATTCACGACGTTATTGAAACTGTACAGGTAAGGCAGTACGAAAGGGCTACCGTTCACGCCGATTTTCTCGTAATTGTTTCTCCGAATGTTACCGCCTAAAAGGGCGTCAATGGTGAAATCGGACGTGATTGATTTATTGATACCAATCAGCCCATCGATGTTCAATTCGCCACGCTGGGCGTTTGAGAGTTCGTCCAGTCCCCCTTTGGTACCATTTGAATAAGCTGTTCCGTAAGGCGTTACCTTGAAGATACGGTCGGCGGAGTTGTCGTAACCAACGCGTCCCTGTGCATAAATCCAGTCGGTAAACTGATACCGGGTAGACAGCATCGAAATCAACCGCTTTCGGCTTACATTATTGACAAACTGGTTAAGAACAAAGTACGGGTTGGTAACGTACTCATCATCGCTGAAAATAATCTCCCGGCCTGTTACCGGATTATAACCCGGTGATAGAATCCGCTCGTCGATATTAGTGGCCAAAAACTGCCCGTTGTTGGCGTTCATGGGGCCGTCGCTCAAGATGGGTTTGTTCGTAACTTTCTCGTCAATGTAGTTGGCCAGAACACTCACACTTAGTTTAGGCGTTATGTTCTGGTCAATGGTCAGCGTGAAGGTTTTACGGCCTAATCCACTATTAGGCAGAATTGACTTGTTGTCGAGGTTCGATGCCGACAGACGGAACGAGCCATTATCGCCCCCTTTCGTGACCGATACCGTGTTGGTAAAGGTTGACCCCATTCGGTAAAAGTTCTTGATGTTGTCCCGCTGGGCTGAGTAGGCATATTGGTTACCATCGGCCTGGATAACCTGTGTTCCGTCTAGTTTGGCGCCCCAGCTAAAGCGGGCGGTTGCCTGAGCGGCTGCCGCCGTCGTGGGTTTAACCCCACCAATACCCTGACCGTATTCGTACTGAAAATCCGTATAGTTAATGGCTTGTTCGGCCACCAGGTTCATGTTATAGTCAACGGAGTAATCCCCACGCTTCCCTTTCTTGGTCGTAATCAGGATAACCCCGTTCGAGGCTCTTGCACCATACAGAGCTGAAGCGGCCTGCCCTTTCAGCACAGTCATGGTTTCTACGTCGTCCGGGTTTATGTTACCCAGGCCATCGCCACCGTCAGCACCACCCCACTCACCGGCACTACCCCGCTGGGTGTTATCCATTGGTACGCCGTTGATAATGATAAGGGGAGAACCCGGCGAGTTGATACTGGGAACACCGCGTAGTAGAATTTTGGATGTTCCGCCCGGTCCACCATTAACGCTTTTTACGTTTACACCCGCTATCCGGCCCGCCAGCGAGTTACCAATGTTGGTTTCCCGCGCTTTGGTCAGCACATCGCCGTTAATGGTTGTTACGGCATAGCCGATTTTGCGGGTATCCTTGGTTACGCCCAGGGCCGTTACCACCACTTCGTCCAGAACAGAACTGCCCGGCTCCAGTTTTACGTCGAGAACTGATCGGTTTCCAACGGTTACTTCCTGCTTGCTATAGCCAATGTAGGAGAACACCAGTACGGCGTTGCCGTCGGGAACCATAATTCTATACCGGCCATTGGCATCGGTATTGGTACCTCGGTTAGAGCCTTTGATGGTAACAGAGGCACCAATCACATCGGCACCTTTTTCATCCGTTACCCGCCCTGTCACTTCGCTGTCGAGAGCAAAGGCAGGCGATAGCGCCAGCAAACTCCAGACGCCCAGGAAGAGTAAAACCTCCTTGAAGGTTTTGCGTAGTTTTTGTCTCATAAGTAGGACTGCTAGTTAGTTAAGTAAGAATTATTTGGGGTAACTCCATTTACACGAAAATAATAGTTTTTGTTGACCTCCACACTATTTGGCATAAATGAGGTTATCCGCAAATATCTTTTTATTTTTAAAAATATTTCGAAATATAGTAGACAATTTTAAAATATTTACTGTTATTGGACTTTATTGTTAAATAAGTATAACTACTCAAGCTGATTATTGATGAAGTTTTTGTTACTTGTTTCTTCCGTTCTTCTCTTTTTAACCCTGTCTGTTTTTATCAGTTCGTCTGTGAGGACACAAACAGCCGGTATAAAAAAACCGTATGTCATTATTGGTTACGTAACGGGTAATGGCTGGACTAAAAATCAGATTGATCCTAATAAACTGACCCATATCAACTACGCTTTCGCCGTACCCGCGCAGAATGGCGAACTGGCACCCATATCGAAGAAGGATGAGGCTAATCTGGCTACGCTGGTGTCCCTGAAAGCTGCCAACCCGAATCTGAAAATACTTATTTCAATTGGCGGATGGGGTGGCTGCAAATACTTTTCTGATGCGGCTCTAACCGATGATGCCCGTAAGAAATTTGCCACTAGTGCCGTGGATTTACTGGTCAGACATCAACTCGATGGGGTCGACATTGACTGGGAATATCCGGCGCAGGTAGGAGCGGGAAATATTTTCCGACCCGCCGATAAGCAAAACTACACTCTGTTCCTGAAAGCAATTCGGGATCGGCTGGATGTACAGGGGAAACGGGACAATCGTACCGGTCCCAATCATTATCTGCTCACGGCAGCCACCGGTGGCGACACCGCGTTTGTCAATCATACGGAGTTGGGTAAAGCGCAGGCGTATCTGGATTACGTCAATATCATGACCTATGACCTCTATCACGGGAATGACACTGTTACAGGCCACCATAGCCCGTTATATCAGTCTAAACTGGGTGATCATTCGCGTAATAGTTCCGCCGATGCGGTGGAGGGCCATATTCGGGCGGGGGTACCGGCGGACAAAATTGTGCTGGGCCTACCGTTCTACGGACGGGGCTGGGGCAAGGTGCAGGATAAAAACAATGGCCTTTTTCAATCAGCCACGGGCGAGCATTCGTTCATCAGCCATGACAAACTAGCAAAGGAGTACATCAATAAAAACGGGTTTGTACGCTACTGGGACGATGATGCGAAGGCTCCTTATCTGTGGAATCTAACCTCGAAAACCTTTATCTCCTACGCCGACGAGGCCTCGTTTGTGCCGAAGATCGAGTACGTGAAAGACAAAAAACTGGCTGGTGTCATGTTTTGGGAGTATATCTACGACCTGGAGCAGGATAAACTACTGAACAAACTGGTGCAGGGATTGTGGTAATTCATCCTGCTGGCAATTAGGGACGATGCTGATTGATGAGCACGACGAGTTTATAAGGAACCGTATTCCACTGTTGCTGCAAAGCCGGGGGGACTGCTACCGGCGAATACCCGAATTGGCCCAGAATCAAATCCTGGTCGCCATCGTGGTCGATGTCCGCTTTTTCGAGGGTTAGTGATTTGACGGGAGTAGCCATGCCCAGTGTGTGCGTTGTGAAGCTGAAGCGGCTGGCGTTGGTGTTTTCCAGGAAAACAAAACTCTCTGAAGCCAGATACGTTAGTTCCGGGAAAAAGGCCGAAACGGCAAAATCAATGTCCCCATCCTGGTCGAAATCGTCGGCCTGTAGGCGGGTGGCCCCGTAGAGTGGATAGAAGAACGCTTCCTTATACTGATGGTCTTTGGTGCCCAGCAACAGGCGAAGGCCATGAAACGGTTTCAGACAATACGAATAGTCGGCGTTGTCGCCGTGCACAACGGCGATATCGTCGATGCCATCGTTATTATAGTCCAGCAGAATAAAATCGCTGGTGCCGTACTGGGGTTCAAACTGGAGTACTTTCCTGGCGGTGAATTGCAGATTGTCCGTCTGGTAGAAAATATAAATAGCTTCGTCGTTCTGAGCAAACAGGGCAACAATGTCTTTCCGGCCATCATTATTCATATCCTTCGCATACACTTTAATGGCCCCCGGCTGCTTCAGCAACACCGTTTCCGATAGGTCGCCTGGACTACCATGCCGAGTGTACAGCGAAAGTGAGCCGGTCCGATGGCCATAGTTGGCAGTAATCAATTCATCGGTTCCGTCATTATTCAAATCCACCAGCAACGAGCAGACCGGCCGATGGCTATTGGTCAGAACGGCTTTCAGGCTGTCGCCGGTGAAGGAGAAAACGGACCCTATGGCCGTTTCGGAGGGGAGCAGCGTACCGATTTCGGTGAACAGCCGGTTATCGGGCCGAAAGGATACATCCACTATAGTGCCGGGTAGGTCGTAGTTGTGGGTTAGCCCCTTTTTGGAGTTCCAGCGATAAAGTTTGTCCGGTTCGGCCACCCACAACTCCCGGCGCAGCGAATCATACGCAACGGCGGTTACCAGCGAACCCGTCGTTTTGCCCAGTGCTACGGGTTGAGCACGAAACAAAGAAAGAGGCTGGCTGCGGTAGCGTCGCGTTGAATCGAGTGGACTTTGGGCAGGTGAGTTTTCGACGTAATAGGCTACAATTTTTTGCCACGTTTTTTCATCAATAACCGGCTTTTCGGGAAATATATGCTCCTCTTTCAGCAGGGCAACTTCCGCTGGCTTTAACTTATAGTAAGGGTCGTAGCCCATGTAGCGAATACCCAGATAACTGCCCATCGCGGGCAGAATATTCAGTTGCCAGATAGGGCTGGGCAGGCTTTCAGGGGCAGGCATCAGGTGGCAGGAACCACAATACTGCCGGGCCAATTGTGCGCCTTCGTTTCTGTCCAACTGCTGGAACGATAGCTGGAAAATGGTCAGAAAGGACAGCAACACGAGCCCCGGAATCACTTTGTCTGGTCTACTCATTCGGTTTGTCAGGGCCTTCCTGATAGGTTGTTATCCAGACAGGTTGGTTATCGTGTATGCTGTTAACGAAAATGACAGGCAGGAGATTCAGTTCTGATTAATCAGGCAGCCGGTGGGTTTCGTTTGTCGAATGGCGACCGGTTTATTGGCCATAACGGCTGTCAGCGCATCACTGAGGTAAAATTCGGTGGGTTCCGGGCGACTTCTTCCCAGCCGGTAGAACTGGTTATCGACACTACCCCGGTATAGAACCTTGTTTTGGGCTGAAATCAACAGAACTTCCGGCGTAGTGGTTGCCTTGTACTTCTTTACCAGTTTATGAGATGGGTCAAGCTGGTGGGGGATGGTCAGTTTATACGTCTGGTTGAATTCGTTTACTTCAGCCAGCGTAACCGTTTCGGTGGGGTAAATGGCGTCAAACTGCACTCGTCTTTTATAACGGACAGCCATTTCCTGAACCCGGCTGGCTGTTTGCTGGCAAATGGGGCATTCCGTATCCAGAAAAATAAGGACCCGAAGGGGTTGCTGCAATGGAAGTTTCCGCTGAACAAAGCCAGTTATAAGTAAAGCAATGAATAATGTACAATGAATGATGTACAATGATAATTTATCGACAGTCAGGCGCTTTACTGATTTTGGTATTACCTCATTTATTATCCACTGCTCATTGTACATTTCCTTCCCTCAATAGTTGGCAAAAATATCCTCCATCATATACGCGTGGGTGCCCAGCCATTTGGCGGCTCCATTCAGTTGCGTAATTTCGATGGTCAAGTCATTTCTGAAATCACTGAGGCAGTATTTGTTGATGGCCTGCTCAATGGTGTTCAGGATGAATGTAGCGGCTTCGGCCAGTACGCCATCAATAATAATGACTTCGGGGTTAAAGAGGCTGATTGCCACTGAAAGGCCTTTTCCCAGCTGCAAACCGGCTTCGTGCAGAACATCAATGGCGTATGAATCGCCATGGCGGGCCGCGCTAATGATTTCGTCGATATCAATCTTGTCTATTTCATGGCGGAAAACGGCTAGCTTGGATACCTGACCAGCCTGCATATCGCGTTGTACCCGCCTGACCAGTGCTGATGCTGACGTGACGGTGTCTAAACAACCGATTTTACCGCAGTGGCACAATTCACCCTCCGGTTCAACCTGAATATGGCCCAACTCACCGGCAAACCCACTGGCTCCCTGAAATACATGGCCATTGACCAAAATCCCCAAACCAACGCCCCAGTCGATATTGATTGCCAGCATCTGTTGTTTACCCTTCGCGTTGCCGAACCGGCTTTCGCCCAGCACCGTAGCCTTGGTATCATTCAGTATATAAACCGGTTTGCTCAACTTCTCCGACAGGCATTGCGTGAGGGAGTCGTAGCCCTTACTCAGATTTTTATACGTCAGATTTATCCCGCGCCGGGCATCGACCAAACCGGGCATGGATACGCCAACGGTAATAAGCTGACCCAACGATAGACCAGAATCGGTCAGGGCCATCGTAAAACAATCCACCAGAGAGAGTACGTAATCGGGGTTGTTTATTAACTGGAGCGGATAATCACAGCGGTGAACAACCTCTCGCTGCGTATTCATAAACAGGATTTTTGTATCGTGGGTACTTATATCCAGCACTACCGTGTAATGGTACTGGCTGTTCAGGCCAAAAAGTACGGGTCGCCTACCGTTGCTGCCCGACCCCATTCCTATGGGTGTTACCCACTGATCCTGAATTAATTCATCGACCAGATTCGTTACGGAGGGTACGCTGCTATGGAGCACCTTTGTCAGACGTGCCAGGGTGCAGGTTCCCTCGGCGTACAGATAGGCCAGCAACTTTCGTTGTTTCTGGTTTTTCTTGTAATCAACAACCGACTGTTGTTCAGGGCGTTCTTCGTCAAAGACAATGTCAGCATTCATTAATTGTTAGCTAGTAAAATAGGTTATTCATTATGATATTGATTCCAATTGAGTGACTACACACTTTCTACCAGTCAAAGAAAAGCATTTTGCTGGATTACCTGATAATGAAGTTATTCAGCGAGAACCTTTCCTTTAATCCTTCCGTCAGAATGGGTCAAAAATCGATTTTACCAAATGAGTTATCTTGGTTAAAACGGTTTCCGGTTCCTTAGCTACTGTAGAAACTTACTTTTAGGTGAGTGATTTACACCGCCGGGTCGTAATCGTAACAGTTTTCTACTCGCCGGAGTAGCGCAAAATCAGGGCCATTAAGATGAAAGGAGCGTATACCTGTACGGAATGGCTTACAGGAGGTATAGCCTGATGAAGACGTGTGGCAACGAGTCACTGCCATTGGATTATTGCCGGGTACTGAATGAAAAGGGCTATTGTTTCGGTAAATCCGGGCAGTTATCGTTTCGGCGCGTGTCGATAATGGTTTGAATTTTCCAGTTACCATTCATTTTTACGAGGGTAAATGCATTAACACCGCAATGGTTTTTTTTATCCTGAAAGTAAAAAACGTAGGGTGTCCAGGCTGTAGCCAGTTCTGCATCAACCTTGATTTCCATACCCGATAAACGCTCATCCAGGGAACCAGCCTTTGCTTTACCGATAGAGTTGATAAACGTACCAATGGCATCATCATGCACCGTTATGTCTCCTTCTTTGTTCACCACTGTCTGAAGCCTGGCCGTTGCTGTAAATAGTGGTCTCAGTAGTGTTGAATCTGCTTTTTGCATTCCCTCAAATAGCTTGTTTATGGTTGTTTTCACAGCCGCTTCTTCGTTGCTACTACGTTGAGCAGATACCGGGATGCCCGAAAACAGCATGATCAGTAAGAATAGGTGTTTCATAATTTGCGCTGATTTCGACCGATAAAAAAGTAGAGAGCCGCACCAATCAGGTTCAGAAAAAGAATAGCTATAATCCACACTACTTTGTCACTTGGATAACGAAAATCGCTTCGGATTACAAGGACAAGTGTAATGAAAGGAAGGAGCGTGACCATGCCACCCGCGATCACGAAAAAGAAAAGCGATAGGGCGCCTAAACCAATAAATCCGTACATGATGCCGGAAAATTTGCAGTCCTTATAGGTTTTTTTTACCCTATAAGGGCTGTTTGGATGCTAAATGTACTGATTTACGATCATTTCGTACAATTCCTGCTGGCCGCTGCGTTGTTTTGGCTCGCCGTTGTTCATAGCGTACTCGCGCAGGTTTTCGAGGGTCAACTCCCCTTTCTCGAACTTAGCGCCTTCGCCTGAGTCGTAGCTGGCATACCGGTCGGCGCGGAGTTGTTTATATTTCGACTTATTCAGGATGGCTTCAGCCGCAATGGCCGCCCGCGCAAACGTATCCATCCCGCCAATGTGGGCAATGAAGATATCTTCCAGATCGGTGGAGTTCCGGCGCGTCTTCGCATCGAAGTTTACCCCACCCGATTTCAGGCCACCCGCTTCCAGAATGACCAGCATAGCTTCGGTCAGTTCATACACATCCACCGGAAACTGGTCGGTATCCCAGCCGTTCTGGTAATCGCCCCGGTTGGCATCCAGGCTGCCGAGCATGTTATTGTCGGCAGCTACCTGCAATTCGTGGGCGAACGTGTGGTTGGCCAGGGTGGCGTGGTTCGTTTCGATGTTCAGCTCAAAATCATCCTGCAGGCCGTACTGATTTAGGAAGCCAACAACCGTAGCCGCGTCGAAATCGTACTGGTGCTTGCTGGGTTCCATCGGCTTTGGTTCGATGTAGAATGCCCCCTTGAATCCCTGCTTACGGGCATAATCCCTGCTTATTTGCAGGAACTTAGCCAGGTGTTCTGTTTCTCGCTTCATATTCGTGTTCAGCAGCGACATGTACCCCTCGCGACCTCCCCAGAAGGTATAGCCCGAACCGCCTAGCTCGATAGTGGCGTCGATGGCGTTTTTCACCTGCCAGCCGCCGTGGGCCAGTACGTGGAAGTCGGGGTTGGTAGAGGCTCCGTTCATGTAGCGTTCGTGCGAGAACAGGTTGGCCGTACCCCACAGCAGTTTAACACCACTGGCCGTCTGCTTTTGTTTGGCATAATCCACAATGGCGCGGAAATTCTTCTCAAACTCAGCATTCGAGTTGCCTTCCGGTGCTACATCCACATCGTGAAAGCAGTAAAATTCCATGCCTATTTTGGTGATAAACTCAAACGCTGCATCCATTTTGTCGTGGGCCGCAGCAAGCCGGTCGGCTTTGGCATCCCAGGGGAAATGCTTCACCCCCGGACCAAAAGGGTCGGCCCCGGTACCGCAGAAGGTATGCCAGTAAGCGGTTGCAAACCGGAACAGATCCTTCATGGGTTTACCCAGAATGGTGCGGTTGGCATCGTAAAATTTGAACGCCATTGGGTTGTCAGACTCGAGGCCCTCGTATTGAATCGGCTTATCAACGAACGGGAAATACGTTTTTTCGCCTAGTGTTAGTTTACTATCAGACATGAAAATGGGAGTTGATGTAATACGTGCTAAAGAAAGCCAAAGGTAGTTTCTCCTGTCTATCTGGACAATGTCTTTTATAGGCTACTGGTTTTCTGACGGGAACTGGTCTGGACGTATTCATTTGTATAAGGAACGTTACTCCACGATCAAAACCGAATGAATCATCAGTTTCGGTACGGTTACGGTAGCAACACCTGCCTTATAGGTAAATGGTAAGGGTTTGTTTTCAGGTTGTTGTACAATTCTGCCAGGCTTTTTTTTGGTGTGAATTGTAAGAGTCAGGTTCGAGAGGGGCGGTACTTCGTCGTATGTAAATACCTGTGGGTCGGCGTGGCGACCGCCGGTATTAATTAGGTTTATGGCTAGCTGGTTGTCCAATCGGTTGGCTATGACATGTACCAGGTGAGAGCCTGTTACGGTCACTACCGGATTGGGTAGCAGGGTATGGGCCAGCGTAGCTATGAAATCACGGGCCTTGGATGATTGATGCTGGATATAGCTCTGGCTTAAGTCGGCATATACGCCCATTAGTTTCCCTTTGCCAAATGGTATGGTACTGGCGGCAACGCCTGGTATTACCCCGCCGTACTCGTGGGCGTTTATCTGCCCGAAAGACGCAACGCCTGCTGTAGTCTGAACGGGTTGAAATAATCCGTTGAGCACCATTGTCGCACCGTTATAGTGAACCCATCGGGTACTGGCCGTTGCCTGTCCGATGGGTTCAATGCCCAGTTCATCCGCAAAGCTCTTCGTTGTGGCTACCCCGATCAGGAGTAGATTGCCCCCCTGTCGGGCATAATCGAGCAATTCCTGTCGGAAAGATGGAGCCAGTGAATCCTGCTGCGATACCACAATGAGCGGGTATTGACTCAGGCGGCCAGTGAGGTGATGCTCGGAAAGAACCTCCACCGGAAACTGAGCATCCAGCAGGGCCGTCAGTACGCCCTGCATCCGGTATGCCTGATCCCGACTAAACAGTTTCTGATCAAACTTTTTGACGGTGACATCGCTATACAGAACCGCTATCTGCGGAATTGGGGTGATACCCTGGCAAAACGGTTGCCGCGCCCGGACAAACTGGCTGAGTTCGGCCATCACCGGCAGTTCGTTCAGCGGAATGGACGCATCGTGTTTCTGGCGGACGTAGCCCTGAAATCCCCCACCGAGTGCAATGACCTGGGCGGCCTCCTGCTTCATATGTATCGCCGTTTTCTGGTCGCCACTCATGGTGGGGCCAAACTGATACCAGAAACTCCACGACATCAAATCCCACGGTTTATGGTAGCGTTGACCCTGGGCTGCCAGAATTCGCCCTTCCATAGCGGCTGTATTGACACTGTTACCGGGCGTTAAATCGCCCGACAGGTAATCGACATTGGTCGTGATCGGTTCCGGCATCATGGACGAATACGCCCAGTTGGAAGCCACCCGAAAAGCCGGATTATGTTTGTGTAGTTCGTCGGTATAATGTCCTACGTATCGGATAAATGCCTGACGGGCAGCATTTTTGAATGCGTCATAATTTGGATCTTTATCCGAGCGTGGCCAGTTATGACCCGGACCAGGCTGTATTCCCGTTTCTGCCTGAAACCGGGCGAGAGCGGCTGGCGAATAATCCGGGATCGTTGCCCAGCAGTCGCCATCTACCCAAACACCATCGACACCGTAATCGGCTACTTCTTTTAGCTGGGGAATAAGGAGAGAATCGGCGTAGGGGCCGTATACGGATGTGTTGGCTTTGTCCATGCTGCCATCTGCTTTTACAACGCCCCAGTTTGGGTGCTTTTCCAGAACAGCGACATCAAAAACACCTGAATAATGCACGTACAAATCCACGCCGTGTTTCCGGGTCACGGCCCGGTAAAAGGCCAGCGGGTCTTTAGCTAAATCCGGAGCTGTGGTAGCGTTAGCCACCCTGGAGGGATAGCTGGCAACGCCCGGATGGCCTTTGCAATCAATCTGAATAAAATCTGGTTTGATGGCCGTCAGGAGTGAATCCAGGCTTTGCTCCGAAAGGTTTTGGCCAATCTGCGCATCGCTCGCGTTGGCGTGAAAATCGAAGTGCATTCCGAAAAAACGACGGGTCGGGCCGCGTTCGGTCGGGCCGCGTTCGGTCGCGTTCGGCTTGGTTGAGGGTAGCTTTAGGTAGCTATTGGCTGGCTGATTACGGTTTGGTTGCGCCTGTGCCCCCAACGAAATAGTAATGCTGATCAATAGTGGCCAAAGGCTGATATAAAGCGTATTTTTAGCTGGTATATACATCTCTTATTTATTGGTTGCTGCAAGGGGCCAACTGGTTGGGGGTTTTACAACCACGCGTAAACTTAGTGAACGGCGTAACAGGTTTCAACAAGTTCCTATATTATCGCCATCTGTTCCGCTTTCCCCTTTATGTATGCGCTTCACGCATCGCTATTTGCCGTGTAGTATGGTGCTCATGATTAGTATGCTGCCTAATTCAGCCTCCGGTTTGGGGCGTAGGTAGATACTCAAAAAAGACAGGGAGTTAAGCTGGTTTTATCAGCGACGGTGCGCCTTAGCTACGTCCATTGATGGCCATTTCTATCCAACGACGCCCATGATTTTAGACCGCATCGGCGGCCCGGTTTTGTTATGCGATGGTACATCTAAGCAGAGTTAGCCAGAGAGACTTTACGAAAGATAGTTACCCGTCAAAATGGTTGGGAGGATAATGTAATCTGTTGCTGGATAGTGGATTAGATAAAATTCTAATGAATGTCATCGGGTTAGTAGTTGGTCAGACAGCACACTGAGTCGTATTTATACATAATGGCCGTTTAGCGATAGTTTGAAATGCACTCTTTGTTGCTACAGATTTCCTGCCCCTTTTCTGATTCTGAATTTCATCATGTAAAGGGCTTTGTTGCATGGCCCCGTTGGAAGCTACATCTACTGAATGAAAAAGCACCGGAATGGCGAACTTTGAGATCGCCAAACCTACAAAGCTGCCGCCTTACGGCCCGGTGCTATGCCAAAACTACGCTTTTTTACCCAAGCTGACAACCAACCACCGACAACTCAACAGGAACCCAAAGAGCCAAAGACTAAAAAAGAAAAGTACCGGCTTACCAACTGGCCAGAATACAATAAAGCACTGATAAACAGAGGTTTTGTGACCCTCTGGCTTCATGAAGACACGTTGGCTCAATGGTACTATCAGGGACCACGTACACCCGGTGGACTGTTTCGCTATTCAGATCAGTGCATTCAGGCGGCCTTAGCCTTGAAAGCCGTCTTTCAACTGGCCTTTCGACAAACACAAGGATTGATTCAGAGCCTGTTAGAAGTAATGAAGATGAATTTGCATGTACCCAGTTATACTCAACTCTGTCGCCGACAAGCTGTCCTGAAGCCCTTTTCTGCTCCCGCTCCTCCCAGCGATACCTGCCCTGAAGCTATTCATTTGGTGATCGACAGTACGGGCCTGAAAGTGTACGGAGAGGGTGAATGGAAGGTGAGGAAGCATGGAGCGGACAAACGCCGTACCTGGCGTAAGCTGCATCTGGTGGCCGACGAAGCCACCAACGAGATTCATGCTGTTAGCTTGACAACCAACGCGATCAGTGACGCCCAGATGGTCAAGCCATTAGTGGCTCAGATTGCGTATCCTATCGCCAAACTGAGCGGAGATGGTGCTTACGACCAGGTGAAAGTTTATGATGAGATGGTGCTACGCCATATTACTCCCTTGATACCCCCTCGATCCAACGCTGTAGTCTGGACAGACGAAGTCGGCGATGAGTTGCTACACCCTCGTAATGAAACTCTTACGCATATTGCAGCCAGTGGTTTAGCCGAATGGAAACGCCAAAGTGGCTATCACCGGCGCAGTAAAGCAGAAACAGCCATGTTTCGTTGGAAGATGATATTCGGCGAGCGGTTGTCGACTCACTCATTAGCCAACCAACAGACAGAGGCTCAAATCAAAGCCACCTGTCTAAACCGATTCACTAAATTGGGAATGCCTAAGGCGGTCAAACGAGAAACCACATAGCCATGCAACAAAGCCCATGTAAAGGGGTGCAATTCAAATTGTCGCAACCATGTCGTAGCTTAGGGCATGCCTGACGAACACTCCCTGCCCTTCACCGAAGAAGAATATGTGGCTTTGGCCCGCCAGAAATATAGCGAACTCAAAGCCCTCAGAAGTAAGCCTACCTTCTATGACTACGAGAAGTCATTTGAGGAGATTTGGCTCGACTTGGGGCGACAAGTCCTGGAAAAGAGTCTGAGTCAGGTACCGACTGATCGTCGTAAAAAAAAAGATGAAAACACGCTTTGGACCCATACAGATAGCTAATAGTGAGC
>NZ_KB893553.1 GCF_000374085.1 Spirosoma spitsbergense DSM 19989 | reverse complement strand
ATCATGGGAGAGTTTCCCATCCACCAGTGCCGATAGTCGGGTGGCTGTTGGCTGGTTCTGATTGACCAGCAAATAGTCCGAGTAGAGGTCAAAAATAGGGGATATAAAC
This sequence comes from Spirosoma spitsbergense DSM 19989, assembly GCF_000374085.1. Classification (GTDB taxonomy): domain Bacteria; phylum Bacteroidota; class Bacteroidia; order Cytophagales; family Spirosomataceae; genus Spirosoma; species Spirosoma spitsbergense. Next base: position 64,339 of record NZ_KB893553.1, on the reverse strand, counting down.
TCCATGAGCGCTTTTTGTGGTGTTTTTGAGTAAATTTAGAAAGAGGTTGCTACAGATAGATCAACCATGCGTAACATCAGTAACTAATACAATTATGAATACATCTTCCCCTACGGCCATCCGTGTTTCACTCCTCAGCAATTATGTTGCCGTATTAAAAAAATATAACGACTTTGACGGGCGCGCCCGGCGCAGTGAGTACTGGTACTTCTTCTTGATTAATGTACTGATTTCTCAAGGGTTGAATTTGATTAACACCTTACTCTTCAACGGATCAGCAGTAGTTGGCTGGCTGATTATTCTGTTCAATCTGGCTATTCTGATTCCGTCAGTAGCCGTTGCCGTCCGGCGAATGCACGACGCAGGCAAGAGCGGGTGGTACGTGCTTATTCCGGTTTACAACTTGATTTTGGCCTGTACTGAAAGTGTCAAAGAGAGCAATCAGTATGGGGCTAATCCCAAAACAAAAGGTTGATCAAATCCATTCTCGCTATAATGCTGTAGGCTATAGAGTACAAAAAAAACTTACTTTCGAAATCCGGTGAATATGCCAGCACGCGGATCGGGGTCAAAAGCCGCGCTCAATTTCTGCTGGCGCGGCTTTTCATTGGACTGATAGTTTCGGCACACTCAGTTGGATAGGAGAAAAAACCTCCTTCATTTCTTCTTCACATCCTGGCCAGCACTGTTTTATTCCGACGTTTTTCTGAACGGGTTTGGTAGCTGATTACGATAAGTTCAGTTAATGATGATCATTGACCTTTTCGTGAACGATAATAAATGAACTAATCTATGCAAATAAAGCAAAATAGGTCACATTTTAATTTTGATTGATAATCTGGCTATTGCCGCAACAAACTGTCTAATGGATTTCGGTCTGGAAGCGTACACATCATAACCTGAAGCTAGTAAACCGTTTTTGTTCTGAAGTAAGCGGTTGGTGAGCGGGTAAGAACAGCTTACCCGTAGATCGTATTGATAAACTGCTTGACACTCGTCGGTTGCCTGCCTAAAAAAGACGCTAACGTAGTATCTTCTACATCTAAAGCGCCCTGTGCTTGAGCCACAGCCCACATCATAAACATGCCTATATACAAATCGGGCATACCTGCTTTTTTCAGAATGGATTCAAATTCATCGACCGGTGGAGAGGTATACGTGATTTCTCTCCCTACTGTAGCAGACAAATTGGTGGCTATTTCGTCAAAAGAAACTGATTCCGTATTGGTCATTGGGTATATCTTATGTTCATGGCCTTTGGTCGTCAATACATGAGCAGCCGCTTCGGCCAACTCGTCTCGAAGCACCCAACTGGCTTTACCTGCCTGGGCAGGGAACAGGATAACCCCTGTTTCAGCTACGTTGACGCCGACAAAAACTGGAATCATCTCCAAATAAATGCCGTTTTGCAATATAGTATAGGCAAGGCCACTATTTTTTAGAAACTGTTCTGACTCAACATGAGCGTGTTGAAAAGAGGCTATGGGCGTTTGGTCAAACGTTGGTTTTCTGACAAAAGAGGTGTAAACGATATGCTTAATGTTTGCCTGTTTGGCGGCTTTGATTACATTGATGTGATGAGCTGTTCGGTTTTCAACGGCCTCTCTGTCGTTGCTGGACACTAATAACAGCTTATCAACACCCGTAAAAGCATTCACTAACGAATCGTAGTCCGTATAATCACCAACGCGTACCTCAATTCCTTTTTCGGTTAGGCTTTGTGCTTTTGCAGCATCTCTAACGAATGCCGCCATGTCAGCAGCCCTAACGCCTTTGGTCAATAAATGGTCAATGGCTTTAGCCCCCAATTGTCCTGTTGCCCCTGTAACAAGAATCATAGTTTGTGTTTGGTTGAATGTGATGCAAAACTAAATTCGTTATGGGTGCTAAACGATATACTTTTGTATAGTAAGTCTATAACCGTTTGATTATGAGTAGTTTTAGAGAGTTGATCGAACAGGCAGCGGTGAATCAGTGTCCCCGACAATTTACCCTTGCCTTAAAAGACACGATGAATGTTGTCAGCGGCAAATGGAAACTGCCCATCATTGCCGCCCTGTTTTATCAAAAAAACAGGTTTAAAGATTTGTTGGAGAGCCTAGAAGGGGTAACGCCCAGAATGTTATCAAAGGAGCTAAAAGAACTGGAGATCAATGGTATGATAGAACGTACAGTAAACAATCACCCCCCTGTTTTAGTGGCGTATAAATTAACGGAATCCGGCAAAAATATCATTACTGTTATTGATGCCATGATTGACTGGGGCTTATTGCATAGAAAGAGCGAAATGGAAATGATCTAGTTCCGTAATGGTAGTTAAGTATCTGCCAACTGATCTTGTCTAGTTGGCATGGTACCTGCAGTACAGGGTTCTGGGCAGGTTCGAATTATTATTTCAACTGTCTTGTCCTAGAAATAAACCGACGTTTCCGTAGACATTCACGAAGTGTTGGGCGAGGGCGACATGGTATCGCTGAGAAAGACAATAACGGCCGTTCATACGGGTGAATTCATGGGAAAAACGAACACCGGGAAAAAAGTAGCGATGAACGTTATTAAAATAGATATTCTGAAAGACGGAGAAATAACGGACCACTGGAGTAAAAACGATTTTATGCAGGTAGTTCAGGGACTCAAAACCGGAAGGGGACAGTAAAACAAATCGAGCCGCAGTTCCAGACAGACGGCTGTCAATCCCCAACACAGCGCGGATTGGCCAATATCCTCATTGCGAGCCCTGAGGAGCATACCAGCCTTTAGCAGCGTCAGCGGAAAGACGGACAGGTATGTTAGTTGAAAAATAACATACCTTTGATTTTTACAACGACTCAGGATGAAACCGCTACCGCTCGACGAACTGTATGACAAACTAACCCCCGCCGGTGAGACACCCGATACCTTGCTGCCGCCGGGCATTCAGCACGAGGTGGGACACTTTAACGTCTTCGACGTGGCCGACCTCATGCGGGGCTACCACACCAAGCCGCCGATGACCTTCGACCGCCGGGCGTTCTATAAAATCAGCTTGGTGCGCGGGCGCAGCCGGGTGGAATACGCCGACAAGGTGGTGGACATCGAGCCGTACGCCCTGTGGTTTGCCACCTCCCAGGTGCCCTACCGGTGGTTGCCGCAGGACGAAGATCAGACCGGCCACTTCTGCATCTTTACCGACGCCTTTCTGTTGCCCGCTAAGGGGCGGGCGGGTCTGGACGAACTGCCCATTTTTCAGCCAGGCGGTCAGCCGGTGCTGCGGGTGAGCCAGGAGGAGTACAACGCCATCGACGCTATCTTTGGGAAGATGAAGGCGGAAATCACCTCGAACTACGCCTACAAATACGACCTGCTCCGGGCCTACCTGCTGGAGTTGATTCACGTCGGCCAGAAGCTCCAGCCCGCCCCCGTGCTGGCCGCTACGCACACGGCTTCGGCGCGGGTGACGGCCCTGTTTGCCGAACTGCTCGAACGGCAGTTTCCCCTCGCTACCCCCCAGCAGCAGGTCCGCCTGCGCACGGCCAAAGACTACGCCGACCAACTGGCCCTGCACGTCAACCACCTCAACCGGGTGCTGAAGGAAACCACTGGCCGCACCACCACCGAACTGATCGGCAGCCGGGTGTCGCAGGAGGCCAGGATGCTGCTCAAACAAACCAACTGGACAGTCTCGGAAATCTCCGACAGCTTAGGCTTCACCGATGTGGCTCACTTCTGTAATTTTTTCAAACGGCAGACGGGCCTGGTGCCGGGTGCACTCCGGGTTTAGCGCGATTGTTTGAATTATGCAGTAAATGGTTTGTCCCGCGCAAACCACCTTCGGTCCCCCTGCCGACCTTTGTGGAGTCGTTAGCCATCGCATCCGGCTATCGACCCAACTACATGAAAATTTTCGTCACCGGGGCCACGGGCTACATCGGCTCGGCCCTCGTTCAGGAATTAATCGGCGCAGGCCATCAGGTGCTCGGTCTCGCCCGCTCCAAAGAGACCGCTCAAAAACTAGTGGCTGCCGGGGCTGAAGTTCACCTGGGTACACTGGATGATCTGGACAGCCTCCGGCGGGGTGCGGCCACTTCGGACGGGGTCATTCATACGGCTTATAACCACGATTTTTCTGCGTATGCCACCGCTGGTGAGACCGACCGGCAGGCGGTGGAAGCCCTGGGCAGTGCGCTCATCGGCTCAGACCGGCCTTTCGTTATCACGTCCGGGATTACCGTGCTCACGCCGGGCCGCGTCGCCACCGAAACCGATCCGCTCGATTACAACGCGGCTTCGGCCCCCCGCATCCCCTCCGAACTGGTTATGGAAGCACTCGCCCAGCAGGGCGTTCGGACATCGGTGGTGCGCCTGTCGCCATCCGTGCATGGCGAGGGCGACTACGGCTTCGTGCCTACCCTGATCGGCATTGCGCGGGAGAAAGGCGTGTCGGCCTACATTGGCGAAGGCACCAACCGCTGGCCTGCCGTGCACCGGCTCGATGCGGTTCAGCTCTTCCGGCTGGCCCTGGAAAAGGGAACGGCGGGTGCCAAATTTCACGGGGCTGCCGATGAGGGTATACCCGTCCGCAACATCGCAAGTATTATCGGTCAGCACCTAAACCTGCCGGTTGTCAGTAAACCGGCGGAGGAAGCGGCCGACCATTTTGGCTGGATTGGTGCCTTCCTCAGCGTCGATTGTCCGGCCTCCAGCACCCTCACGCAACAGCAGTTAGGCTGGCATCCCAGTCAACCTTCGCTGGTAGCCGATCTGGAGCAGGGCCATTATTTTGACAGGCTGGAAAGCGGACAACTACGCGGATAGCGGCCCGTGGTGCTTGCACAATCGGATGATTTTAAGACGATACATTCTGACCAGTTCTAATTTCATTTGGCCGTTTTGTAGACGAAAGCTGGAATACGAGCAAGGCCTTATCAGCACGAAAGGATTGTCAACGTTAATCCGCCAGCATACGTATCTTTCTATCACTATTCAGCGCCCAGGTGACTGCACACTGTTTTATCGATCGGTTTTTGGTTGACATTTCAAACTACTGAATAGCCTCCCTCGACAAGGATATGCTACTGAGCTGCTTTTCGTTGATCAATTAGATGAACGACCCATTTTAGGATTCTTCTGAACCATCATAGCCTATGAATGACCCGCTCCACCAGGCAGCCCTACAACTGCGGCAGCATATTGACCAGTTTGTGGCGTTGTCGGATGAGGAATGGCAGGGCCTGGAGCCACACCTGTCGATCGTCCACCTGAAAAAAAACCAGTTCATAGCCACGCAGGGAGTCGTTGCCGGTCAGGTAGGCTTTGTGCTGGAGGGTGTATTCCGGCAATTTTATACCAAAGACGGCGAAGAACGCACCACGTATTTCTTCTTCGACCAGCAGTTGATCGCGGCTTACATGAGCTGCATCACCGCCCGGCCATCGCCGGTCAATATCGAAGCCCTCAGTGACGCCACGTGTCTGGTCTTTCCTTACGCCGTCCTGAAAGCCCTGTTCAGTCAGTATGCGGGCTGGCAGGAATTTGGCCGATTATTTGCCGAATATATCATGGTGGCGTTGGAAGAGCGGATGGCAGGACTGTTGATGCTCAGCCCCGAAGAACGCTATCTGGCCCTGCTGGAAGGCGATCAGCGGCACCTACTCCAGCGCGTTCCCCAGCATTACATTGCCACCTATTTAGGCATTACCCCCGTCAGCATGAGTCGAATTCGTAACCGAATCATCCCTAAATAAAGTATGGTCCAAACGGGTTACCGGCGGATCTGATCAGGTGTAAGGAAATGCCCTCCGACTCCTTCTTATCTTTTGTTATCGTTTTGGCCCGAGGGGGTCCGGTAGCTTTGTTGCACACAAATAGACAAAGCTATGCAGACGATAAAAGAAGCCAATTCGATCCCATTCGTAAGCCAGGAGGTCGTGCTACCAGCCCCGGTCGAACCCAGTGGATTCGTCATGCACAACAACGCACTCAGCCAGCCAGCGACGGGCCAGGTGATCGTCCGGGTAGAAGCCAGTGGCATCTCCTTTGCCGAGCAGGCCATGCGCCGTGACCGCTATCCGGGCCAGCCATCGTTCCCCTTTGTGCCGGGTTACGATCTGGTCGGTACGGTCGTGGCCATGGGTCCGGGCGTTAATGCATCGTGGATGGGCAAACGGGTGGCCGCCTTGACCAAAACCGGAGGCTGGGCCAGTTACTCCCTGCGTGCTGCCAACGAGTTGTTGCTTGTTCCGGATGGGATTGATCCGGCCGAAGCCGAAACCCTGGTCGTCAATGGGCTCACGGCCTGGCAGATGTTGCATCGGAAAGCGCAGATACAATCGGGTCAAACCATTGTTGTGCATGGCGCTAATGGTGGTGTCGGTACAACCTTGGTCCAGCTGGCCCTGCACGCTGGCGTACGGGTCATCGGACTGGCTTCGCGTCGGCATCACGCCACCCTGAAAGAACAGGGCGTGGAGCCCGTGGATTATAACGACCCAAACTGGGCCGGGCAGATTCGGCAACTGGCACCGGATGGGGTCGATGCCGTTTTCGATAATGTGGGTGGGGCCGGTATTACGCAATCGTTTCGCTTACTTAAACGGGGTGGCACCCTGGTCAGCTACGCCATTGCCTCGGCCATGCTGACTAAAAAATCGATGCTACTTAACTTCGTTAACCTAATCGCCCGGCTAACCTGGTGGAACCTGCTGCCCAATGGTCGCCAGGCCTTGTTCTATGACGTCATGGCGGGTCGGGGTAGTCAGGCTTACCAAGCCCGCTCACAGGACGATTTTGCCCAAATTATGAGTCTGCTGGCCAGTGGTGTGCTTACCCCCCGAATTGCCGCCCGTTTTCCCCTTGACCACATTCAGCAGGCCATGGAACTGGCCGAATCCCGAACGGCATACGGCAAGGTAATCCTCATTCCCAACCATTCCCCAAACGCCTGAACGGCCGTCTGCTATGAAAAACAACCACCCACAAACCCACCACGTTCTGCTTACCGGCGGCAATGGCTTGGTTGGCAAGTCGTTAACGCAGGCCTTGCTCCGGGAAGGTCACCGGGTTAGCCACCTGAGCCGTACCCCATCCATCATTCCTGAGGTGACGACCTACGGCTGGAACGTCGTGGATCAACAGATTGATGCGCGTTGCCTGGACGGGGTCGATACGATCATCCATCTGGCCGGTGCGGACATCGCCGAGCAGACCTGGACGCCCGCCCGCAAGCTGGAAATCAGCCGCAGTCGTACCGAATCGATCCGGCTCCTCTACCGATTAATGGGCCAGCGGCCCCATGCCGTCAAATCGGTCATCTCGGCCTCGGGCATCGCGTTCTATGGCGACCGAGCCGATGAAATCATGACGGAACAAAGCCCGCCATCCCCCGATTTTTTGGGCACGATCTGTCAGGAATGGGAGGCTGCCGTTGGTGAAGGCAAAGCCCTGGGCCTGCGCGTGGTTATCTTTCGCACGGGGGTCGTCCTCACTAAAGAGGGTGGGGCGTTGGCTTCGTTAGTGCCGATGATCCAGTCGGGTTTTGGGGCATCTATCGGCAGCGGTCGCCAGTGGGTTCCCTGGATACACCTGCAGGACGTGGTGGGACTGTATGTCCTGGCGGTTCGGGACCCTTCATTGGCGGGTGTGGTCAACCAAACCGCGCCCGGTCTGCTAACTAATCGGCAATTTATGGAAGCCCTGGCCCGGCACTTTAACAAACCGCTCTGGATGCCTTCCATTCCCGCTTTCATGCTTAAGCTGATGATGGGAGAGCGCAGTGCTTTTGTGCTCAATAGTACCAGAGCCGTACCGCAAGAGAGGCTTCTGCAAGCCTACAGCTACCAATTTCCCACCTTGGATAAAGCACTAAGCGCCATTTATGCCTCACCGGTAGACGGCTCAGCTACATTTGCACCCTTCTTACCCCGTATGTGACTCGATTCATGCTCATTCGTAGGCTGCTGTTCGTTGACCTAGCTCAACAAGCTACGGGGCAGTATTTGCCAGCCGACCGCCATACGGAGAAGGCAATGGCTAAAGGCACCAGAAGCATCCAGGGCGTTCCGGAAAAAAACCATTGGCGAAACAAAGTCGACTAGGCTATTGATGTCTCTTTTGACCCGGTTTGCTGTCGGCTTTCCGGCACGGTAACGATTGACTACGTCAACAATAGCCCCGATACTTTGAAAACGATCGTAGTCAAGCGCTATCCTAACCTGTATAAGGGCAGCACGCTGCGGAATACCCAGTCGCCAAGGCCGACTTGATCAGCGGTGTATAAATCAGGGCCTTTCACCTGGATGGCCGGACCATCGACAGCACAAAGTGAGGGATCAAGGGTACCAATTGCGTCAAGAAATGGGCGCTTAAAGAGACGGTAGATTTGCAGTTGAGAGGAGTCTTTTTGTCAAATGGCAAATACTAATCATTACCTACGTTCTAATTTGCCTTAATGAAAGAACTAACAGACTATATCCTGCAATTTGGTCATTTAAACCAGCAGCAGATCGACCTGATTGTGAAAAAAGCAGCCGTGCTACCCCTTCAGGAAGGTGACTATTTTTCAGAAGCCGGGAAAATCGCCCGGCAAGTCGGGTTCATCGTAGAGGGTGTGATCCGTGTTTGCTATTATACTAACAAAGGGGATGACGTAACGCGCTATTTTATCGATGAAAATAATTTTGTCGTAGACTTGAATAGTTATGACAATAGTATTCCTTCATCGGAATATATCCAGGCTGTCACTAACTGCCGGTTGATTGTTTTTTCTCACGCAAATTGGCATGAGCTTTCCGGCACAATTATAGGCTGGATGCTATCGTAGCCAAGATTACATCCAAAGCCCTTCTACAAAAGGTCCAGCGGATTAGTCCACTCATCGCGGAGGATGCCACTACCCGGTATCTGGCATTTTTAGAAAAATATCCCCAAGTTGCCAATCGTATTCCGCTTTCCCATTTGGCTTCCTATCTGGGTATCACGCAATCGTCATTGAGCCGAATCAGGAAAAACATACGCTAAAATCGCTTTTTGCCATTTGGCAAATCAGCAGGAAAAACAAAGCGGGACGTTTGAGCGATCAACTAAGCTAGGTCTACGAATGAAAACAATAGTCATTACCGGAGGTAATTCGGGTTTGGGATTGGAAACGGCCAGGATCATTGCGCAGGACAAAAATAACCAACTTATTCTTGCCTGCCGAGACCAGAAAAAAGCGCAAACCGCGGTAACCGAGCTTCGCCGGGAAAGTGGAAACCTACACATTCAAAGCCTCGAGTTGGATTTAGCCTCCTTTAATTCGATTCGCAATTTTACCGTCAAGCTAGTAGAGATTACGCAGGGTATAGATGTACTGGCCTGCAATGCAGGTATACAAATAGCGAAAGGAAACCAAACCACTGCTGACGGCTTCGAGAAGACGTTTGGGGTAAACCATCTGGGCCATTTTCTGCTAACAAATCTGCTGATGCCTTACATCAATCAAAAGTCAGGAAGGATTGTGTTGGTCAGCAGTGGAACGCACTTTAACCCGGCAATTTGGCAAGGCAAAATTTTTGGCATTCCTGCTGGGGATTACTTAGGATGGGAGGAACTTTCCAAGCCGAATAGTATGCAAAACTATTCAGAGAGAAGCCGGGGCTACGCCCGTTATTCCACCTCAAAGCTTTGTGTCCTTTTCTTTGGCTACGAGCTGAACCGTCTGTTACGTGAAAAGCAACGAGGGATCACGGTTAATCTATACGACCCTGGCCTGATGCCCGGTACAGGCCTGGCCAGGGAGGGCAATGCGATGGAACAATGGGCCTGGAGAAACATTATGCCCATGCTCCGAATTTTTGATGGGGTCTTTCCAGTAAAAACGTCAGCGGGCAATTTTGTAAAACTACTGACTGATCCTTCTTTCAACGATATGACGGGTCAATATTACGAAGGGCCGGCGCATAAAAACTCGTCTGAAGATAGTTATGATCAATTAAAATGGAACGATCTGTGGAAGGGCAGTGAGCAGCTTACCCAAGAAAAATTTATCGTTTGATAAAAGGCATATGCTACCAATTGGAATTGACGATTGGTAGAAATAATTGCCCTGGTAAACGCTCCTGCGTAAGACGAAAGGACCGTCGTTTGTCTAAATCTCGAATGGGTGTTTTATTGAACTACCTCTTTCAATACCTATCACTACTATCCATAGCATACGCACCTGAGTGAGGCACTCAGACTAAGCCAAAGGCTGACGCAGCTGTAGCCTGATAGACGATGAACCAGCACCGACTGCTATTGATTTTAGACCAATTCACTACTGCGAATGACTATCGACGCTACCATTTCTTCCGCTTCTGTGAAAGGGCTGCTTCACGCCGTCACGCAGTGCGGGGCCGACGCCAAGACGTTGTGCCAGGCAGTGGCATTGGACAGTACCCAGTTGGAAGACCCCGACGGCCGGGTGCCCATGGCGACCATGCAGCGCCTGTGGGTGCTGGCTATTCAGGCCTCCGGTGACCCGCACCTCGACCTGCATATGGCCGAGCACGTCCATTACAGCAGCTACGGTGTGCTGGCTCACTTATTGATGCATTGCCCTACATTGGGCGTGGCCATCCAAACCTTGTGCCGCTATCAGGACATCGTTTGCAACGGCACACGCATCAGTCTGCGCCACCTGGGCGACAGCGTGGAGCTGGTCATAGACATAACCAGTCCCGCTATCGTGTACCCACACGTTGTGCTCAACTCCGAGCTATCCATCTACCTGCACATGCTGCGGCTGCTCAGTGGTCAGTCGATCGCCATTGAAGCGGTTCACCTAGCCTACCCCGCTCCGGCCGATACCCGCGAGCACGTCCGTGTCTTCGCGCCTGCCTCGGTGCAGTTTGGCACCCCCTATTCGGCCCTGCGTCTGCCAGCCACTGTGTTGGCCCTACCCATCTCCACCGCCGACCCGCAACTACTGGTACTGCTCGAACCGCACGCTGCCGCCCTGCTGGCTCGCCTATACGAGCTACCCGCCCTTCCCGACCGCGTACGTCACGAGTTGTTGCGCCTGTTGGTGCAATCCGAACCCACCCTGGTAGCCGTGGCTGATACCCTGGGCCTCAGCCCCCGCATTCTCCAGCGGCAACTGCGTCAGGACGGTCACAGCTACCAGCAACTGCTCGACGAGGTACGCCGTGAGCTAGCCGAGCGCCACCTGCGCGACCCCATCCTCAGCATCAAAGACATCACGTTACTGCTGGGTTTCTCCGAGCCGAGTGTGTTTGTGCGGGCGTTTCGTCGCTGGACTGGCCAGACACCCGGTATGTTCCGCCGGACGGCGCAATAGCAGTATTAAGCACCTGGGCAGCCATCGGACCGCCTGGGTAGCCTACCCCGATGCGGAGCGGGCTACCCTTTCCCGCAGCATTACATGGTATGCGATAACCGTTGCGCAGGAGTCTGATCGCTGAGCACAACTGGGCAATCAACTACCGAACGAGGTTCGTTTCCGGGCCTTTTTAACGCTTTGCGCGAAAAGTCAATCTAATTTTCGGAATCGGTCAACAATCCCGCCATTGGCACGTAATAGCTTTGAGGTGTACTAACCGCCCGCTGGGTAACCACTATGTTTTTAGGCCACTTCGGGCTTGGTCTGGCGACCAAGCCTCTACAACCGCGCGTGTCACTGGGCACCTTTTTTCTGGCTACACAGCTGGCAGATTTACTTTGGCCCACCCTGTTGCTGCTGGGCGTCGAGCGCGTTCAAATCCGTCCCGGTCTGATGGCTGCCTCACCCCTTGACTTCGAGTATTATCCCTTCTCGCACAGCCTGCTGGCGGAAGTAGTATTAGGCGTAGTGCTGGGCCTCGCCTACGGCCTGATTCGGCGTAACTGGCGCGAAGCCCTGCTGGTGGGCCTGCTGGTGCCCAGTCACTGGCTGCTCGACCTGATCATGCACCGGCCTGATCTGCCGCTGTACGTTGGCCAGTCCCCTAAAGCAGGACTGGGTTTGTGGGGGAATCTGCCCGCTACGCTGGTACTCGAACTGGGTTCGCTGTCGGCCGGTCTATGGGTGTATCTGCGCCACACCCGGGCGCGCAACCGCACGGGTCGATTCGCACTATGGGGTATGATCGCTCTTTTAGTGCTCGTATATCTGGGCGGTGCCCTCGGTCCGGCCCCGGCCAGTGTAGCGGCTCTAGCCTGGAGCGCTCAGGTGTTATGGCTGATCGTGGCCCTTGGCTACTGGATAGATGCGAATCGGGAACCAGTGTAGGGGAATACCGGCTAAACTTATTCGATAACTTCAGTGAGGGGAGCGGTAGCCAGGTGGTCCCGTAGGTAACGGATTAGGCTTGACACGTAGTAACGTTAAGAGTTGGATACTTCGATCGATACATTAACCGTCTGCGCAAGAGCCGTGTCCAGCATCTGCTGGCGCGGCTTTTGCGCAGACGGATTCTTTAAGTAGAGTTGGTTGGAATCGGAGTGGTATCGCACCGGTGGTGGTGCGGCATTCCGACCAGCCACTGCGGGCCGGAACCAAGGAGAGAATCTGCTTCATTCCCCTTTCACATCATGGCCAGCTCCAGTCGCAATTGGAGGCTTTACTGAACGATTTTAACGATAGTCGTTAGTAACACAACCCATTCATTGATAGCAAAATAACGAGTTCATAAAATAACATCAGCTACCCTTTTATTGACCGAAATGGCCGGTGACTCGTCCTGAAATCCCCCGATTGTGCAAGCACCATTGAATACCCATGAAAACTTGAAACGGGCAGCTTGTGGCGTCTATTTGCCTATCTTGTAACAGCTTCAGCCTTAAGCTCATCAATATTACTGGTACTCATGAGTCCTGCCTGGAATCTGGGCTGGAATGTAGATAGCCTCACTGAGGCAATTGTTGAATTCACTGGTGATCTCCCACGAGAATCCCGTATAGAAAAATCTTTAGACTCCTCTGCATTCCCTGAAGTCTTTGTATACCTATACTCAGTCATCAAAATGGAAAAGCAAACCCCAACCCTGCCCGTTGTCAATCCACATGCCGCTGGCATTGATATCGGCTCCCGCGAGCATTGGGTAGCCGTCGACCAGAATAAGGAAAACGTACGCTCCTTTGGCGTGTATACTCAAGACCATCAACAGCTCATCGATCATCTGCGACAGCATGGCATTACATCGGTTGCCATGGAAAGTACGGGCACCTACTGGCAAACCCTGTTCAACGCCTTGCAGCAAGTCGGCTTTGAGGTGCTGTTAGTCGGCGGTAGCCAGACTAAGAATGTCCAGGCGGGGCGGCCCGTGCCGACGCAAAACAGACGTTATTGACTGTTTGTGGATTCAAAAGCTTCACTCCTTGGGCTTGCTATCGGGCAGTTTCCTGTTGAGCGATACCCTACAAGAGTTACGCACCTATTACTATCATCGTCAGCATCTGATTGAACAGTTAGCGACCTACACCCACAAAATGCAGAAAGCGCTCCGGCTGATGAACCTTCGGTTAGACGTTGCTATTCGCGACATCACCAGTAAGTCAGGCCTGGCAATTGTTGATGCCATTTTATAGGGTCAGCGCGACCCCTATGAGTTGGCCTCCTTAGTAGACATCCGAGTGAAACGATCTAAAGAGGAGATTGCTCAATCGCTCCATGGGAATTGGCGGCAAGAATACCTCTTCGAGCTAAAAGCGAACCTGAACTTTTACCGCCACTATCAACAGGCTCTGCTTGACTGCGATCAAGTGATTGAACAGGCGCTGCGACGGAGTATTCCGGCCGATTTGATACTCCAATCTCCCCCAAAAACTCCCGAAACAGTGAAGAAGAAAAGCAGCAAGAATGCGCCATCCTTTGCCATCTCAGGACTGGCCTATCACTATTTTAAAACGGACCTGTTTGCCATCTCGGGTGTGAGTCACAGTACGGTGCTTTGCCTGTTGACGACCTTAGGTAAGGATATTCATAAGTTTGGCTCGGCTAAAAGCTTTGCCAGTTGGCTGCGGTTAGTGCCCAACAATAAAATCAGTGGTGGGCGCATCATCAGTCATCGTACGCCCACGGGCAAATCCTCCATCGCGATCGCTTTACGACAGGCGGCCAACTCAATTGGCAATCAAGTCAATCATGAGTTGAGTCCTTTTTTCAAACGTATTGCCTACAAGAAAGGGCGGGTGGCAGCTATAACGGCCACGGCTCGCAAGCTGGCGATGATTATCTGGCACATGCTGACTAAAGAAGAACCGTATAAGAAGGCACAAGTTAAAGCCACCGTTCAAAAGACAAGGGAAGCGGGCTTACGCCAGGTGCAACGGCGTTTGGTAGCCCTCGATTTAAGCCAGGACGAGTTAATGAGGTTGTTTGCAAAAACCTCTTTGTCAGTGGGATAGCCACTAGTTGTATAGAAATGTATTGACCGTTGTATGATCCGGAAAATAAGTTGTAAGTTTTGGGGTGAGAATTTATCGGTCAATCTTAATCCTTGTATAGCGTTGTCAAAGTAGATAAATCAGATGGGTTTTGCCAAATTGGCCTTGGTCCCTAACAGTCTTTGACCGTTTGTAAACTTTAGGCTTCCAATGCTTTTTAAGCGGTTGTTCGCTCTGATGAGCAACCACTGGAGTCAGGTATCCACAGCTCATATGGGGACGTAAGTGGTTGTAATTATAAATACTTTTTTCAACCGCTTTTTCGGCCTCATCAAAAGTAATAAACACTCGATTCAGGCGGAAATCCGTCTTTAAGATTCCATTCACGCGTTCGGCGATGTCGTTTTCAAAAGGGTCACCATGCTGGGTCATACTAATCAAAATATTAGCCCCTTTCAGTTTGCGAACATAGTCAAAACTACAGTATTGGCTGCCTCGATCGGAATGATGAATTAATTCCTGTTCCCTTTCCAAATGAGTGGCTAAGGCCATATCTAGAGCTTTTAGACTGCCTTCGGCCGTCAGGAATGGATGGAGACAGTAGCCAACAATCAGTGCCTGAGCAACTTGGAGTACACTACGCCCATTGGCGATCATACGTAGGGCTTCAGTCTTGAAGTCCTGGTCATACTTCCGACGAGAAGCCGGTTTGTTGTTTTTTTGCTCTTTCACGACTCCGCGAAGTTAAGCACTTGCAGTGTCCCGATTTATAGGACCATCTCATGAATTATTTGCATGCTAATTCACGGATCATTAATGGATATCCATATTTACCAAACGGTAGATATCAATGTGATTGCTCCCAATCGGCACTAAATCAGCCTATTCAAGTAATATACTTGGTTGCTGTGTCTTAAAAATTTGTAGATTCATGCAGTAGTTTGTGTCGAAAAATTCTCTTATTTTGCCTAATAACTCTCATCCTGTAGCCTCCACGCCTAATCATTATACTATGTTGCCTAAAGTTGAATATTATCCGGTAAATTGGGTTGATGGGATGCGCATTGCCCGCAAACATTTTACCGATTTTGAGCACTTCGTCAGCGACCACATGCGTGATGGCACAGCCTCCCGGCTGATGACTTACAATTACGGTTTACTCCCCTCCGATCAGCCTGATTTCAAGCTACACGTCAACATCGACCAAAGCCAGAATGTACGATTGCACCTGACCAACTGTCGGGCTGTGACCGGTGCCGGATGCCGTATCGAGTTGATCAATACCGAGCTTGACTTAGTTACCAACCTGAATGAAATTCTGACAAAGAATAACATACCAATGGCCGATGAACTTAATTTCCTCGTCGTACTATCGGTCGATCTTTTCGCCCGAAAAGCGTTCGGTATGCCAGCGGCCAATGAACCAATGCCCCGCCCCCCTTTTACAACACCAACCTATCAGTTTAGTATTGTACCCCGGTATCAATACAATGCGCATTTGAGTGCTAAATCAGCCTATAAATCGGACCAGTTCGAATCGTTTCATTTGGTTGTCGGTCAGTTAGCCTGTAAGTATGGCCAACTAATGGAGGATACCCAGTACATTCCGGCGTGCGCAGCCATAACCAGCCATCCGGATTTAAGAAACTGGGCCGACATAACTAACAAAATACTGACCGACGTACAGCGGGATGCGTTTTTGGTTGTCGACAAAGTATGTGAGAAACGCGGAACCGAGCAGGCCCGTAAAGCAGGAGCACTGGCCGAGATGATCTGCGACCTGGCTGAACAACTGGCAACCAGTTTAGACGACCCCCTGAATCAGTATCAGTTTATGGGAACGGAACAGCCCCCAATTTACTGGCTACAAACGATAACCCTTGCCACCCGACGGTTAAAGACCACCATTAATTGCCTGAATGATCCCGCTTTGAGTGGTAGTGTACGGGGAAAGGGACGGGATATAACGTTGAAATATTTTCAGGACTGGACCGGTATCACTGCTGATCAATTGATGGCTACTGACATCGAGAAATTAATTAACTTTTCGTACGACCATACCAATATCCGCCCCCATCTGGACAAGATTACGCAATGCTGGGAAGATGTGTATAAAATTTTCAGACAACTGGCCCAGTTGGAATATATTGGTCAACAACCGCAGGACAAACACATCCGCTACGACTCAGTGGTAACCGATAAAAAAGATATACCGACCAATCCCCTGGATGTACCTATTGCCGGTGGGTACCGTCCGCGCATGACGGGCCGATAAACGTCAATCATTCACCAACTTAATTCGTTTACTAACCATACCATGGATCCCTTAAACAAAATCGAACGCAACACCTCATTAGTCAATTTCACGGCTGTTTACATCATCATTATTGCCTTACCCCTGTTTCTGGCTTTCTGGATGGGCACCAAAAAATCATCGAAGGGAGGCAATCAGAAGGCCATCAGCGAACAGGAAGCATTGGTCAAAGACATGGATGTTCTCCAGCAATATGTGGTGGAGATAAACAAGCAGAATGATGCCATTCCTAAAGATGCCGATACGGACGAAGTCTGGAATAGCTGGCTTAGCAATGCGGAACAAGTCAACAGTAATTTTGCCAAAAAAGCCAACGACTTTCTGACAAAACAAGGCTACACGGGCGCCCGGGACCGTATCCGTAAGAATGCCTGCAATTATTTAATCCAACTCACGAAAGAGCGTAGCAACTACCTGCAAAAACGAAAGAAACTAGTCGGTGTTCAGAACGAAAGTGCTGCTGTGAAGCAGCTTCAGGGAGAAAATGGCCAACTGAAAATGCAGGCTCAGGGTTTGCAGAATAGTCTGGATGCAATGAAGTTGATGGCCGCAGCCCAGGCCAAACAGGCCGGTGGTGGAGGGGGTGCCCAGCAGTCTACTACTGAGATTGAAAACCTCAAATGGCAGTTGCGCTTCAGCGACGCGAATTGCAAAAAAAGCCAGGCCGATATTCTGGAATCGTATAACGATAACCTTAAGCGGAAGCAGTTGTATGTCATAGCCCGGCAGAATTTCCAGCTCATCTCGCAGAATGCCCGCAGCAGCTATACGATTCAGCAATTAGCGATTGATAAAATGCAGGAAATTGACCGGCAAATGAGCCACTTGTAGTATGGCGGCATCTGGTCAACACTGCCTTTAAGTACCTAGATATAAGAGGCCCAGCCCAGTACACTCGTTGGCTGGTCGTCAGACAGAATCAGAAACTGGTCATCTTCGGTTGTAAGCAGGTACTCGATCACATCGGACTCGGTGGGCAGAAAATAACCAATCAGTAAATCCAGTATTTTCCGACTGCGTCCCCCCGCCAGAAAGTCGATAAGCTGGCTGGAATTCAAGGGGCCGATTCGTAACTCGATAGCAGGCATCGTGTCCTGATAGATACCCCCCAATGAGAAATTCCCCAACTCCGTCCGGCACAGTTCATTGGGAGCCGGGGAGTCACCCGCTGCCAGGGTAATCTCAAACGTCAAAGGCGAGATGGTCCGCATCACTATGGGCACATCCAGTATCAATTCCAGACTACTGATAATTAGCTGGTCGTCATTACTGATTCGGTGGGCGATGGGTAGCATATGAAGCAGATTGACCAGTTGCCGGGTATTGAGCAGATCGGCCGGAATGCCCCAGAACTCACGCAAGCTCTCCCCTCCACCATAGGTACGCAGATTCTCTTCGGTCAGCTGATATTTGCGGGCCTCTAGTTCCATGAACAGACGCTGGAAATAAAATTCCTGCTCGAATGGCTGAAAAAACCGTCGGGCCGCACGCACGCGACGAGCCTGTTCATCAAAGTCGGCAAAGACCTCCTGCTGATCCCGACCCGGTGTGGTTGGCTGATGAAATAACCCTTCCGGCAGGTAGTCATATAACCCATCGCGGTGTACTTCAATATTCAGAAAATCCCGCTGGTCTTCGGGGGGGAGCGAAATATTCTGCGGCTCAGTAATTTCATCATCCGATTTCTCCAGACTGTCCGATGGGCCAACGTTTACACGACCTACATCGCGCCGGTAGGAGCGGGAAAATAGACCAGCTGGATGAATCAACACATCTTCCCTGGGGTCAAGTCCTCTGCCATATAGTTCGGCCAGAATGATTTCCAGACGAATATCTACCGCTTTGGTAAGCCCGTCTATTTCGCGGCTGTATTCATCGAGGGTCATACAAATTGCGTAGTTAAGCGAACCCTGTACGGTAAATTCATGGCGGATCGGGTAGCCAGATGCTGACGGCATCGTTCACATTCCGCATCCCATTCGGCTTCGCTCAGGCTGGTACGGGCCAGTGGCATAATGAGTACGTCGAGACAGCGAACATACCCCGCCCCTTCTATCAACCCCTCCGCAAACTGCTTTTCAACCACTACATCGACGGGCACCTCACCCAGCCGACCAAAAAAATACGCTTTACACTCGGCCCGGATATCTTCCAGCGTTACCAGTCGTTGCCGGGTAAGCAGGGTCTGACGTAGTTGCTGTTCCTTGTCCGAAACACTGGCTTTATCGCGTCCGCCCGCCGAGGTGGTTACCAGGAACAGATCGTCTTTTTCATTTCGCATGAAATAACGCTTATCATAAACAGCCAGCCGCGTACCAGCCAGTACCCCATTGCCCTGACTGCCGTTAGTGCTCCAGAATTCGACATGAATATTCGTATCCTGCCGACGGGGACGCACGAAAATATAGGGGTGTCCTATCTGAAAACCACCTTGTTTATCGTTTTGCAGGCGTTGTTCCAGCTCATTGATGTTCTTTGTGAGGCTGTCAATCGTTTGGGCAAACGTACCGGCCCCCAGGGCCGCAAAAGCCTGACTCTCTTCCAGTAGCATCTGATGAACATGGTAAAGTAATTCGCGGGCATTTCGTTTGTCAAATCGGCCAACGCCATGCGGACGCCACATAAATGAGTTTTCGGCCAGCTCATTGGCATTTCGCAGGGGCGATGCCCGGAATAGTTCGTTGGTTTCGGCATCGTATACGCGCCGGATAAACAGAAACTCTTCCATGGACACCAGTGGATATACGTTCAAGGCCTGCTGGAGCCGTTGGATCGTTTCGTTGAGGTGCCGGTTCATGACCGGAAAGCAGTTGAGCCGAATTTCCATACGGGTAAGCGCCGTGGCCGGAAAGTCGCGCCCCAGGCGAAGCTCAATCCATACCAATCCCTTCTGAAAATATTTCTGGTGCTGCGCTGCCGGAAAGTCATATTCGGCCGGGTATGACCGAACACTGTAGTCGATTTCTGTTCGCGCGGGAATTTGCCCGAACGTAACAAATCGGTGGGTGTAATTGGCAATGACTTCTTCTTCCAACTGGTTGAGCACGTCCAGTTGATTGGCCAACCGCTGCTGGTCGCCAATGACACGGGCTGGTTCACTCGTCTGCAAACCTCCTGCTACCTCCAGTTTGTGGCCGTTCAGGAACCAGCTTGTTTGCATGGAATCCTGAATTTTCCGGTAATAAGTCGCTTTTACGCGTTCCGGTTCGTTCTCCCAGTCAAAATAAATGGCCAGGTTGGACAGCGACGGAACGCTGCTGTCCATCTCAACGCCTAACCACACGGACTGATAATCTTCCGTAAATACTTTGGGTCTAACCTGTTTTTCCAGCGTACTGCGGTCGCGCCCCCGAAACTGAACCAACCCCTGCTCGGTAAGCATGTACTGAATATCCCCATTCACCAACTGCGTGTTGACTACGGGCGAGAAAAACAGGTCGGTAGACGGTTCATCGACGGTTTGGCCGGGCTGGCGGTAAAAAAACTGCGCCGTTTGGGGTAACAGCAATAACGGGTCCTCCGGGCGACTATGAAAAACTGCATGGGCCGGACGCGGCAAATCGATTACTTCGGGGCACATCACACTGGCCAGCCGGTCAATAATTTGTTGCCGGGTCGCTTCAATGGCCTTGGCCGTATTCTCAAACTCGTAGGAACAGGCATCCAGCAGGTAGCCCACAAGCGGGTCGGCGGCCTCCACATCCTTCACCCGCATTTGCCAGGTCGTAGCCGCCGTTTGGGTCATCCGCCGACGAACTTCTTCCCGCGAAAAGCCCTGTACATCTAAAGGCTCCATAGGCTTACGATTTTTTAGCAATAAATGGGGCAATCAACAGTTCGTGTCGAAACTCGAACGGCTGGTGATTTGACTTGCGAATTTCGGCAGTAACCACCATGAGCAGTCGCTTGTGGGCGTCGGTGGCACCGGCGCGGTCCAAATCGACCTCCACATTTATCCGTTCCAGTCGTTTTTCGTACCGTCTGAGGGCATCCCGCACTGACGTTTTTACGCGGTCGGTCCAGAATCCATTATTGGCGGAATCATTCCCCATCTGAAAATCATCATCCCAAATGGTGCTTCCGAAGAGTGGATCGAAACGAACTTCTTTAAACTTCGTGGTGATAATCAGGTACACATTATTGTGTATTGACTCCTCCATGGAGCAGTTGGCCTGTTGCCTTACCTGGGGCTGTTGAACCAGATCGGCTCCGTTTATAAGGAGGTCAAGGCGTAAAGGCAGGCGGTAGTAGTCGGGCATGGTTATTTGAGATTATACACATCGCCACTCGTATTACCGGAGTATGTGTTATTCGTGAGTATCACTGGATCGCCGGTTTTGAAAACTACAGCATAGCCACCACTATTCGTAATTGTGCAGTTTGCAACGGTGCCCCGCCCAGGGAAACTGCCACACCCTGTGGCACCAAGAGTAAGTGCAGTTTTAACTGAACCTTCACAAGCACTATTAACAATCGAACCTGCTCCATCAATAACGCAATAATTAAATTTCGTTTCGGGATTTCCACTACCAATTACGATGCCTTTCCATAATGCCTTTGTGCCTGCCAGATAGCCAATGAATTTGATCGGGTTGGCTGCCGTACCATCCGCAATAATACTCCCATTTTTACTATTAAATGAATTTGAAAATCCGGCATCTGTTCCAAACTCTACCGTAACGCCCGGCATAAATGTAACCTTCTGTGCGAAGTTAACTACGCTTAAAACACGATAAGGCACATCTAATTTTTGAACGATCATATCATTATCTACTCCCCCCACGGCGTTTGTAACTTCAATAAACTTTTGGCCATTGTTGGCATAACTACTTTTTGAATCTAAGCTACCCATACTGGGCGCCGTGATTTTCAACGGTGCTTTACTATTATCACTAAATGTGTTGCTTTCAAATCCAGTGAAATGGGAGGAACTGTAAAAACCATCAGTGTCTAAGATTCCATATCCACTGTTGGTTGAAAATGTAGAATTCTTTATTGATACTCTTATCGCAACGTTAGCATATTCACCTATAAGTAAGGCAGCATTTTGAGTCGCACCTGCATGGCGTATTGTTACATATTCCCATCTATTTTCAATATTAACAGCATTCAGCGTAATACCTTTCCAATAACCTGCTGAGGCAACTTTCCCTTCTAAAATAATAGGTTTTTCTTGGGTGCCTACCATAACCAGAGCCGCTTGAGAACTGACTGCAAAACCAGCAGCACTTCCTTCAAACTGAATTTTAACACCTGGCTTAATTGTAACTACTTTTGTACCAGTGACGTAAATAGTACATTTCACGAGATAATCCACATCAATTCCGAGGTCTTCCCACACTTCAGGAATGTTGTTGCAATCAATTGTTTTCGTGGCGGAAGTAATAACAGAAGAAGCCGTTGTTTTCATCTGTATCATGGTGCCGTATGTTGTTCCTTTGTCATTCGTAGCATAGGGACGTATGTAGTAGGTTGTGCTGGCTTTCAGTCCTGTTAAGGCACTGGTGAATTTTCCCGGAAAAGGCCCGTCATTACGGCCAAGCTGCGTTTTGCTGTCAGAAGTAGTTGGGGATTGATTGGTTTCTGAATAGACGTGTCCTTGCTGAGTAATGGCACTTCCACCATTACTCTTTACAGTACTGCTAACCTGACCAGCGGTTTCTGTAACGAAATCTATCGTTGAAAGCACAGTGGTATCAAAAACAGGGGCTGTTGCGGCTACAGCCGTAGTACTGGTACTTGGTGTAGTGGTGGTAGTACTAGAGACAGGAGTTGTTGTGGTACCGGGAGTAGGGGTGGGATCAGATTGCTTACTACAGGCTAAAATCAATATAAACAGGAAAAAAAAGCAGGCTACAATTGTTAGCGCATTGACATGGGTAGAAGTTCTCATCGTTTTTTGTGGTTATAGAATGGATAATCGTGATGTGAAGATTTTCAACTAAGTATAGTAGCCATAGATTGAAGCTTACATACTTAGTTGAGAAATCCGAACTTAAGAATATAGTACAATTCGAACCGAAAGTGAATGTTACTTTACAATATTGCCTTTGGCATTATTAGAGTAGGTATTTGAGTCGGGGGAGTCAAGAATGAGTGTGCCAGAATACTGAGCAATTCCGGCCTCCGAGCTATTGCTGATACTACAGTTTGTTATCTTCATTCGTTTGTTGAAATTGAAGCCGGCGTACAAAATCACGTTTCCTTTGGCGGCATATAAGTACGCCGGGGCTCCTCCTCCGTAAGCCACCTCAACATAGTTCATCTCGTTACGGATATCGGTACCAGCCAGAATCCCTCCCCAAGACCCTGGTATTTTTACTTCACCCGTAAAAATGATGTGTTTATCCACTGTGCCTTTAGCAATCAAATAGCCAGCACCTATTCCAATTGCTTTGCCAGAAGCTACTTCGAATGAAGCCCCTGGTAGGATTACCAAGCCAGATTCAATGCTAAAGCCATCTGTAAATCGATATTTAGTTCCGTCTTTGAAAGGTCCCCAGGTAGTTTCTTTAGTATTACTTAGGCTACCGTATATTGCCACAAGGTTAATCCCATTACTGGAAGCAAACGTACTGGCATTGTCTAATTGCTGCACCTGAGAGGCTGGAAGTTCTAGTGGATAAAGTCCATTATTGCTAAACGCATTGTTACTAAATTCCGTCAATAGTCCATCTGTACTAACGTATACACCACGACCCTTACTATTTGTAAATGAGCAGTTTGTAGCTTTAACAGAGCTTGGTGACAAACCAATAAATTTGTCACCTGAAATATTTAGATTAGCGGCTTCACCATAATAACGGGAGAAGATACTACCTCCACCGTAGGATATTTCGACATAACTTAGTTCATTTCGAACGTCGTTTGATCCATTAAAGAGAACACCATTCCAAAAACCAGCTACCTTCTGATTACCCGTAAAGACAATGGGTTTGTCAGCAGTGCCCTTAGCTGTCAATACGCCTTTCCCATCTCCCCCGATGTACAATCCAGTGTTCTGCTTAAAGGCTACGACAACACCCGGCTCAATAGTTAGCACCCCATATACGGTAATATCCTTACAGACAATATAGTCAGGCTTAGTAGGATCCTGCACCAGGTTCTTCCAGGTCGTATTTACGCTGATCCGACCATTGTCAGGACAGACATCGATAGTAGGTGATTCATTCACGGTCACCGTCACATCGGCTGAAACAGCGGGCCAGATGCCATCCGATACCGTGAGCGTTAGTACATACTGGCCCGTTGCATCCGGCTCAAACTCGGCTTTGGCCTGTGTATCATTGGTGATGGGCAGACTGGCAGCACTACCAGCCGGACGGGTCTTGAAACTCCATTTGTATGTCAGCTTGTCTCCATCGGCATCCGCCGAAGCCGACCCATCGAGCACTACTTTGTTGCCATAAGTAGTTGTCAAAGAAGTTCCGGCACTGGCTGTGGGAGCATGCCCCGGCAGGTTGACCATCACATTGACCGTGGCCGTGGCCGACTGATTGTGGTCGTCGGTTACTAATAGGGTAATCACATAGGTACCCGTCTGGTCCGGGGTGAAATCGGCCGTGACCGAACTCATGTTCTGGATAGTGACAACGCTGTTGGCGGGTTTGGTCTTGAATGACCAAGTGTAGAGCAAAGCGGTGCCTTCAGGGTCTTTGGAGAGGGCACCACTAAGATTCACTTTCTGGCCCAGGTTAGCAGTAATGTCGGTGCCAGCATTGGCGGTGGGGGGCAGGTTGATCTCCTCTTTCTTTTTGCAACCGAGAACCAGACAAAGAAGAAGGAATGACAGGTAGAATTGGTGTTTCATAGAGTGATTATGTATGTAAAGGGTAAGACACTGATGTATCCACGAGTCAGGGGACGTTGCTGGCCAGTGGGTAAAATATGCCTGAATGGCATTAATTAAAGACCCTGCGCGAGCTTTCTGAGCTCATCCTGAGCCGACAGGTTCAGCATTGAGCAGGATACGGTTCCGTAAATAAATCCGGCCAGTGCCCCGATAACGGGTCCCGTTATTGTTCCAAATCCGGGTATGGCAACGGAACCGATTTGGGTTCCTAACAGAGCCAGCGGTGCGGCTGCGGTTATGCCCATAGTGGCGGCACAGTGTTTGGCAATTTGCCAGAGCGTTTGCTGCTCGCGGTAGGAAAGTACGCCAGCGGCCATTACTTCCCGAATAAATTGTGGTGTGGGTTCCATAAGGTTTAAGAGGGTAACTAATTATTCAACGACATAGAAGGTATCGGCATTCCTGCTATCAGATCCATTCCAGCTTACTCCTCTAAAGCGGATATATCTATAATCCACGGCAACTCCCTGATATTGATCCCATACAAAAATGCCAGTTGCATCCTGGCTATCATAAACGGCAGCATGATTTCCATGCCTATGGTTCTGGTAATGACCATGGACAAACGTAGCAATGATTGTTCCTTTGGTAATGTTAGCGCCCCTGACACGAACTCCCTGATTCCATTGTGAGGCTTGCGGCATATTAGCTGTTGCCTGCACAAACCGGACACATTCACCACCAAAAACTGATTGCCCTTGGTAGCTTTGGGGAGAATAATTGTAATAGGCCATTTTTAACAATCCTTTTAGGTTTATTACAGTGCTATTGACGAATAGAGAAAGAATTACATGAAGGGCATAGCATCACACTCCAGGTAATCACCCGCGACGAACGAGTGAAAAAGAGCCGTTCCCCGCATCGGGAAATCGACTTTCAATTCTCCACCCACAAAACCATCAGTGAGTATGTACCCTTTGGTTCCTTTGGGAAGCGGGCTAACAGCCCCGAAGCCAACGGGTAAATCTTTCGAGAGGTAAACGACGGTCCCTTTTTTAGGATTGACCCTGGAGATGGAAACATTGGTGTTGATGTACATAGTTGTGGATAGGATAAAGATTATGAGTTGAAAAAGATTAGAACAGATGATCTCTGGCAATACGAAGCGCGTAAAAGCGACCGTCCTCACTCAACGCCTGACCAATGGCCCCTGCAACGCCTGATTGAGTTTGATAGAAAAGCGTTTCCCGCCTTGATAACTCTCGTAAATTATTATCCGACCAGGGGCTTCTTAAGATTGCTTTGATTTCAGGACGATGATAAAAAGAGCCAATATCACCACTGGCTACTTCGTATTTTACCGTCCAGGCAAGGGCAGTTGAACTTAATATACGAGCAATAACAGCCCCTACTGTACCGGGACCAGCATTTTTACACTCTTCTAGAGCCTGATGACGACTGCCTGCCATGTTATGATAAGTAGATTTTGGGTTGGATTATTAACTACGATTTTGATTTTGACTTGAATATTTTTTCCAACTCCGATTTGGGTGATTTTTGTGTTCGTAGTTCCCCATTTTCTAACCAGAAGTATAGACCATACTCAGGGTCTTCGTCTTCCATAAAAAAATGCCGAACTGGTCCAAAAAACTCAACTAATTGCTGTTGATCACAGGTCGGCAGGAAAATGCGCAGAACACGAGGATCATAAAAACGGAAGCATAGTTCCCGACCGTCTTCAGTCTTTACCAACAAAAATTTCCGAAAGTGCTGATATACATCTTTAGCTGGAACTGGCGATTGCAAAAAAATACCCCATGAATTCCCCCAACCCTTCTCAGTAAACCAAGGGCCAAATGGGGTATTTTTATAAACGGAAAAAATGTAAGGAGCAAATTCGGCTAAATACTCCTCACTTTGCCCTTTGTAGAGAGAAGAATGCTCTTTATTTAACTCTTTTGCTTCTTTCATAATACTACCCATTCGGGCCGCATCGAGCAGAAGGTGGGTAGTAGTCTGTCTCATAGATAGCGCATTATCCAATCAAGAAATTCATGACCTTCTTGAATATAATAATTTCGCAATTCAATTGGGGCACTTTTAAAATAGGATTTGATAATTTGGATAACTCTCTTAATTTCAACTATATCTACTGCAGTAGAAGAAGTATTTTCCATCCATTGGTGCGCTAGTAGTTCAGAAATGCAATAATAATATTCTTCTAAGTGTTCTTGAGATCGATGTGTCTGTAAGTAGTAATTAGGGAAATTAATCGGGTGTTCAAAAATTTTATCATATGAATTAGATATACCCTCCTTAGTAGACTCTAATTCTATATGGGTTATATCTAAATTTGGGTATTTAATAAGAAATTTAACGAAAGGGTAATATACATTCTGTAGTGTATTGTTTCCTGGCGCGTCGTAAAAAGTATATCCTACATTGACAATATTATTTTTAGTTGGCAATGGTAATAAAATGAGCCCGTTAAAGTCCTGAACTTGTTTATAAAAATTGTCTACATATAACGCCTTTATAGCTTTTACAGCCCAATTTGGATCATCGGAAATGAACATATTCTTAATTTTTAAAGATTAATGACAATCAGGATTAATAGGTTTATCAGATACAACCAGTTTATACTCAGCAACTGTATTATTTCGAGATGCATCATTCATACTTTTTTCTAAGTCGCTAACTTTCATATAATACATTCTACCTGTACCTGTATCATTTATAAGCACATGAGTTAAATTTTTATTTTCATCGAACTTTCCATCTGCAATCATTACCGAATGTATTCCCACCATTTGCTGGCCTTTTTTGGCAGTTACGTTACCATCTGCATCTGTTTGGTCTTTTGATAGTGTCCATGGGTTAGGTATGATTGGTTTATTATTTTCGTCATAAACTGGATCTAACAAGGCTGTCTGTGTAACTACAATGACAGGCTTATTTTCTTTCAAAGCTGTTTCAATATTTCCAATAGTTGGATCTTTTAGACTAGTACTTATGGCGGCCTTTGGATTTTCAGGAGATTGCATTATTTTTTGTTGTTGCGCAGGAAAAGCACCTCCAGTACTGCTGGTTGTTATTATTTTACCATTATCTAAATATTTGTCTCTATTTACAGTTGAATAATATTTGCCGATGGTTTTATCTTTTTCAAGTTCTATACCTATATTCTTCGTGCTACCAATCTTGTCGATAGTATTTACTTCATCTGCATTTAATCCAGATTTTCTACGTCTGTTTATGTCTTCTGGTTTATCTGTTGGTAATGACAGCTTAGCATTACCATCTTTTAAGGCTTTTTTTAATTGTCTGGCTTCATCATTCTTTTCACACGTAACCAATTCCATCATTTGATTTGCTGACTGAATACCGCAGTTTCCAAAACTTTGTTGCCCTGGAAATACCGCCTTTACTCTAGCTAATTTATCTCGACGGCTTTTAAGCTGACAATATGTACAGGGTTCACTTATATTATTATTAGTAGGAAAAGCGTCCTGTACTTTTTGTTTTAAATTTGTGTACTCTTTGGCTTTTTGATCATTTTTCTCTTTCGCAATCTGTTCTTCACTTTGTCTATCCTTATTGATCTTTATTGCTAAGTCCCTATTTTTTCTAGAGTCTAAGTACTTTTTTTTATCCGCTTCAGACCATGATCTTATATCTATTATATTTTTTTTTGAATCATATGTACCGGGATATTTTTGTGCAAAATCTTGTTTGAGCTTTTCATGGTATTTGTTCCAATCGGATGCATTTTTATAACTCTCGGTTGTTTTTAATTTTACTAGTTCATAAGCATCATAATCCTTCCTGTATTGTTGTCCAGTCTCTTTGAGAATTTTCAAGTCATTATAACGTTTTGATAGATTAACTTTTGCATCGCTTATTTTTTTTTGATCTAAAGCATCAACAGGATTCATCTGTTTGATTTTTTGATATTGCTGCTCAATTTGGCTAAGCCTACGATCTACAGTATCATAAAAGTCGACCATTTTTTTTGCTTTAAAACTAAAAAATAAGATTACCTACAGAATCCAATCTATTTTGCGCAGTTATCGATCTATCCTTAAACCTGTCGGTTATTTTTTTATTTTCAGAATTTTCATCGAAATCATCACCTAACTCCATACAAAATAGTACGAATAGGGCTACATGCTGTTCCCGCACGAACCCATATTGTCGGGCTTTCTCTACTAAGGTGGTCAACCGTTGTCGTATTTGAATTGGATCTTCCAATAAAACCTCCTCAGGATATTGTTCTCCTACGAGAATTATCAACTGATTAATGAACTTAGCTTTAGCAGGTTCAGCCAGTTGGCTTAGTTGAGATTTCTTTAATACCATTATTTGTAAAAGGATGGGTTAAGTACATACTTCAACGAGTGCAGTACCAGCTTGCGCTGCTTGCGAAAGTGCTGCCATCTGAGCAACCGCCTTAGCTCGTTCAATGGGTACACTATTCATGAACTTAGCTATCGTTAGGTCAGTCATGTTGAGAATCATTTCGACCATGCCACCCATTCCCATGCCAAAATCACCAATCAACACCGTTGGGCATCCCATTGTGATTACTCCGCCGTGAGCCGTGTTATCACCCATGCGGGCTGCGGGGCGGCCACCAATCAAAACCGTGAATGAGCCGCGTACAATAACATCAGGTGGACCGACGCACAGGCACATGTTACCCATGGTGGCGGCTGGCATACCCCCGATGAATACGGTTGGAACGCCAGGGGGTAAAACCGGACCGCCAACGTGCGGTATCGGGGGTAAGCCGGGCGTTACCATCGGGCACGTATGCATGTCGCCAACGCGGGCTGCGGGTTGTCCCATTTTGGTTAGTTTTTTTTAAGCAACTAATTGACTTATAGCGTAAGTCGCTTATTTTTGAAACAAGTTCTACTTTAACTATTCACACCTCATGTTCCGACCAAATCTGGAGTCAGAAGCCAGTTCGCTGACCAATCGCGCCGTTAGTGATGTTCGTAGTAGCCTGTTACGAAATAAGACCATCACCCACACTCTTCTGTACGTTTTAGTTACGTTCTTCATCTTTGTTGCCGTAGGCTATCTGGGCCATTTGATTGCTCACAGTGTACTGTCGCCGGAGAGCGACGTGAGTTTCTGGACCTACACCCTCATTCTTACCGTTGTGTTTCTGCTGGGCATGGTACACGTAAGCAGTATGCGGGCGTTTATGCCCTGGATAAAACCAAACGACTACATGCAGGGGGGGCTTATAACGCTGCTGATGGGTATCATTGGCGTGGCAGCCATTTACATCCTGTCGTTCTCGCCCGGTCTTTTTCAGATACTGGCCGACCAGGAATTCAAAGCCAATGTCCGACCGCTGGTTAGTACCCTGCTCATTTTTCCGCTACCCTTTTTGATTCAATGGGCGTATGAGAACTACGATGCCATTCCGCCCAAAATCTTTAAAAAATGGCGCTACAATCCATTGCTCCAGATGCCTGCCCTAACCGAATCCGAGTTCAAGCGGACAACCAGTGTGATCTTCGTGCTGGACATAAAATACAGCGAACGCAACTCGTACGATATTCGCTCTTTCATTCCCGATGCGATGAACGTTGGCGATGGCTTCCAGTTTTCGCTCGATGAGCACAATGAAGATGAACCCAGTCGCAAAATCGAAATTCGGTCATCGCCCAGAAGTTACTTCGAATGGCACTTTTTCGTACAGCGCCCCTGGTATCGTAAAAATCTTTACATCGACCCGGACCGTACCTGTCGCGAAAATCATTTGCTCAACGGTATCCGTATCCTGGCCCGTCGGCTACCCCTGGTAGCAAAGTAAGCAACCGAGCGAAAACGTATTCATCCCCGTAAGGCTCGAATACGTTTTCGCTCGGTTATGCTGGTTACGCCTTATCGTCCCACTTGTTATCATGTTCGGCACCACTAAAGCTGATTTTCTCGGCAGAGATCGTCAAGGTCAGCGTCATGGATGGACGTTCAGGATAGGAAGGGTCGGGCGTTTTGTCGAACCGCTCGGCAAAGCTGACACAACGGGCTTTCTGAAACTTAATTTCTTTTAACGTCGATTTCTTTTCGTCAAGAAATTTGATTTCCCCGTCGGACTCTTTGTAGGAGTTCGCCATCCAGTCGGCAAGGGCAGAATCGGTGTCACTCGACACGATTTCAACGGTAATTGTTCCGCCCTGGGTAATAGAGGAAGGGCGACCTTTCTGGTCAATAGACCGGCGAAGTTCATAAAAACACTTCTGGACTTCGGTGTCGGCGATACCTGCGACGTTAAAATAAGCGGCAATAGCGGATGCTGGCATACTAAATTATTGTTTTAGGGTGGAACTATGTTTGTTTGAAAAATTGGTTTTGCTTACGAATTGATTTTTACCATCGGTGCCTTTATATCGACCATTCCATTGCCACTTACCTCGACCGTGGTTCCTTTTACTTCGGTTTTTAACCCCGATGAAATGGATGCTTCCTGTTGTGCACTGGCGGCTATTTTCATGGCTCCCAGTTTAATTTCATTAGTAGCGGACATATCCGTTTTTGTCGACGATGTTTTTAGATCCTTCTGGATGTTGACGGTCATATTTTTAGCATTCATCTCAATGCTTTCTTTGGCCGTCATCTTAATGTTTTTAGCCTCCAGTTGAATTAAGCCTTCGGTATGAAGTGTAATGGTTCCATCGCCTTTGAACGAAATGTGCAGGTTGGTTCCCTTTTTATTGGCGTTGGTGATGAACACTTCCTGCTCGCCGGGCTTGTCTTTCAGTACTATCTTGTTGCCACCCTTTGTGCGGATAATCTTCTGTAAATTATCGTCAAACCAGTAACTGGTACTGGGCGACTTATGATAGATACTGCCCACTACCAGCGGAAAATCGACGTGATTGGCCTCGTAGCTGATGATGACCTGATCGTCCTTTTCGGGAATGAACAACATGCCCCGGTCGCTGCCCGTATAAGGGAAGGCGACCCGTATCCACGACGACTTACCATACAGTTGGTTGGGCCAGTGAAACTGCACTTTTACGCGGCCTAGTTTGAGTGGATCTTCGTTGGTAATGACGGTCGCAATTTCGGGCAGTGCCACCGGCATACGGGCGTGGGGGTTGCGTGGAGGAAATGCAGCGGCATCGGGAATAGCCTCAAAAAAATTCTCGTAGTTCCCGATGTTGTCAACGGTGTGGGTAATGTGCGTGATGCGGTATTTCCCAACCGGCACCTGTTCAAATTGCTTCAGGCTGTTGAGCTTCTGCCCCGTTACATTGACCATCACGCCAATACTCAGGTTAGGGTTTTCGCCTGATCCCTGAAACCGGACCAAATCGGCCGCATTGGACGCGTTCAATGCCTGAATAGCACTATCGAGTTGCCCCTGGGCCTGAACGTCTTTCAACGGCCACAGTTGTGCTGGCTGGCCGAATAAACTCTGCGACTGCCCAAAAGCAAACGAACCAAACTGACCCAAATCAACCTGCGAGCTACCGCTGCTGTAATATTCGTGCTTCACGTAATTATAATGCAACATGCCAAAGCGGGTGGGCTTAAGGCCTATTGCCATATCGAAATGCTGCACCCCATCCACAACGAAGGGCTGCGTAACGGTACCAGGTTTGCCAATAACTAGCTGCGTACCGTCGTAGTAGAACCACTCGCCGTATTCGGCCGCCAGGCGGCTCATAAAATCAAAATTACTTTCGTCGTACTGCGCCTTGTAATTCAGCTTTTCCTTGTTTTTGGGACTTACGCTGCTGGCCAGAATATTTGATGGATAGTCAAATAAAATCCCACTAAAAATTTCACCCAGTGATTGCACCTGAAACGTACGACGCTGGGTACCATCTTCCAGCAAAATCGTTGGACTGTGTCCTTTTATGATGTAGGAGTTCACCATCTCGCTGTCGTTATGCAACACTAATTCGGTTACAACTCCCTTAAACTCAAAATTATGCGGAACATTTTTATAAAAGGGCTTGAAGCTAATTGAAATAGGTTTCCCGCACAGTCGCTGATGGGCAGACTGGAAGAAAAATGCTCCCTTGCCCTCTATATCCTCAATGGGCACAACGATTTCAAACGTATGGTGCGTAAACATCGACTGATCGATGCGCAGGTGCGTGAAATGTTTGAGAACTTCACCACCAACCGAAACGTTTACTGTAACCTGTTGAGCCATTGTTATGGTTTTTTGCGGTGGAGCTATTGAGCATCACGTCGCCAATCCAGCCACTGATTGTCGTGGAGCATACCATTCAGTTCCATTTTGGCTGCTGTCAGGCCCAAATCGAACGTATAGGCAGAATCGATTCCATCGTGAGGGGTAAAGATTTCCCGGTACGAAACGCAGTAGCACTGTTCGAATGTCAGTGTCTTGAGCGTTTTGTTGGTGAGGTCTTTAAAGACGATTTTACCGTTGTAGGCTAAATCGGGGCGAATAGCCCAATCGGTGAGTGTAGCATAATCGTTCCCCACCAGTGAAATCCGAATCAAACCACTGCGAACCCCAGCCGACGGGCGGCCTCTAGGGTCGGTCGGCTGGGTGAGGTGGTATTCGCAGGTTAGTACCCGAAAGGGGGGCATTTTTCCAGCAACGTAAAAATCGGCGGCAAACGAAGCTGCCATGGTGTGAATGGATAGTGTGAGTAGTATAAAACTTGTTAAAATTCGGTGTCCGTTCTTAACTAACGGACTCTGGCCAGCGATTATCCAGAATGATTCCACCCACGGTTATTGTTTCCGGTGAAATCGTGATAATCGTGACCATATGTGTACTGGACGTGGTTGCATCGAATCGCTCCAGCAAATCGACGCAATAAGCATTTTTAAACTCCAGTTTCTTCAGCGAAATCTGCTGATTCATATCGTAGAAGACAATGTTACCATCCAGTTTTTTGTCTGGATTGGCCATCCATTCGGCTACTTCATTGTTGTCGGTCGAGTTAAACTCAACCGTAATTTTTCCACCCCTTGTCAATGATGCCGGTCTCCCCAGCGAATCAACAGCCTGATTGATATCAAAATAGACGTAGTTGACAAGTGTAGAAAAATTACCGACATTAAACCGGGCGCTAAATGAAGGCATAGCCGTTTATGAATTACCGTTGGGCAACATCCCCTTTAAAGTCACCACGACGACCTGTGTTCTCGTCCCGACCGCGTTCGCCGTGTAACCCGATGACGAAGGTTTTGGCCGGGAAGAACGGTGTAATGTTGATGTCCACGAAAATGCGGTCTTTCTGAATGGGGTCCTGACGAAACTGCGGAGCCTCAAAACGCTCAATGATTTTACCCGGCCCTTTGATCTGATCCAGAAACTGAATAATTTCTTCCGTAATCTCGCGTTCAATTTTACCACTCCAGTTTTCCATTGCCCGCTTATTAAGAAAGCACATGAGCACTTTCATAATCCAGTCGAAAACCCGAACGACCGAGTATGTTTTCAGGCCGATATTGGAGCCACTGTAAAGCGTTTTACCTGAAAAGGCAATGACTTTTCCGAATTCTTTCGTGAGCGGAATCAGCCCCTGATTTTCCAGTTCACCCACTTCGGTTTTCAACAAATCGAAGCGTGCTCCATCTACATCTTCAAGGGAGCCGTACTGGTAACCGGCCGATACCTGAGAAATCAAGTTCATGTACATTTTTCCGGCAATGGCCGATGATGGATTCACGTACAGGTCGTCCAGTTCTTCGAGATCTTCGTATTTTCCCCGGCCCACAATTGGGTTACAGGCCATCAGCACATTTGACAGGCGGCCTTCATCGGCGGCCAGTTTTTCGCGCTGAAACTCTTTGAGTGTTTCTTTGAGCGAATCTAAATTCTGGTAATCCGTTACGAGCATCACCTTGTGGTCATAAGCAATCTTGGCCCAGCCGTCAACCGCCCGTTTACTGCCCAAATAGCCCGGAATAACCATCAGCGAATAACTCTCGCGTAAATCGAACCGGTTATACACTTTATGGATTTCGTTTTTGATATGCTCGATTGTCTCGGCGTTGGTCGGATCTGCTGGATTGAGTTGTTCTAATGCGGCATTCGTGAAAACGATATTCCGAATTTTAAGCCCGCTTGTTTCGGCATTCTTAAAGAATAGATCGACTCCTTTGTAGGTACTTTCCATATCGCGGATTTCACTGACAACGGTAGATAGATTGTCTTTGTAAAGTTTTTCGGTTGCTTTGAATTTATCGTCTACCTCTTTGGCAAGGTCCATCACCGAAATCCCCTCTTTGCTAAGCATTTCTTTCCAGAGCTTGAGCCGGTCTTTGAGCACTTTCCGATCCTCTTTGCGTGATTCGTCGGTCAGAAAAATGCTCTTGCGGGCTTTGCGTTCAGGACTAAAGATCTCGCTTCCGTCAATACTGGTTTCCAGAAGTTTAAACCCTCCAAGCCGCATCTGCTGTAGTTGGGTAATTTGCTGTTCGATGGGTACAGCAGGAGTAGTCGATTCACGTTCGCGTACGGGTTTTCCCGCCGACGTACTTTTCTCAGCCTCAGCCATTTTAGTGAAAGAGTAAAGGATTTGTCAGATAGAAACAATTATAGGTTGTGCAATGGTCTAGGAAACTTCTTCAAGTTCGTCGATCATTTGCTGAACCATATCAAGCACAATTTGCTTTGCCTGGGGATTTTGTAAGGCCGTCTGGAGTAATTTGTTAGACCGAAGGTGACGGTCCAATTTTTGCAGGTTGCGCATCTGCGCCGATAATTCACGCAGTAAAGGGCTTTGCTCAACTAAACCCTCCTGGGAGAAATCGCCCATTTTACGAAACTCGAATGTTTCCGTAGCAGGAGCCCCTTCCTGGTCATACATCATGACGGATGATTCGGGCTTGTAATAGTTCAGCACATCGTTAACCGATTCCAGCCCTTCGACTGCGTCGGGTTCCTGCGCCATCTCATCGTTAAATTTGCCAACGTAGAGCGTTTTGTTCTGACTGATTGGGGAAAGACTGGGAGGGATATCTTTGTAGGCTGCCCACGCGCCGGGCATATTCATTGTTGGCTGCATAACCTAAAATGTTGTGGATAATTGATTAAGAATCAATAATAAAGGGAGTTTTTCAGTTTTGCAAACATTAGGTGAAAAAAGTACAAGGGTTCTGTGTAAACGGTAGATAATGGCGTTTTACTTCGTTCAGTAAACGGATAAAAATAATCGATTCTCGATTCCTATCAACAGGATATAGGTCCAATTCGATTGTCCACTTACGGGGTTGGTCTGTAATCATCCCCCCGATAATCTGACCGGAGAACAGTCCCCTCAGAATAACTGCCATCACCAAAACGTATGCCGATTGTTCCTACTATGTCATTCGGGTTGGGCTTAATGGCTGTCTGCGAATTCGTCACGTTAGCACCTGATTGCTTTTCCAGTGCCTTCGTTAGGGGTTCATTTACTTTTGGAGTTTTGACTACTTTGTCATATAGTGAATTGCCACTATCGTACAAAGAGTCACCAATTACTTCACCCACCTTCTCGCCGACTGTGTCTCCTGAATAGGCACAAATGGCAATCAGTAATAGGGTGACCGGTACAGCAATCGGAGCTGCCACAATCTCGGCGGTAACCAATGCGGCCCCTGCCATAGTTGCCAACATTACCCCTCCTTTCTGTCCCAGTTCGCCCCCGGCGAATCCCCCACTTTTTCGGCTGGCTTTTTTATAATCGCCTTCTTGTGCTGCTTCTGTGATTTCCTTAATCTTTATGCCTTTTTCAACATAATCGAAGGTCTTAAGTACTTTCCCTGCCGCTCCTGCCCCTTTTTGTAGAACACCAACTACCTGGGTTGAGCGATAAGCCATTTTGGAAGCGGGCTTTGACGCTTTAATTACTGAGTCCTTTATTACAGTGGGTTTTACTCGATTACTGACTGGGCTTTGGTAGGTCTCGTAGCGATGTAGTGGCTCGACAAATGTTTTTCCATCACGTTTTATTTTTTGGCTAACTGTAAGTACGTTAATAGAGTCTTTCCGGAATAAACCTTGCCTAGTATGGGAGTCAATCGAAAAATGTTCTCCAAACGCATGCGAAATTTCTTTTGCTTTACTCCCATGCTGTATGGCCTTCTCAGCCGTTGGGAGGTATTTTTTCAACTCCGTTTCAGAAACACGAGCACCGTCTATAGTTACTGATACTTTCTTATCATCAGGATTAACGGTAACGACTGCATAGGAATGAAGACAGTTGTTAGGAACATATTGAGTTGATAAGCATTCATTTGTCAATGCGTTGATATAATCAATTCGCATAGAAAATGCCAAAGGATCAGTAAGGCAGTAATTATCCATAAGTATCGCTATCAATTTAAGATTACCTTCCTACTTCACCTCCCACTTCAACTCCTTCGTCTCTGGATCCAGATCAATTTTCAGGGTCTGGTCTTTGCTCAATTCGCCCGAAATAATCATTTGCGAAATAGGGCGACGGAGTTGGCTTCGTATAACACCTTTTAGGGGACGCGCTCCGTATCGGGGGGAAAACCCGGTGAGGGCCAGGTGCTCGCGGGCGGGTTCTGTCAAATCGAGCGTAATGCCCTGCTTCGTCAACAAGCCAGTCAGGCTCCGTAGGTGAATGTCGAAGATGCGTACGACATTCTGCTCGCTGATGGGGGCGAAGGGCACAATTTCGGTTAGACGGGCCAAGAATTCGGGGCGGAAATGCCGGGACATAATATCCATCAGGTCGTTAGCCGCCGGGATTTTATTCTCACCAAATTCCTTGACAATAAACTCGCTGCCTATGTTTGACGTAAACAGGATGACAGCGTTTGAAAAATCACCTTCTTTGCCCAACCGGTCATGGAGTTTACCTTCATCCAGGATTTGCAGGAAAATATCGAATACCGACGGGTGGGCTTTCTCAATCTCATCGAACAGAACGACGGAGTACGGTTTTTCGCGAATCTTATTGACCAGCAAACCACCCTGTTCGTAACCCACATACCCCGGAGGTGCGCCATAAAGCAGGGCTGCCGAATGCTCTTCCTTAAACTCCGACATATCGAAGCGAATCAGAAATGATTCGTCGTTGAACAGAAAGTCGGCCAGTGCTTTAGCCAGTTCTGTTTTACCCGTACCCGTTGGACCCAGTAGAAAAAAAGCACCAATGGGTTGTTTGCCACCCGTTAGGCCCGCTCGGGATTCGAGGATGGCAGCGGCCAGGGATTTCACGGCGTGGTCCTGACCCACTACACGTTTCCGCAGAATATCGCCCATTGTCATGAGCCGCTCACGCTCACTCGATTGGAGTTTGCCCAGCGGGATGCCCGTTTTGGCCGCAATCATGGCCGCAATATCCTGCTTACTAACGGTTTCCTGTCTGACTTCGGCCAGGGGAAGCAGTTGCGTTATCCGGGCCGTCAGATAATCGCGGAGTACCTCAGCCAGTTCAATCGTATCAGGCTGGGTATCGTCTTCCAACTGTTGCTGTAAAATAGGATTGACTTTGTTTTGCATCTGCCGCAACAACCACCGGTATTCATCCAGTTGATCGGCTTCTGTCTGTTCCGCTACTTTCGTAGTGAGTGAAATCAGATCCTGCTGGAGGGTAGTCAGGTCGGTGTGTGCCCGTTCGCCAATGGTTCGTATGGCGGCCATGGTGCGGTCGAGCAGATCGACGGCCGCATCGGGAAGGCGCCGATCTTTTATGTACCGGCTGGCTAATCGAACGGCTTCTCCAGCCACATCGGAGTCTGCCTTTAGTTTATGGTGCTCTTCAAAATAAGGGAGAACGTTAGCCACCATACGTCGAGCGGTGGTGAGGTCGGGTTCGGGAACGGGCAGCAACTCAAACCGTCGGCTAAACGCTTCATCTTTCTCAACGTACAGTCGGAACTCGTCCAGTGTTGTGGCGCCAATAACGGTCAGTTCGCCCCGGGCCAGTTCTGGTTTCAACAACTGGGCAACACCCGTACCCAGTGTGCCGTTGGGATTCAGCAGAATGTGAATTTCGTCGATGAACAAAATTGCCTTGTCGAATGCCTTGATTTCTTTGAGCACTTTTTTCAGGCGATCTTCTACTTCGCCTTTGTAGGAGGCACCAGCAGCTAAAGACCCTAAATCCAGTTCAAACAGTTGAGAGTTCTGTAAGGAAGCCGGTACTTCGCTGGCGATGAGTGCCTGGGCGAAGCCTTCGATAAGAGCCGTTTTACCAACGCCCGGTTCGCCAACCAGCATAACATTGGGTTTCAGCCGCCGAACCAGAATTTCAATCATTAACCGAAGCTCCTTGTCCCGGCCAATGATACTATCGAACTTACCCTCCCGGGCCAGGTCCGTTTTGTTGGTGCAGAATTTATAGAGTGCCGAATCGCCCGACGAAGCAGGCGCGTCCGTCCCATTCTGACCCGGCTGGGCATTGGCGGGCTGAATAGCGGCCATAACTGCCCGGTCATCTACAGCGGCATCGAGCAGTTCTTTCTGATTGAGCGGCAGTGATTTGAGTTGATCGGCCGTAAAGGCAACGCCCGCTTTCAGCAAAGCGGCCATCACATGAAGTGGCTCAACACTCATGGCCGATACCTGGAGGGCCACCAGTTCGGCCAGTTTCATTGCCTGTTGTACATTGCCATCGCCAGAAGGCTCATTGGACAGCTTCCCCGACTTTGGCAATAGTTCAAGCCGGTAATCAGCCCAGTCGCGCAGAAAGTAAATGTCTTTACCCAGATTGGCCAGCCAGGAAGCAAATCCTACGTCATTATGTAGCAGGCCCAGCATTAAATGAGGTGGAGCAATTGTTTCGTGCTGATGCTCTTTGGCGATGGCTTGTGCAATCTGGACAGCCTCTTTGGTCGATTCGGCGAGATTCATAAATTTTGTGAAACGTGTGGATAACAGGTATTTCGCCCTGAAAGTATAGAAAAGTCAGCAAGAAAACGAAGGTTTTTACTGTTGTTTATTTTCCGTTAAAAATTCTACCGATTTTAAGTACTTCCCGGTCAATTTCCAGGCGTTTACTCAAACCAATACCCGACAAACAGGGTACCATCATTCCTGCGATAGTGCTCGTCCGGTTTGGCCCATCCGATTTTACTGTTTGATAAGTTTGCGGACTGCCAGCGTACCCGACTCACCCGCCAACTGCACATAATACTGCCCCGCCGACCAGTCGCTGACGGGTAAACTCTCCCGTTGCACCACGCCCGATCCTACCCGGCTTGCCTGCCAGACCACACTACCACTCGATGATACAACGCGTAACATTACTCCCTGACGGGATACCACCTGCCACTCTACCTGCAAAGTCGTGGCTGCTGGATTGGGCAGTACCTCCAACGACAAACCTGCCTGTAGTGGTTCGATGTCTGTTACCAAACGCTGCACCGTCAGCGTGTAAGTGGCACCTGCCAGGCTTCCCGCTCCGCATTGGCCCGAGAGGGTCTGTAAGGCAAAACTAGCCGTCGTCTGGCTGTTCACCGGTGTTAGGGTAGCATAGTCTTTTAGATGTACCCATTTTACAAATGGATTCTGGTCCACAGCCACTACGGTGCTTTTCCCATCCCAGAATGTTACATTCCAGGGGCCAGCCCCGCCAAACTGAATCCGAATAGCGGTGCTGTCCTGGCTGTGCAGATTGTCATCATAAACAACCCGGTCATCCCCCGTCAGTTTAGCCGTCGACTGGGGACTGACCGTTACGGTCTGGCCCACCGTTTTACTCTGGCAACCATATGGGTCGGTCTGCGTCACGTACCAGTTCAGCGTTTGCCCCTTATCGGTAGGCACCTTTACCAGTGTCAGGGCATTAGACCGGTTGGTGGCATCGAGTTGAGAGGTGTACCACTTCAGGGTATTCGTCGCCGGACTCGCCGTGGCCGACAGAGATAGAGTTTGTCCGATGCATATCTGGTAAGATGCCTGAGCCGTAGGTACATCCGGTTCTTTTATAATCGTGTAGGCGAAGACACTAGCCGGGCTGATGCAGGAACCCAGTTTCTGAGTGATTGTGTAGGAAAAGACCCTGTCTGCGCCGGTAGGCGGAGTAGGTGCTTTGGTGGTGTCCTGAATGTCGGTGCCTTTCCAGATCAGGCTGGCCGTTGCCCCCGCCACCAGCGTTATGGGGTTGGTGTTCTGGCAGGCCGTCGTTACACTGGGGATAGTGGGAGCCGGGGGCGTATCGGCTACGGTGAGTTTGATAGCCAGTCGGGGCAGTAGACTCTCACAGCCGTTGCCATCCACCTGACTGACGTAGTAGATTTCGGTTTTAACCCGGTCGGGAGTAGCCTGGGGTGGCTGCGTGCTGGCCGTACCGTCTTTTTCACTTTGCCCGTACCAGCGCAGACTGCTACCTGCTGCGGGGGTAGCCGACAGAGGTTTGGCCACATCTTTGACGCACAACAATAGATCAGTACTGGTAGGTTTGTCCGGGGCTTTGTTAATGGTTTGAGGAATAACGGTAGGGGTACTAATGCAGCCATTGACGGTTTGAGCCACAGCCACTGTATAAGTCCCCGGCTGGGCGGTGGCACTGCTGGTAGGTGGCTGGGGGGCACCGCTCAATTGATCAGACCAGTACCAGGTTAACGTGCCGCCCGTATCGGGGGTGGCCAAGAAGGTACCCACGGGTTGAACCTGATTCGAGGTCTGGCAAACGGGGCCACTCACAATGCCTTTAGGTGCAGCCGGGATAGGATAGACCGTTAGGGTAAGAGTGGCTCGTGGGCTTTCGCAGTTGCCCGCATTGGTTTGGGTGACATAATATACTTTGGGTCCGATAACACCCACATCGGGCTTGGGTGTCGTTGTTGATCCCGTGCCTCCTGTATTGGCATCGTACCATTTCAGCCGCTCACCACTGACCAGGCTGTCCAGTGTAAAGCTGGGCGGGCGATTGTTGCACAGCCCCCGCGACTGTACCGAAGGAGTAACCGGAGTGGCAAGAATGGAAATATTCACGTCAACGGGTTTACTGGGGCACCCCTTCTTATCCGCCTGCGTTTGGGTTAGTTGGTAGGTAAAAACTTTAACCTCGGTGGTCACTGGTACGGTGGTAGCGGGTATCTCGGAACCTGACAGGTACCATTTAGGACCCTGAGTCTGGGTGCGGGCACTGAGAGGCTCGGCGGGGTAGCCTACGCAGTAGAAGCCCGGCGTAAAGTCAGGTTTGTCGGAAGCTGGGTTGAACGTCTGGGCAACGGTGGCCTTATCGCTGGTACAGCCATTGACGGTTTGGGTGACTTTATAGTTGATCGGATTAGTGCCATCGGTGTTGGGCACTGGTGTGCTGATGGATTTATCATCGCTGGAGTACCACTGTAGGCTGGAGCCACTCACTCCCGTAGCGACCAGGGCGACTGACTGGCCAAACTGGCAGAGAGTTGCCGGGGCATTGACGGTAGGCAGGCTTGGCTTTGGTTTGATGTTGACCGTAATGACAGACTGATCACTCAAACAGCCATTGGTATTCTGGGCCACCCTGTAAGTTTGGGGGCTGGTGTTATCGGTGTTGATGGCGGGGGCGGTGGACCCGATGGATGATCCGGTACTGGTATACCAGGTTGGGTTCTGGGCGTTGATAGTCAGGGTCTGATTGCCGGTCAGTTGGCAGAAATCGACGGTGGCATTGCCCGGCGCAGGGGATTTTGCTTTAATAAGGACTTCAATCTTTACCCGTTCACTCTCGCAACCATTAGCCGACTGGGAGACGTAATAGGTATAGGGGCTGGGCGGTACTGAGGTAGGCTGAGCAGGGGCACCGGGCAAGACTTTGTACTGATAGTCATACCAGTTGATGGTACCAGATCCGGAAGCCGATAGCTGAATCGCAGCATCGTTTTGGCAAGCTTCAGGCTTCGTGTTAGCAACGGCAGGTTGGGGAGGGGCAGCGATGAATTTTTGCGTGATTGTAGCTTTATCGCTGGTACAGCCATTGACAGTTTGGGTAACTTTATAACTTATGGGACCTGTGCCATCGGTGTTGGGCAACACGGGAGCACCAATGGGCTTATCATCACTGGAAAACCATTGTAAGTTGTCGCCACCGGCTGTGAGGGCGATAGGCTGACTGTTCTGGCATAGTGCTCTGGGATCACTCACCGAGGGTGGGCCTGGTTTGGGCTTATTACTGACGGTGATGGTGGAGGTTTTGGCCGGACAACTCACATCTTTAGGCGTTACACTCACGGTATAGGAGCCAGCGTTGAATGCCTGAACGGTCTGGTCGGCACCGGCACTTTGGCCATCGCGTGTCCAGGTATAGCCAAAGTTTCCTGTTGCCCCCGGACTGGCGGTTAAATTGATAGTTTCCTCGGGACATTTGCTTGGATTGACAGGATTTATGGAAGGACTAAAACTATAGATACTGACAGCGATGCTTTTTGTCACAGCAGGGCAGACGTTATATCCATTTGCTGTTCTTTGTATAACGGCATTGTATGTTTTAGTGGCAGGGGTGCTAACAGTGGGTCCACCATCAGGCCACGATACACTCACATTCGAACTAGGTAGGTTATTTACGCTTAAGGTAATGGGTTGAACATCACATAAGGGCA
Source organism: Spirosoma spitsbergense DSM 19989 (assembly GCF_000374085.1). Lineage (GTDB taxonomy): Bacteria > Bacteroidota > Bacteroidia > Cytophagales > Spirosomataceae > Spirosoma > Spirosoma spitsbergense. Next base: position 21,413 of record NZ_KB893553.1, on the reverse strand, counting down.
TCCCTTTACTGGCTGACAAACTCATTGTTGACGGTAAGGGAGCACCTACCCTAATCGTTGTTGATGAATTTCCTCCTGCAGAACGTAATTCAATCGTGAGGTTCTGGTTATCCACATCAGGGATAGCGTATGAAACTGAAGGTGAAGAATCATAACTAAAATAGCTATCTGAAACTATAGTTGCTATCTGTACACCTCCTGCCCAAACTGCAGCATTTGATGGGTAATCTCCAAAGACAAAAATGGATATATTGCTGGTATTACATACTACATTATTTGTCGCTCCGGAAATAGTAAAATAAGGCTTTGTTCCTTGAAATGTTAAAGAAACAGTAGTGCTTTTTGTACCAGATGCGTACCCAGATGCTGACAGGGTAAAAGTACAATTCATGGTGGTTCCACTAAAACTAATACCTGATATGGAAGGAGTAAAATAAGTTTTCCTCGATTCAACATCATTTATACAGTAACTATAAAAAGACGCTCGCGAAAAGGTGGCAGTACTTCCAGATATGGTTCCTGACTGATTGTACGTGTAAACGTTACCGCTCGAAAATCTACAGGTGAATATTAGGCTAACGGTAGTCCTGCTTGTGATCTCAATTTGAATATTTGTAATACTAACATTTTCTGCAACGCAAAGAGGGCTTTCTGCTACGGTAAGCGTAAGCCCAGCCGCATTTGATCCTTTATAGGTTGCCTGACATTGATTACTTTTTAGCAGAAATAATACAGTAATAATAGTTGCTAGAGCAACAAATCGGAATGTAAAAAGTCTGTTCATGGGTATTTGATCGGTATGGTGTGGATAATTTTAGCTAGCTATTTCTTATTACTCATAATGGTAGTTGGCGGGCTGGTAATACGCCGGGGAAGAACAGGAGCAGGAATCGTTTTGCTCTTTACCTTTCCAACTTTCATCAGTGAACGTATGCCATTGACAACCAGCCCCAAACTGATGCACCCTCCCGCGTAAACTCCATAGGTAGCCGGTTTCCCATAACTGCTCATGGACAAAGGCGTGACGGCAGCACCCGCCGGTTGGCGCGTAACGGCCAGCCAGTTTGTGTACTCTACGTTCAGTTTGTCCATTTTAGCGGTATAAGCGTCGAAATCGGTCTTGATGGTGGAGTAGGCTACGTAACTACCTGCCAGTCCGGCAACACCGGCCGCAATTTGTAACCATCCCTGCATACGATAGCGGGCTTTCTCTTTTCTGGCATCGGCATCCAGCGCATTAGCCAGCACTGGCCCCAGCGTTTTCGATTCGGGTACGGTAATGAGTGGTTTCTCTTTCTTTATTTCCGGTTTGGGAGTGAGTTCACCACCAGCAAGCTGGACGGAGTCTTTTCTGTTGACAGCCATAAGACCCGGAATGGTTGAGGGTAACCCTATCGGTTTTGATGTTTTCAACCTCTGTACCTGACTGGTGGCAACCCGCGGAACAGAATCGGGCTGAGTAACAGGCACTGATTTGGCGGGCTTCACGGCGATAGTAGCCGCCGGTAGTTTATTGACCGCTACGTCTCCCTGAACGGAATCGGGCCGGGCAGCAGTAGCGGGTTTGGCTGGCTTCACGGTAATAGTGGCCACAGGTGTTTTTTCGACGCGCCGGGTGGTATCCGTTTGCACTTTAGGTTTGGGTAAATCTGGTTTCTTAACCGCCACTTCCCGGATTGTATCGGGACGGGTGGCAGGTCTTTTTACCGCTATCGGTACAGCAGGACTAGCCACCGTGTCGGGCCTGGCTGGTTTTTTAGCAATAGGATTGACCCGGTCAAACCACTTTGCCGTTATTTCTTTCTGAAAAATAAACCGGTCACTATTGTCTTTAAATTCAATGGTGCGCGTCTTGTCATATTCGTATACCTGCCCATCGGCCCGTACTTTACGCTGGTAAAAACCCGTTGGAACATCTGACGCTTCAGATTTTAGTACCTCTATCCATTTAGCATCGAATTTTAACGTGATAAGCTGCTGACCTGCCGACTGACGGAAAGGTATTTCGGGGCTGTTTATGCTCAGGTTGGCTGGAATGTCAGGTCTGCCTGTTGCGAGCGGTTGCATTCCCTCGCCAGGTTGCACAAAGCCTAGACGAGTGATGTAGAGTTTCCATTCAAACTTCCCTTTTCCCTTTTCTACACTCATTTCAACTACTCGTGCATGGGGTAGATAAGGTTGCGGAGTGGTGTTTTCTTTACCGGTATATTTCCCTTTGAAAGTAGATTTGAAAAAGACTTTAATGAACGTAGCGTTACCCGCCTGTTGGGTAGCCTGCGGAGTCAGTTCCGAGAAAATGATTGTTGCCTGACTGTCCTGACTGCCCCGTTTAGAGTAGTAGAGAAATAGCCGGTTTAAGTAGGTATCGACGTGCAAATCGTCCGTTTTATCCGCTGATGTATGTGTAGGATTAATATCATCTTCAATGATTGAACTGACGTTATCGAAATAGCGGTTAGGCCCCGTGTAGCTATTGAAAATCATGGAATCGGCGGTAATGCCATCTACGTCTTCATCACTTAAACTGTTTAGTAACGCATTAAGTCGTTTGACGGCTTTAAGTGCCTCCGCATTGATATTCTGCCGGTCTTTTTCGGTTAGCTGCAATTGCGGAGATTGTGCCCATGCAGAGCCTACTATCCCTGTTAAGGATATAAATAGCCAGGCTAATAAGAGTCTTGTAGTCGTTTTAGTCATGGCTGTTACTCGTTAGAACAGTTGGCGTAGGTATAGCGAACCCTAACCCCATCACTACGGCCATAGCCGAGCGAATACCCGTCGCTATTATACTGGTGCTGGTAGGTTAGATTTTTTGAAAGAGGGGGTTCTGTACCTGCATTTGGTTTATAGAACCGTGTACTGACGGTACGCAGGTTATTTAGTTGAATAGATTCACCCAAAGCATCCAGTCCGGGTCCGGGCTGACCACTTTGGGCAGTACCCGGGAAACCCCGGGCCAACAGCCACCCAGCCCCATAGTGTTTTTGCCCATCGTACGTGTACGTAACCAGTGTGCGTCCACCAGCCGCGTAGAGGTACTCCGCCTGCGTTACCTGCCCGTTTACGTACGTGTAATTAATTACGTTACCCTGCGAATCAGTCGTTTTCGTTATTTTTCCATCGCTTATGTCCACCTTAGCCGTCTCCGGATTCAGGGTAAGACCGGTCAGTATGCCATTTGTAAATGAGTACGTTCGGGTTACTCCTCCTTCGGTGCTCACGTAGGTTTTCAGATTGTCCCCTTCGTAGGTGTATACATACTTATACGCCCCGCCACTTATTTGATTAATCCGCCAGGGTGTGCGTAGTGAATCGTACTGGTAGGCCAGCGTAACATTGTCTATCTGTTGGCTCCTGATGTACAGGCCACTCGTATCAAACGTAAAAACACGTTTAATGGACCTGTCAACACTTTCAATGGTACGGTTGCCCAACCGGTCATACTGGTAGTTATACGTATGCTGACTGGTCGAGTCGATGGTATCTATCTGAGAAATTCGGCAGCCAGGTGGCAGCAGGCTGTTCGGTAGCGAGGGTTCTTGGTAACATCCATTCATCCCAATAGCTACTGCCAGTAGAAACAGCTTGTAGTTTCGATACGGTACACAGTGAATCATGGTGTCTTTCTGGGTATGAATTTTATCGTCACTCGCCGGTTTTTGGCTTTATTCTCTTCTGTATCACTCGGTGCAACCATCAATTGGCTTCCCAGCCCAATCATCTCTATGCGATCGTCGGTTACGCCACGATTCCTGAGAAAGCTGGATACCACCTTAGCCCTGTATTCCGATAAGTTCAGATTCAATCGCTCATTGCCCTCTTTATCGGTATGGCCGGTAATGATTATAGCCAGTTCTGGATGCTGGACCAGGTAAGCAGCCACCTGAGTCAGCAAGGCCTGCGAATCCTGTAGCAGCGTATAGCTGGCCTGTTCAAAGCGCAGTGCCGAATCAGGGCGGCTCATTAAAGTAGCCCCGTCAGCTACCGGCTGAGCCAATTCGGAGGTGGCAGTATTCAGACCGGGTTGAATAACAATGGGCCGTTGCTCGCGCAATTCCCGTTGTTTGTTGGTAATCAATAACGTATACCGCTGGGGCAACAGATCATACGCCACCAGGGTATTGGCCAGGCCAGGAACGGACTGAAGACCTATCACTTTCCCGGCATCATTCTCCGAACGCAATTCGCAGTTACCGACCGATGGACCGATCTGTAGAGACAGGATCGTTAGGGTTCGGGAGAGCCGGATATCGTGCCGTAACTGCCGACTGTCGCCCTGCTCCACTACCTGATTTCCGCCGTAGTTTTGATAACCGGGTGAGGTTACATCGATGGCGACGATATCCTTTTCCGTAAAATCAATACGTACCTGCCCTGATCTGTTCGTTTCCATACATCGTTTCAGCTCGGTTTTCGTAAACGTAAAGCACATTTCTGCGGGCAGCAATTGCCCCGTTAGTGCATCCGTGATAACGAACGTGTTACGCTGCGGCCGAATGCTGGACTGTTTACTGTTTTTCTGGACGAAATGCGTTTGTTCGGACTGGAAATAAGGTCGGTCAAGCCCTCGTTTGTCAACTGCAATCAACGGAATAATAACGCCTACTGATTTGTTTGGCCGGGATGCCAACTGATTCAGCAACAGCGTTTGGGTACGATACCCCGCTTTTTCGATGATGAGTGCCGTAGCTGTGCAACTTATATCAATGGTAAACTGCCCGGTTGGCGCAGCACTAACACCCAGACTGGAACGCCCCTGCTGTGTTTCAACATAAAAATTAGCCATCAGTGGGAGGTGGCTGGCATAGTCCTGTACCACGCCCGTCAGCCGCAGACAGGGAATGCCTGTACACATAGAATGACTCCCCAATAAGCTAAGCGCTATGCAGCAGACCTGTTTTATCCAGTTGCTCATCACATTAATTCTCAACGTTTATTTTGATGTTCCCCAGCAAAATGTGCCATCTGGTTGATGCCTTACCGTCAATTGTCTTATCGTAGGAAGACAACCTCACCCGTACGTTCTTTCTGGTCACATCCGAGTAAACTGTTCTCCCGTTGGCTCCCTGCGCCGTAAATCGTTGCTCTCCCGCAATAGTACCTTCGTAGAGACCATCGGCGGTGGGGGTCAGATTTTCGACAAAGTTTACCTCGTACCACTCGACGGTTGTTTTTCGGTACGGCAGTACCCTAAGTCGGTTAAGGTAATTTTTCAGGCTAACAGGGCGGGGATTCGGGTTCTTCACGGAGTTTACCTCAATGGTAGCTCCATCGGCAAACAGCTTCAGGGCATCATTGATAGCTCTGTCTTTCTCGTCGTTGCTTCGGTTCCTGTCAGTTACCGTATTAACAGCCACAATAAAGTCGTCTAAACGATGGAGAGAACTCTCCTGATACTTCTCTTTTTCGTCGTCCGTCAGGACCAGTAAATTCCCTTTATTTTCGGCTACCGTCGCTATCGAATCGACTATTGGAGGAGCCGGGTCTGGATTCGGTTTGACAATGGGTTTACCCCCATTTTCCAGGTCAGGCCGAACTTCGGCCAGGAGTGGGGCCACTTCGCCGGGGGATTTAAGCAACTTATGCCGGCCATCTCTGTATAAAATAGCGAGTAGCTCATTTTTATTGATGGAAGCCGAATTACCTTCCGGTGTTTTGTAATTGACTATGTTATTGTTATCGACCACAATACGGGCCGCTTTAACAGACAGGGGATTTGCAATAATCAGGTAGTCATTTCCATCAGACCGGAGCGGGGCAGCCAGGAAAGCTTTCACCTGTCGCCTGGCCGAATCCAGGTCGGTCGATAATTCATTGATGATCAGAAAATTACCCTGCTGACTGAAAGCCATCAATACATTCGACCGGGTGAAGCCGCTTACTTTACCTTTATCATCCTTTAGCAATACTTTATCGGCCGTTACATCCGTAATTCGTACATCAAAAGCGGCATCACCGGTAAATAGATAAACAATATCCTTCGGGGTATCCAGAACCTGGGCCTTTATGGAGTTTATCGACAAACAGTACCCAACGGTAAATACCACTGGAACGAAGAGCGTATATAGTCGTCTTTTCATAGCGTTGGATGGTTAACGGATAGCGTCAACTAGCTGCCGGGTAGCACTTGTCATGAATTTTTCGAGTTCGGCCTGGCTGGCAATTTCATAAGGGCCAAGCTGGGTATGCTTAACGAGGGGCAACAGTTTGCCCCCTTTATACAGATACTCACAACCCGTAGCGCAAGGGGTGTAGTTGAATACGTAGTTACCTACCATCTGATTGGTTTTGACCTGAACGAGCCTGAATTCGATAGACGCGCCCAGGCGTCGAAACTTGTTTTCCAGGCCAATCGTCTTCTCTTTTCCTTTCTTACTTATCTGGTAGCATTCGTTCGCTGTGTACGGTACCTGCCGGTCCATGTTGACCCATTCCAAAATCAGGTCTGTGTTTGTCAGGTCATTTAGCCTAGAGTAATCGACATTACTAGCCTTGCTCATTACCTCATTGAAGAGTTTCCGATCAATAACATTCAAGTTTTCGAATAGCTGCTTTTCAACGACGTTGTACAGCATTCTGTCATCATATACGACTTCATGCTGTGAGCCGGTTAGTTTTCTGGAATCGCTCTGGTACTTGTTGTTAGTAGCCGGGCTTCTTAACACAACCCTTTGTGCATCTGGTACGCGAAGTACTATTTTGGGCGATTTGTTGACCAGCATAAGCAAGGCTAATGACTCTTTTGAGGTTATTTCAGCCTCTTTTTGCTTAAACCGAACCATCACCTTTTTACTGCAACTGCCCAGAGCCAGTAAAAGAAAGAGGTAAAAAAAAGTACGCATACCAAAAGAAAGATTAATGGAAAACATGATTAGATAATGAGATAAAGTTAACGCAGGGCACATGCAACATTACGCTTTGACATACAGCCGTTTACCTACTCAAAATCGAGTAACTTTATGATAAATCAGTCGGCTGTTTTCAGGAATTCCTGTCTTAAGAAATCACCCTGTTTGTTCCTACAGAGCCCCATAAACTCGTAGAATCCTAAACGGATGGTTTGAAACGAAACCCAATACAGCAACCGCTATTGATGAGGATTTCCTGAACCTATGGGTAATGCCCCCGCTGATTTAGTGGTCCTGAAATCGGGAGACGATTTTGGTACAGCAGCGGGCATGCTAACAACAGCCTTCCTGGGTGGGGGTGTAATGGGTTTGGCTGAAGAACGGCGGGTTGGAGCCGGCCGTCTGATGGTTGGGTTTATGGGAGGACCAGCTACCTCAAGGTTGTTGCCCTCCAGTTCAACCTGATGCATCAACTGCTGATAGCTTGCTGTAGGTGCATCATCGCGCAGTTGTAGTTTTTTTAATTCTTCACGAAACCGTTTCCGATTGGACAGGCTGGTCAACTGGTTAATTCGCTGGTCAATCTCGCTGGTTAGCCCTGTTTTCACTAACTGCTGCATCCGCAGCCACTCATCGAGACTTTCAATTTTTTTGTCAATGCTTTTACCAGCTTCCGTCGTGGCATTGGCTTGAGCCTGTCGATAGGCGGAGATGGCCTTCCGGTAATCTTTAAGGTTTTCATAGCCCTGAGCCTGCTTATAATAAGCCTGATACCTTCGTTCATCCTGTGCCATCGCTAGCGAGCAGGTCAGTAATAACCCACTTCCCAAAAGCACTATGAATCGCGCTGGCAATTTCATGGTTGTAAAATCAAGTGTGGACATAAGTAAAAGTATACCTGCCTGCATCGGCAGAAGGATACTTCTTCAATCGAAAAACTCATTCGTTCCCAATTGAGCAATTCGGAATTTGTTTTATCTGTATGTTACACAGACAAGCGCAAAATGCTGAATAATAAATGATTAACAAAAAACTTCATTCAGTATCAGCCAGAATAACCAGGTCTTTTTATTTAAAGGAAAATCTACTGACCCGTACTACAAAGGTAGGCTCAGTAACTACCCTTGTAGTACGGGTTATTTCCCGTATTTATCCAATAGTTTCTTAAACTCTTTGTTTTTACGAAAATCTTTACGGGCTATGTTTAGCAGTTTATCTTTATTGATATCAGTGGGTGTGAGGATTTTTTCCTGAAAAGCCCGGTCAAACCAAACAAGGGCTTCTGCTTCGTTATCTTTTTGTAAACTGGCACAGGCTGTAGCATAAGCCGCCCAGGCCGAAAAGGGAGACTTCTGAAGGCATTTGGCCAGATAAGGTGTCCCCTCATCGGGCTGGCCTGCGTATAGATAAGCCAAACCGATATTTAACCAGCAGTCGTAACTACACACAGCCGTATCTTTTTCCAGAGCAGGCTGTTTTAAATCGCCCAGTGCTTCTGTATACTGACCATTTAACCGATAGGTTACGCCACGACGCAGCAACACACGGGGGTACAGTTGCTGGGCAGAATCCAGGCGAACTACATTCGAATAGGTTGCGATGGCCGACGCAAGATCTCCGCCTTTTTCCTGTGCCATAGCTTTGTCCAAATAGCGGGCTGCCACGGCTGGATTACGATCGATGGCGCGTTGATAATCATCTATAGCCCGGTCAAACTTGCGAAGTTCCTCGTAAGCTGCTCCCCGGGCTGTGTATCCTTCTGCAAACGTTTCATCAAATTTCAGTGCAGTAGAATAGTCGTCAACGGCTTTATCGAATTGTTCCGTGGCAAACTCCACACGACCCAGCCGGTAATAGGCATCCCGAAAGAAGGCGGGCGTATAGTTTTTTTCGATTTTCTTCTGTACTTGTTTGATACTAAGCAGGGGTGGAATCGCTTCTTTGTATCGCTTCAATTCAATCAGCGCAGTTCCTTCGCCGAGCATAGCCGGATAGTTGGCAGGGTTCAGTGTAGAAGCGCGCCGGTAATCAGCAATTGCTTTATCGTACTGAGCCAAAGCCATGTATGCCACAGCTCTACGGTCGTAGGCGGGCCCTTCATTGGGAGCGTAGGTGATGGAAGCTGTCAGGTCCCGGATAGCCTCTTCGTACGAATTTTCGTTCAGGTAAGCCAGGCCGCGTTCGTACAAGGCGTTGGGTAGTTCAGCCCGTACGGACAAGGCGTTACTAAGCTGCAAAACAGCTTCTGAATAATTTTTTGCTTCGTTTGCCTGTCGCCCCAATAAATACAGACTGTTAATCACAGAATCAATCCGTACTGTGTACTCAGCGGGAACCTTGCGCGTGGTAGCTTCCTGAAAATCGGTACCTGTCTGGGTATATTTTTTCTGCTGGGCATAAATCAGCCCGCGCCAGAAATAGGCCTCCGGTATGGCAGGGGCCATTCTTATTGATTCGCCAAAATCAACGATAGCCATCGAATCCAGATGCGTTCGATAGCGCAACAGGCCCCGGTCGTAGAAGTAGGTAGCCTGTTTTACAACAGCTGCCTGTTTTCCGGGTGGAACCAGTCTTGGTATCTGCTCTTCATTGATCTTTATTGCCTGGGAGAAATCTTCATCCGCATTCGCCAGGTTGTTCGTACCTATTCGCAGGTGAGCACGCTGCCCGAATACAACGTCATTTTTAGGATCGATAATCAGGTAAGCCGACAGGTCGGTAATTGCTTTTGGTAAATTTCCCTGCTTACGATACAGATCAGCACGAACCAGTAGGGCATCCAGGTTAGCATAATCAAGTTCGAGCGATGTGTTTAAGTCTTTCAGGGCATCTTTGTCTTCATTGAGTTTTAGATAACACTTGGCCCTGCCCAGATACCAGTCTGAATTCGTTTTATCCTTCTTGATAACTTTATTATACTCATCAAGGAGTTTCTTATACTGTCCGGCTGCAAACTGTTCGTCATATTCCGTCTTTTGGTTTGATTTTAACGTCAGTTCCTTAATAACTGTCTGGAGTGCCGTTGAGTCAGGTCGTTTGTCAAGTACCTGATGGAAATAGCCAAGGGCTTCGGCATAATTCCGTTTTTTTCGGGCTATTTCGCCCTTCTCACGCGCATCACGAATCAACTCACTTTCGGCAATCCGGGTTGCGTTTATTAGCCGGTTCGTTTGGGCAAGTTTACGGGCGGGTATTATATCGCCATATTCATTCTGAACATTTCGTTTTTCGGCATCGCCATAGATCCGCAGGGCATCGGCATACCGCCGGGCATTCAGGGCCTGGTCTCCCTGGGTAATCAAATCCTCGTAGTCTTTCCGTAGTTTTTCTTCTTCCTGTCGCTCTTTCTGACGTTGTGCAGCTATTAGATCCTCCTCTTCCTGCCTGCGCCGAATAGATGCACTATCGGTAGGGGCTTCCGGTGCCTCCAAAGCCACATCGTTCAGGGTGGAGGTAGCTGAATCTCCCGGGGCCAAGAATCCAACGTGTGCTATAAAACCGTTCCATTTCTTACCAACCCGCTCGGCCCGTACCTCTGCTACGCGGGTGACAGGCCGATAGGCGACCGTCGACTGGGCATTTTTCCCTTTGAATAACTGGGTATAATACACTTTCAGGTAGACATAGTTCCGCTCTTTAGTGTTGGAGATAATTATATCGGAGAAGGTGATTGTTTGGTCGGGAGCTTTGGAGTAGAAAAGATCCAGATTCGCGAAATACTTTTCTACTTTCAAATCAACCGCCTGATCAATAGGCTTGTCAGGCTGAATATCATTTTCAATGATTACATCTGGATTGTAAAACAGGCGGGCCTTTTTTTCCGTATCGTAGCTCCTAGCAATAATCTCTTTTCGCTCCGATTCACTCAGGTCCTCGAACGTTACCGTGTTCAGCAAATCGCTGAAGTTGGTAACTTTCCGTTTAGCCAGAAGCTTGAGGTCTTCGTTATCGCGTGGTGTAATTCCCTGCGCTACCACCACGCCGGTATGTATAAAACTTATTCCTGCCAGTGCAAATGCGTATAAAATTCTTTTCATAATAAGGTTTTTATTGGGTTGTCAGAGTAGTTAAGTAAACGTTATTTTCCAGTTTCAGGCCTTATCTGTCAAATCAAATAACTCACACCATCCGGCCACGGCAATCTATTCGTGCCGGATCACTATTTGACAACCAGCCCAATATTTCCCAGCAGCACAGCCCATTTAAGCTGCGTATTACCATTTTTAGAATTACGATAGGCTTCTAGTTTGACCTGAACACTTTTTTCCGTTACGTCCGTATACAGCACATCTTTCCCATTTTCAGCGTATCCCGTAAATGTCTGTTGTCCGGTAATCAGGCCGTAATAGTTTCCATCGGCAGCCTGCTTCAATTCACTGACGTACTGAATTTCGGTCCATTCAATCGTTGTCGATGAATAGGGCAGCATTTTCAGGCGAGTCAGGTAATCCCTGATTTTATATTTTCGTACTCCCGGCCGATTGGCTGATGACACGTCGATGGTTGCCTCCGACATGAAAAGCCGGGTAGCCTGATCAATTGCTTTGTCTTTTTCGTCATCCTCCAGTTCTTTGTTGGCGATAACATTCAGGTAAGCAACAAACTCATCAACCCGGCTTAACGCGCTCGACCGGTACTGCTGGTATTGAGTATCGGACAGTTTGGGTTTGGCAATGGTCATTGCTTTTGCCTCTGTGGCAGTTGATGGAGCGGGTGTAGCCGGAGTTGGTTCGGGAGTGGGCGAGCTGGCTGGCAAAGGCGTTTTAGCCGGTACCTTTTTAGCCACTTTCACTCCTTTTACGGGCGGTTTAACCATTTTTTTAGCCGTAGTTGTGGGAGGAGTGGCCACCACAGGGGCAGGCGTAGCCAGACGGGTCAACTCAGCGCGGGTACTATTCAGAGCGGATACTACTTCGGCAGGGGACTTAAGCAATTGGTGCCGACCATCGCGGTAAAAAATAATAGCCAGTTCGCGCTTGTTAATGGATACAGCTGCTCCACCAGGTGACTGATAATTGACAACATCATCACTTTCGTAGCGAATTGTGCCGGGCAATACCGTTGGGGGCGTTGCTTTCACCAGCAAATCGTAGGCCGGATGCACAGCTGTTCCTTTCTGGAAAGCATCAATTTCCTGTTGTGCTTTGGCAGGATCAGTATCCAGCGAATTTATAATCAGGTAGCGGCCATCGTCCGTAAAAGCCAGCAACACATTTTCCCGACGTAGACTGTAGTAGGCTGGTTGTCCGTTTCGGAGGACGGCAATTTTTACTTTTTCGCCTTCAGCACCGATTAACTTTCCCGCAGATCGGTTTCCGTTTGCCAGGTAAATAGTTTCCTGCGCCCGTAAACTCCCTATAGCGAACCACGAGAGTATGCCTAAAAACACTATTTTTTTCATCTTAATCATTTACTGATGCGGCTAGGTGAAGGGTAATGGGTTTTCCTGGATTGACTATCTGTAGATGTACCCGTTGACACGGTATGGCAATACCACTGAAATAGCTCAATGAGTACTGCTGTCTAATAAGATGCGCGTAATTGTCTTAATGCCTGTTCTGCATCCTCGTTCCCATGCTGGGCAGCCTGTTTATACCATTGGATTGCTTTGTTGGTGCTTTGCTCAGTACCCTGCCCAAATTGATACATGGTCCCCAGATAATACTCTGCCAGTGGCAGTTGCTGATTGGCCGCCCGCCTGTACCATTTCACGGCTTCCATTTTATTCTGCTCAACGCCTTCTCCGTTATCATACAAAGTCCCTAAATTGACCTGACCTTCGGCATTGCCCTGATTGGCCGATGCCTGATACCATTTCAGGGCCAGCTTAAAATTCTGGGGAACACCCAGCCCATTATTATACACGTATCCAAGATTTTTCTGCCCTTCGGCATTGCCCTGAGCAGCTGAAGCCTGAAACAACCGTAACGCCTTTTCATGATCCTGCTCAACGCCCAAACTATTCTGATACATGTAGCCTAAAGCACTTTGGCCGTACGAATTTCCCAGACCAGCCGCTTTCTGATACCATATAGCAGCCCGCTTGTAATCCTTGGGCTTACCATTTTCTCCATTAAAGTACTGCAAACCAACCTCATAACAGGAGTCTGCGGTAAGAAGAGTAGCCATTGTAGAATCGGATGCCGATGATATTTCCCAGGATTTTGCTCCTAATACAGGGTCAACTGGTTTTTGCCGTGGCCACCAGAGTATAGCCCCAATAACAATGCAGACTCCCATGATTGCAGCGACTAGCCAAACCGGCTTTTTTCTGGTATTCCCAATTGGCGCAGCGTGATGGACCGGGCGGAAAGACCCATCGGGTGTTATACTAACAGCCTCATTCATCCGGGCACTATCTCCCCCGGTAAAACCACCCGCCAGTTCTACTTCCTGCATCCGCGTGGCTGATTCGGTCATCAGTGCCTCTTCTTCAACATCGTTGTTCTCAACAGGTCTGAACGTTTCCGGCACCAGAGGAATGTAAAGCGGCAAACTTTCGATTGCTTCATCAGTAAATATTACGGCATCGGGCAGGGAATTCTGTGAGGTGGTTTGTGCTGAATTTAGGGTAGCCAGTAACGCATTACGCATGTCGAGGCATCGTTGGTAGCGTTGAGTGGGATCTTTGGCTGTGGCCAGTGCTACAACACCATCGAGCCGCTGTAGAAACGCCTGCTGCCCACTATTGTTAGTAGCGTGCAGTTCTACCAGCGAGGGGAGCGGTTCATTCCGGATGCTGTTTTGTACCTGAATGACGGCATCGAAGTTTGTTACCTGCGGGTAGGGAGAACGACCTGCAAACAATTCCCATAAATTAACGCCCAGCGCATAAATATCACTTCGCCAGTCTACACCAGCCGGATTAACGATCTGTTCGGGACTCATGTAAGCAACCGAGCCCATTTGCAGTTTGGGATCGGTAAGCGTACTCTCAAAAGTCGATATTCGGGAAATACCAAAATCAAGAATCTTGGGGTTGCCATCAGGTTCGATAATGATATTGCTGGGTTTGATATCCCTGTGAATTACCCCTTGTTCCTGACGGGAGCCAATCTCAATAACAACATGGTGCGCGTAATCAAAAGCATCCAATAATTTAGCAAACATCTCTACTGCCACCTGAGGCTGCTGATAGGTATGAGGATTATTTCGCAGGTGTTCGGCCAGCGTTTTTCCCTCAACGAACTCCATCACAAAAGCATCACGGTCAGGGTCCAGGCCAAGGATTCGAACAATTCGGGGATGGGTCAACATCTCCAGGATTTCGGCTTCCCGAATGAACCGGCGTCGGATGTTGTCGTCATCCCGAAGTTGTTCGAGCAGAAACTTTACCGCCACCCGTTCCCGCTTACCCCAAACGCGCCGGGCTTCGTAGACCACCCCCATTCCTCCCGCTTTAATTTTGCGGGTTATTTCGTAGTCAAAAAGTTTAATGCCAATCATAGTGATTTTACGTGTTCTGTTGTGGATACTGGCTCGTTACGGCGTAAGTGATGCAAAGGCAAGGGTGTCGCTGAAACGGCCAAAAACTTTCGGCGTCTGACCATCCCCTACTTCAGCTTTCACTTTGCGCCAAATGTACCGGTGTAATTCTTTGATGGTCACAATGCCATCGTGCGGGTCATTGTCGGCAGCCCCGCGGGCACCCTCAACTAAGTAATGGGTAAAAGCTCCTCCTTTTAGCCGACTGCTTTCCTGCGATACTTCGTTGGAACTGGATGAAAGAATAACCACTACACTGCTGTTCGCATTAGCCTGAGCAATGTTTGTAGTATCATTGGCAGAGACCGAATCATGGTTATTGAGCGCATGAGGATACAGGCGTTTGGTCATGCTACCCGATTTACAGGCGTCGGCTATTAAAAACTTTATGTGGGCTGCCGACTTACGGAAGGCGGCTTTAACAACGGCATGTTGTAATACCAAATCAGGCCCTGACATGTACGCATCGTAGGGCAAAAATAACCCTTCGTCGCCATGACCTGAAAAGAAAAAGATAATCCGGTCGTTGGCCCTGGCACGCTGAAAAATGGTCATTGCTTGTAAAATATTGACCCGACTCGCATGTCGATCAATCAGCAGGCGAATATTTGTTGGCGGAACCCGCCCGCCCGCCTGACTCTTCAACAGTTCACAGAAGTTACGGGCATCATCGCCCGAGTAGTGTAAATCACCTTTATTCGGTAAGCCAAGCTTATAATCTGACACACCTACCACCACCGCAAAGGTCTGTTGGGGCAGGCTTTCGCTCAATTGGCTGATCAGACTACAGGCGACGAAGAGGAGTGAAAAAAGCATAGTGGCTCCGGGAGTAATTTATTGACTGACTTCTTTTTTAGTTTGCCGTACCCCCGAACCATCAATGCTAAACATATTGCCATACGCATCCTCCACATTGGCGGTACACGTTTTTTCATCGAATACACCGGCTTTTTTGTATATACCCAGTTTCAGCTTTTCGTACCCGGCTAAATTCAGGTATATCCAGGAACCGTTCTTCTGTACCGGTACGAACCCACATCTTTTACTAACCTTCCCCCTTTTCTCGTAAATCCCACCCTGCTGACTAATATACACGCGATCCTTTTGCGCTTTTATTTCAGCGGGTATCAACCCATATTCAAATTCATTGATGTAAATCTTCTGAAACTGGGGCGAGAATATTTCTTTACCCGCTATCCACCGAAGCCCCCGCTGTCCGTTTGACGCTTTGGTAACTTCCAGGTTCAAGTGTTTCTTTGTCGCAATAACTTCAACCCCATCTCCATTTATGCCTGATTGCACCGTCAATTCGGTCTCCACCATTTCATCTTCCGTATCAGATAAGGTATTGTCTCCGGGTACTTTTGGTTGAGTATTACGCTGCTTTTGCTGATCACTGGCAGCAATATCTGGCAGGCTGTTGATGGCTTTTTTAGGGGCAGAAGCAAGCAGATTCGTTTCCTCCTGAATCGTATCTCCATATCGATACCAGAGGGCAAAACACCCTCCGCCAAGCAATAATATGACCAGTGACCAGGTTAACCAAAATTTAGTACCCGACGGCTCCCTGACAACGGGTTTAGCCGCAAAGGCAGGTTGAGTATTAGCCGTAGCAACTCTTTCGACAGGAGCGGATACCGGCTCCCGGTGCGTAGTGGGAGCGGGGTCATTTTGCTCGGTCAGACTGGCATAAGCAGGCAGCGATTCGGGGCGGGGCACGGGCACTCCAATGAGCGTAACGGCATCATCGTCATCATCGGTATAAGGGCGTGAATAAGCCGGCAATTGTACGCGTGCAGAAGCCGCTGCCTTTCCCGTAATACTGGCTACCTGAATTAGATAGGCCGTAAAGTTATCGCGAGTCTGGCCCTGGCAACAAGCCAGCAGCGTGCTCATTTTTTCATCATTTGAATCAGCACTTCCGAGTGTTTTTTCAAGGAGTTCATCACTGATTCGTTCCAGAATACCATCCGTACACATGAACAGATAATCGCCTGGTTCCAAATCATTGAGTAGTTGTATCTCGGCCTGTGCCCGTTTATCACCACTTTGAATGGCACGGGTAATAATATTTCTCTGTGGATGCCTGCGGGCTTCGTCGGGGCTGAGAACGCCCGCCTTCACCAATTCATTTACGTAAGAGTGATCGTCTGTCCGCCACACAATAATTCCCTTTCTAATCAGATAAACCCGGCTGTCGCCCAAATGAGCTACGGTGATTCCCCCATCGTGCCGATACACCAGGGTCAGTGTAGTGCCCATACTCTCGGCCTGCGGGTTATCAGCTACGTACGCATCAAATCGATCCTGCACGAAAGCCAGTGCTTCCTGAATATAGGTTTCAGTAACAGTGGCAACGGAATTACTCCGAAAATACTGATCAAACTCAATAGCCGTCAACTGACTCGCAACTTCGCCCCGTTCAGCACCACCGACGCCATCACAAACCATAAACCACCGTTGCTGAGCGGTTGTAACTTTGGGGTCAGGAAACAGCGTATCCTCATTGTTACTGCGGCTACCAAGCTGCGAAAATCCTAAGGGTTGAGCGATATTAACTTCCATCGGGATAGGGTAGATAAATTTAATGGTATGGTGTGGTCGCCTTACCTAGGGCGTTTTAAATCCAATGACAGTTCGTCCATAGTCCATATCCTCAACTTGTCGATACGCTTTTTGTATTGATTGAGAAAGCTGAAGCGTTTTCAGAACCAGTTTGGTGACACCGATCTGGATAATGTCACCGTCACTTAAATAAAGGCAATCGAATTCTGACAGGCGTTGCTCCTGCCCGTTCAGATAGGTACCGTTCGTACTAAATTTCCAGCGCCCATCGTCACGTGCGGCTCCATCCTGCAAGAGATATTCAATGGTACCCAGTATACCGATTCTTACCGTGAGCGTACAATGGGGGCGACTCATAAACTCATCATTTGTAATGATCATATGGGTAGAAGGCGACAGATTCGACTGCCGACCTATCGTATTAGCCCCCATCATCAGCACAAATGTTTGCGTAGCCGTTTGTTCATCTTTTATAATCAGCCACCCTAGCTCAGTTGGTAACCTGTTCTGGATTTGCGTAGGTGCTTCCTCTTCAGGAATTGGATTAAGAAAGCCACAGGCCGGGCACTTGGCTTCTTTTAGTTTATGGGGATTCTGAACCAGAAGCGGAGAGCGACATTTAGGATTACCACAAACAATCCGCAGTTTTGGAACACTCATAACCTGGGCACATACAGACTTAACCAACGAAGGATGAAACAGGGGTAAACAGGCATAACCAATCAGGGTTGACTATGCCTGTTTGGTTGTGCTACGTAAAATCACTTACATCGGCATGATTGTCATAATCGTGCAGTGGATCATGAAGATCATGTATTGATATATCATGGTCATCGAGTGTGGCTACCGGATCGGTAACAGTGTCCGCCATATGCACATGGTGCAGGTCGTGGTCTGAGTCGAGCGACACGCTGGCATCTTCGTCACTCTCGATTGACACAGACGGTTCGTGGCTGGATTCTGATGGTGCGTCGTGGTCCAGCGTTACCGAAGGAAAATGATCGGGATCTGTAGCCGCTATTGCTGTACCCGAATCATGATGCCCATGCCCCGTATTTATAAGATTGTTGGAGGCCAGAAACGCATTGCGTTCGTCGGGTGTCAGATTAGCCTCTTCTTCTCTGGTGTACGTATTATAAGTCTGACCTTCATACTGAAAGGTATGCCCGCCCCCTCCCATAGCTAGGCGCGCTTCATGAAATGCTTTATCAAAGCCCGTCAAACCAGCGAACGGGTCGACGGGCTGCGTTGGTATGGCAACGGGCGGAGAGGTAATGGGTATTGCACTGGCCAGACTGCTCTTTGAATTATCGGAGCCATCGCCGGTACCATCGCCTTCATCGGTATCGTCTCCATCAGCCAGGTCACGGTTCTCATTATCTTCGAGCATGCTGAGACCATAAGCTGCTGCACCCAGGGCTGCTGTACCGACACCAGCGGCAATGATTGCCTTTTTCTGATCGTTGTTTAACGATTTGTCGGGCGTTTCAGCATCCATAGATTGCTGATTGGGTTGATTTTGCTGGTTTGATTGAAACTGCGTGGCCCCTTCATACGGGTCGTAGGCATCGTTGTTAGTCATGATAAATTGATTTAGGTATGCGAAGAGAAGCTTTACTATAATTCCTGTTGATCTTAATCGGTCCATTTGGCTTTGCACTCACGGCATTGCCTGCGTCGTAATAAATCAACATAGGGGATATTTCCCAGAAATGTACCGCATGATGGACATACGTAGTCCCGTTTGAACTCTTTATCGAGTGCGAGTAGTTTTTTAGTGGGGTTGAACAGTTCAACTGCTACTATCTGACCCGCTACAGCCCCAACAATACCAATAATAGCCCCTTCTCTACCAAAGGCTAGTCCAGCAAGAGGAACCAAGCCCAAAATGGCTCGTAACCACCCCTGCTTCTTAGGCCCATTGATCTGAATAGATTCGCGGGTTTCGCAATACATTTCCTGTAAATTGGCCAGTCGGCGGAATTTATCCCGAACATCCAGTGGATCGGCCTGGGGAGTAGGCGATTGGGGATAAGAAGCAACTGGCTCTGCTACAGGTTGCCGCATTGAGGGACGTGCTGGCTTCTGACTATACGCTTTAGGCTCGGAAGCAACAGCTGCCGTTGTGAATTTAAGATTAAATATACTCTTTGGATCTATTGGCTCGCTTTGCCCAAATACAATCTGACTTTTGGGGTTGATAATCGTACTGGATATTCGCCGACCATTTACGTAGGTGCCGTAAGTAGATTTACTGTCTTCAAGCATCACCTCCTCATCAGTGACAAAGGTTACACGGGCGTGCAGGCGACTTACTCCCGGCTGATCAACGACAAGATCGTTGTCTATTGAACGGCCTATTGTGAAGCTTACCGGATTGTTCATGTTGGTATGTATAGAACTTTCGTTAAATCAAGCAGATACAGTATCCGTTGGATTTAATTTGGGTCACGCAAAATGCGGATTTTTTTTATAAAATAAAATAATGCAAGTCTTCCAGGCTGGGATAATATTAATTCTTTTTTAAGAGGTTGTATTTCTCGAATGTAAAAAATAAGCCCGTGAAATGACTGTGCTTGCTTATGGCTGTTATTGGCCCGGTAATCAAATTGGTAAAAAATTGACTACTGGGCCGTTGTATACTCTGGTAAGAAAATTTTAGTAAAAATCATATGTTACTATTTTTTTTGTAATTTTTTACCTGTCTTGTCCTGAAATCGAATGATTGTGCGGGTACCATCGAATACCCATGACAACAGGAGCAGGGATACTTGTGTCTTTTAGTCAACTTGGCAGGGCTTCAGCCATAAGCCCATCAACCTATGAATGGTACGTGTCAGTCCTTGCTGAAATCTGGGCTGGAATGGATAATGCCTCTCCAAGAGGTACTTGTTGAATTCACTGGTGATCTCCTTCGAGAATCCCGTATAGAAAAATCCTGATTCACCCATCCATTCCCTGAAGTCATTTAACCTCTATATTCGTCAACTCGTATGGGAAAGCAAACTGCAACGCTTCCAGTTGTCAATGCTCATGCCGCTGGCATTGATATCGGCTCCCGAGAGCATTGGGTAGCCGTCGATCAGGATAAGGAAAACGTAAAATCGTTTGGTGTTTACACCCAGGACCATCAGTATCTAATTGACTATTTGCGGCAGTATGGCATTACTTCGGTCGCCATGGAAAGCACGGGTAGTTACTGGCAAACCCTGTTCAATGCGCTCCAGCAAGCAGGCTTTGACGTGCTATTAGTAGGCGGTAGTCAGACTAAAAATGTGCAAGGCCGAAAAACGGATGTCATCGATTGTCTATGGATTCAACGGCTTCACTCCCTAGGGTTGTTGTCGGGTAGTTTTTTGTTGAGCGATACGCTCCAGGAACTTCGAACTTACTACTATCATCGTCAGCACATCATCGAACAGCAGGCTACCTATATCCACAAAATGCAGAAAGCGCTTCGATTGATGAATATTCGTCTGGATGTAGCCATTCGCGACATCACGGGTAAATCCGGACTGGTTATCATTGAAGCGATTCTGGCTGGCAACCGCGATCCGCATGAATTAGCCTCTCTGGTAGACATTCGTATGAAAAAATCCAAAGAGGAAATCGCCCAATCCCTTCCGGGGTGGTGGCGAGCGGAACAATTGTCGCTTCGGCGATCCGATTGAATTGCAGGCGTCCCTGGATTTTTATAAGCTCTACCAGAAAGCGCTGCTGGATTGTGATAAGGTCATCGAAGAGGCCCTACGTCGCAGTGTGCCTGCGGAGTGCGTTTCGAAACCAGTCGAAAAAATACCATCAGAAAACAAAAAGAAGAGCAGTAAGAATATGCCCGCGTTCAACGTCTCCCAGATTGCGCTGAGTTATTTTCAAACCGATCTGTTTGCCATCTCTGGCATTAGTCATAGTACAGTGCTTTGTCTGATGACCACTTTGGGCAAGGATATCCATAAGTTTGCCTCAGCCAAAAGCTTTGCTAGTTGGCTGCGGTTAGTGCCCAACAATAAAATCAGCGGTGGACGTATCCTTAGTCATCGTACACCCTCAGGTAAGTCCTATATCGCTTCTGCCCTGCGTCAAGCTGCGAACTCCATTGGCAATCAAAAAGATCATGAGCTAAGTCCTTTTTTCAAACGTATTGCCTATAAGAAAGGGCGCGTGGCGGCCATCACAGCCACCGCTCGCAAGCTGGCGGTGATTATCTGGCACATGCTAACTAACAATGGTTAGTCAATATTTAGGCGGCTATACAGCCGAAGTGATAAAGTTGACGCACTCTAGGATCATTTTTCTCCAGTTTAGTGCCTTTGGGTAAGATAGAAAAAAAACGATCTAGTAGTAAACGATTGTGGTAGAGCGTCTTAATAGTGGCCATCGAGAAGGGTTGTTGACCAACGCCCTGCTCAACTTTAGCCACGTTAACCGCGCTCAGGGCTGCATTAAAATGGTAATCAAGTTTGTTGACCGAACGAGCCTGACAATCAGAAAGACCCGTAAACTGCTTGGCATCTC
>NZ_KB893552.1 GCF_000374085.1 Spirosoma spitsbergense DSM 19989 | reverse complement strand
ACTTCCCGGAAAAAATCCTGTATGCGATTTTCATTGGAGGCTAACTTGACTTTGTCGTTCAGATGTTGTGCAATCTCACAAAATTGTGTATTTCTGCTTTTTATGAGCCCAATAATAAACTGAGCGACGAACTTTTTACGGGCTAAATTGGCTACAATTGGTGCTTTATGCAGGAGTGTTGTAATTTGGTCAATGAAGTTCTGCTTCATGGGAAAGGGGGATATTTGGAGCTTGAGAACTACAAAAATCCAACTTTCCCTTTTTCATCCCAATTTTAGCAGGGTACAGTAGTATGTGTGCTTTTAGTTAATTCTTTTTTGTAAGCTCCCAAAAACACTTAATACTATGAAAACTGACCAGGAAAAAGACGTATTGCTAATTCAAACAAATCGTTTCATCAAAGAGTGGGATGATAACCTGGCTCTTGAGCGCGAAACTCGAAACGAATTGGGACGAAAACACCGGTATGAACACCAGTGCCTACCATCGGGAGAGGTTGATTCCGGCGAGCGGTTGTTGTTGATTGCTACCCATTTACAGGAGATTGAGGACCTGAAGAAACAACACGCTAAAATGCGAAAGGCAATAGAAAAACGCCAGACCAAGGAAACTGCGATGCTGACAGATCGGTTTAACCGTATTATTCAGTATCGGGTAATTCAGGTAAACAGACTTTCTTCCGTAAACCGCAGCGTGTACTCCGTTGTGGTTCATGCCTGATGCTGATTTGATGCGTAAATAGCCCATCAGAGCAATTATAACGTACTGTAGCCCCGTAAGGTCTCGAAGACCTTACGGGGCTACAGTACGTTAATTCGTCTTTTCGGACGAAAATGAATAGGGGTAATCCGCTGGTTTAGTACCCCGCTGTTTATTCGGTTTAGCCGACATATCAATGTCAATAGTGGCTCCCTGCTGCAGGGTTTCGTGACTGAGCCAGTTCTTCCCGTATGCTTTTCCGTTGAGCCGCATTGCGTCGATGTAGCGGTTTTGACCACTGTTAGCTGGGGCATTGATAATGATCTTTTTGCCATTTTCCAGCGTTGCCGTTACCTTTTTGAACAGTGGTGCGCCCAGTACATACTGATCCGTAGCCGGACAAACCGGATAAAAGCCCATTGCCGTAAATACGTACCAGGCTGAGGTTTGTCCGTTATCTTCATCACCACAGTAGCCGTCGGGCGTTGGCAGATACAACCGGTCCATTACCTCCCGGAGCCAGTACTGGGCCTTCCATGGCTCACCGGCGTAGTTGTACAGATAAATCATGTGCTGAATCGGCTGGTTGCCATGTGCGTACTGACCCATGTTGGCAATCTGCATTTCCCGGATTTCGTGGATAACGCTCCCATAATAACGGGCGTCAAAAACGGGCGGCATAGTAAACACTGAATCCAGCTTAGCCACGAACGCCTGTCTGCCCCCCATCAGGTCGACCAGCCCCTGCACATCATGAAACACCGACCAGGTATAATGCCAGCTATTGCCTTCGGTAAACGCATCGCCCCATTTAAAGGGGTTGAACGGTGACTGGAACAACCCGTTTTTGTTTTTGCCGCGCATAAGCCCCGTCTGTTTGTCGAATAGATTGCGATAGTTCTGGGAGCGTTTGGCAAACCGGTCAATCTCGGCCTGGGGGCGCTTGAGGGCTTTGGCCAGTTGGTAAATGGCAAAATCGTCGTAAGCGTATTCGAGCGTCCGGGCGGCATTTTCGTTGATGCCCACGTCATAAGGTACGTATCCCAGTTCGTTATAATACTTTACTCCCTTCCGGCCAACGGCATCCATCGGGCCCTCGTTTTCCGAATTCTTCAGAACGGCTTCGTACAGGGTGTTGATGTCGTAGTTGCGGCCCCCTTTGAGATAGGCATCGGCAATGACGGAGGCTGAATTAGATCCGACCATCACACTGCGTAAACCCGGACTGGCCCATTCCGGCAGCCAGCCGCCCTCCTTGTAGGCATTGGCCAGTCCCTCCTGCATCTGGGCATTGAGCGAGGGATACATCAGATTCAGAAACGGAAACATCGACCGGAAGGTATCCCAGAAGCCCGTATCAGTAAACATGTAGCCGGGCAGCACCTTGCCATTATAGGGGCTGTAATGGATTACTTTTTTATCGGCATCGAACTCGAAAAACTTACGCGGAAATAGCAGCGACCGATACAGACAGGAATAAAACGTACGCATCTGCGCCGGTGTTCCACCGGCTACTTTTATCCGGCTCAGTTCGTTATTCCAGGCGGTTTTGGCCTTATCTCTGACCGTTTCGAAGGTGTCTTTCCCAATCTCGTCCAGGTTTCGTTCGGCCTGTTCATAGCTAATAAACGAGGAGGCCACGCGGGCATTGACCGTTTCTCCTTTGGTTGTTCTGAATTGAACTGCCGCCCCAGCGTGGGCCGCCTGAAGCTCCAGCGTGTCGCTGGCCAGCGTTTTACCGTGCCAGGCCTGTGCAGTTGCAAACGGCTTGTCGAACTGAATGACGAAGTAGTTTTTAAAATTGTCCGGTACGCCCCCACTGTTGCGGGTGGTATAGCCAATGATTTTGCGCTCCTTCGGCATGATTTTTACGTACGACCCTTTGTCGAAGGCATCGATGACCACGTACGCACTGTCGGTTTTGGGGAAGGTAAACCGAAAACTGGCCGCCCGTTCGGTTGGGGCAATTTCGGTCGTGACGTTATGGTCGGCCAGATAAACGCTGTAATAATAGGGCTTCACCACTTCGGCCTTGTGCGAATACCAACTGGCGCGCTCCTCCTCGTCGATACGCAGTTTGCCGGTAACGGGCATGAGCGAAAACTGGCCGTAATCGTTCATCCAGGGCGATGGCTGATGGGTCTGTTTGAAGCCCCTGATTCTATCGGCACCGTACGTATAGGCCCAGCCGCTACCCATTTTGCCGGTTTGTGGCATCCAGAAGTTCATACCCCAGGGCAGGGCAATGGCCGGGTACGTATTACCGTTGGACAAGCTCGGTTTGGAATCGGTACCCACCAGCGGATTGACCAGTTCGACAGGATCGCTTGTGGTACCCACCACCTGAGCCATTCCATCGATAGCAAAGGCAAGCAGAGCAAGCAGGGCTAATTTATTTTTCATCTTCATTGATTATTCAGATACCCAGGCGCGGCTGGCCGACAGGAAAAACGTGTAGTAAAGGACAGACAAAAGTAGCGTAATACGGGGAAAAGTGACTGACTGCACAGGCAGGCTGCCGCCGGAAAAACAGAAATTCGTAAACACAGGGCACCTGTTATGGCCCTGTGTTCTGTATTATTCGTTGAGCGACTGGATGGCTGACTTTATCGATTAAAAGGCCCCTGTTCGCCTAATTCTAAGTAAATTCTAATATTTTTCTAAGCCACTTTATGCACTCATTCCCTTATTTGCCAAAGCATGTAAACAGGGCCCTGCTTTCTTAGTTACCTTGTAGTTGCCTGTATTAGCGAAAAAACTAAAAACTATCCTGATCAACGTACTTGTATGAATTATTATTTAGGCACTAGTGTGCTGCTTTTGAGCTTCCTGCTAACCAATTGCACCTCGAAAAGCGAGACAAAAAAACAGGCGGCCAATTTGCCATTTCCAGTTATTCAGCTCAGCCGTCAAAGTGCCACGCTCGACCGCGATTATGCAGGTAATCTTGAAGCGGTACAAAACGTGGAAGTACGCGCCCGGGTAGCTGGTTATCTGGACAAGATACTGGTTGATGAAGGAAAGGCCGTTCATAAAGGGCAGCTCCTTTTTCGGCTCAACCCGGCCGAATATCAGGTAGGCGTAGACAGGGCAAGAGCCAGCCTGGAGAGTGCTACGGCACAGTCCCGTTCAGCGTTTATAGAAATGGATCGGGTAAAACTACTGGTCGATAAGAATATTATTTCCGGCTCCGAACTGAAACTCGCCAAAGCAAAAATTGAGGTAGCCAAAGGAGCCATCGATCAGGCAAAGGCAGCCCTGTCCAATGCCCGGCGAATGGTATCGCTCACCGATATCAGAGCACCGTTCGATGGTGTCATCAATCGGATACCCTATAAGCAGGGCAGTTTGATCGAAGAGGGGTCTTTACTTACTACTGTTACAGACATCCGGCAGATATACGCCTATTTCAACGTATCCGAAAAAGAGTATCTGGCCTACGTCAAAAAAAGACTCAACTCTGAAAAAACGATAGCCCGCGAGGTAGAACTGCTCCTGGCCGATGATACGGTTTATCCGTACAAAGGGAAAATAGAGACCACCGAAACCATTTTTGAAGGTAACTCCGGGACTATTGCTTTCCGGGCACGCTTTCCCAATCCCAACCAGTTGCTCCGCCACGGGGCCACCGGTAAAGTTCGCCTGAGTACCGACGTAACCAACGCGATACTGGTGCCGCAAAAATCGGTGTTCGACGTACAGGACAAAAGTTTCGTTTATATCGTCGATGCCAAAAACAAGGTTACAACCCGGAATTTTGTGCCTCAGAGCCGAGTCGACCAATTTTACATTGTTCAGTCGGGCCTCAAGTCGGGCGACCGGATTGTGTATGAGGGAGTCCAGAGCATAAAAGACGGTATGACCATCATCCCAAAGACGATGCCTGCCGATAGCCTCCTGGCTATGTATGCAACTGCCCGCCAGTGATTAGTGAATACCGCCTTCCAACGTCAGAAAAACAGTTATTATGTTTGATACATTCATCAAGAGACCCTTACTATCAACGGTAATTTCGGTGCTGATTGTCTTGATGGGCCTGCTGGCCTTGCTGGGACTTCCCGTAACCCAGTTTCCTGAAATCGTACCGCCTTCCGTTACCGTAACAACGCAATATACCGGTGCCAACGCCGAGGTGTGCGCCAAGGCCGTAGCTACCCCACTCGAACGGGCAATCAACGGGGTGCCGAATATGACGTATATGACCTCCATTTCCAGTAATGACGGGTCGACGCTGATTCAGGTGTTTTTTGAAGTAGGCACCGATCCCGAATTAGCCGCCGTAAACGTACAGAACCGCGTAACATCGGTGGTGGATGAGTTGCCCGAAGAAGTAATCAAAGCCGGGGTGATCACCGAAAAAGAGGTGAACAGTATGTTGCTGTACATTAACGTGACCAGCGACGACCCGACGGTGGATGAGAAGTTCATTTACAATTTTGCCGACATTAACATCCTGGCCGAACTCAAGCGGATTGATGGGGTAGGACTGGCCATGATCATGGGATCCCGGGATTACTCGATGCGCGTATGGCTCAAACCCGACCGCATGACGGTGTACGAAATATCGCCGGATGAAGTCATTGCCGGGATTCGGAAGCAGAACGTAGAAGCGGCTCCCGGAAAGGCGGGAGAAAGTGCCAACCGCGATCCGCAGGTGTTGCAGTATGTATTGAAGTACACCGGTAAGTTTAATACACCGGAGCAGTACGAAAACATTGTGCTGCGGGTCAACGACGACGGTTCACTACTGCGGCTGAAAGATATTGCCAGTGTAGAGTTCGGCTCGCTGGATTACGGCGTACTGTCCAAAACGGATGGACGCCCCTCGGCGGCTATTATGCTCAAACAGCGTCCCGGTTCCAACGCCAGCGAGGTTATTGCCAACGTGAAAGCGCGGATGGCTGAGCTAAAGGAAACCTCGTTTCCGTCGAGTATCACCTACAACTACGCCTACGACGTATCCCGGTTTCTGGACGCGTCGATTCATGAAGTAATCAAAACGCTGATTGAAGCCTTCATCCTGGTGTTTATCATCGTGTTCCTGTTTTTGCAGGACTGGCGTTCCACGCTTATCTGCGCGCTGGCCGTGCCGGTAGCGCTGATCGGTACGTTTGCGTTTATGAGCATGATTGACTTCTCCATCAATCTGTTAACCCTCTTTGCGTTGGTACTGGCCATCGGTATTGTGGTCGATAACGCGATTGTTGTGGTGGAAGCTGTCCATGCTAAAATGGAAGAGGAACATCTATCGCCCCGGGTCGCTACGTTTGCGGCTATGAGTGATATTGCCGGTGCCATTGTGGCCATTACGCTGGTAATGTCGGCGGTGTTTATTCCGGTGGCCTTCATGACGGGGCCGGTGGGTATTTTCTACCGGCAGTTTTCGCTCACGCTGGCTATATCCATCGTTATTTCGGGTATCAATGCCGTGACCCTGACCCCGGCGCTTTGTGCCATTCTGCTCCGGCCGATGCATGAAGGCAAGAAGACTGGATTAATGGATCGCTTCTTTGCTGCCTTCAACCGGGGATACGATTCGCTGGCGGGTAAGTACCAGGGGTTATTGCGCCGGGTGCTGAATCGCAGCGTAGTTACCTGGGGGTTGTTGCTGCTGTTTGTCGTAGCTACCTGGGGAGTCAGTTCCATTCTGCCAGCGGGTTTCATTCCAACAGAAGACCAGGGAATGATTTATGTCAACGTTACCACGCCCGTAGGCGCCACCGTGGACCGGACCCAGAAGGTAATGGACGAGATTGAGGAAATAGCCTCGAAGCTGCCATCGGTCGAGAATATTTCGACGCTGGCCGGTTTTAGCCTGATGACCGATGGGGCCGGGGCTTCGTATGGGATGGGGATGATTAACCTGACACCCTGGGAGGAGCGGACTGTAACCATGCGGGAGTTGATTGCCCAGCTGGAAGAAAAAACCAAAACCGTAACGGATGCCAGCATTCAGTTTTTTCCACCACCCACCGTGCCGGGTTTCGGTAACTCCAGCGGGTTTGAACTCCGCCTGCTGGACCGGGGCCGCTCCGGCGACCTGCTGAAAACAGCCGACGTAGCCGCAAAGTTTATCGATGCCCTGAAAGAACGCCCCGAAATTGGGGATGCCTTTACCAGTTTCGACCCCAGTTTCCCGCAGTACCTGTTGCACGTCGATCAGGAGAAAGCGGCTCAGAAGGGAGTATCCATTGAGAATGCCATGAGTGCGCTGCAAACGCTGATGGGTAGTTTTTATGCATCTAATTTCATCCGTTTCGGGCAGTTGTACAAAGTAATGGTACAGGCCGAACCGAGTTACCGGAAGAAACCCGAAGACGTACTGGCCATGCGCGTCAAGAATGACGAAGGAGAAATGGTGCCGTACTCCAACTTTATTACGATGGAGCGGGTGTACGGCCCGGAGCAGCTAACGCGCTACAACATGTACACCTCGGCCATGATTAATGGCGATGCTGCCCCCGGCTATAGTAGCGGGGATGCCATTACGGCCATTAAGGAAGTAGCCGCCAAGGAGTTGCCCAAAGGGTTCACCTACGAATGGTCGGGTATGACGCGGGAGGAGATTAAATCCGGTGACCAGGCCCTGTACATCTTTGCCATCTGTCTGTTATTCGTGTACCTGCTGCTGGTGGCGCAGTATGAAAGCATATTCTTNCCCTTACCCGTTATTCTATCCTTACCCGCCGGTATTTTTGGGTCGTTTGCCTTCCTGCAACTGGCTGGTTTGCAGAATAATATTTATGCTCAGGTGGCCCTGGTTATGCTCATTGGGTTGCTGGGCAAGAACGCCATTCTCATTGTGGAGTTTGCCAACCAGCGACAAAAAGCAGGGGTACCCATTGTGAAAGCCGCGATGGAAGGAGCCGTTTCCCGTCTCCGCCCTATTTTAATGACTTCGTTTGCGTTCATTGCGGGCCTTATTCCGCTCTGTATAGCATCGGGTGCCGGTGCGATCGGTAACCGGTCTATTGGTACCGCAGCCGCCGGGGGTATGTTTACCGGTACTATTTTTGGACTGGTGCTGGTACCCGGCCTGTATGTAGCCTTTGCCAAACTGGCCGAACGGCTTAAATCCGGTAAATCATCCCGCAAGGATGACCACTCCAAGCCTGCCCACGAAGACGAGTCTGTTTTAGAAATTAGCCAATCCCACCCCAATGGTGCAGTCATTCAAGAACAAATTGATTAAAATACAGTATTATCTTCCCCTTTTTCTGTTGTTTGCCGTGGGTGGTTGTCAGATGATCTACCAGCCTCTGCAACAGCCATCTGCCCGGCCAACGCCCGTTTTCTTTGTTGGTAGTGACGATTCGACCAGTATCGGTACCGAAAACTGGCATACCTTTTTCAATGATCCGTATCTGATTCACCTCATCGATACGACGCTGGCTGGCAATCTGGATTTACGGATAGCTACGCAACGGATCGAGGTGGCGCGGGCGGGTTACAACTACAGTCAGGGTTTTCTGATGCCGCAGGTCGATCTGGCGGCTTCGGCGGGTGTTGACCGGTTTGGGAAGTACACCATGAGTGGGGTGGGTAATTACGACACGAACTTATCCGATAATGTATCGGGTAATCAACTGGCTCCTAATCCCACGCCCGATTTTTTTCTGGGTGCCCGCAGTACCTGGGAGGTTGACCTCTGGGGAAAACTGCGCAACCGCCGGAAAGCCGCTTACATCCGGTTCCTGGCTTCGCAGGAAGGCCGTAATCTGGTGATTACCTCTTTAGTGGCTGAAGTTGCCCGGTACTACTACGCGCTGCTGGCCCTGGACGGTGAGCAGGAGATTATCCAGAAAAATATCGATCTTCAGCAAAATGCGGTCGAACTGGTGAAGGTGCAGAAACTGGCGGGGCGGGTAACGGAACTGGCTGTGCAGCAGTTTACGGCCCAGTTGCTCAACACCCGAAGTCGGCAGCGTCGGATTCTGCAGCAAATTATCGAGACAGAAAACCAGTTGAATCGGCTGATGGGCCGCTTTCCGCAACCCATCGAACGGGGTAAATCGCTCCAGGAGTGGGAGTTGCCCGGTCAGGTGCTGGTGGGGTTACCCACCCAGATGCTTACCCGCCGACCCGATATCCGGCAGGCTGAACTGGAATTACAAGCCGCCAATATCGACATCGATGTAGCTCGTGCGTCGTTCCTGCCTTCGCTCAATTTGTCGGCCTACGTAGGAGTGAATTCGTTCCGGCCTGAAACGCTGCTTAATCCAGCGTCCATTGCGGCTGGTTTGCTGGGCGGCCTGACTGCCCCTGTGTTCAACCGCCGGTTTCTGAAAGCCAATTACGGGCAGTCGGTTGCCCAAAGCCGGGAAACTTTTTACCGCTATCGGCAGACCGTGCTGACGGGCTTCAGCGAGGTGGTTACCAATTTGCGGGGTGTTGAGAACTATCGGGCCGTAGCTGATTTGCAGAGCCAGGAAGTCGACGTATTACGTAAGGCTGTGGCTACATCCAATGACCTGTTTGCGGGAGGGTATGCTTCTTACCTGGAAGTGATTACGGCACAGCGCAGCGTACTGGAAGCGGAACTGGCACTGATCACTACCAAGCAGGCTCAGTTTCTGGCGCTAACGGAACTGTATCGTTCGCTGGGTGGTGGCTGGGAGTAATACTAACTCAGCGTTGAAAGGACGTAAGAGAAGAAGTGCAAGGCATTAACTGCCAGTAGCTTATGTCTTTTTCTCTTATATTTAGCTTCGTCTGAATCAGTATATTCACTGTGTTTTACGCTACAATTGTCCAAAACCCGCAGATGTTAGCCGCATTGTGTATCGGCAGACAAACGAAAAGGCGTTGGTTTACCCTATTTTCTGCGAAATGAAAAGGGTATTCGGGAAATACCCTGGTAATCTGAAAGGCACGGTCAGCCGGTTTTTGTAACCATTTTTTACAGACCTGGTTAATCAGAATAGCTATAAATGGTTTCTCGATGAATACACGGTTTCGACACTACTGGCAGCAACTACAGGAATCACTCTGGTTTGTACCAGGGCTATTGGTCATTACGGCCATAGGGCTGGCTGGTGGGCTGATCGAATTCGATGCCAATACCTCCTGGAATGGTACCAAACAGTATCCATTACTGTTTGGCGTAGGAGCGGAAGGGTCGCGGGGGATGCTCACAGCTATTGCCGGTTCCATGCTTACCGTTGCCGCCCTGGCTTTCTCCCTGACGCTAACGACCATAACACAGGTGAGTAGCCAGTACTCACCCCGGCTGTTGCGGAATTTTATGGCCGATCGGATCAATCAGATCGTGATGGGCTATTTTGTGGCCATATTTACGTACTGCCTGATTGTGCTGCGTACCATTCGGGGAACCGATGAAAATAAGTTCGTACCTGGCACAGCCGTGCTGGTGGGGCTCATTCTGGCCTTAGGTGGAGTAGCTGCCCTCATTTTGTTCATCCACCACATTGCCGAATCGCTACAAACGGGTACCATAGTTCGGCACATCCACCAGGAAACGGTCGATGCCATTAAAAGCCTTTATCCCGATAAGTTTGGTGATCCTATTGATGATCCGGAAGAAACAAAAACCGCACTGGAGTACAGCAATGACAACACGGGTTGGCATCCAGTCGTGTCCAGCCATACGGGCTATCTGCAGCGAATTAATACGGATGGGTTACTCCAGTGGGCTATCGAACATAAGGTGGTGCTGCGGATTGACCGGGACATGGGCGCCTTTGTGGGTGAGAACTCGGTTATTTTCAGCGTGCGCAGTGGTATGGAACGGCCGGATCCGGATGAAGCCGACTGGCCGGATGATTTGATCAAATACGTTAGCATTGGCCGGAACCGGAGTATCAGTCAGGATGTGTCCTTCGGTATTCAACAGTTGGTCGATATCGCGCTAAAAGCTTTGTCGCCCGGTATCAACGACACCACAACGGCTGTTATGGCGGTCGATTACCTGGGAGCCATCGTGTCGCAGCTGGCTCACCGCGACTTTCCGACTCCCCTCCGCTCTGACGGTAAGCACCTGAGGGTATTTGTGTTATCGGCTGATTTTGAAGGATATATCCGACTGGCTTTCGATCTGGTCCGGATTAATGCCAAAGGAAATCACGCTGTTCTCCGGCGGATAATTCAGGCGTTGGCGCTGATAAGCGACTGTATAGTAGACGAGAACCGAAAAGCTATTATCCGTGAGCAGGCTTTGCTAGTGGTAGCCCATGCTCAGGAAACACTGGCTACCGATTACGAAAAAAAGGAGGTACGGTCGCTATATGATGCGATGAAAGAAAAATGGACCTGACCGGTAGGGGGAGGTCAAGAGGATGGAAGAGATAATCAAAACCGTTACGCTGTCTCTGGCCCGCTGGATTGAAGCCGGAGCGGCTATTGTTATCGCGCTGGCCTCCCTGCGTGCCTTATGGAATTTTATGGCTGCTCTCCTCGCCATTCGCCGGGAACTGCGCTCCGCCGAAGCGGGAAGGAGCCTGATGGTGCCCAAAGAAGAGATCCGGCTAACGCTGGGTCGGTCGCTGGCCCTGGCCCTGGAACTTGAATTAGGCGCCGATATTCTTAAAACGGCCGTAGCACCCAACTGGAACGATGTTGGTTTGCTGGCCGCCATTGCCGTACTCCGAACAGCGCTTAACTATTTCCTTGAACGGGAGTTGCGTAATGCCGAGCAGCGGGACGGTATTCGTACAAATACCGCTGGCAAATAGGGTGATGACCGCCCATGCCTGTAGCAGTATAGCAGCACCAAGAGATGGTAAACGTCGTTCAGGGTTGGTGTTTATTTTCGTCAAATGCCACTTGGAGTGTGTCATGGCAAAACTCTCTGTCAGTTTGACGGTTAATTAAGTAACAATCATTCTAATCCTATGAAAACAATTAAACCAATCGCTATTTTTTGTCTGCTGGCCTTTACCCTAAGTTCATGCGCGACGAATATGAAATTCCTGACGTCGGCCATCGTCCCGGCGGCAACCGGTGAAGTAAAGGTGAAAAAGGATAACAACAACAACTACGTTCTGAATCTGGATGTGAAGAATCTGGCCGAACCTAAAAGCCTTACGCCACCCCACGAAGCCTATGTCGTCTGGATGGAAGATGGCCGGAATGCGGTGAAGAAACTGGGTCAGTTAAGCCCCGGTTCGGGTATGCTTTCCAGTTCGCTCAAGGCTAGTTTGACTGCTACATCCGTAACCGAACCCACACGGGTATTTATCACGGCCGAGGAAGGCGTTGACAGGCAAGTGCCGGAAGGGCAGATCATTCTGACCACCAAGTAAGCAATCATTGAGTAGACCAGATTTACTGGTTAGGGAAGGCGGTGTTGTTTTAGAACAGCACCGCCTTTTTTACTGGATTTTGCCGATAAGAAAAATATTTTTAGATTTGTCTAAACTTTTATTTTTGTAGACTGTTCTATTGGCATAAGGATACATCGTTTATGGAGCGATTGAGGACCTAGTTGCTTAGGTCTGTCCATTGTATGGTATTTTATTCATTAACTGAGGTTTACCTGAATCGGAACCCAGGGTGTTTCAATCAGCAACACGCAAAACCGAATAGGGTAGTAAAGCATCCTGTTTTACCGCAGAATTTATGAAGTTATTTACCTTCCTGCTGGCTGTTTCATTAGCCACAATAACCGTCGTCAATGCCCAGACCAACAGGGTGTCTGGTATTATCCGATCGGATGGCAAACCAGTGGAGTTTGCTTCGGTGGCACTGGCTAAAACTGTTCACGGTACTCAGGCCGACAGTGCCGGGCGTTTCTCGCTGACGAATTTGCCCGATGGCCGCTACGTACTACAGGCATCAGCCATCGGTTTTCAACCCTACACCCGGACTATCGACATTCGTTCCGATAACCCCCTGAACCTTACTATTGATCTGGCATCGACCAATACAACGCTTAGCGAAGTGGTAGTAACGGGCGTTTCCCGGGCTACCGAACTGCGCAAAAGCCCGGTGGCGATTGCGGTAATGAACCGGAAGGAAATGAATTACAACGTCAACAATAACATCATTGATGCGGTGCTGAAGGGCGTTCCCGGTATGAGTGCGGTAACGACAGGACCCAATGTATCGAAACCATTTATTCGCGGACTGGGCTACAACCGCGTGCTGACCATGTATAGCGGTGTTCGGCAGGAGGGGCAGCAGTGGGGTGATGAGCATGGTATTGAAGTCGATCAATACGGCGTAGAGCGGGCCGAAGTGGTAAAAGGGCCGGCCAGTCTTATTTATGGCTCCGATGCCGTGGCCGGGGTCATCAACTTTATTCCGTACATTCCCAAAGGGCCGGAAGGTAAACTCAAAGGGGATCTGATCAGCGAGTACCACACCAATAACGGTATGATTGGCCTGTCGGCGGGGGCTGCTTACAACAGGAATGGCTGGAAGGGTTCGTTCCGCGTATCCCGGAAAATGGCTACTGCCTACAAAAACAGCGTGGATGGGCGGGTGTATGGCACGGCGTTCAACGAACTGAATCTGTCGGCCATGACGGGCGTGGAAAAAAAATGGGGATCTACCTACCTCTACGCCACGCTGTATGACAATTTGCAGGAAATTCCTGACGGTAGCCGCGACTCGCTGACCCGCCGGTTTACGCGTCAGGTGCTCGAAAATGAGGAAGATGATATCAAAGACCGGCCAATTGTACCGGCCGGCGATTTGCGGACGTATCGCATCAATCCATTGCACCAGCACATTCAGCACTACCGCCTGTTTACCCGGAATCATCTTATTATTGGCAAGAGTGATCTGACGGCTACCATCGGGTTTCAGCAAAGCATTCGGCGGGAGTATAACCACCCCACTGTGCCCAATCAGCCCGGCCTGTACGTGCAGCTCAACACCTACAATTACGACCTTAAATACAACTTCCCCACCTGGAACGGACTGGAAGCGACCCTAGGGCTGAACGGGATGTATCAGACCAATAAGAATGTACAGGGCACCGATTTTCCCATTCCTGATTATCAGCTTCTGGACATCGGCTCGTTTCTGTTCGTTAAAAAATCGCTCGGTAAACTTGACATCAGTGGGGGTATTCGGTACGATTCACGCCGGTACAACTGGGCCGATCAGTACGTGCAGTATAACCCGAAAACGGAATTTAATCAACTCGTTAACGTACCCACTGATACTAGCGCATCACTTCAGTTTCCGGCCTACCAACGCTCATTTACCGGCATTTCGGGTAGCCTGGGGGCTACCTATAATCTCTCCGAACGACTGCTGATCAAGGCCAACCTGTCTCGCGGGTATCGTGCTCCCAATAGCACTGAAGTTGGCTCAAATGGCCTTGACCCCGGCGCACACATTGTGTACCAGGGGAACCGGGACTTCAACCCTGAATTCAGTCTGCAAACGGATATTGCCTTCATGGCTTATCTGAAGGAAGTGGACCTAAGCGTTGAGGTATTCAATAATACCATTGACAACTACATCTACCAGGCCCGCTTGTACGACGATGCGGGTAATCCGGTCGTAATTGTACCGGGTAACTTTACGTACAAATACCAACAGTCGAAAGCGCAGTTGTACGGGGCTGAGTTCAGCGTGAACCTGCATCCGCAAAAGGTAAAGTGGCTGGCGGTCAATAATAGTCTGGCGTTTATCCGGGGGCTGAACCTGAATGACAAACTGATTGCCCTGGAAGGCGATGCCGCCCGCTACCTGCCTTTCATCCCACCCCTGCACGGCCGCTCCGAAATCCGGGCCTCCTTTAGCGAACCGGTGGGCCGGTTGTCGGGAATTTACGTCCGTGCCGACGTTGATTACTATGGTGCTCAGAATAAATTTTACGGAGTCGATAATACCGAAACGGCCACGCCCGGCTACTCCCTTTTTGGTGTTGGCTGCGGGGCAACGGTGAACAATCGGAAAGAAAAAGCCCTGTTTCAACTGTTTTTTCAGGTCGATAACCTGTTCGACACGGCTTACCAGTCGAACCTGAACCGGTTGAAGTATTTCGAGTATTACACGGCTTCGCCAACGGGCCGCTTTGGTATCTACAACCAGGGGCGCAACACTAGCATGAAGGTCATTATCCCGTTCTGATGGGGGTTGGTTTATGCCCATGAAACTGGTTTGTGAGGTGGATTCTCGAACGAACGGTTCCACCAATTGGAGTACAAAAGCTAATCAAATGACTTACTCCTTCAGGCGGAGTGCAACGGGGTTTCCCAGCATCAGGAGGATACTATTGTTATAGTAGGTGTAAGTGTCGCCCGTAAGCCATGGAATTCGGTAAGCAATGCTCTCTCACGTAATAGGAAATTGTGGGGGTAGAATGTATTCGATATGAAAACAATAGTAGTTGTACTGGTTTGTATGGTGGTACTAAGTGCAAAACTTAGTGCGCAAAACGCGGTAAAAGGGTCGTTCCCCGATGGAAGTCCGATTAGTAGCTGGTTTACAAAAAATCAGAAAATACCCCTTGCCCAACTGGGAAATGCTTATGTAATTACGGACTTTGGCGTAAAATCAGACAGTACCCTCGTCCAGACCGACGCGATACAAAAAGTCATTGATCTGGCAGCCCAAAAGGGCGGGGGTGTCATTGTGGTTCCGAAAGGTACGTTTAGGAGCGGGGCGTTATTTTTCAAGCCCAAAACGCACTTACACGTAGCGGAGGGGGCCGTTCTGAAAGGCTCTGACAATATTGCCGACTACCCGAAATTGCCCTCCCGCATGGAAGGTCAGAGTCTGGATTACTTCGCGGCTCTGGTTAATGCCTATCAGGTCGATGGCTTCACGATTTCGGGAAAAGGGACGATTGATGGCAATGGGCTTCGTTTCTGGGAGGCATTCTGGGCCAGACGTAAAGAAAACCCCAACTGTACGAATCTGGAGGTTTCCCGACCCCGGCTGGTCTTTATCTGGAAATGCAACAACGTACAGGTTCAGGACGTGAAACTGCATAATTCGGGTTTCTGGACAAGTCACTACTACCAGTGTCAGAACGTGAAAGTGCTGAACGTACACATCTATTCACCTTACCAGCCCGTGAAAGCACCCAGTACGGATGCCATAGATATTGATGCCTGTGCCAACGTACTCATTAAGGGCTGCTATATGTCGGTCAATGATGACGCGATTGCCCTCAAAGGGGGCAAAGGGCCCTGGGCCGACCGGGTACCCAATAACGGAGCCAATACCAATATCATCATCGAAGACTGCGAATTTGGCTTTTGCCATTCGGCGCTAACCTGCGGCAGTGAAGCGGTTCATAACCGAAACATCGTTATGCGCAACTGCCATGTCAGCGAGGCCAGCCGGGTGTTATGGCTAAAGATGCGGCCCGATACTCCGCAGCTGTATGAATACATTTCGGTCGAAAACATAACGGGTCAGGCGCATAGCCTGCTGTACGTGAAGCCCTGGACGCAGTTTTTTGATTTACAGGGCCGTCCGGATGTGCCACTTTCCTACTGCGACCATGTGAGTCTAAAAAACATAAAGCTTAGCTGCGATACGTTCTTCGACGTTGCCATTTCGGAACACGACCGGCTGTCTAATTTTACGTTCGAAAACTTCGTAGTCGACAGTAAAAATGCGGCTATCGATAAAAAGCTGGTCAACGGGTTTACGCTTAAAAATGTAGAAGTTAATCACAAACTCGTGGAGTGACGGGTTAGGAGGAATCAGCCCATGCCTGCCCAGGATTTTCCCTTTCGCAGGAACAAGGTGATGTGCCACTCGGCAAAAAGGAATCTCCTGCCTTCAGACGATAACTTTAGCTTACTTTCCCAAAAGTAACGCACACAGATTTCCAATACATCAGACTTATATTCGCAAGGTTAGCCTGTGGATTAATTGGGATTCCCTGATGCGTCTGATTTCGAACTGTTCAGAACGTATTTCTTCAGATTATCTGTCAAATCATTCAGACCGATGTAAAGTTTAAAAGCGCGTTCTGTCATTTCTTCCACGTCCAAATGCTGATTATAGATGGCAGGACCGACTTTAAAATAATAGGTTTCACCGTGTTCAAGTTTTATGAACGTTGGTTTCTGCTTCTTGGCGGGAGTCTGGTACTCCTCAGAGTAGGAAGTTTCTTTAAAAACCCCCAGGCTATCCGCATTCGTTTCAATCAACACGTACCCATTGTTTTTTACTTTGATTAGCAAGTCAGGATTGAGGGTAGTATAGAACTGGAGTGCGGCTAATGTGTTAGCTCCATTCTTAACAATGTAAATTCGGGTGGGCTTTGATTGGGCATGGCCAACCAAAGCTATTAGACAGAGCAGACAGGTACAAATGGTCGTTTTCATAATCAGCCTGAGGTTTTAACGCGGTTGAAAGATAGAAATAATCCATCGTATTTATTTTGTACTATAGCGCTGATTAATAAAGAGTTAATGCAATGGTATCGATTCACTTGCTGATTCGGCTTCTCCGCTGAAGCACATAATGCTGATAGTCACCGGTAGCATAGGCTTGGATAACCTCCCAGCCATTTTTGTAAAAGTAGTTCAA
The DNA here is from genome assembly GCF_000374085.1 of Spirosoma spitsbergense DSM 19989. Lineage (GTDB taxonomy): Bacteria > Bacteroidota > Bacteroidia > Cytophagales > Spirosomataceae > Spirosoma > Spirosoma spitsbergense. Next base: position 47,831 of record NZ_KB893552.1, on the reverse strand, counting down.
CGCGTCAACGACAGACTTAAACCGTACCCGTTCGTGGTCATTGATGGGCTTCAAAAACTCACCGGCTCTATTCAATTCATAGCCTCGTCCGAAGTCCACCCAGATGCTGGCTTCGTAATTAGACCGGTTTTGTCCAATCAGTTCAATGTAATGTATGTCCAGGCTGTCGACGTTAACGTTCCCTACCCTAATCTGCGCGTTGGCGATTGACAATCCCAGGAATCCCAGCAGTAATAGTAGTACGAGTTTTTTGTGCATGAGTCAGTAGGAGAAGGGGTAGTTGACAATTCTCAACGACGTAAAGTAAGCTATTTTGTAAGATAAAGCGATTGGTTCTTACGTCCAAAAACGGACGGTTTCAGGCGTGTTATCTTGCTGAACTATACCCAAATGTACTGGCCTGACCCACGATTCACGCTGTCAGGAATGCAAACTCCGGAATGATATACCGGCGGTATTCGTTGGGGAAGTATCAATAACACCCGGAATGCCAGTCCGGGCTACCGTATGACCACTCGCGTGCTGCTGTTGACGCCCCCGTTTACCCAACTCAACACCCCCTACCCGGCCACTGCCTATCTGAAAGGATACCTGAATACGCTCCCCCTGGTTGATGGGGGTTCCGTAGTGGCGCATCAGGCGGACCTGGGTATTGAAACGATCCTGCGTCTTTTCTCTAAACAAGGGCTGACTGCGTTGTTTGCAAGGGCTTCCGGCGTGCCGACCCTAAGTGAGAACAGCCAGCGGATGCTGCGGCTTCGGGCCGATTACGTAGCCACGATTGACCCGACAGTCTGGTTTTTGCAGCACCGAAACCCAACCCTCGCCCACGCCATTGCCGACCGGAGCTACCTGCCCGAAGCGTCGCGTTTTGCCGAAGTCGACGAACTAGACTGGGCCTTCGGCACGATGGGACTACACGACAAAGCCCGCCATCTGGCGACTCTCTATCTGGAGGACATCGGCGATTTACTGGCCGATGCCATCGACCCCCATTTTGGCTTCAGCCGGTACGCCGAACGGCTGGGCCGAACCGCTACCCACTTCGATGACTTACACGCTGCCCTTACCGCGCCCGATACGCTGGTTGGCCAGACGCTGCTACAGCTGCTGGATGAGAAAATGGATCAGTATCAGCCGACAGTGGTTTGCCTGACGGTGCCCTTTCCGGGGAATTTATTTGGCGCGTTGCTGTGCGGGCGGCACCTGAAACAACAGTATCCCGCCGTTCGGGTGGTGCTGGGCGGGGGCTATGCCAACACCGAACTCCGAAGCCTGCGTGAACCGCGCCTGTTCGATTACGTGGATTTCGTGAGTCTGGATGATGGCGAAGCACCCCTGCGTTCGCTGCTCGAATACCTGCGCGGCCAGCGGCCAGCCGCCAGCCTGAAACGGACATTCATGCGGATAAGTGGGCAGGTGGTGTATCAGAATGGTGCCACCGACCGGGATGTGGCCCAGCGCGATACCGGTACCCCCGATTATGCCGATTTGCCCCTGAACGATTACCTGTCGGTGATTGAGGTAACCAACCCCATGCACCGGCTCTGGAGCGATGGCCGCTGGAATAAGCTGACCCTGGCCCACGGCTGTTACTGGGGTAAATGTTCCTTCTGCGACATCTCCCTCGACTACATTGCCCGCTACGAACCCCTCACCGCCGGGCTGCTCTGCGACCGGATCGAAACCATTATGGCCCAAACGGGACAGAACGGGTTTCACTTTGTGGACGAAGCCGCCCCGCCCGCGCTCATGCGGGACCTGGCCCTGGAAATTCTGCGCCGGGGGCTGACGGTGGTCTGGTGGACCAACATCCGGTTCGAAAAAGCGTTCACGGCCGATTTGTGCCAGTTGCTCAAACTGTCGGGTTGTATTGCCGTGTCGGGTGGGCTGGAAGTAGCGTCGGACCGGTTGCTGGAGCGGATGAAGAAAGGGGTTACGGTGGCGCAGGTGGCCCGCGTGGCCGGTCATTTCACCACCGCCGGCATCATGGTGCATGCCTACCTGATGTACGGTTTTCCGACGCAGACCACGCAGGAAACCATCGACTCGCTCGAAATGGTGCGGCAGTTGTTTGGCATCGGTGTAGTACAGTCCGGCTTCTGGCATCGGTTTGCCATGACGGCCCACAGCCCGGTGGGCCTGCACCCGGCCGGTTTTGACGTGCAGCGCATTGGCCCCGCCGACGGTCCCTTTGCCGATAATGATCTTGACCACGCCGACCCGCTGGGCGCCGACCACGACCGGTTTGCCGAAGGATTACGTAAGTCCCTGTTCAATTACATGCACGATGTTGGGCTGGATATGCCGCTGGCCAACTGGTTTACCTTCCGGGTGCCGCCTACCACCGTGCCGCCCGATTACATTGAAACGGCCATTGCCGATACGAGCGAAGACCTGGTGCGCAGCCACGCGCTGGTGGTATGGCCGGGGCACGCGCCCACGCTGGCGGAGTTGCAGCCGCGCCGGGAACGGCGGGCGGGCCAGCGGGCAAGAGCGGTGCAGCAGGCAGAACTGACTTTTGCCCGTCGGCAGGACGAGCTGGTGCTGGACCTCCCCCTGCCGATGGGTCAATGGCTCATGCAGCACTGGCCCCAACTGAGCCAGAACGCGCCCGAACCGCTGACCATCCACCAGGCCGGTACCCTGTTTGAGGAAGCTGGTCTTGGTAGCTTCGTGGCATTCCGGCAAACCGAGGGCTGGGCCGACTGGCGGGCCGCTGGGTTATTGGTTTTATAATCAGTTTCCTGTAAACAGAGTCAATAATGAAATTCATGACAGCTTATCTGCCGATAGTTTTAACGTGGCTGGTGTTTGGTGGTATACACAGCATTACCGCTGGAAGCCGGTTCAAACAGCGATTCCAGTCGGTCTCCCCATTTATACAACGCTATTATCGATTGCTGTACAATGGCCTTTCCGTGCTTACGTTTTTACCCGTATTGGTTGCATTGAATGTGGCACCGGTTAACTTCCTCAGTGCCTGGCCCGGGTCAGCGTGGGTCGGGAATCTGGTGGTTGGGATGGGTATTTTACTTGGCCTGTTTGCCCTGAAAAGCTACAATCTGGCTGAATTCATCGGCTGGCCTGCCAGTCAGGCTACCAGAGCAGAACATCTTCAGCAGCTTGGACTACTTCGCTACGTGCGACACCCATTGTATTCGGCTACAATACTGGCTATTGGTGGCGTTGTTGTTCAACACCCCGACTGGAAACACGTACTCTTCGGCCTGTCGGCTTTTCTGTATATCCGCATCGGTATTCATTTTGAAGAAAAGAAACTGGTAAGAACGTTTGGTGATGCCTACATACGCTACCGACAGCGGACCCCTATGCTTATTCCCGCTATTTAATGAACCTTGGAAATCCACTTGCCTGGCAGCGGGGCCCGCCCGTGCTGACGGGTTACGCCCACAGATTTTTAGACACAAGTTGCGTTTTCTATGGTGTAGATTGGCATCATGTATTCCATTTGGTTCTATAGGATTAGGGCCCAAAAACATGAACCGTTCGTTTTGAGTCAACTTAAGAGGGCTTTGCCCGATACTTAAACCACCTTCTCAGAAGGCGGTTGTTCACTGATGCGTACCAATAGAGAACTGCCAGCCTGACTTTTTTTGCTTGTGTAACTTCTGTCACTGATTAAGCTGGGCTGATGCTGTTACTTCGCTTAAAATTAAAGCGGTATGACAATTCTTCACATGGCCGGTTTTCTGGCTTCTATTTTCATTGGTATCAGCCTTGGCCTGATTGGGGGCGGGGGGAGTATTCTGACGCTTCCGGTATTAGTGTATCTGCTGGGAATCAATCCGGTTCTGTCGGTCACGTATTCGATGTTTATTGTCGGCACCACCTCCCTGGTAGGCTCCGTCAATTACATGCGGCAGCAGCAGGTCAACTACAAAACAGCCCTCTTCTTCGCCCTTCCGTCTTTTCTGACCATCTACCTGACCCGTACCTTTATTGTACCAGCCATTCCCGATCCCGTTTTTACGATCGATACGTTTGTGCTGACCAAAAATGTGGCTGTCATGGTCTTCTTTGCCCTGATTATGCTGGCCGCATCCATGAGTATGATACGGAACAACAGCCCGGCCGTAACGACAGAAACGGATGAACAACGGCCGTTCAACTGGCCGGTTATTGTTCTGGATGGGGCGCTGGTAGGTATCCTGACGGGTATTGTTGGTGCAGGCGGTGGTTTTCTGATTATTCCGGCACTGGTATTACTGGCCCGTTTGCCCATGAAAGTTGCCGTCGGAACGTCGCTGCTGATCATAGCGGCCAACTCGCTGATTGGCTTCGGTAACTCCTTCGCTGTTGCTGTTGACTGGTCGTTCCTGCTCAAGTTCACGGCTTTATCGGTCGTTGGCATTTTTGTCGGCACCTACCTCACCCGCTTCATTCCGGGGCAGAAACTAAAAAAATCCTTTGGCTGGTTCGTGCTCATCATGGGCGTGTACATCATTAGCCGCGAACTTTTTTTTAACGCCGGGTAGGTGATGAATATCACTGATTTCACGCTGGGTAAGTGATATTTATCACTGACTCGCCTTCGCCCGGCACCTACCTTTGATTCATAAATTTTAGAACCAGTAAAACAAATACGACCATGTTTTTTCAGCATATATACGACAAAAGTTTAGCACAGGGAAGTTACCTGATCGGTTGCCAGAAAACGGGCGAATCGATTGTCATTGATGCAAAACGGGATGTCGATACATACCTCGATATTGCCCGGCAAAACGGACTGCGTATCACCCACATTACCGAAACGCACATCCATGCCGACTTCCTGGCTGGCTCGCGTGAACTGGCCGCGCTTACGGGGGCACCCCTGTACCTCTCCGATGAGGGCGGTGCCGACTGGGCCTACGAATTTGACCATGTGGGGCTGAAAGATGGCGATGTAATTACCGTTGGTAACCTCACCCTGACGGTGATGCACACGCCGGGCCACACGCCCGAAAGTATCAGTTTCCTGCTGGTCGATAAACCCGCTACCCTGGCGCCGGTCATGCTGTTTACGGGCGACTTTGTGTTCGTGGGCGATATTGGCCGCCCCGATCTGCTCGAAAAAGCGGCTGGTCTGGCCGGAACGCAGGATATAGGTGCCCACCAGATGTATCAGTCTATCCAGAAATTCCGCGACTTACCCGACTATGTGCAGGTGTGGCCCGGTCATGGGGCGGGTTCTGCCTGTGGGAAAGCGCTCGGTGCCGTAGCCAGTACCACCGTTGGCTACGAGAAAATTCGGAACTGGGCATTCCAGTACGACGATGATGAGTCGGGCTTCACCGAGTATCTGCTGACCGATCAGCCCGAGCCACCCCGGTATTTCGCTATGATGAAGAAACTCAACAAGGTGGATCGCCCGCTGCTGACCAGCATACCCGCGCAGCAAAAGCTGTCGCCTGAAGAGGCAAAAAAAGCATTTGTTGAAGGCGTGAAGCTGATCGACACGCGCAACAAGGCGGACTTTGCCAAAGGATTCATTCCGGGTAGTCTGAATATTCAGGGCAACAACGCCTTTGCCACCTGGATGGGCTGGCTTATGTCCTACAACGAACCCTTTATGCTGGTGGCCGATGAAGACCAGATCGAAGACCTCACCCGCAAACTCATGCGCATCGGCCTGGATAACATGCTGGGCTATATCGACGATGTAACCTGGCCGGGCATCGACCTGGAGACCAGCGACATCATTGATCTGGATACGTTCAAAACGTACCTGAATCAGGACGATGTGCAGGTTGTCGATTTGCGCGGCTCGGCAGAATATAATGCCGGTCATGTTGAGGGCGCTGAGAATGTATTTATCGGTACGCTCGACAAAAACCTCGACAAGATCAGCCGCGACAGGCCCGTTATCATTTATTGCCAGGGTGGCGACCGGGCCACTATTGGCTATTCGATGCTGGTTCGCCATGGATTCACGAATGTGAAGAACTACTCGGGCAGTATGAACGAATGGGTAGCCAACGGCAATCCGGTTGTCAACGAGGTAGCTGAACCGGCTGCTTATTAATCCCCTTTTACGCTAGCCTCCATGAAAATAGATCAATTTTCCGTTTTCCCCTTCCTTGAAACAAACGGACAGGAGGTTGTTTGTCAACGAATAAAGAATCTGAAAGGCGTCTTTTCGGTTCGCAGTGATGCTGCCGGTAGCCAACTGACTATTGTTCATTCAGCGACCCTCAGCCGCAAAGCGCTCGCTGGTGAATTGTTTCGGCTGGGGTATTCGGTACCAGGAGAAAAGCAACCGAAAACAGGTCCGGCACAGTAGCATAAACAGTACTTTCAATCTATCGAATTATGAACGCACTTCGTCAGCCCTGGGGCTTAATCCGCATACTACGACTGGTTATAGGCAGTATCGTTATCTACCAGTCCGTGGGCGAACAACAACCCATACTGGGTTTACTGGGGGCTTTTTTCGTCATTCAGGCCCTGATGAACACCGGTTGTGGCGCAACTGGCTGCCAGATTCCCCGCTCGACCAGTAAAAAAACACTAAAAACTGAAGTCATTGACTATGAAGACGTTAATCAGGTATAAGTGGCCTGTTATGGGTACACTGCTGGGTGGTATTGGCGGGTTTGTGTACTGGAACGAAGTGGGCTGTTTAACCGGTACCTGCCCGCTCAAATAGCAGTGGCAAACCATGGTTCCCTACGGTATGCTGCTGGGGTATCTGGTCACTAATTTCATCAAACCTACTACGCACTAACTTATGGAAGCCTACTGGAACAGCCGCTACGCCGAACCGGAGTTTGCCTACGGAACGCAGCCCAACGTATTTTTTCGGGAAACGATAGACAGCCTGCCGGTTGGCCGACTGCTGCTACCCGCCGAGGGCGAAGGCCGGAATGCGGTCTATGCCGCCCAACTCGGCTGGGAGGTAACGGCCTTCGATTTCAGCGCAGAGGGCCGCAACAAAGCGTACCAACTGGCCGCACAACGGGGTGTAACTATTCACTATACCACCCAGTCGAGTCAGGATTTTGAGCCGGTTGACAGGGAGTTCGATGTCATTGGGTTGTTTTACACGCATTTACCCGCGCCCCTCCGTGCCGATCTTTTCCCCAAACTGATTCGGGCGTTGAAACCCGCCGGGTACGTCATACTGGAAGGTTTTCATAAAAATCAGCCCCGCTACACATCGGGCGGGCCTAAAGACGAAACAATGCTGTTTTCGGTCGAAGAACTACAGGAGGCCTTTGCTGAACTGACCATTACGCTGCTCGAAGACCGAATTGTGGAACTTGACGAAGGTCCGTATCACCAGGGCACAGCCCATGTGGTACGGATGATTGCCATCAAAAAATGAAACATGTTCCATCACTTAACCAATCACTCAAATTGCCATGAAAACGAACATGAACGGTACGGACCGCATAATCCGGTTTATTGTAGCCCTGGTAGCTATCGTGCTCTACTTTACGGGTATCCTTTCCGGAGTAGCCGGTATTGTTGCACTCGTTGTGTCGGGTATTTTTCTGCTCACCAGCTTTGTCAGCTTCTGCCCGCTCTACGCCCTGTTAGGCATTAAAACAGCACCCACAAAACAGTAGGCTTTATGGATGCAAAAAATTAAGAAAGCCCGCTGGTATTTCAGCAGGCTTTCCTGCTTCAGAGCCATATATTTTTACGCCTGATACTTCACTGCAATTGAATACCAGCTATTCTTACATCACCACCCTCATTGACGGCTACCGCAACTACGCGGATTACTTCGTCCATGAGTTGCTGTCGCCCAACTGGCATAATTACTTTTACTGGCTCGTGGGCATCTCGGCCTTCGTCTGGCTACTGGAATTACTGTTTCCGTGGCGAACCGATCAGCCTGTGTTTCGGCACGACTTCTGGCTGGATTTGTTTTACCTGTTTTTTAACTACTTTCTGTTTTCGCTCATTGGCTACAACGCCCTGTCTGACGTGGGCGTGCAGGCCTTCAATGATTTTCTCGGCTGGTTTGGTATCGCTAATCTGGTAGCCATCCGGGTTGGTGCTTTGCCGGTTTGGGGGCAGTTGGTGGTGTTGTTTCTGGTACGCGATTTTGTGCAGTGGCACATTCACCGGCTTTTACACCGGACTCCGTGGATGTGGGAGTTTCATAAGGTACACCACTCAGTTGAGCAAATGGGCTTTGCCGCGCACCTGCGTTATCACTGGATGGAAACGATTATTTACCGCACGCTTGAATACATTCCGCTGGCCATGATCGGGTTTGGTATTCAGGACTTTATTCTGGTCCATCTGTTTACACTGGCCATTGGACACCTGAATCATGCCAATATATACCTGCCCATTGGTCCGCTAAAATATGTGTTCAATAACCCACAGATGCACCTTTGGCACCATGCCGAAAAACTTCCCCGACAGGCCCACGATGGCGTTAATTTTGGGATTACACTCAGCGTCTGGGATTTTCTGTACCGAACGGCTTATGTACCGTACGAAGGCAGTCACATCAAACTGGGATTTCAGGGTGTCAGGCAGTTTCCTAAAACATTTCTGGGTCAGTTGCTTTATCCGTGGCGAAAACCAGTTCCAACCGGCAGGGTCATTCCCAAATCAAAACTTGTCGAAAAAGTAAGCCGATGAACAACCTGAAACCGATTCTCAACAACCTGAACCTGTGGGTACTGGTCAGCCTGACGCTGGGTCTGGCACCGTTTCTGCCCGAACCGCATGTAGTGGGTAAAATACGGTGGGTGCTGGGCGGAGCCACCGGTATGACGGGCACGGACTGGTTTGACCTGCTGCTTCACCTGACACCCTGGCTGTTGCTAGTACGGATACTGGTGTTACGCATCCGTCACAACCTGTTATGAAGACAATAAGTGGTGCATTAGGGTGGTATGTAAAGTGCAGTATGCCGCCTGGCACGACTTACGAACGGCCTCAAGACTGCAAACAGGGGCACAGGAAATAAAACGCCAGGCCAGTTGCTATGTGGATTGCCCGATAAAAACCGGCTGGTACCAAAACCTGTTACTATCGAATGGAAAATACCCTCAGCGAACACCGCATTGTTTTTCACCTGGCCACGCCAGACACCACCGCCTACCGCGCCCTGATTGGTCAACTCAACAATGTGCTGGCCGTCTGGCCTGCGGCACGGCTTGAAGTCGTCATTCATAATAAAGGCATCGACTTTATGCGCAATGACAGCAATCCGTTAGGAAGGGCTATTGCGGAACTTCACGAAAAAGGAGTTGTCTTTGCCGTGTGTGAAAATACCCTCAACGCCCGGCATCTCACCCCCGACGATTTGCTGCCCCAGGCCACCTTTGTGCCCGTTGCCCTGGCCGAACTGGTCCTGAAACAGGAAGCAGGCTGGAGTTACATCAAGGCCGGCTATTGAACTGCTTTACGCGCCAGCCTCTCAACCCTGTCCATTTGTTGCCATGCCTGTGATAATTGTCACTGACCAGCCGTAACGGGTCGGGTAGCTTTGTACACCGTCGAATCAGATTGTACGGGGCATGACCAGACTTATACCGTTTATTTTATTGACAACTTACCTGCTCCTGAGCGGGAAGGCAGTGCGCGCCGAATTGCCTGACACCCTGGCCCGACCGCGAAAATGGGCATCTCAGGAGCGGTTTCTGGTACGGGTACGGTCCATGTTTATAGCTACTGACAATAAGCCCGGGTTAACCGATTCGTATGCGCTGGGCATGGGGATAGGGCTTGGTTATCAAACGCCCCGATTGTTTGGACACCTTCAACTGCGCGGTTCGGCCTTCTTCAGCGGCAACCTGGTATCGTCGGACCTAGCCCTGCGTGATCCGCTGACCAATCAGCCAAACCGCTACGAAGTGGGGCTGTTCAATCTGCAAAACCCGGGTAGTCACGCCCTGATCACCCGCCTGGAAGAACTGAATGCACAGTACCATTTCGGCGAAAGATCAGTAATCACAGTTGGGCGGCAGCTACCCCGTTCGCCTTTTATCAACGGTCAGGACGGGCGGCTGTCACCTACGTTTGCCGAGGGCGTAAAGATAGAATGGGACGAGTTGGGACAGACGAAGATACAGGCAGAATACTGGTGGCGGATGGCACCCCGCTCAACCATCGGCTGGCATAGCATTGGCGAAAGCATTGGCCTGTATCCGGTTGGCGTCGATGCTATGGGCAAACCCTCGCAGTATGCCGGTTACACGACCTCAGCCGGTATTGTTCAGCTTGGAATTACGCACAAACGGGGACCGATTACCTGGCAATTCTGGGACACCCATGTTCTTAACGTCTTCAACGTTGCCTACGCCCGGGCCGATGCCGCCCTGCCCGTCGGCACGGATCGGCAGGTTGTGGTGGGTCTGCAACTGGCGCGTGAGTGCACGGTCGGCACAGGCGGAAATAGCGAAGTGATGCAGGCATACAGCCCACCCGGCAATCGGTCGACGGTGGTATCGGGGCGGATTGGTTATCAGCAGGCTAAGTGGGCGGCTTTTCTGAACGCCACCCATATTACGGGCGAAGGACGTTTTCTGATGCCCCGCGAGTGGGGTCGTGAGCCATTTTATACGTTTCTGATGCGTGAACGAAACGAAGGCTTCGGCAACGTCACGGCAACGGGCATCAACCTGTTTTATACGCCCGTCAGGCGCCTGAAACTTGAAGCCAGCGTGGGCTATCTGGCCCTGCCTGACGTAAAAGACTACCGCCTGAATAAATATGGGATGCCCTCCCATGTGCAAACCAACCTGAATGTAACCTACCAATTCGCGGGTTTCCTGAACGGCTTCGATGGCCAGTTCCTTTGGGTACATAAATGGGCGGTTGGCTCTACCTATAACACAGATAAGTATGTGTTTAATAAGGTGGATATGAATCAACTGAATGTAGTTCTCAACTATAAATTGTAATTCATCCCCAAAAGTCAACTGCCTGAAGGATGGTAGTTGCCCCGTTATAAACCTGGTGATTTTACGGGTATGACCCAGGAGTTTAAACAGGTTCTCCGTAAAAAAGCCGCAACAACTATAGCTGTTGCGGCTTTTTTACTGACTATTATTTTGGCACATTTGGCCGTTAACTCAATCCTGAAGTCGCTTTGGAAGAGGAAGTTGACAAAAGTGGGTATGTAATTATCTCGAAAGCAGTCAGAGGCATTTTCCAGCGATCGTGTCCCTGATAAGCAGCCTCAAATTATTTTTTCTTTCGACCGCAAGTTTTGAATCCGTTTGGGGCCTACTACATAAAGAATACAACCAGGGTGAACGAAACCGTTGATGAAACCACCAGACTCGACCAGCTACGGCAGGGGCACGAACCCGCTTTTCGGTGGCTCGTGGATACCTACCAGAAGCGGGTATTCCGAACGGCACTGGCCATCGTTTCCTCGCCCGAAGAGGCCGAAGATGTGGCGCAGGAGGTGTTTGTCGAGGTGTTTCGGACGGTTGGTAATTTTCGTGGGGAGGCCAGTCTGGCCACCTGGCTTTACCGGCTGACTACGTCGAGAGCGTTGAAAAAAGAGCGGGACCGCAAGCGCAAGAAACGGTTTGCCTTTATGACCACACTCTTTGGCGATGACGGTGAAGCGAGCCATGACCCGCCCGATTTCCAGACGCCCGAAACCACGCTGGAAGCCAGCGAACAGACGCGCCAGATCAGTCAGGCCGTGCAGGGGCTGGCCGAATCGCAGAAGATAGCCTTTACCCTGCACTATCAGGAAGAACTGTCGTACCAGGAAATAGCAGCCGTCATGGAAACATCGGTGTCAGCAGTGGAATCGCTGCTGTTTCGTGCCCGGCAAACATTACGTAAAAAATTAATCCCTCTCAGGTCATGAATCAATCAACGAATGAACCTAATGAGCCGGACCGGTGGGAAACCGACTTCCGGCAGTGGGGGCAGCGACCCCAACCCGAACCGCGTCCGTTTTTTTACACCCGACTACAGGCGCGGCTGAACGAGTCGGTGGAGTCGGCTACATGGCTACCCTGGTGGCTGCGCCGACCCGCCTACGCCTATTCGGCGTTGTGTATGCTGGTGCTTCTCAACGTGAGTGTGGCCACTACCATAGCCAACACCCCTGCCGCTGATGATGAGCCGACGACGGTGGCCAGTGCCTTCCAGAGCGATTATTCTGTAGATTCTACCATCACGCCTTATGAATGACCCACGACGTACCCGTTTACTAACGGGCATTATCATTGTGTTGGTAGCCCTGAATATTGGCTTACTGGGCTGGATATGGTTACGGTCTAACCGATCGGCACACCGGGCCTCCCGAACCAGCAGCCGTACCCTTCTGGCCGACACGCTTGGCCTGGATGCCCGGCAGAAACAGCAACTGGCCGACTTGCAGACGGTGTATTTTAAGCAGGTACGCCCCCGGCAGCGGCAACTTCGGCAGGAGCGGAAGACCTATTTCCGGCTAACTGATTCGTCGTTTACCGAAGCGCAGCGACGGGAGAAAGCCCTGGCTTTTCACTGGCAGTCGGCCGAAGTGGAACTCATGACGCTGGCTCACTTCGATAAAGTAGCGGCCATCTGCAACCCGGAACAACGGCTGCTGCTCAACCATCTGCTGAGTGAGTTGCCGGGTCGCGCCACGGCGGGCGGTGCCTTCCGAATGCCGGGGCAGGGTGGCCGGGGGAACCGGGCGCGGGGAGAACGCAATCCGCCAGCCGACGCGCCGAACTAATGCAGCGATTGCACGCACGAAAAGGGGGGAGGGTCATTTTTGACTCTCCCCCCTTTTTTGTTGCAGAGTGCTATTGGCTAAAGAACAACGGTACGCAAGCGAAAAGAGGAAGCCCAAATAACTCCAGGATAGTAAAGAATCCTCCGTGAAAAATATTTTCCAAACCGACCGCAAGTTATCATCCGGCATGGGGCCTAAGTATGTGAAAAGCCTTTAGAGAATTAATACTCAACCAGCATACAATCATGAACACAACCACAAAATACCTCGCTTTAACCCTCGCCCTGACGGTTAGCCCTTTGCTGAGTGACAACCAAAAGGTGCAGGCCCAGCATCAAAACCGCGACAATCGTAACAATGCTGTAGGTCGGCAAACCGCACTAGTTCGGCAGTCCGGCCGTCGGGATGTAGTCGTCCGGCAACCGGTTCGTAAGGAAATCGTCGTCCGCCAGCCCGTGCGTAATACGGTGGTTGTCCGGCAGCCCGTCCGCACCACCGTCGTTACCCGACCCGCAGCCCGGTCGCGGTACAGTGCGTTGCCCGCCTACCGTAGCCGCGTTGCGGTCGTTCCGGCCGGAGCCAGGGTTTATCCGCTGGGGGGCGTGTCGTACCGGTACCATAACGGCCTGTATTACCGGCCCGTTGGTTCTTCCTTCGAAATCGTTAGTGCGCCCATCGGCTTCCGGCTGAATGTATTGCCCCTGGGGTATTCCCAGATTATGGTCGGCCCGAACCCATATTATTATTACTACGGGGCATTCTATCAGCCTTTACCCTACAATGCCGGTTATCAGGTCATTGCGCCCCCCGTGGGTGCCCGTATTCCTGAGTTGCCCAACGGCTACGACCAGGTGTACATCGATGGAATACCGTACTACTTATTCGATGGTATCTACTACCGGGCCGTTACGGATAATCAGGGCTATACTTCCTACGAGGTAGTCGGGAATCGCTAAATCAAACAACGTCTGAATTATTACCCAATACATTACCCTTGAACAGTAAACAACAAATCAAACCAGTAAACACAAAACAACCATGAAAAAGACACTCATTGCCATCGCTGTTGCCTCGCTTTTCTACGTTTCTGACTCCATGGCGCAAACTGCCACGACGACTGGAAAACCGGTCAGAATGCAACAGGATAGCACGCATCGGCGGGGAGACCGTAGTGGTCATAACTTCCGCGAGATGGAGAAGTTGACTGCCAAAGACCTGCCCGCTTCCACCACGTCGTTCATCAAAAGCAAGTACCCAAATGCCGAGATGAAGCGGATTGCCAAAAGCAAAGAAGACAAGTTTTACGTCGTGCTGACCGAAACGGACAAGCCCCGGCACATGCTGATTGCTGACAGTAAAGGCAACATCCTGAAAGACCGCGAAATGCCTGCCCGTAAAGGCGGCCGCGGTGGTAAGAAGCAGAGTTAAAAACAGTAAGCAGGGGTTGGCCGGTTTAGTAACTCCCGGCCAACTCCTGATACCAATTCACCAAACCATCCCTCGACCTTATGAAAACCCGGAAAATACACCTGCTATACGTGTTGCTGTTATTGACAGCTACGTTTGGCTACGGCCAGTCGCTGAGCGGCACCGTAGTTGATACCAAAGGAGAAACGCTGATTGGCGTCACCGTCCGGCTCGCGAGTCTGCCCGACAGTAGTACCCAGCGGGGTGTGGTGACAGACGTTGACGGTCGATTTCTGTTCGAAAACGTATCTGTAGGTGCTTACCGCCTTCAGGTTTCCTACGTGGGTTTTGCCACGAAATCGCAGACGGTACGGGTCGATACGGGCGAGGTGAGACCACTGCGCATTGTACTGGGCGAATCAGCCCGGCAGCTTAACGAGGTGGTGGTGAAGGGAAAGATTGTGAGTGCCGAACAAAAAGGAGATACACTTCAGCTGAACGCCGACGCCTATAAAGTAAACCGCGACGCCCAGGCCGAAGACCTGCTCAAAAAGATGCCGGGCATCGACATGAGTGGGGGCGACATAAAAGTGCAGGGCGAAACCGTCCGCGAAGTGCTGGTGGATGGAAAACCGTTTTTCGGCGACGACCCGACCATTGCTCTCAAAAACCTACCCGCCGAAGTAATCGCCAAGATCGAGATTTTTGACCGTCAGAGCGACCAGTCGCAGTTTACGGGCGTGAACGACGGGAATACCACCAAAACTATCAACATCGTAACCCGGCCCGATAAACGGAACGGGCAGTTTGGCCGGGTATACGGCGGAGTCGGTACCAACGGGACATATTCTGCCGGGGCCAGCGTAAATATCTTCAACGGCGACCAGCGCATTTCCATCATCGGGCAGAGCAATGACATCAACCAGCAGAATTTTTCGAGCCAGGATTTACTCGGCGTGCAGAGCAGCGGGGGCGGTGGTGGTCGGGGAGGAGGGGGGCGACGTGGTGGTGGTGGCCGGGGTGGTTCCGGCGGAGGGGCCGGTGCTGCTACCGATAACTTTCTGATCGGCCAGCAAAATGGTATCAACACGACTAATGCGCTGGGGGTCAATTATTCCGATAAATGGGGCGAGAAACTCACCGTGCGCGGCTCGTACTTTATGAACCAGACTCAGAACCGGAGCGAGCAGTCGTTACTGCGGAATTACTACCAGACAATCAACGATTTAACCCAAACCTACGGCGAACAGTCGACGAGTAACAGCAACAATATCAACCACCGGCTCAACTTCCGGCTCGATTACGCGTTCGACAAGAATAACTCGCTGCTGATTACGCCCCGCCTGAGTTTCCAGACCAATAATTCCAGTTCCTACACCAACAGCAATACGCAACTTGGCGACGCGTTGCTGAACCAGTCGACCAATACGTATACGGCCCGCAATCAGGGCTACACATTCAATAATACACTCTTGTTTCGGCACCGGTTCGAGACGCGGGGGCGCACCATTTCGCTCAATATCGGTACGGCGCTCAATGACAAAACGGGTATGAGTACACTGTCGTCGCTTAACGAATTTTTCCAGGCCGACACCACCCGTCAGGTCATCGACCAGCGGACCAATACCACCTCGAATGGGTATCAGTTTTCGGCAGGGCTGAATTATACCGAGCCGCTGGGCAAGGGCATCATGCAGTTTTCGTACAATGCCGGGCTTAATCACAGCAACTCCGACCGATTCACCTACCGGCTCAACCCGCTGTCGGACCAGTATGACCAACTGGATTCGCTGCTCAGCAACCGTTTCGACAATGACTACCTGACGCAACGGGCGGGTCTCGGCTATAACCTGTCCAATAAAATAGTCCGGCTTTCGGCACAACTGAACCTGCAACGGGCCGATTTGCAGAGCGACCAGCTTTTTCCCCGCGTGGGGCAGGTAAGCCGGGCGTTTACCAACCTGCTGCCAACCGTCTTTGCCGACTACCGCTTTACGGATGATCTGCGGCTGCGGTTCACTTACCGCACCAGCACCGACGCACCCAGTATTACCCAGTTGCAGAATGTGCTGAACAACACCAACCCGTTGCAGCAAACCATCGGTAACCCCGATCTGAAACAAAGCTACAGCCACGCTATAACAGCCCGGTTGACCAAAACGTCTATCCAGAAGGCGAACAGCCTGGTGGCGTTGCTGAGCCTCAACTACACGCAGGACCCCATCGGCTCGTCGCTGTACATTGCCGAACAGGCGGGCGTGGTGCCGGGCGTTACTTCCTCGGCGGGGACAACGATTTATCTGCAGCAGGGTACGCAGTTGACCCGGCCCATTAACACCGGCCCGTCGCTGAACTCGCGGGCGTTCGTGTCGTTCGGTAGTCCGCTAACCTTCATGAAGAGCAACCTGAATCTGAATACGTCGGTAACGTACAACCAGACGCCCAGCCTGATAAATGGTCTGGTGAACAACTCAAATGCGTACGGGGTGAGTCAGGGCGTGGTGCTGAGCAGCAACATCAGTGAGAAAATCGACTTCACCCTGTCGTATAATTATGGCTACAACAAGGTCATGAATACGTTGCAACCTCAGCTCAATACGTCCTACAATACCCAGATAACCGGGGCCAACATGGTCTGGAATGTCTGGAAAGGACTGGTGGTGCGTTCGGATGTGAATTACCAGCGGTACGCGGGACTATCGAGCGGATTCAATCAGCAGTTTACGCTCTGGAACGCCAGCCTTGCCCAGCGATTCCTGAAAAACCAGAACGGCGAGTTGAAAGTATCGGTGTTCGATTTGCTCAATCAGAATACCAGTGTGAGCCGGTCTTTTTCAGAGACGTATCTGGAGGATAACCGCTCGCTGGTGCTGAAGCAGTATTTTATGCTGACGTTCACCTATAATCTGCGTCAGTTTAAATCGTAGAGAAGTTGAGTATCGAATACATTATTGATCCGTGAGTAAGTTCGTTTAGATCTTTGACAGAGTTCAAAACTTTATCAAAGATCTAAACGAACGTTACAATACACGAAAGTCCGGCACTCATTTCTAACAGCCACTGCTCTTTGGACGTTATTACTACGTATCTCTTCTGATCATTCGTACGCATAACGCTCATTACCCTATGACTAATACTGATTACCAGCCCATTGGCAATTATGGCCTCATTGGGAATTTACACACGGTTGCGCTGGTGTCCATACAGGGATCGATTGACTTTATGTGCTTTACCCGCTTCGATTCGCCCACCATTTTTGCCTCCATCCTGGATGCGGATAAGGGCGGGTTTTTCGACATAAAACCCCAACTGGACGATGTCGATTATAAGCAGATGTACCTGCCCGATACGGCGGTGTTGCTTACCCGTTCGCTGTCCGAGGAGGGCGTGGCTGAAATAACCGACTTTATGCCGGTAAAAACTACGGAAGAAAACTGTGCCTTAGTACGCAGCGTGGTAGTAACACGGGGTAAAATACCGTTTCGGATGAGTTGTCAGCCCCGGTTCGATTACGCCCGCGCCGAACACAGCGTCGATGGTACAAAACATGAAGTAACCTTCACAAGTAAGTCCGAACCCGTCCTGTCGTTTCGACTCATCTGCGACGTTCCATTGGTTATTGACGGTAAAGATGTGTACGCGGAGTTCACACTGGCCGAGAAAGAAACGGCGCATTTTGTGATTGAATCGGCTACAGGCGATAAGCAACAGTCGGTGAAAAAAGCCCTGCACCACTACACGGTCGATGATTTTGAGAAGACGCTCAACTTCTGGAAAAACTGGATTGGTAAATCGAAGTATAATGGGCGGTGGCACGAAATGGTCAGTCGGTCGGCCATAACCCTCAAGTTACTGACCTCCTGCGAATTTGGCTCGATGGTGGCCGCGCCTACGTTTGGGTTGCCTTCCGTTATTGGTGGGAGCCGGAACTGGGATTATCGCTACACCTGGGTTCGGGATTCGGCATTTGCCATGTACGCCTTTATTCGACTGGGTTTCATGGAAGAAGCAGCCGCCTTCATGAACTGGATTGGTAAGGAAATGGCCACCATCGAACAGCACCAGGGCACACTGCAACTGATGTACACCATCGATGGCGAGGAGGAAATGCCGGAGAAGGTATTGACGAATCTGGCCGGTTACCGGCAGTCGAGCCCGGTGCGTGTTGGCAACGCAGCCTACGACCAGTTTCAACTGGATATCTTCGGCGAGTTGATGGATTCCATTTACCTCTACGATAAATTTCACGGGGCTATTACCTGGTCGTTCTGGCAGCACGTAGAGCGGCAGATTGAGTTTGTCTGCAACAACTGGCAACGACCCGACCATGGTATCTGGGAAGTGCGGGGTAAGCAGTGCGAGTTTCTGCAATCGCGGCTGATGTGCTGGGTGGCTCTGGACCGGGCCATCAAAGTGGTAGAGCACCGGTCGTTTCCATCACCCCTGGAGCGGTGGCGGTCGGTACGGGACCAGATTTACCGGACTATTTATGAGGAATTCTGGAGTGAAGAAAAGCAATCTTTTGTCCAATATAAGGGCTCCGACATTCTGGATGCGTCGGCCCTGTTGATGCCCCTGGTGCGGTTTATTAACCCTAAAGAGCCGCGCTGGCTCAGTACGCTGGAAGCCATTGAGCGCGAACTCGTCTCCGATTCGCTGGTGTACCGCTACCGGCTCGATTCAGGAGCTAGTGATGGGCTGGATGGCGAGGAAGGGACGTTCTCGATGTGCAGTTTCTGGTACATCGAGTGCCTGTCGCGGTCGGGACAGGTGGAAAAAGCCCGGTTGCTGTTCGACAAGATGCTGGGCTACGCCAATCACCTGGGCCTGTTTGCCGAGCAGTTGGGCCGTCGGGGGCAGCAGCTGGGTAATTTCCCGCAGGCGTTCACGCACCTGGGCCTGATTAGTGCCGCCTATGACCTGAACCGGCGGCTGGACAGTTTCCCGGAGTTTTGATGGGGCACTAAAACGGAGCCTACCTGCAAAAAGGTACCTCAACCAGGGGGATTGGGTTAAGAATCGATAGCTGATAATCTATTTTCATTACATCAACAGGTTGCGTAATGCCATCATATTAGCATTCGCATCGAATACCGCCCGTACGGGAATCGAAAAACCAGAAACAGCCTGGCTGGTAACCGTATCTTTAATGCCAAATGCACCCGTTAGTGCGTATTCCTCCGTATCCGCGTCAATTTCGTACTGCTCGATGGTGCGCCGGAGCGGGTCAATAATCCAGTATTCCGCTACTTTATGAGCCGCATAATGCGTATTCCTCCGTATCCGCGTCAATTTCGTACTGCTCGATGGTGCGCCGGAGCGGGTCAATAATCCAGTATTCCGCTACTTTATGAGCCGCATAATCGGCAAATTTGGTTTCCCGGTCATACTTCTCGGTGCTTTTGGAAAGTACTTCGGCAATGAAATCCGGAGCCGGGTAATACAATTGGTCGTCGGTAATTTGGCTGGCTTTTTCCGTACCGAAAAAACACACGTCCGGTTCATAACTGTTGCGAGTCAATTCAACTAACGCTTTTTCAGCAAGAACAAGACCCAACTTACGGTCATTAACGTACATATTCAGCAGAGAAGCCAACAGTAGCATTGTTGAATTATGACGATGCAGCGCGGGCGAATGCACGACTACTTCGCCGTTAATGAACTCCGCCTTTTTGTCTTCATCTCGCCATTTGTAAAACTTCTGTCGATTTCGCGCTTCCCTGTCCAGAATAGCCTGCGCCCGTTGCAGAATGAGCGGGGCCTGGGGCGTATCCAAAATCCGGAGCAGAAGGTCAGACATTTCTTTTTCGACGGTTTACCAAAGATAACGATTTTATCAGTCCTTGACGGTAATGCTTTTGCAAGGGATATTTATCGAAAAATGGAATTTCCCGTAAGATACACGATTAGCGACTTACGGGAAATTCCATTTTTTGTGGGCTTACCAGTTCAGAAAAACAAACCGTTATTATACCATTTCGGCTTCCAGTTCTTTCTGAGTTGTGTTTTTCTTGCCCGAGAAGCGTTCCTTGATTCGGTCCACGACCAGGTACATGGAGGGCACCAGCAACAGGGTCAGTAACAGCGACGACAGCAGACCGCCGATGATAACCCAGGCCATGCCGTTCTTGATTTCGGCACTGGACCCGGAGGCCAGAGCGATGGGCAACATACCGAATACCATCGCCAAAGTAGTCATCAGGATGGGGCGCAGTCGTTCTTTGCCCGCTTCGATGAGCGCGTCGACCACATCATGCCCCTGTTCTTTGAGGTGATTGGTGAAATCGACCAGCAGAATGGCGTTTTTGGCAACCAGACCCAGCAGCATAATCAAACCGACGATGGAGAAAATATTGAGTGTTTCCATCGTCAGGGCGAGGGCCAGCAGGGCACCAATCAGGGCGACCGGAATTGAGAACAGCACCACGAACGGATACACTATACTCTCGTATAATCCCACCATTACGAAGTACACCAGCAGGATGGCGATAGCCAGAGCCAGGCCCAGACTGCCAAAGGCGTCGGCCTGCTGCTGCATCTGTCCGCCGTAGTAGATCGAGATGCCTTCGGGCAGCGGTAGTTTGCTCACCTTCTCCTGAATCTCGGTACCAACCGTACCCACCGGCCGGCCAAATACCTGCGAGTTGATAGTAATGGACGACAGCCGGTCGATACGCTCCAGCACGCTTTCGCCAATCTGCTCCCGTACGCTGGCAAACTGCGATAACTCGACGGTGTTGCCGTCTTTGTTCACAAAACTCAGGTGCCGAACGTCCGACGGCTGGCTGCGGTCGTACTGGTCCAGTTGTACCAGAATGTCGTATTCGTTGCCCGATTGCTTGTATTTCGACTGGGTATTGCCGCGGAACGCGTTTTGGAGGGCCTGACCAACTTCCGTGGCACTGATGCCGAGCTGGGTCATTTTCTCGCGGTCCAGTTTCACCGTTACTTCCGGCTTTGGGTCTTTCACCGAAAACTTCACGTCCTGCGTACCCGATACCGAGGCCGTAATCTCTTTCACCTGTTCGGCTACTTTGCGGATAGTGGGCAGATCGGTGCCTTTCACCGAAATGGCGATGGGCGATGAACTATTGCCGCTGATGCTGGCCGGACTCACAGTGACTTTCGTACCCGGAATCTGGCTGATTTCCTGTTTGAGCAACTTGCCCATATCATCGGTCGAGAGGGTACGTTCCTTTTTGTCGACCAGCTTTACGTTCAGTGTGGCCATATTGCTGCTGGAGGAGGTAGATAGTCCGTTGCTGCCTCCCGTTCCGACGCTGGTAAATACGTTGGTGACTTCGGGATGCTTCATGATTATTTGCTCGGCCCGCTGCGAGGTGGCGTTTGTCTGATAAATGGAGGCTGTGGGAGCCAGTTCGATGCTGACACTCATCTCGCCCTGGTCGCTGGCCGGGATGAAAGCCGCCCCGATAAAGCCGGCAGGAATCAGGTAGATGGAACCAATCAGCAGGCCCAGCACGGTCAGAAAAATGTAGCGTTTGTGGCCCAGACTCCACGTCAGTAGCTGACCATAGCCCGCCGTTAATGTCTCGATCAACCGCTCGAAGCCGAGGTTCATTTTGCCCCACAGTGTGCCGGGGTTCAGCACCTGCATCTTGCCGAAACGCGATACCAGCAGGGGTGTCAGTGTGAACGAAACCAGCAGACTCATCAGCGTCGAGAAGACGACCACCAGCGAAAACTCGCGCAGGATGTTGCCGATCAGGCCACCGCTGAAGGCCAGCGGTACGAATACGACCACGTCGACCAAAGTAATGGCCAGCGCCGTGAAGCCGATCTCGTTCCGTCCATCCAGGGCGGCCTGCCGTTTGTTCTTGCCCATTTCCAGGTGTCGGTTGATGTTTTCCAGCACCACAATCGAGTCATCTACCAGAATACCGACTACCAGCGAAAGGGCCATGAGGGTCATAAGGTTGAGCGAGAAGCCCATGATG
Source organism: Spirosoma spitsbergense DSM 19989 (assembly GCF_000374085.1). GTDB lineage: Bacteria > Bacteroidota > Bacteroidia > Cytophagales > Spirosomataceae > Spirosoma > Spirosoma spitsbergense. Next base: position 25,805 of record NZ_KB893552.1, on the reverse strand, counting down.
TACATCAGCGCAAACGTTGGAATCATGGATGATGGCAGGGCCACCAGTACGAACAGCGACGAGCGGAAACTGTGCAGAAACAACAGCATCACCACCGAAACAATCAGGATGGCCAGACCCAGATCGTCTACAACGGCATCGGCGGAGGCCAGCGTGTAAATCGACTGATCCGAGGCAATGTTGAATTTTACGTTCTGAGCGGCATATTGCTTTTCGATACCCGCAATTCGGGCTTTTACAAGTTCACTTACCGATACGGCGTTAGCATCGGACTGTTTCTGAATCTGAATACCGATGGATGGCTGCGCGTTGATGTGGTTGATAGCCGTTGGTTTGGCACTGGTATCCACCACGTCGGCCACGTCTTTGAGCAGTACCTGACCACCGTCGGCCCGGCGGTTCACGATTAGTTCGCGCAGTCGGTTGATCGTTTCCAGCGAGGCATCGAAACGAATCGAATACTGCGCGTCGCGGGTTTCAAGCTGACCGGCGGGGTAGCTGGCGTTGGCCGCGTTGATGGCCTGCGCCACCTGACCGATGGACAGCCCGTAGGCTTTCAGTTTTTCCTGACTGACGTTGACCTGAATTTCGCGCTCGTTGCCGCCAATGATGTTAACCTGGCCCACGCCCGGCACGTTGGAGAGCTGGGGTTTCAGGTTTTTGTCGATGAGATCATACAACGCCGTGGGCGTCATCTTCGCCGTAACGCCCATTTGCAGAATCGGCGTCTGGTCAGTCGAGAATTTGTTGATGATTGGGCGGTCGGCCCCGTCGGGGAGTAGATTGCTGATTTGCTCCACCCGGCGCTGGGCATCCTGCTGCGCTTCGGTGGTGTTGATACCACTTTTCAACTGGATAACGATGCTGGACGCGCCTTCCTGCGAGGTAGAGGTCATGCGGTCCAGGCCTTCCAGCGCCGACAGGGCATCCTCGATTCGTTTGGTCACGTTGGTTTCGACCTCATCGGCCGAGGCTCCCCGGTAGGTTGTGGCTACGCTGATAACGTTGGCCTCGAACTTGGGCAGCAGGTTGTACGAGAGTTGGGTGTACGCCAGCCCCCCGAACAGAATCAGAACGACAAATATTGTCGTGATCAGCAGCGGCCGTTTTATGGCAATTTCTGTGATAGACATAGTTTTAATGAGTGATTGTGTGAATGATTCAATGAGTGAATGGTACTGACGCGAACAGATATTCGCTCATTCACGCATTCGCTCACTTACTAATTGGTGATCTGTATGGTTTTGCCATCGGTCAGGTTCAACTGGCCGGTGGTGACTACTTTATCGCCTGCCGACAGGCCACTGCGCACCTCAATCTGATTACCAAATTCACGACCTATCTCAATTTTACGCTGCTTCGCCACATTACCTTCCAGCACATACACGTACGGATTCTGAACGCTTTCGACCAGAGCTGCGCGGGGAATCTGCAACGCTTTCTGGTTCGACTTACGGGTGAAATCGACGCTGACGAACGTACCCGCTTTCAGCACACCCGCCTGGTCGATGGTGATTTCGACGGGGTAGCTGTGTTCGGTACTGCCCTGGGGCGAAATGTAGGAAATCTGCCCCCGGAAGGTTTTGCCGGGAAAAATCTCGGTCGATACGTTGACCAACTGGCCTTTGCTGAGTTTATACACGTCGCTTTCGTTGACGGGCACGTTTACTTTCAGGTGAGAAACGTCCAGCACTGTTCCCAGCACCGTACCGGGGCTGATGTATTCACCCGGCTCGATGTCGCGCTTCACAATCTGCCCGCTGATGGGGGCCTTTACGTTGGCATCGGCAATTTGCTTTTTGATTTGCTCGGCCTGATTCAGGGCGTTTTCGTAGTTGTACTTCGTTTCGTTGACCTGCAACTCGGTGGTGGCGTTACCGGCCAGCAGCGTGTTGTACCGGGTTACGTCTTTCCTGAGTTTGTCGATGTTGAGTTGAGTAGCCTGTAGCGAAATCTGCTTCAGTTCGTTATCCAGGCTCACCAGGGTAGCCCCGCTCTTGACGAACGAGCCGAGGTTGAAATTAACCTGCTGCACTTTACCGGCGGTGGTGGCGGTGATGTTGGCTTCGCGGAAGGGAATCAGGTTGCCCGTTTTAACGAGCTGCTGGTCCACAACGCCCTCGGCAACGGTGGCGACCGTTACGGGAATGGCGGTGTTTACAGCGGCAACGGGAGCATTCTGCGCGTCTATTTTTTCTTTATTGGTCGCCAGTCGGAAGGCGATCAGACCGACAGATCCGATCAGAATGGCGACGATTAACAGGGTTGACTTTTTCATTGATGTATGATTGAATTCGTGGTTGTCAGTTGATTTATAATCCGGTATAAAAGTCCAGTAAGGTACCCTGCGCCTGTTGCCGGTCTAGTTGCGCGGTGTAGAAACTGATGAGTGAGTTGACGTAGTTGAACTGCGCCTGCCGGTACGAGGTATCGGCGTTGAGCAGGTCGGTCAGGGTTTTCACGCCCTGTTTGTATTGCAGCGTGGTGATGTCGTATACGTTTTGAGCAAGCTCTACCGTACGCCGGTCATTCTGAGCGTTTGTCTGCGCCCGTTGCACCTGCGACACGGCATTGCTGAACTGGAGCCGATACGATGCGGTATTCAGTTTTTGCTGCTCTTCCTGGGTTAGTACGGTCAGCCGTTGCTGCTGCACCTGCGCGTCGCGCTGGAACCCGTCGAAGATGGGGATATTGAGTTTTAGCCCAACTGCGCCAAATCCTTTGAAGCTGACAAACGCGTCGCCCAGGGTGCGGGCGTTTGTCAGGGCTCCGTAATTAGCGGTAAAGCTAAGCGTGGGCAAATACCCCGCCCGGATGCGCTGGAGCTGGATTTTCTGCAAGTCAAGATTGGAAGCTGCCTGCTGAAAACTCACCAGACTTTTGGCCTCGAAAGGGGTGTTGTCCACAACGGGCAACTGGTCGCTGACGACCGAATCGGCCAGGGTTAGTTCGGCATCCTGCGACATACCCATCTGGTACTTAAGCCGGTTGAGCGCAATGTTCAGGTCGTTTTCGGCCAGCGATAACTGCGACCGGGTGTTGTTATACGTCACCTCTGTATTGGTATAGTCGATAGTCTGAATCACCCCATTGTCGCGCTGCAACTTCAGTACGTCCAGTACCTGCTGGGTACGCTTCATGTTGTCTTTCAGGAGGCCAATCTGCTGCTGCGCCACGTACACCTGATAGTAGTTGCTGGCAATGTTATACACGATATCCTCACGGGTCTGGCGGGTGTTGAGTTCAGCCAGTTGCTGATTGGGTTTGTTGGCTTTGATGCCCAGCAGCAGCGACTGGTCGAAGATTGTCTGCGATGCCTGCGCCACCACATTGTTCTGGAACTTCGAGCCGATGACCAGTATCTGCGGCTCAGGACCGAAAATGCCCGCCGGAATGACCGACTGCTGGAGTTTGATGTTGTTGGTGAACGTGCCCGTGGCCGAAGCCTGCGGCAGGTATTTGCTCAGGGCTTCGCGGCCCTGCTGGTTGGCGGTTTCGACCTTGTACTGGGCAATGCGAACGGTGCCGAAGTTCTTCAGCCCGTATTCGATGCACTCTTTCAGCGACTTACCAGCCGTGTCCTGCGCCTGACTGCCCAGCGGCAGGAGCAGGGCGGACAGTGCCAGTAGAAAGGTGGGAAATAAGTTGTTCGTCTTCATTTTGGTTGCATTTGACTGCCGCAAAGATGCGGTAGACTGCAACCGGAGGAAAAAGAAAGGCGACGAGTGCAACCATCAACCGGATGAGCGTTGGTTTTTTCGGGAAGAATGAAAGTCGGTTTTTAGAGATACTGGCCCTGAGATGAACGGTGCCTCCATGAAGTTCGCTGGGATACGCCGAAGCTCCCCTCGTTTCGTGATGCGGTAGAGTTCATTAGCTGCTGAGAAGAAATAGGTCGGATAGTCCAGAATACCCCATTTTCTTAGTAGAGTTATCTTCTCCATACCGTTAAATCACTTCGACTGCTTTAATATGGCTTAATTTAGGCGAAAGGTATTTATTTGCTGAATAGCATTTGGTCCAGATTTGTTGTGCGCGATTCTTCGGAACTAAAACTGGTTGATTCTGAATAGTTTAGGAATGACTAGTTCCACAAAATCGCGTACAATAGTATGTTGGGTGAATAGACTAAAATGGGCGTGCAAGGCAGCGTTCCGGCGACAGGTTACAGGCCGCAGAGGTCAGGTTTAAGACTTTCATTTTTCGGGTTGGACGCGACAGATTGAACGCCCCAGAGGTTAGGTTTTGCTTGTTCGGCGGGTTGTGGTTGGCAAGCGAACTGTCTTGATATGTCGGCGCTTAGCATTTTATTTTGGGGACTGTGAACAATAGGTCCATGTATAATTTGGCTAAATTCAATATCTCTAGGCTACTTCTATCCATATATGAAATTAATATACCTCCTTCCGTTATTTATTGTAACTATTACAAATGGCCAAGTTGTCAAGCATTCCTACCGGTTTTATGATAACTTGTCTGTAGCCGCACCTGAGTGCGGGCCAGACATAGCACCAGCTCAGGCAATAACTGGTGGTTCCTGTTCCCCAGCCCCAACGGCTGGTAATTTTATTAACGATGTTTTACCCAAATGTGGTACCGATAGAATAGTCTACCATAATAATATGCATTGGGGCCTAAAATATGATAACATAAATAATAGTATTACTACAACATACACGATCCAGATGTATGTAAAAACTAACAAATGGGGACCTACGAGTTGGGTTAGAATAATAGATTTTCTGTCTGATTCGGAAACCTCAGATAGAGGAATTTATTTCAAGCGTTATGATAATAACAACTTCTGTCTTGATTTCTGGCCCAATGGCATAGTAGGAAAATGTCCATTCTTCAACGATTCAGAATACTACCTGCTCACTTTCACCAGAAATGGAGCATCAGGTATAATTAATGTGTATGTTAATAATACTTTGTTTATATCGTATAATGATTCAAATGGTCAATATGCAGCACAGGCAGGAAGACCGATATACATATTTAGAGACAAAGGCTTTGCTTATTGCGAGTCAGGCGAAGCTAACTTCGCTTACCTTTCTTTTTCTAATCAATTCTCTTCGCAAGCAGACGTTAATGCATTTTATAATGATATTTGTTCAATAGCAAATACAGTTCCCGTCGCTGATTTTTCTGCTACCCCTAATTCGGTCTGTAGTCCCGTTCAAAATCTGACCGTCACCTATACTGGCGACAAATTAGTTCCAGAGACAGATTACACCCTTGACTGGAATTGGGACGGCGGGCGTGTTGTGTCAGGACAAGGAATGGGACCTTATGTAGTGAACTGGCCCACGGGTGGCACGAAGAACGTTATCCTGACCGTTAAAAGCACCGCCTGCGGTAAGCCGCTCATCAAAACTAAACAGATTACGATTGGCAATTTGGCCTTATCCGTATCGGCACAAAAAGGAACTTGTTCTGGTAATAGTGATGGAGTAATTACCGCCAGCGCAACAAACGGATTGTCGCCTTATCAGTATTCAATAGATTCCATCAATTACCAAGCCAAAAATACATTCAGCGTTGTCCCCCGCGCTTATACTGTTTACATAAAAGACGCTAATAATTGCGTAATGAGTAAATCCGTTACGGTTGACACGGAGAACGATATCACGTTAAAAACCATCGCAGATACCAGCCTATGTCAGGGGCAGTCCATAAAACTTATGACAACGAGTAACGCGACTGGCTTTTCCTGGATACCATCAACAGGGTTAGACAATCCAGCCAGCAAAGACCCGTTGGTAGCACCAGCCGGTAGCAACACGTATATTGTTACAGCTACCAAAGGCAATTGTTCAAAAAAGGACACTGTTCGCGTTACCGTAAACCCGTCAGTTGTACTTATGCCATCCAGTGTACCGAAGTCATGCGGTACGTTTCTGCTCGCTGCCAATTCAAATGGCTTTGTTCAGTGGTCAGGACCCGGTATTTCCGGTGCCCGAGCTACGCAAGATTCACTGACCGTCAACGTCAGCGGTCAGGCTACCTACAAAGTTCGGGCATCGGGCTTTGCCGACGGAAGGTGTTCTGTTGAGAAGGAACTACAGTTGAATTTTAGCCCACCTGTACCATATCGGCTGACTGATAAAACAAAAAAGGTGTGCGGTACGTCTGTACGTCTTGATGCGGTTTCATCAGGGGTTTGGGATAGACTCAAATGGCAACTCCCAGACGGAACAACTGTTAATCAGCTAACCATCACGGCTCAGCGCAGCGGACTATATGTTATAGTAGCTGGTAGTTCCTCCACGGGTTGCGAAAGTCGGGATACCGTTACTGTCAGTCTTGGGCTAACTCCACCAGCCCCAACAATACAGAATAAGATACTATGTGCTGGCGAATCGGTTCCCGCTCTAACGGCTGTGGGAACAATGATTGACTGGTACAGCGATTCTACTTTGCGGGTTCGGGTGGGAACGGGTGCTACGTTCCAGCCACCTGTTTCATCTAGTCAGGATGGTCTGTTTGTGTATTACTTGACACAAACTGCATCTAACACCTGCGTTAGCCCGGCAGCTAAGGTGCAGCTTGAGATCAGGAAGTCACCAGTGGTAAGTCTCGCAACTAAACGTTACTCAGGCTGCTTTTCAGGCGGGTCGACCGACGTAATCATCCTCGATGCCGGTACGAATCCGAACATGACCTACCGCTGGTCAACGCTGAGTGATTCGTTGGTAGGCACTACGCAAACGGTGAGCATCAAAAATGCTGGCTCGTATCAGATCCGTTTGACGAACGATCAACAATGCAGCCATAGTGACACCGTGTTGGTGGAAGAAGTTTGTCAGCCCACGTTATTTGCTCCTACCGCTTTTACGCCAAACGGCGATAACGTAAATGATGTCTTTGAATTGAAGGGCAGACTTACAACTGGCTTTATGTTATCAATTTATAATCGATGGGGCGAATTGATGCTTCAAACGGATAGGCCCGTGTGGGATGGTACTTATCGCGGTGTGCCCTGTCAAAGCGGCACATACACTTGGCGGGTAGAAATGCCAATTCAAGTTTCACCTCTTTCACAAGAAATGTACAGCATAATTGGCCAAGTTTTGTTAATCCGATGAGGTGTTGAAAAAATGGAATATGTATTTGGCAAGCTCCGCATGGGCAGCTTCCCGGCGACAGGCAGCACGTCCCTACTCAATGTTTTCAGCCCAACGCCACCATGTGTGTAAAGGCTCCATACGGTCGCCATCAACCCCTGTTTGGTTGGGCCATAAGTGATTGCCAATAATATGGCAGTGGGGTCTCGTGTTAGTGCTAGTCAATTAGCTAATCACTATCACTGTTGTGTATGTGGAATAGTCAACGCCAACGGTACGCTACTTCCATATTTAGATGACCCGGTCTACTTTTCAGGCCGGGTTATCTGTTAATAAGGCACCAAGCCCCATGTCTCGACAGGCAGGGCTCGAAATAAATGCAGCGATACAAAAAACGAAATGTGTCGTTTGTATGGCTGCATTGAAAGTGAGGTAATCGGCGCGTCATCAGCAATTTTATGATGCCCCTCCAGATCGTCAATTCCAACTGATTTTTTTTCAATCTGAAAAAATTTGCGAAACCGAATGGTTGCACGTATATTTGCAACCATTCGGTTTCGAAAGGTAAAATGTAAACAAGATGAGACGAGATATTTTTCAGGCAATAGCCGACCCTACAAGGCGGGCAATCATCGCCCTGATTGCCTTGCAGGCAATGACACCTAACGCCATTGCCGAGAACTTCAACACCACCCGACAAGCTGTTTCCAAACACCTGCGCATACTCACGGAATGCGAACTGGTGAAACAGGAACAGCAAGGCAGGGAGGTCTACTACTCACTCGAAGTTGAAAAAATAAAAGAGGTCGATCAGTGGGTAAACCAATTCAGGAAAATTTGGGAAACTCGTTTTAATCAACTTGACGACGTATTATCAACCCTCAAAAACCAACAAAAATGAACGATTTCACCGTTGACAAAACAACCAAAACGGTCACCTTCTCCCGAGAATTTGATGCCGCCCTTTCGCTGGTGTGGGATGCGTACACGAAGCAGGAAATTCTTGACCAATGGTGGGCACCCAAACCCTGGACCTCAAGAACAAAATTTATGAATTTTGCCGTTGGCGGCCGACGGTTTTACGCGATGGTAAGTCCTGAAGGACAAGAGCATTGGTCAATCCAGGAATACACGGCCATTAGTCCGAAAACCAATTTCAAATTGTTGAACGCGTTTGCCGACAAAGATGAAAATCCAGAACTACCCGGTTCTGAGTGGGATTTAACGTTCAGTGAGCAAAACGGGAAGACAACCGTACGTGTCAGTATTTACAATGAATCACTCGTTCGCTTAGAGAAGATGATTGACATGGGCTTCAAGGAAGGAACGGCTATGACACTGAAAAATCTGGAAGCGTTATTAGCAACGTTATCGCATCAAAAGTAAAGGAATAAATTGCCTTTAATATCGGCTTGTTAATTGCGCATATAAACCGCTGGTAAGGCACTTACCGGCGGACCGGTTGTTGTACGCTCTGCGTTGCGTGGACATGAAAAGAAGTAGTAAGCACATTGGCAGTAGCTGGTATAAACATAATCTGCGGTTGCTATGCAGACATCACTGATAGTCTACACGGCAACCGCAGATTAGTAGCGTTCCGAAACTTTGTTAGCACTGGGTAAATCAGCGCGTTTTCCTGAGCTGAATGCCATTCAATATCGCTTCGCCCTGCTTCGCTTTGAAGCTTACCGTAATTCCTTTTTGGCCGTGAACGCTCACCATTACCTTCGTTACAACCGGCTGATCCGTATTTAGCACGTCGCCGTTGCTGAGGCCCGTGATGACTTCCGTGCCATTGACCGCTACATCGAAACTGCGCTCTATGAATGGCTCTGGCGCTGAGCGCGGGCCAAGGTTAAACGCTACATCATTACCCGAATTTTTGGAAAGCAGTTCGGCGAAATGCAGGACCAGTTCGTAATCGCCGTCGGGTACATCAAACGTAAACTGCTCAATGCCCGTGCGCTGCGTCTGGTAGATGGGGTCCAGGTCGGTTCCCACTATATTCCGGCTGCTCCCGAAACTTACCCGGGAATTGTTTTTCATGACGTAGGGTTTGCCCCCTACATAGCCCCAGCCGCCGGGTTTGTAGGCCTGTTCCGGCAACCAGTTCTGCCCCGTTTTCTCGTCGTAGAATAAGCGGACATCACCAAGACTAACATTCAATTCGTCGAAGGGAAGTTTTTGACTTTTCAGGTTTGACGGGAGCAGATGGAAGACAATATCGGCCTGATCGGACACCCCGGCGTTACCGCCGGTGGCCGACGCAACAACCCGGTTAAGCCCATCGGCAAAGGCAACCGTAAACCGGGCCGTACCCTGTTTTGTCTCCGCCGTGCCAATCACCTTTCCATTCACTGTCAGCGTAACGTTCGGTTGATTGCTGTATACCACCAGCGGTTGGGTGCAGGTGAGCTGGGTTTCCGATTCTGCGATGCCCGTGCGCCGGTTCCATTCTTTGGCCCCTACCTGGATATAGGGTGTTTTCAGCAGGTTCGCTTTGTAAAACCGGTAAGGGTCTTTTTCCTTGCGGTCGTACGTTAAAATACCTTTCGGGTTGATATTGGGCAGGGTCTCGGCCCGAACGGCAGTATTGAATTCAGCCAGATTCCAGATGACGCCCGCGGCAACAAAAGGCCGATCCATGATTGCCTTCAGGTAAGCCTGGTGGAAATCCATGGTATACTCCACGGACTTGTCGAAACGAACGGGGGTAAAATTATGAATCCGATTATCGGCGTCGGCCCCGAATTCGGTAATCAGCACCGGCTTATCGGGCAGTTCCCGATGGTGCCGGTCAAGGAACTTTCCGAAGTCATCGAAGTTACCGCTGTACCAGCCCTGATACAGGTTCCAGTCCACCAGTTTGGGGATTTTAGTCAGGCCAACTTTGTTATAAATCTCCCAGGCACCATGATTGGGAATCAGCGTGTAGCGGGCCGGGTCTTCGCGCCGGGCAATCGTCTCCAGGTCCTGCGCCAGACTGGCCATGTGATTAAAATAAGCCTGCTGTTTGGTCGAATCGTTGGCGAACGGCACCCGGAGCAGCATTTCGTTCATGTACGACCAGATGATCACACTGGGATGATTATACGTCTGCCGGATAATTTCCAGATGCTGCTGCCTGGAGCTGTTGGCGAAGGCTTCCGAGTCGGTAAAGCCCATGACGGGTGTCTCCACCGAAGCCAGGATGCCCAGCCGGTCGCAGGCCTGCAGTACCGTTGGGTCCTGCGGATAGTGGGCCACCCGCAGGAAGTTGCCGCCCATCTCTTTGAGCAGTTCCACATCGCGTACATGCATGGCATCGGGCAGGGCGTTGCCCATGCCCGGATAATCCTGGTGGCGGCTGGTGCCGATAAGCTTTAATGGCTTGTCATTCAGGAAAAAGCCGTCATTGGCGTTGAATGCATACCAGCGGAAGCCGAGGGGATTAGAAACTTCATCAAGCTTTTGTCCGGAAGCCGTTTCCGTAATGGTCGACAGCACCCGGTACAGGTAGGGATCGTCCGGCGACCATAATCGCTGCCCTTTGATGGCTTTAAAGTCCTGTATGAAGTCGATTTTCTGCCCCGCGTTAGCTTTGAACGTCCCTTTTTGCTCGGCCAGCACGCTTCCTTCCGGCGTCAGGATCTGATGGGTCACCAGCAGGTTTCGGCTGCTGCTGCTATTGTTGACAAAGCTGCCTTTTATCTGCACGGCGGCACTGGTGGCGTTTACCTGTGGAGTGGTGATGAAAATTCCGCTCGACCCCTGGTTATCGGCATCGAAGTGGACTTTATCCAGCACGTTGAGGTACACATCCCGGTAGAGTCCGCCGAAGATGTTGTAGTCACCCATGATGGGCGGCAGGTTTTCGTCTGGACTGTTATTGACCCGAATCACTACCTCGTTGGCTGCGTTGCCATCCTGGGCAAAACGCAGGGCGGGGCTAATGGGCAGGGCGAAAAAGGTGTACCCCCCCTGATGGTTACCAACAGACTTGCCATTGACGAATACCTCGGCACTTTGCCCCGCTCCTTCAAAATACAGGTACACCTCCCTGTCTTTCCAGCTCGCCGGTATGTAGAGCGTTTTTTTGTACCAGCCGTCGCCCCGGTAATAGCCCGGCTCATCATCCAGTACATCCTGCGTGTTCCAGGTGTGCGGAATGGATACCCGTTGCCAGGTATTTCCGGCTGCCTTTTTAGTCGTATCACCCTTGATAAATTGCCAATTGCTGTTAATCGTTGTCGAAAGACGACCCTGTGCGTGGAGACAGGAGAGAAAGAGCATGTTTAGTAAACAGGCATTAAGTAAAGTTCTGACGGGCATATAGGGTAAAAATTTTACTATACGAATTAATTTTATGACAAAAGACGTACTTTTCGTCCTGTGTCTATATGCACAACCAATCGTAAACTGTTCCCAATCAATCCATACTTGTGAGTAGAAGCAGGGATTTTGTGATTTACCAGATAGGACCAAATCATTTTCAGGCTTGAATCCGGATACGATAAACAGGCTTTCTACTGCAGGCAGCAACAGGACTGGGTTGAAGGGAAGCAACGAATGAATACGCCCTTTTCAGGAACACGATGAAACAGAAGTCGACCGACATACCCACGGTGACGCTCGGGGCGTTGGTCCACGTGGTGTTCAACAGGCTGGGCTGGCAACTGCTACACGACCGGAAGCTCCCTACGTTTCATATGAACCGGCTGGAAGATGCCCGTAATGGGATCGCCTTTCCGGTGCCCCCACATCGCAAAACGGTCATTGATTTCCTGGTACTTACCGGGGGAACTATGGTGAGGCAAATTGGCCTGACCCGGTATGAGGTGCCGCCCCGGAGTTTCATTTTTCTCCCCGCATACCAGATCTGTTCTGATGAATGGATGAGTGAAGACATTGAGGGGTTTTACTGTCACTTTGCTTCCGAATTGCTCACCAGACACGGTCCAAACCAGCCCCTTGAACAGGAGTTTCCCTTTCTGCGCTTTCAGGGTCAACCGCTGATCACCCTCAATGAAGCCCTGTTTCAGGATACGTTAGTGCTGGTAAACCGAATGGAAACCGTGTATCAAAACAGCCGGGGCGATGCGGAAGATCTCCTGCGTCTTTACCTGCTCACCCTCTTCACCGAGCTGAAACAGGCCACGCCACCGACTCTGTCCCCCGATACGCCGTCGGGCCATGGCGCACTGCGCACCACGCAGCTGTACAAATATGCGCTGGCTCAACTCATTTACGAGAAGCAACAGGTATCGGATTATGCCCGGCTACTTCATATTTCACCGAATCACCTCAACAAGTGTGTCAAGTTGGTAACGGGGCAATCCGCCCGCGAACTGCTGGACGAAATGGTATTGCTGGAGGCTAAGTTATTGCTGGCGCAAACGGATTTGAGCATCAGTGAAATTGCCTACAAAATCGGCAAACAGTCACCAGGCAACTTCACCCGCTTTTTTCGGAGTAAAACGGGTTCTGCTCCGAAACGTTTCCGGCAGAAAGAGTAGCAAGATGGGGTGTTTCGCGACTGGTAACTCTGATGCAGGTGTTTATCTTCGACAAGTTAGTCGCCTGTCAATCATTGTTTGACAGTAGTGCAATTGGATAATGCGGAAACTTGGCGTCATCAGATAGAACGATGAAACCCGTACTGGCTCCCTGGGCAATGATAATGCGGTCAAACTGGTCGCGATGCCCCTTTATCAGTTGTATTTCGAAAAATCGTTGAGCGTGTTCAGCCGTGATTGCCAATACCTGCACCTGTAAGTCACTCAACGCCTGGTCGATGAATGTGTGCAAAGGGGCTGTTGTTTTGATTTCCTTTGGCTTGGACTCAATCAATTGGGCTATCTCAATTAGCGAAATGGCACTTAGGTACTTTGAACTATTACTTAACAATATCCGGGTGATTGTTTTCCCAATTTTCTCCGGACTAGTATAGGCATTTAGAAAAATGTGCGTGTCAAGCAGATAACTCTTCATTACTTCAAATCGTCGTCAAACAACGTATCAGACATGAAAAGTACATTTCTACCAGTGCCAAGCTTTACTTTGGGTTTTCCGTCGGGTTTTTTGGTCGTTACTGGCTTTATTGGCTGAGACGCACCTTTGGTCGTTGCTTTCATGTTGTGATGTTCGTTTGTTTTGTAAAAATACAACAAAAAGGTACTCAACTTGGTGCAGTTGCTCCGCGTGAGTGAGCTTTCCGGCTCACTATGTAAACGCAGGTGTGTTGATTGTTGCGGGACGAAGAGTAATCAGCGGCCGAGCCAGTCCTTGAACTCCGACATCCGGCTGATGCTGACGAATAGCTCGTGCCGGGCTGCGGGTGTCAGGTCCAGTTTTAGTTTGCCTGCCGAGTAGTTGTGGATGGTCTGGATGGCGGGGCGGGCCACGAAGAACTGCCGGTTCACCCGGAAAAAATGGTCGGGGTTGAGCAGATTCACCAACTGGTCGAGGCTGTATTCTACGGGGAGCGACTGCCCTTCTTTGGTGACCAGGTAGGTGGCTTTATCTTCCGAGAAAAAATAGGCGATGTCGGCCACTTCGATGCTCCGTATTTTGGTGCCCAGGCTGACCATGAACCGCTCCCGGTACTGCTTGTCGCGCGATTGCTGCATCAACTGAAGCAGCATGTTCAGGTCGGGGCTGGCCGGGGTATTTCCTCCCGGCGTGGGTACGGTACGGATGGTTTTGAACTTCTCCAGCGCGGCCACCATCTCATCGTAGTCCACCGGTTTTAGTAGGTAGTCGATGCTGTTGACTTTAAACGCCTTGATCATGTACTCATCGTAGGCGGTTGTAAATATCACCGGGAGCGTTAGGTGAAGCTGCTCGAAAATACCGAACGCCAGTCCATCTTCCAGGTGAATATCCATAAAGGCAAGGTCGGGTGCTGGGTTACCGTTGAACCAGGCCACGGCCTCCGCCACCGAGGGGAGTTGGATCAGAATGTGGATCGTTTCGTCGTACTGTTTCAGCATCCGCTCCAGTTGCCGGGCGGTACGGGCCTCGTCTTCGATGATGACTACGTTCATAAGTTAAAGAGCGAAAGGGTGAAAGAGCGAAAGAGTGAAACAGAGGAAATCACTAGTGGGTAAATACGACTTTCGCTCATTCACTCTTTCGTTCTTTCGCTCATTAATAAAGGTATTTTTACGATAAAACTCCCCGCACGTTCGCCAAATTCAACCGCCTGGTCGGTGAGGAGCGAATACCGGTCGGTGATGTTTTTCAGGCCTATCCCCGTTGAGAATTCGGGCTGGTCGCGGGCCTGCATCGGGTTCTCGACAATCAGGAAGCCATTATTGGTGTATATCCGCACCAGCAGCGGCTCCCGCAATGACATTCGGTTGTGCTTCACCGTATTCTCCACCAGCATCTGCAACGACAGGGGCGCAATGCGGCATTGAGTCTGAATATCCTGGGGCACATCAATCGTGACGTCGAACTTTTTTTCGAAACGGATTTTGAGTAAAAAGGTGTAGGCTTTAATGAAATCCAGTTCGATAGCGAGTGGCACTAACTCCTGGTCGCGCTGTTCCAGAATGTAGCGGTACGCCTTGGACAGCTGCTTGATAAACGTCTCGGACAGATTTGGGTCTTCGTGTACCAGCGAGGTAAGAATACTCAGGCTGTTAAACAGAAAATGGGGACTTATCTGATTCTTGAGTGCTTCAAACTGACTTACCACCGCCCCTTTCTCCAGCCGCTCGGCCCGAAGTTGCACATCTTTTAGCTGCTGATAAGAGCGGGCGTTATTGGTGATGTAAAACGCCGTCAGCATAATAACAACCGCAAAGGCGTAGCCTACCCGCTGGGCGAAAATAAGGGCTTCGGGCGAAATGGCAGGCGCCAGATTTTCGGGTCGTATTTCAGGCCATATCCGAAGATACAGTATAGCGATACCCTGGGTGATTTCCCGAAACGTGACGATGTACAAGGCCGACAGCCCAATCGAAACAAGAATGGTCAGAACAAGGGCCAGCAGATTGAATTCAAGCAGAAAGTCGTCGCCAAACCATTCTGTCAGCCGTTGCTGAATCAGGTCGATAGCCGAAATCCAGACGAAGTAAACGAAGAAAGCCAGTACAATAAAAACAATCAGTAGTGGCAGGAAGTAAACGAAATCCTTCCCAGTTCGGGCCGCTACGGGTACATTTATATAGAGGGCCACGGGCATGTACAATAGCAGCAACTGTAACGACAGAAGCCATTTCTGGCGGGCCGGTAATCGGTTCGTCATAAGAAATTCAGTTCAGCAACGTACGAAGATACAGGCTGATGCTTCACCTCAGGATAGAAAGTGGGCAAACTCCCGATTTTACACCTTGCTGGTCCGATTGGTGGTACAGCGTCGAAGCCGTATCACGCATTTTTTAGTAGCTGACGAGTGTAGCAGGAATACAGGCCTCGTTGAGCTGTGCCATGCCGAAACAATACTGGTCGGCTCCCAGGCCGAAGCTGAACAAGTGGCTGAGCAACGGACTATTGGCCCCATTGGTCTCCTTACCTATATCAATTTGGGAAGGAGACTTGTGAGGAGGCCCTGAAGCAGGGAATTGTGCCTACTTATTGAACAATAAAACTCTCATTGGGATTGGCCTGCACCACAAATGTTTTGGTTAGGGTTTCGCTGCCCGTTGTCAGCGTCAGTCGAAAGGTTCCGCTGCCTAAACCCGATACATCGAATTGCTGGCTAAGTCCTTTTTTCAGCGCTACAGACTGCGTGTAGACTTTCTGGTCGCTGGCATCCAGGATCGCCAGCTGGCCTTTGGTCTGTATGGGTTGAACGTAGAGTTTAATTTTGTGCGTAGCAGTCATCATCACGTGGGCCTGAGCGGCTTCGGGTGTGGTGGTTGGTTGATTGGCGAACGATGCGGTAGTGGCTACCAGTCCCAGCATCAGCGTAAGTACTTTTTTCATGGTTATTTTTAATCAGATGGTTGATTTTTCCTTTTTGATGATACAAAGTTGCCACCCGATTGATAAGCCGGAAAAAGAAAGACGATGAGTGCCTGAATCAGGTAGATGAGTGCGGGTTTCGAATGGATGAACAAGAAATAAAAACTATGGGGCGTCTGATAAGCAGTTGATTATCAGACGCCCCATAGCCAAAAGTCAGCATTAGTAGAAGAAAGACAGACGATCTAATCAAATTCTAAGGAGTTACTCAGGACTCGTTAAGGTCATTATGGTTTAATGATGTAGCAGCACCAGTCGCTGCCTTAACGATTCAATCCTTATGAAAACTAACTCAAAACTTGTTTTTATCCTTTATGGAGTCATTGCTCTGCTACTGCTTGGCGGAGCATTCCTGTTGTACAAAAACGTGCAGTTCAATCGGAAATTCGCGCAGGAACGCAGCGAAATGCGGGCGACGGTGCGGAAGAACCAGTTGCAGAACGACCAGCAACAACTCACGTTTGGCATGAAAACCTTTGCGTGGGCTGTTCGGAACTCACTGCTGCAAAACAAACCGGGGGAAATAAATGAGTACTTCAACACGCTGGTGAAAGACCGGGGCATCAAAGAGATGCTGCTGGTAGGTGATGACGGGAAAGTGATGATCTCTACCAATAAGAAGAATCAAGGTATTGTATTCACCGACCGTTTTCCGGGCTACCTGCTTCAGCGGGAAGAAGTCTATTTTGACGATAAAACACCCTACGAATTATCGGCTCCTATCACGGCTCCCAATAAGCGGCTTGGTACCCTGGTGATGTTCTATAACCCGGCCCCGATGCTGCCCGACACGCTGAAGAATGAATAGGAACGAAGGATTCGAGGGTAATGGGGCTTCCCGGATAGTATCTGATTTGGTCGTCCCGTATTTTATAACGCAGTCCGGTAATCTTGTAAAGACGATTTCCCCTGCCAGTTGTTTTGTAGATAGGAGATTCTACCTTGATTCACTGACTGTATGATGATGAATGTATGTTTACCAGTAGCTGAAACGGGTGGTAACGTGAAAAGAAGAGAGGTATTACCGTACGGGCTTGTTTTGCTGGTAATGTTACTGCTGCCACCACTAGCCTTCTCGCAAAACAGCGTCGATTCGACCAAGCGGGAATATACGCTGACTATCCGGAAGGAAACCGTGAGCCGGGCCGGTAAAAACGTGACCGGTATGACCGTCAACGGGGGGATTCCTGGCCCCACCCTCCGCTTTACCGAAGGCGATACCGCCGTTATCTACGTAAAAAATGAGCTGGATGTCGAAACCTCCGTCCACTGGCACGGGCTGCTGGTGCCGAACTTCTACGATGGCGTACCTTACCTGACAACCCCACCCATCAAGCCAGGGCAAACCCAGAAGTACACGTTTCCCCTCAAACAGTCGGGAACCTACTGGTATCACGCTCACACGCAGTTGCAGGAGCAACGTGGCGTGTTCGGCTCTATCGTGATCGAGCCAAAAGAACAGACCCTGGTTTACGATAAGGAGCTGGTGCTGGTGCTATCGGACTGGACCAACCAGAAACCCATGAATGTACTCCGTAACCTGAAGCGGGGAAACGAGTGGTACAATATCCGCAAAGGCACCTCGACCCCGCTGAACCGGGTCATTGGCCGGGGTGCTTTTGGTGCGCAGCTGAACTTCTGGAAACAGCGGATGGAGAGTGCCGACATCGCCGATATCTACTACAACGCCTTCCTGATCAACGGCCAGAAAACGCAGGAATACCCGGAGTTCAAACCGGGCGAGCGCGTTCGGCTTCGGTTTATCAATGCCGCAGCTTCGTCGCAGTTCTGGCTGACGTTCGGGGGAGAAGACCCGATGCTGGTATCGGCAGATGGACAGGATGTAGTACCCGTCAAACACAACAAAACCTTTATTGCCATCGCCGAAACCTACGATTTTATCGTGACTATGCCCCCGAGCGGTAAGATTGAAATTCGCGGGTCGGTGCAGGATGGTTCGGGTACAACAGCCGCTTTCCTGGGACAGGGCCCTATTTTGCCAGCCCCAAATGTACTCCGCCCCGATAAAATTGCGATGATGCAGCAGATGGCCAAAATGGATATGCGGATGGGTGCCCCGGCCATGAAATTCAACCCCGATGAGGAAGAGCCGCAGCAACTCATGGACAACTGGGGCATGAAGATGGGCAACAAGAAAGGGATGGGCGGCATGGCGGGTATGCACCATAAAAAGGAAATGGACATGAGCAGCAACCCCATGTCTGCCGATACCACGAACCACGCGGCTATGGACCATTCCATGATGGACCACACCAAAGCAGGAGCCAGTATGGACAACATGCCCATGAAAATGGATTCCGGAAAAAGTGAGGGCATGAGCGGGATGAAGATGGATATGGGTAGCATGAAAGAGGGCACCTCCATGCCCGGCATGGAGATGCCCGGCATGAATATGTTTGCTCAGTACAATTACGACTACCTGAAATCGCCCGGTAAAACAACACTCGACCCGAACAAATCCGTGCGAAAAATCCTGCTCAATCTAACCGGTAATATGTGGCGGTACATCTGGAGCATGAACGGGGTGCCTCTTTCCGAAGCAGACAAAATCAGCATAAAACAGGGGGAGGTCGTGCGCATCACCTTTAATAACCTCACCATGATGCACCACCCGATGCATTTGCATGGGCACTTTTTTCGGGTTATCAACAAAAACGGGGCGTACTCTCCGCTGAAGCACACGGTCAACGTGCCGCCCATGCAGAAGGTGACCATTGAGTTCGATGCCAACGAGTACGGCGGCTGGTTTCTCCACTGTCACGTGCTGTATCACCTGGTGGGGGGCATGGCGCGGGTTGTTAGTTACGATACCGTTCGGGACCCGCGCCTGAAGGGATACCCGCTAACGAATCTGACCAACGAAGGCAACGGGTTCTATACCTGGGGCATGGCCGATGTCGCGTCGCACATGACGCAGTTCAACCTGGTGTCGTCCAACATTCGCAACCAGTTCAACGTGTCGGCCGTGTACGGCTGGAATCAGCGGCTGGAGGCCGAGGTGACCTACGAGCGCTACCTCTATGACTACTTCCGGGTATTTGTGGGCGTAAACACCGAAAACGAGCGCGATACCTCACCCAGAGACGCCATCACGACTGCCGTTGCCGGTATCCGGTTCCTGACACCTTACCTGTTCAACCTCGATGCACGCATCGATAGCCGGTTGCGGCCCCGCGTCAGCCTGAGTCGCTCCCTCATGGTCTTTCCCCGAACCATGCTCTTTGGTGCCTACGAATACCGGGCCGACTTTGGGTGGACCAAACGGCCGGTGCTGGAAGGGGTGACCGATACGGGGGCGTACCGATACGAATCGGTCTGGTCGGTGGGAATGTCCTACTTTTTATCCCGTAATGTGTCACTCACGGCCAGCTACGCCAACCGCTTCGGGGCGGGTGGTGGCCTATCAATTCGATTTTAACGGATGGCTGATTACAAAAAGAATAGTCTCTCCCTGACCGGTGCCGTTTCATTAGGAACGGGCGTGATGATTGGTGCCGGTATTTTTGCCCTATTGGGGCAGGTTGCCGAACTGGCGGGTTCCCTGTTTCCCTACGCTTTCCTGGCCGGGGCGGTGGTGGCTGGGTTTAGTGCCTACTCCTACGTGAAAATGTCCGATGCTTTCCCATCGGCGGGGGGCATTGCCATGTACCTCCAGAAGGCATATGGCAAGAGCACGTTTACTGCTTTTGCCGCCCTGCTGATGGCCCTGTCAATGATTATCAATGAGAGTCTGGTTGCCCGTACGTTTGGCACCTATACGCTGCAGTTGTTCGACGTGGCCGAAACCAGTATGTGGGTGCCTTTGCTGGGTGTGGGCCTAATCGGCGTGGCTTTTCTGGTCAATATATCCGGTAATAACTTCATCGAGAAATCGTCGTTCGTGATGGCGGTACTCAAAATAGGGGGTATTCTGGTCGTTGCGGTCGGCGGACTCTGGGTGGCTGGTTTCGATTTTGGAACAGTACTGGTACCCGATGCGCCCAACAAACCCGTTGTGGATTATTTGAGTGCGCTGGCCCTGTCTATCCTGGCCTACAAAGGATTTACGACGATTACCAACAGTGGCGGTGAGATAAAAGAGCCGACTAAAAACGTGGGCCGGGCCATTGTTATCTCGCTGCTTATCTGCACGGTTATTTACCTGCTGGTGTCCTTCTCCGTGTCGGCTAACCTGTCCATCGCCGAAATCGTCAAAGCCCGTGATTATTCGCTGGCCGAAGCGGCCCGCCCGGCTTTTGGCAAATACGGACTCTGGTTTACTGTAGCCATCGCCATCATTGCTACGGTATCAGGCATTATTGCCAGCATGTTTGCCGTGTCGCGGATGACGGCGATGCTGACCGATATGAAGCTCATTCCGCAGGCTGATTTTGGTATGCCGGGAAACACGCAGCAGCACATGCTGGTTTACGTCGCCCTCATTGCCGTTGGACTAACTGTTTTTCTGGACCTGAGCCGGATCGCGTCCATGGGGGCTATATTTTACCTCGTTATGGATATGGGTATTCACTGGGGTGTGCTGCGTCATCTGCGAAAGGAAATAAAACCAAACGTATTACTGGTGAGTACGGCTCTTCTGCTTGATGCCGTAGTGCTGGGTGCTTTTGTCTGGATGAAAGCCAGCAGCGACATACTGGTTGTTGGGCTGTCGGCCGGGATAATGGGGGTGGTCTACGCGGGTGAGCACTGGTTTTTATCGGGGCAGGAAAAGGCCGACAAAGAGCCGCAGGCCATGAACTAGGGCATCGGTTGACGAATAAGATAGTAAGGTGATAAATGTCACGGACAATCAGCGGATTACCTGCTACCTTGGGCCTGTAAATCAACTAAAAATAGACCGATGATGAATATATTGAAGTCACTGTTTGGCGGGGGCGATACCGGAAAGTTCGACGAACTACGGGCGCAGGGAGCCGTTATTATCGATGTCCGCTCACCAGGCGAGTTTGCCTCGGGTCATGCTAAAGGAGCCGTTAACATGCCTCTTGATACGCTGGACTCGAAAGTAGCCGCCCTGAAAAAATACAAAAAACCCATTATTCTCTGCTGTGCATCCGGTATGCGCAGCGGTCAGGCAACGGCTTTGCTAACCAGCAAGGGCGTTGCTGATTTGCATGATGCGGGTAGTTGGAAAAAGCTGGGTTAGTAGCCTGCCGGGCATAACATCCGGCAGGCTATTGTTTTGCCAAAATCACCAAGTACCTATTTTCTGATAATTTTCACCTGATTGCGTTGGGTGGGCGTACTGGCCTGCAACAGCAGCATACCCGTGGGTTGATGGCTCACGTCAAACGTATAAAACTGTCCATCCTGTGACTGGTCCACCCGGCGAGTTTCAATAAAGTGACCACGCTCATTCACTAGCTGCAACAGCAGCGACTGGTCGTTTACACCCCATACTTCCACTGTCAGATTGTTCTCCACTGGATTACCCAATACCATTATTCGTAGCGAGCCCGGGTCAGAAGCTCCCAGGCGGGTATTTGGGCTGGTACAGACAGATAACCAATTGTACGCAAAACTGGCTTCTCCCGCCGTGCCTGTCTGGATCGCTTTCAGGGTAATGGTTGGGTTGTCGGTGTATAGGTTCAGGATGTACGGCCCCGGATTGGTGGTTGGTACCAGTTCATTACTGACCGAAAAGGAAACTGGCTGGCCCGTTAGTCCGGTGTACTGTGGGTTAAATGTTAGCCTGCGCTGCCCCGCTGAAACAATTTCGCAACGTACCTGGGTCACTCCGGTGATAGCAAAACCAGCGGGTGGCGGGGGTGGTGTACCCACCGGACTTACGGTGATGCGAAAAACCGTACTCACCGACAAATTGCCGGGGTCCGTAGCCGTTACCGTCACTTCCGATACCCCCGATACACTGGGCGTACCGCTAATGGTAGATGGGGCTGAAAAATTTAGCCCTGCTGGCAATCCATTAACCTGTAGCGTCAACCCGTTGGGGGTTTGGGCATCGGTGAATGTATTAGCCGGGATACCAAAACTAAACGCCTGACCTACTGTGGCTGGTTGGTCGGGAATTGGATTGGCCACCGTCGGTGCGGTATTGGGGGCCGTACCGCCCGAACAGGCGGGTAACCAGTTGTACGCAAAACTGGCTGCTGTGGCCGTCCCCGTCTGGGTTGCTTTCAGGGTGATAGTTGGGTTGTCGGTGTATAGGTTCAGGATGTACGGCCCCGGATTGGTGGTTGGTACCAGTTCATTACTGACCGAAAAAGAAACTGGCTGGCCCGTTAGCCCGGTGTATTGCGGACTAAACGTCAGTCTGCGCTGCCCGGCCGAAATGGTTTCGCAACTGACCTGGGTCACGCCCGCAATCGTGAAGTCGGTCGTTGGTGGGGGCGTGGCGGGGGTGTATATGATTCGGTACAGGGCATTGTCGCTCAGACTGAGGTAGTATAAATTTCCGTCAAGTCCCGTTGACAGCCCCACCGGCAAACCAGCGAGTCCGGTTCCGAAAGGCGCACGGGTCGCTCCCGAACCGGATACGTCAATGACGTTGATCCACTGATTGCACAAGTCCTGGTAGAAATACCTGCCCACAAAACTGGTGGGGTAATTGGTGGTTGGCGGGTTGAAAAAGGTACCGCCCGTTATGGCGCATCCGCTACCATCCCCGGCACCATGCGGATAAGAGAAAAGCGGGTTATTGTATGCCGGATTCGAACTGCTGCCTTCGGCGTTGGGCCAGCCAAAATTCAGGCCGCCCGTGGTGGCATCGTTTATCTCCTCGTACGTATTCTGTCCAACATCGTTGACAAAGATTTTACCCGTTCCAGGCTGAATAGCAATGGTATAGGGGTTTCGCAGACCGTAGGCCCAGATGCGCTGCCGGGATAACGAACCCGTTGGGAATGGATTATCGGTTGGGATACTGCCGTCGGCGTTGATACGCAGGATTTTTCCCAGGTGGTTTTCCAGCGTCTGTGCGTTAGTGGGAACGGCATTTTCGCCCACGCCAACGTACAGTTTGCCATCTTTTCCGAAGCTAAGCGAGCCGCCATTATGGTTGGTTGCACTCAGCGGGTCCAGGTCCAGAAGAACCAGTTCACTACCCGACACGGCAACATCGCCATTGGCCGTAAAGCGACTGACACGATTGTGCCGGGGGGTGGAAGGAACCGTGTAGTACACGTAGACATACTGATTGCTGGCAAAATTCGGGTCGAGCGTCAGGCCAATCAGGCCCCGTTCACCTTCCGAATCGACACTAATCCCAACAAATGGAGCCGTCAGCAGGCTACCGTTTTTGATAACGCGCAGTGCCCCGCCCTGTTCGGCTACGAAAACACGCCCGTCGGGTGCGAAGGCAATCACGTTTGGTTGATTGAACCCATTGGCAACCAATTGCTGACTGAATCCGTCGGGAAAATTCTGTGCCTGTACATAACTGGTTGTCAGCCACAGCGCGAGTGCTGTAAATAGCCAGCTGATTCGTTTACTAGCCTGAACAAGTACGCGGTTACTACGCAAAAGCAGATTCTGTTCGTACAAAGTCTTCATATAGGATCGTGTATATTAAACAATAAATCGTCTCAGTAACAAACATAAGTATAATATCATTTAATCATGCATTTTTTGTAATTTGTTGACATTCTGTCGGTTGTAATTTCACTTTCGCGCTTAATCTGGCCAGGTGCTGACTGACTGTATCCTGGGCAGCTTATACGTAGAAAAGGCAGATTTATTCATGACTACAGAGTAGCCAGGGGCGGGGCTAACCAGCAGGGGTCTGGCTGACTTGCATGATGCGGGTAGCTGGAAAAAACTGGGGTAGGCAACGCCTGAGCGCGGTCGTTATAGTACACACGGGTTTACAGGCTGAGTTTTTACAACCCACATACTTAACAAACGGTTGAGTATGTGGGTTGTATTTATATATAATCTCTTGTTACTGACCGGGATTTATCAACTAATGCTTTATCGATAACATGCTTTTACTGTGGTCTTTTTTACAACCTGACAGGGTAAACCAACCGCCATTCACCATCAATGACGGCATTACGCTGTTTTGGGGTACCATTCGCGATTTCCTGAAAGGTACTGCTGAGCGATTACCCTATCTCATAGTAGGGGTCTTCGTTTATTTCTTCTTCTGGGTAGTAAGCAGATTGGTAAAGAAGGCCATCAACAACGTGGCTAAACGCTCGAATTCGATCAACAACATGCTGGCCAGCCTGATCAGCCGTATTGTAGGGGCTCTGGTTAGTGTGTTCGGTTTTCTGGCGGCCTGCGTCATTGTGATTCCTTCGTTCAAACCCGGCGATATTATTGCGGGTCTGGGTATATCGACAGTAGCCATTGGATTTGCCTTCAAGGATATCCTGCAAAACTACTTTGCCGGGTTACTCATCCTATGGCGGCAACCATTCAAAGTGGGCGATCAGATTCGGGTAAAAGATTTTGAAGGAACGGTAGAGGAGATCAATATGCGCTCCACCCGCCTGAAAACGTATGACGGTGAACGGGCTATTCTACCCAATGGCGATGTGTACACCAGCGTTATGCTGGTTAGAACCGCCTATAATATACGCCGGGTAAAGTTTGTGGTGGGCATCGGCTATCCTGATTCCATTGAAGAAGCCCGGCAGGTGATTCACACCGTTCTCTATGGCATCGAAGGTGTGCTGAAAGAGCCTGCCCCCTGGGTATACGTAACAGAGCTGGCGGGGTCGTCGGTTAACCTGACGGTTTTCTTCTGGACGGAGTCGCACCAGGCCAATGTGCTGAAAGTCAGCGATCAGGTGGTGACGGGCATTAAGCTGGCCCTGGACGAAGCTAGTATCGATATGCCTTTCCCGCACACGGTTGTTCTGTTGGAACAACAGCCTCAGGGACCGGCTATCCTGTCGCGTCCGCCTTCAAAGAAACAATAGACTAGTGGCATAAACGGACAAAACGAATGAATGACCTCCTGAACACGCTTTACGATTGGGTTTTCAAAGGCTGGGGAAGCATTTGGCGGGCTCTGTTCGTAGGCATACTGGCCTACGCCGGATTGTTGACGTTCCTGCGCCTTTCGGGAAAACGTACCCTGTCAAAGATGAATGCCTTCGATTTGGTCATTACAGTGTCGCTTGGCTCCACGCTGTCGACCATTATTGTGTCGCGGCAAACGGGGCTGGCCGACGGGCTGACGGCGCTGGGGTTACTCATTGCGCTGCAGTTCAGCGTGGCGTGGCTGTCTGTCCGGTGGCCCTGGTTCCGGAACGCGATAAAGAGTGAGCCGACATTACTGTTCTATCAGGGAGACTTTCTGCATCGGGCTTTACAACGGGAGCGGGTTACGGAAAATGAGGTACTGGCTGCCCTGCGGGATTCGGGCGTGGCGCATCCTGGTAAAAAGACGGCCGTTGTGCTGGAAACGGACGGGTCGTTTACCGTAACTCAGGGTGATAACCTCGACCAGTCGTTTAGCCTTCAGAGTGCAAAACTCCCTTCCGGCAACAGCTCCGCACTAAACTAATAGTTATGGGTTCAACCTAAGTACAGGACAAAAGTAGGGAGTAGCTGATGTTGAGGTAGTTTTGTGTCGCTAAACGTAAACCCCTCCAACTACTCCCTATGCAAAGTAACGAAGATGCTGTCTACGATGCCATCAAAGATCATTTTCAATGTGATAAACGGCGTATCCGCTTTATGGCCCTGCTGATCATTGCCCTCTTGAAACTGGCTGACTCCTCATTGGCTCAATGGAGTCTGGCTATCAACCAAACCACCCTGCGGGCTTCCCGACTCAAGCGACTGCAACGATTG
>NZ_KB893551.1 GCF_000374085.1 Spirosoma spitsbergense DSM 19989 | reverse complement strand
TATAGACTTTACGCTGACGTATCAGAATTAAAGATAGAACTATACCAAGAAAGCTGATTTTGGTACTGGTCCCACCAACTAGCCGCAAATGATAGCTGGTCTTTTACTTGATCAAAACCGCTCGCAAAGTGCTTCACTAACTCATCGAGTTGTTTGACAAATTGATGCTGGTTAACCCAACGTTTACTGCTTTTCCAGAGCTTCTCAATCGGGTTCAACCGCGGTGGCGGACCACTCAGGGCTGTAAGGCGGAATCCAAACAAAGAAAATACGCCGTTCCCAACCCCACGTTTCTAATGCCTTGTGAGTCGAAGCGTTATCCCAAAACACCACTAACGCATCACAATCTGTCTGGGCCGCTTTCACCGCCAAAAGAGCGGTTTTGATGCTCTCCATTTTTCCATTGCTCAATGCTGTCAGATAACTACAGGCATTAATGCCGTAAAATCCAAAGAAACTCTGACTACCCCGGTCAGTATTCACCACCCGACTCAAGCCCGGCTCGAAGGCCCAAAACCGCGTGTTATTACTGTGTAATTGAGCCGCCGTTTCATCAGCAAAACCCCACCCTACTCGCTCTAAATTATAACCCATCGCTTGCAAAGCGTCAAAGGTGGCCTCAATCCGGTCGGCTAACTGCTCCGGCGCATCGTCTGACCGACGATAATCACGCGGACGCGGTTTGTAAAAGTACATCCCTTCCCGTTGGCGCAATAGCTGGCACCAATGGCTGGAGCAGTAGCGAATCCCGCCCATTTCGACAAAGATTCCTGCTAACTCCTCTGCCGTCCAATGTTGCACAGGTTGCCTTTGGAGATGGCTACGCCAAGCCTCCCAAACTGATTCTTCAACCTGTAGACTGGCCCCACCCCCTTTCCCTCGCCGGCTGATCAACTCTTTTTTTTTAGGTCTTTTTGCTGCTGATTCCAGCGGTTCAACCATTTGTAAAGGGTAGAAAGGGGCAAGCCTGTTTGGGTGGCTACGGCTTCCATATTTCCCTTCTGTTGGTGGATCATTCGAAGTACCAACGCCTTCAAGTCGGGGCTGTAATCGACGGTCTCGTCCAGTACTTCATCTAGCAGTTCAGCGTCATCTACCCGCATAGGTCAACGTTCGTTTTAGCTTTTTTCAAGATAGCGATTCTAATTCGTTGTCGAAAACTCTATAGTAACAAGAATAAAGGGCTTGTTATCAAATAAATGGTATGCCACTAAGCCCTCTAAGATGTAAACTAAGGTGAACACAGCATCATTGATATCAGACACATTAGTCAGGGTCAATAGGCAATTCATAATCTCATCTAACTCACTGGTAAACAGACTTATACCTAGACCATAAAACCAACCCGTCGATGACTTGTCTCGCCCGGCAATGTCCTAGAAAACCCGATGGCTATGGATGCGTTTATTGTCACAAACGGGTAGTTTTTTACTATCAGCAAAGTAACAACCCGTCTGTTGATTGAGTAAGCAGAGATATTTGGTCAGTACATGGAGAGCAGGTATCAACCGGGGTAACAAATCAATTATCTTTTGGTAGGTGACCTACTCAGGGAAATACGTTTTCATCTGAGGAAATACTAAACGGGTGTAGTAGTATTCAAAGTTTTTGTAGCCCAAGTGATGCCGGGTAGTTTGAGCCACATCGGCTACCGGCCAGATTTGCGTCTGCACCACAAACGGGCCATCGAAGACGAAGCTGCCCGGCGTGGATTCGCCGTTGGCCTGGAACACCTGGCGGTAGTTGCTGGCCGTGGTCTGGAGGAGGTTGATCACCAGCAACCCCGGTCAGCCGGTGGTAGTGACCGATACGATACTTTTCAACCTTTACTCCGCCATTGTCACGATGTCAAAACGGCGACCGATCGACTAGAAAAGTCATCAAAAGCCACGCATCAGTGCTGGCTCACTGAGGAGTCATGTGAGGTGAAAGTCTCACGCATGGTTTTGACGACCAGCCACCAGAGCGATCCGCCCATCTGAGTCTATCATAAGAGACAGCCTTCTTTTGAAATCATCATATTACTGCTTCGTAAACGTCGCCGTGAATAGTACAATCTTGCCGCCCCACACGGGGTTTGTGTCCTGATTGGCGGGGGTGATGGCCACCTGCGGCAGGTTACCCACGCCCCCCGTCGTCTGGAAACTCAGCACGAGCCGGTTGCTGGTTACGTCGCGCACCGTGAGGGGGTAGTTGGGGTAACTCGCGTAGGTATATACCGGCTGGTTCTGCGCATTGGGTGATACGGTTCCGTGAAACACGAAATCGTAGTTCCAGCGTGTCACCACACCCCGCGTGTAGGTCGGGCGGCCAATGCGCAGGAGCGACACCCCCTCGTTGGCACCACCCGACACAAAGAAGTTACCCTGCTGGCGCAGACCGCGGTTTCGGGTAAAAAACGTGTCGACGCGGGCCGTAGCCACCGTACCGATGTAGAGCGTATCGGTGAAAGGCATAATGGGATTGACCCGGCCCGACACCAGCAGCGGGGCCGTAGTGGGCGTGAGCGTTACGGTCGTGTCGCGCAGGTTGGGGATGCTGCCTACCTGGTATTTGAGTTGAAGCTGGGCCGGAAGCCATACGCCCCGAAGCTGCGTTTTCAGCGCGTCAGCGGGAACGAGCGTCGGCAGGGCCGGGTCCTGACAGGCCGTCAGCAGGCCCAGTGCAGCCCCGATAGCATACGAAAAATATCTCATCTGATTAGTCATTTTGAACGGCGAGGGGATTTCGGTCTAAATACGTTTGCGGCACCAGAAACACGGTGAAGCGGCTGTTCCAGAGCACGGGCTGGCAACCCGTAACGGCGCAGTCGACGTTACCCGGCGAGAGCAGCCGGTCGGCGGGGTCGATGACTTCGCGACGGCGTTTGAGATCGAACACCCGCTGTCCTTCAGTGAAGAGTTCGCGGACCTGCTCGGTCTTGACTTCTTCGGCCAGATTCGCCAGAGCGGTGGTGAGGGCGGGTAGGCCTGCCCGCTGCCGAATGGCGTTCAGGTCGGCCAGGGCCGTTGCCGCATTGCCTTTACGGGCGTTCATTTCGGCCCGCAGCAGTATAAACTCCGCCGAGCGGTACTGGATCACATTGGTGTTCACTCCATTGGTTATGTTCGTGGTACCATTGCCCCATTTACGGGTGAACCACAGCCGGTTAGGGCTGCTCCAGAGCGTAGCCGCCGTAGTGGCCTGGGTCGTGTCGATCAGGGTGCGGTAGCGCAGGTCGCGGGTGCGGTCGAAGCTGGCCAGGGTTTTGAACCGCTGACTCATGCGCAGGTTGGGGCCGCTGGTCAGCGTATTGACGTTGGCCAGTTGCGCCGACGTATAGGGCGTTTGCAGGACGTAATGCACCCGCAACGGGGCACTATTGCTGGTCTGTACGTTACGGCCCGGTACGTTCACGAGTTCAAAGATCACTTCGTCGCGGGTGGGGCTGTTGGTGGTAGGCATAACGCCCGACCGTTGGTATAGGGCTGTCAGCATCTGACTACCCGCAATGAGCGGAAAGCGGTACGCGCTACCCGTGCCAAGCAGCCGGTTGCAGACCGCCAGGCAACTATCGACGTTATCCTGCTGGGCATACACCCGCGCCATTAGGGCCAGGGCCGCGTACTTATTGGCGCGGGGCTGATAGTCGGGCAGGTGGCGGGCGGGGTCGTAGCTTTCAGGCAACAGCCGTTCGGCCCGGCGCAGGTCGGCCAGTACAGAGTCGTAAGCCACTTTTACGCTTGGGCGCGGGTAGGCCAGATCGCCAAACGTATCGAGCGATTTATAGGGGGCAATCGATCCAGGCTGGCTATTGTCGGGCGTATAGCCCCAGGGATAGGCCAGCAGCCGGATCTGCTCAAAGATGGCCATAGCCCGGATAAACCGCGCTTCGCCCTCAAACCGGTCGCGTTGCTGGGCAATGTCGAGCCGGGGGTTAGTTTCGCCGGGCGTCTGCACCTGCCCCGACCGCAGAATCTCCAGAACATTATTGGCATTAGTGATCCCGAACGTACTCCACTGTAGAAACTCGGCCTGGAAGCCATAATCTACCTCTCGGTGGGTGTAGGTATAGACCTGCGACGAGCGCGAAGGACTGTTGCGGTAGCTGGTATTGTTGATGCCCACCAGATCCCCGAATAACTCGCCGAACAGGATTCCGTTACCGCTAAAGGCAACATTTCGGGCAATTCCCGAATACGCGCCCGTTGTCAGGATTTCCAGTTCCTGAACGGTGCGGACGTTTTCGGCCTGGATAAGGGTTTTCGACTCGACCTCGTCGAGGTAATTCTCGCAGCCACTCAGGCCGGTAAGCAGCGCGAGGGTCAGCACCAGCAGGGTTTGTTTCGTTGTCATAGCTTTACGTATCGAGAAGGTTAGAAACCGAGGTTAAGCCCGACGACTACGGTGCGCACCTGGGGCAGATCGTTATTAGTTACGCCGGGGCCGAGGTTGGCCGCAGCATCGCTGCCTCCGCCATTGCGGAATACCTCCGGGTCCCAGCCCTGGAATTTCGTGATGGTCAGCAGGTTTTGGCCCGTGGCATACACCCGCAGGCTACGCAGTTTGAGCTTACGGGCCGTTTCGGGAGCCAGGGTGTAGCCAATCTGTACGTTCTTGAGCCGGGCAAAGGAGCCGTCGTGCAAAAACCGCGTCGATTCGATGCTGCGGGCGTTCGAGTTAAAGACCAGCCGACTCAGGTTGGCATTGTCGTTCCGGCCGATGGCTTCCTGCACGTTACCCACACCCGGAATGGTCCGGCGCAGCACCTGACCCGCTGCCGGATAGCTCTGGGTGCGTTCGCCCTGATCATAAATCCAGTTGCCCTGCTGAAAATAAATCAGCGCACTCACATCCACCCGCCCAAACCGGACCGTGTTGTTCAGCCCGCCGAAGAACACCGGATAGGGTGTACGGTTGTCGATAATGAAGTTGTTGTTGCCCGCCTGGTTATTGACCGTACCATCCCAGAGGTTGCCCGTCCTGATGGTTTGCCCATTGTTGGCATAGACCGAGCGGTCACGTTCGTAAAACAGTTCATTACCGGTTTGCGGATCGAACCCGGCAAACTGCGCCATGTAGTAATTGCCCAGCGGGTAGCCCGGTGTGGCAATGTTGGGGCCGCTGATGAACTGGAAGGGATAGCTCAGGAAGGGCGCGTCATAGGTGCTGAGTACCTGGTTAGCGTTACGGGCAATATTAAAATTAGTTTCCCAGCTAAACCGTTTGGTCTGCACGTTGCGGGTGTTGAGCGAAAACTCGACACCCCGGTTGCGCACTGACCCCAAGTTGATCGTGATAATGTTGGTGATCGTACCCGCCAGTGGTCCCAGCGAATAATCGAGCAATAATCCATTCGAGACTTTGTTGTAATAATCTATCGTACCGCTAATGCGGTTGCCCAGCAACCCAAAATCAAGTCCCAGATTACTTTGCCGGGTCGACTCCCAGCTCAGGTCCCGGTTGCCGAGGCTCGTAAACTGCCCGCCCTGCGCCCCGCCGTATATAGCCGCGTTATAGCCCACGTAAGTAAATACTTTCTGCCAGGAGTAGTTGCCAATTTCGGCGTTGCCCGTCAGCCCGTAGCTGGCCCGCAGCTTCAGAAAGCTGATGGCCGGTACTGCCCGCATGAACGGCTCGTCGCTCACGACCCAGCCTACCGATGCGCTCGGAAACGTGGCCCAGCGTTTGCCCGGCCCAAACCGGCTCGACCCGTCGGTCCGCAGGCTCACCTCGGCTAAGTACCGGTCTTTGTAGGCGTAATTGAGTCGACCAAAAAACGACACGAACCGGTACGTAAGCTGGTTATCGAACACTACCGTCCGGGCGGTGTCGGTACCCTGACGGGCTCCTTCCGGCACGTTTTCGGTAATGTAGTTGGCGTTGCTGTTGAGCGTACTCTGCACACTGTTGCCCACCAGGATTTTAAACGAATGGTCTTTGGCCACCGTCCGTGCATACTGAACGGTGTTGTTGTAGTTGACGGTCTGGTTCCGTACCACCTGGTTTACTGCGCGTCCGTTCCCGCCCTGCTCGGCTCCGATAATTCCCTTCGGATAAAGCGTCTGGTTCTGGAGTTCATCGTTTTTAGTGCGCTGGTAATCGAGTCCTACTTCCGACCGGACGGTCAGACCCGCCACGGGCGTCAGTTGCAGAAAAGCCGTGTTGGTACTTCGGAAGGTATGCGCCAGATTGTAAAAGTTATCCCGGAAGAAAACCGGGTTGGTGCCGGCACTGATGCTGTTGTTAGTACCGTTGGCAATACCATTGAAATACGTGCCATTGGCAAGCTGCACCGGATAGGTAGGCAGGGATGAACTCAGGGCCGACTGGTACGTTCTGCTGAGCGGTACGGTCTGGTTGTCGATGCCGTTGGCCGAGAGGTTCACACCCGCCTGCAACCACGATACGGGCGTAAACGACGCGTTGACCCGTCCACTGATGCGCTGAAACGACTGCCCGATCACAATACCATCCTCGTCGCGAAACGAGCCACTGCCGTACAGCGAGAACTTCTTCCCCCCCACCGATGCGCTGACCGATGCCTGCCGGTACCGCCCCTGCCGCAGCACCTGATCGAGCCAGTTGGTGCGGCCGTTGTACAGCGTAGTTGAGTCGGCCAGTTGACTGTCGATGGCCGGAGCCAGGGTGCCCTGCAAAATGCCCGTGGGTAACAGGTTTCGCAGATTAGGTACCACCGGTGTCAGACCCGACAGGGTTGTGTTGCGGGCCGACTGTTTGTAAATATTGAGCAGGTCGGCACCGTTGTCCACAAAATCGACCCGGTTGGTGGCCGTGCTCACGCCCTGCTCGTAGCTGACGTCGAACTGGGGTTTTCCCGACTTGCCTTTCTTGGTCGTAATGAGAATAACCCCGTTGGCCGCCCGCGAACCGTACAGTACCGACGCCGACGCATCTTTGAGGATTTCCATGCTGGCAATGTCGTTGGGGTTTATTTCGGCCAGTGGGTTCATGGCCACCCCGCCCGCTCCAAACGCGGCTGACAGCACCGGCACGCCATCGATCACGATGAGCGGCTGCGAGTTGGAGTTGATGGAGGCCACGCCCCGCACGTTGATGCGCACAGCCCCGCCCGGCGAACCGCCCGCCTGCGTAATCTGTACTCCGGCGGCCCGTCCCTGTAGAGCCACGTCGGGACTGGCGGCTGTGTTGAGCCGGATGTCGGCGGCTTTCACGCTGGCAATGGAGCCGGTCACGTCGCGGGTGCGCTGCTCGCCAAAAGCCACCACCTGCACCTCGCTGAGCGACCGCTCGTCGGGCGTCAGTACCACGTTCAGCGTCGACTGGCTGCCCACCGGTACTTCCTGCCGTTCGTAGCCCACGAAGGAGAACACCAGTACCGGACTGCCTCCATCCGGCACCGACAGGCTGTACTGCCCGGCCTGGTCAGTGACGGCACCACGCGTGGTACCTTTTACGCTTACATTCACACCCGGTATGCCGTCGGGGCTATCGGTGGCCGTTACGCGCCCGCTCACGGTGCGTTCTACGGTGGCCGTTGGCACGGTTGAGTCGGTGGTGCGCAGGATGAGTTGCCGGCCACTCTGCTCAAATGTCATATCCAGCGGACCAAGCAGGCTGGTCAGTACCTGCGTCAGGGGCTGATCGGTCACGTTCAGCGACTGACGCACGGTGCGCAGCCGGTCGGTGCTGTACAGGAAGGAGTAGCCACTCTGACGCTCGATCTCTTTCAGGATCTGGTCGACGGGACGGTTGCGGGCGGTCAGCGAGATCATCACCTGGCGGGCGGGATGACGAATGGGTGTGTCCGTACTGACCGGGCTAAACTGGGCCAGGGCGTTTCGTTCGCTGTTGAGTTCCTGAGCAACCAGCAGGGCGGGTGTCAGGCAGGTGCCAAGCGTCAGGCTCAGCAGCATTTGGCAAAGGTGTTTCATACAAAACAGGGATTAAGAGCGGATTTATCAACGGCATGGGCGGCCACTGATGCGTACGTTTTTGGTGGTGAGCGTATACTGAAACTGGCCGGTACGGCTCATCAGGTCCATCACCTCGTGCAGCGACTGCCCCTCGAAGGTGGCCGTAAGGGGGCAGTCGGCAATGGCGTTGGTTAACTGCACGGGCAGGCCATACCAGCGTTCCAGGGTCTGGGCTACTTCGCGCATGGGCGTCTGGTCAAACACGAGCTGGTTGTCTTTCCAGGCCACTTCGTTACGGGCTACCACCGGCTCTTCAGTTACGGCCAGCGTCTGCACGGCCTGGGTTACGTGGTGGTTCGGCAGAATAAACGTGGTGTCGGAAGCCGGACGGATGGCCGTCGGCTGGGTGGCCGGGTTCGGTATGAACGCAACCCGACCCGTTACTACGGTGGTTTTCACGGTGGCGTCGCCGGGATAAGCCCGCACGTTGAACGATGTACCCAGCACCCGGACCGACGCCGTTGCCAGTCGAATCACGAATGGCTGACGGGGGTTATGGGTCACGTCGAAAAAAGCCTCGCCCCTTAGCCTCACCTCGCGCAGGGAGCCGGTAAATTTTTTGGGGTATTCGAGTCGACTGTCGGCGTTGAGCCAGACCCGGCTCCCGTCGGGCAGGATCATCATGGCCCGTTTGCCCACGGTCGTAGCCGCCACCTGCGGGGGCGTTGCGTCGGTGCTAAACTGGCGATATCCGCCGTAGGCAAGCAATAGCAGACCCGCCACGGCCGCAGCCAGTTGCCAGCGGCCAGAGCCGAACCACGTACGATGGGTAAAAAGTGGCCGAACCACGGTGTCGGATTGGGTAGTGAGCTGGGGGGCAATGTAACGGTCCCAGACGGCCGCCGGGTCAGATGGCGGTGCTACTGGCTGGGTCAGCGAGCCGGTCTGAAGCCAGCGCAATCGGATTTCGGCAAAAGCGCGTTGGTTGGCTTTGTCAGCGCGCAGCCAGTTGCTCACCGTCTGCTGTTCGTCGGGTGTGGCTTCGTTGGCGAGGTAGCGGGCCAGTAAAGGCCAGGGAGGCAGGTTGTCGTTCATGCGGGGGGGTGATCTACCAGTAGAGACAGTCGTTCTACCCCCCTACCCCTAAACGATTCTCAGAAAAAATAAGAAAATAATAAGACACCTTGCAGCAATGCGTGTTCGCCGAGAGTATGCGCCAAATGGCTCAGGCGTTTAAGGGCAATACCCATCTGAATTTCGACCGTTTTGGGCGCAATACCCAGTTCGTCGGCCACGTCGCGGTACGAACGCTGCTGTTCGCGGACCATCCTGAAAATTAACCGGCAACGGGGGGGCAGGGTCTCTACGATCTGCGCCAGCTGGTAGTACATGTCGTTCCATACGGTGGCCTGTTCGGGGTTGGCATCGTCGGGCGCGGCCATGTCAGGGACGTCGTCGAGCGGCAGCAGGGGCCGGGCTTTCTGGCGGTGGTGATTCAGGCAGTGGTTTTTGATGGCCACCAGCAGATACGAACGGATATGCGCTACCTCGGTTAGGGTCCGGCGTCGGGCCCATAGTTTCAGGAACACATCGGAGGTCAGTTCTTCGGCAGTTTCCTGCTCACGTACGTAAGAGAAAGCCATCCGGTAGGCATCCGGGTAAAAATAATCGAAGAACGCCCGAAACGCCCGGCTATCGTCGGAATGGGCCATAGCGGCCAGCCATTGCCGAATGGTATCGGGCGAAGTATCCATGTTGAAGGAACTTGATTATTCAAGCAAAGAATTAAACTATTTTCCTGCAAATAACTATTTTTTGGCTAAATCTACCCTGTCAGTAGTGAGAATTTTCTGCCGTTTACCGCTGCGGTATGTTCCTGAAGTAGCTTGACAAATTCAGGATTTTTTTTGGCTAACGGACACGCTTATAACATGTTGGACTTTTTTGGAAAAAGTGTGCCTTATCGGTCGGCTCTTCCAATAAAAAGCCTTTCCATGGCAGGTTACGCCAGCAGCAACGAATGAACACCGAACCAACACCTTTTCGGTTTGTGATGGCATTTAGCTTGTCAGCATAACTATCCCGCAGGTTGGTTAAGGGAAGCTCATCAATCACAATGGGCGGATAGAGAAACGGGGTGCGCCAATGACACAATTCCCGTTTCGGGGCGGTTCCACCGATTGGCCTGACAGGCCAGGTCTAATCTCCTTCCGGTGCCTGTTTATATCGCGTCCACTTGATCGGATCGACTAAGGGAAACGGGTACGTGGCCCCCAACTCAACACCCCAGCTGGCTAGCTCCCTGGCACTGTTGAGTGATAGCAGATGAAGCTTATCGGCGGGTACGTGCCGGAGTTCTGGACACCAGTGTTTAACGTACTCTCCCTGTGGGTCATACCGGGTGGCCTGGGTGTAACTATTAAAATAACGGTCCCCATGCGCATCCGCCCCGACCCCGGCTACCATGTTCCAATTACCCCAGTTACTGGCTGGATCGTAATCGATCAGCTGACTTTCCATATAAGCCGCTCCCCAGGGCCACCACACGCTAAGGTCGGGCTTTTCACCCCGGTGGAGCAATAGACTGGCCACATTCTGACGGCCCCGGTTGGACATAAAGCCCGTGGCGTTTAACTCCCGCATGTTGGCATCTACGAATGGAATGCCGGTCTGACCAGCGGCCCACTTAGCGAACAGATCATCGTCTTTCTTCCAGCCAGTCGTTGGGGCATGCCGCGGGCCGCTGGCCAGAAAAATCCGGTGACCCTGCCGGGCGGCCTGAAACCGAAAATAATCCCGCCAGATCAGTTCAAAGATCAGCCAGTAAGTCGATACGTTTTTCTTACGCTCCTGTTCGTAGCGCCTGACTTCCCAATACACCCGGCGAGGGGATAGACAACCGTTGGCTAACCAGGCCGAAAATTTACTTGAGTAGTCTTCGCCCAATAGCTGATTACGGGTGTATTTATAGGTACGAAGCAGGTCACGTTGCCAGAAATACGTTTCTACCCGTTGCAGAGCTTCGGTTTCTCCACCCAAAAAGTGAATGGCGGCCCGGTCGTCAGGGATGGGTGCCTCCAGGCCCAGAGTTTCCAGGGTAGGTAGCTCCCCGGGCGCAATATCGGGCAGGACGGGTAAGGTGGGCACGGGCACTTCTTGCCGCACCTGGGCCTGTTTTTCACAGCCCTTCCGAAAGTCCCGGTACGCATCCGGCACCACCGATAGCTCGAACGGTAAATCGTCCGGGTGGTACAGGGAGAGCATCCAAAAGAGCTTCAGCTGCCCGCCAACCGGGTGCAGTGCCTGCTTAATTTCCTCTTCCAATCGGGTCTCTTCGGTGGTAGCTTCCTGCCCGGCGTAGACGGCACTGGCCTGATACTGACGAACCAGTTCAGCCAACACCTGCCGGGGGTCGCCAGCACGAATCAGCAGGTCGGATCCCTTCTGTTGCAGGCTACGGCGCAGATCGGCTAAACTTTCGAGCAGAAAGCGCATCCGGTGCCCCCCCGCTTTGGGGAAGTTACGACCGGGCACGGTTTCTATCGAAGTGGGATCAAGGATATAGACGGGCAGTACGACTTCAGCGTCCTGGCAAGATTGATACAACGCGGGATTATCGTGCAGCCGCAGGTCATTACGAAACCAGTGGATAATCGTTTTTTTCATACGGATACCAGCGCTTCAAAGCTGGTAAAGGCAATTGTTCTTAAGCTGTTATCACATTTGAGGATAGGTTCGCCGGTGCGCGTATTATCGAGCCGTAAACCGATTTTGCTGGCAGAGCGTTCCATAACCGAGCATTGAGTAATCCCCAAAAATCAAGGATAACCTTTTGAAA
This sequence comes from Spirosoma spitsbergense DSM 19989, assembly GCF_000374085.1. Classification (GTDB taxonomy): domain Bacteria; phylum Bacteroidota; class Bacteroidia; order Cytophagales; family Spirosomataceae; genus Spirosoma; species Spirosoma spitsbergense. The sequence continues at coordinate 56,137 of NZ_KB893551.1, read as the reverse complement.
ACCAACAGGAAGTACCTTGTTGGTCAACGCTCGCTTTTTTGACGCTGTATTAAGAATTCAGGTTGACACCTGTCAAAATAGCCGTTCACGAAATTCCCTCAATAAGCGAACAGCTATTTTTAACAACCGGCATGTACTACCCACCCTATACGAGCCTGAAAACGTTCACAAAATCGTTCTTTTCGTTAGTTGCCGTTGCAAACAGGCGCGTTGTTTAACGGCTGGCTCTGTTCAGATCTGAACAGAGCCAGCCGTTCTGCCATACGTAAGGACCGACGAAATCGCTCAAATACTTCGGCCCTGGATCAACCGAAAAATAATGGCAATGACCGCAATCACTAATAGTATGTGAATCAGTCCGCTACCCGCAATACCAGCGCCTAAAACACCTAAAAATCCCAGAAGCCAAATAATAATCAGCACAACAGCGATTATATACAGAAGATTGCCCATACGAATTGAGTTTAAAGGGTGAAAACAAGCGTATTTTCCAATAGAACTCGGATACGGGAAAAGTGTTATGAAAGTTAATCTACTGGTACCTGTTCCAAGCCCATACGTGGCAGACCCGGTACCATTCCCTCCTATTAGTTGAACATAGTTCTCTACCGCCTGTTGGTTTGTAGCCGACTAAACGCTGTTAGTCGGTTTACACAACAAAACCAATAAAAGCACATGACCAGTCAAACGAACAACACCAGCATTAACCCCACTTCATCGGTTGGATCATCCACCCTGATGACGGCGATCTTCACCAATCGTGACGCGGCCGAGACCACTTATGATGCCTTGTTGGCTCATGGATTTTCGAAAGACGATGTAACCATTGTCATGACGGATGAAACGCGTAAGTAGCATTTTGATTCCCGTACTTCCGATGATTCGGCTTTGACGGACAAAACCCTTGAGGGAGCCGGTAAAGGATCTGCTATTGGGGGTACGGTGGGCGCCGTAGCGGCTGCTATTGCCACAGGGTTTCCAGTTGAGTGGGGTCCAATCGGCGAAAGCAAATTAGAGGCATATCCCATTTACGATATCGACCACACAATTTATTCAAAAATCACCCGGTGTGTTCACTGGTAAATAACTGATCCTGACCTGCCAGATAACGATGAAGCCCCACCAGTGCTGGCGGGGCTTCTCAACTATATATTGGTGTAACAGGAATCAACCATGAAAGAAATCTTTCATCTTGTCGAAAAAGCCTTTCTCATTTTTATTGGGTTTCGGCTGAAAATTCGGCGAATGGCGTAACTGCTCCAGAATCGATTTCTCCTCCAGCGACAGTACTTTGGGTGTCCAGACGTTGACGTGTACAATCTCGTCGCCCCGGCCGTACCCATTCAACTCTTTGATACCTTTCCCTTTCAGGCGCAGCATTTTACCGCTCTGTGTGCCGGGTTCCAGCGTGATGCGGGCTTTTCCGTCAATGGTAGGCACTTCTACACTGGTACCGATAGCTGCATCGACAAAGCTGACGTATAAGTCAAAAACAACATTGTTACCATCCCGTTTCAGGTCGATATCTTCCTCTTCCTCAATCACGATGAGCAAATCGCCCGCTACACCACCGCGGGGGGGAACGTTGCCCTTGCTGCCTACCGATAGCTGAATACCTTCGGCCACGCCTGCCGGAATTTTGATGGGAATAACGTCCTCCTGTAATACACGGCCTTCGCCAAAACAGGCATCGCAACGGTCGGTCACGATCTTACCTTCGCCATTACAGGTGGGGCACGTGCTGGTCGATACCATCTGACCCAGCATGGTGTTCACCACTTTACGCGTTTGGCCGGTGCCCTGACAGGTAGAACAGGTTTGTACGGCGGTACCGTTCTTTGCCCCGTTTCCCCCGCAGGTGTTACAGGTTACGTGCCGTTTTACCTTTATTTTCTTTTCTACCCCGTTGGCAACTTCCTGCAGGTTCAGTTTTAGCTTGATGCGGAGGTCGGAGCCACGCCGAACGCGCTGCCTTCCGCCACCACCGCCCTGCGCTCCCCGGAAGAAACTGCCAAAGGGCGAATCATCCCCGAATACATCACCAAACTGGCTGAAAATATCCTCCATCGTAGGCCCACCGGCACCATAGCCGCCAGCCGCACCACCCATGCCCGCATGACCGAACTGGTCGTACCGGGCTTTTTTGTTGGGGTCGTTCAGTACATCGTAAGCCTCGGCGGCTTCCTTGAATTTTTCTTCGGCAGAGGGGTCGTCCGGATTTTTATCGGGGTGATATTTGATGGCCATCTTCCGATAAGCCTTCTTCAGGTCCTCCGCAGTGACGTTTTTATCCACGCCCAGGATTTCATAATAATCGCGCTTCGTTGCCATATTTTTGAATGAGTGAATGAGCGAATGAGCGAATGAGTGAATAAAACCTGCCGGATGGTATTCACTCATTCGCTCATTCACTCATTCGCCATTAGCTTCCTACTATTACTTTTGCGAATCGAATGACTTTATCATTCAGGTAATATCCTTTTTCAATTTCTTCGATGACTTTTCCTTTCAGGTCATCACTCGGAGCCGGGAATTGCGTAACAGACTCGTGCAGATCGGCATTGAACGGTTCGCCCTTTGATACCATCGGCTTTAAGCCTTTGCCTTCCAGCGTCTTGAACAGTTTGTTGTATATTAGTTCAACTCCCTCTTTTACGGCATCCACCTCTTCGGTTGTTTGAATAGACTGCATAGCGCGTTCAAAATCATCGACCACCGGAATGAGTGCCTTTAGTACTCCCTCATTCGCATTGCTGATAAGGTCGAGTTTTTCCTTAGCGGTGCGCCGGCGATAGTTTTCGAAATCAGCGTATAAACGGAGATATTTATCCTTCAGTTCGGCCAGTTCACCGCTCGTTTTATCGGCCGGTGCGGTTTCGGCAGTAGCGTCGTCGGTTGGTGTTGCGTCGTCGGTTTCTTCCGGTACGCCACCATTGACGTTTATCGCTTCTTCAGTTGTCAGGTTGTCAGGTTGTTCTGTATTCATAGACGTTTGTTCGTCCAGCATGTCGTTATTTTCCATCACTGAGTTTCTATTTCGCTTCCAGAAATTCATAGGCAAAGATGGGCAAAACACCGGCCAAAATCACATATACTGACAAGTTGGCACAATATCTAAATCGATCACCCGGCAGAATTCCTGTGATTTTATGGATTTTCAGGATTTATAAAGGAAGGCAAGTTGTTTTACGGTTCAAGTCCTTTCTCTTCTTAACGCTTCCGTATACAGATCATCATGTACGCACCCGCCCGCCACTATACGCAACGCATCAAAGCCAAAGCCACTGAACTGGGCTTCGACTTTTGTGGCGTGGCCAAAGCTGATTTTCTGGAAGAGGAGGCTCCTTTACTGGAAACCTGGCTTAAGCAGGGCAGGCATGGACAGATGCACTACATGGCGAACCATTTCGATAAGCGGCTCGACCCACGACTGCTGGTCGATGATGCAAAATCAGTTGTTACGGTCTTGCTCAACTATTATCCGGAGCAAACGCTACCCGAAGGGGAGGAAGACTATAAACTCTCCAAATACACATACGGCACTGATTACCACTTTGTTATCAAGGACAAACTAAAGGCGTTGCTGGATTTCATCCGCGAGGAGATAGGCGAAGTGGGCGGGCGGGCTTTTGTCGACTCGGCACCGGTAATGGATAAAGCCTGGGCCAAACGGGCCGGGTTAGGCTGGGTGGGCAAGCACACCAACCTGATTAACCGCGACATCGGCTCTTTCTTCTTTATCGGCGAACTGATCCTTGACCTGGAACTGGAACCTGACGGTCCCATCACCGACTATTGCGGCACCTGCACCCGCTGCATCGACGCCTGTCCTACAGATGCCATCACAGATCCGTATGTAGTGGATGGCAGCAAATGTATCTCCTACTTTACCATTGAACTGAAAGAAGCCATACCGGAATCCGTTCGGGGAACGTTTGAAAACTGGATTTTCGGGTGCGACATTTGTCAGGATGTTTGCCCCTGGAATCGGTTTGCCCGCCCCCATAAAACGCCCGCATTTACCCCTCACCCCGATTTAGCCGGTATGAAGAAATCCGATTGGGAGGAAATAACGGCGGATGTTTTCCAGACCCTCTTCCGGCGGTCGGCGGTAAAACGCACCAAACTGGCAGGCTTAAAACGTAACGTTGCTTTCAGTAAGCCAACGTAAGTGATGAACCATTCTCTTTTATGAAAATCCTTTTAGTTGAAGACGAAGAACGACTAGCCTCTTTTATCCGAAAAGGGATGTCGGCAGAAGGCTACGAAGTGGAAATAGCCTACGACGGGCGTACGGGCCTATCCCTGTTTCGCCGGGACATTTACGATATAATACTCCTGGATGTCAACCTGCCGCAGATGAACGGCTTTGAACTGTGTAGGATAATCCGGTCAGAAAATGAAGCGGTTCCCGTGCTGATGCTCACCGCCCTGGATAGTATGGCCGACAAGTCGGACGGGTTCAACGCCGGAGCCGACGATTACCTGGCCAAACCCTTTGAGTTTCAGGAGTTGCTGTTACGGCTTAGAGCGCTGACGCGCCGGAACAGTGGCAGCGGCCAAAAATCAATTCTCCGGCTGGCCGATCTGGAATTAAACCTCGATGCCAAAACCGTGGCCCGGGCGGGCAAACGTATTGATCTGACCACCCGCGAATACGCCCTGATGGAGTACCTGATGCTGAACAAAGGAAAAATCATTTCGCGGGTAGACATCAGCGAGCGGGTCTGGAGCCTGAATTTCGATAGCAGTACGAATGTGATCGATGTGTATATCAGTTACCTGCGCAAAAAAATTGACAAAGGGTTTTCGCCTAAATTGCTGCACACCATTGTTGGCATGGGGTACGTTCTCCGTGAGGATTAAGTGCGTGGTCATTTATTGTCATTAGATAGTCAACCAATAGCAGCCAACGGATGACAACGAATAACAATCGATGACCACTAAATGACAATCTACTGACCCGTTTTTATGCTCATCCGCAATCGCCTGACCATTATTTTTACGTTGCTGGCTACGGCCATCCAGATTACGCTATCCCTGCTGGTGTGGTACTTTTATTCGGTATACCGGCAGGAGGAATTCTACAGCAGGCTGGAAGGAAAAGCCCGGGTAACGGGCCGGGTACTGATTTCCCGGCGGCACCTGCACGACGACTTTTTCAAGAACATGGTCCGTACCGATTTACTCACCATTGTGGAGGAACAAATCAGTATTTATGACGACCGGCATAACCTGGTATTCACCAACCGAACCTTGAAAGAATCGGACTATTACAAAGAAAAAATTCCGTTGCTCGATACGGCCTCGCTGTTTGAATTTAAAAGCGGCCATCTTGAATCCATCGTAATCCCCTACCGGGACCGGGGGCAGCTGTTTTACATTTTTGCCTCTGGTTATGACCGAATCGGCCTGGCCAAATTAGCGACGCTGCAACAAATTCTGCTGCTGGCCAATCTATTGGGTTTTACGTTGATTGTGCTAGCCGGATGGTATTTTTCCGGGCGGGTGCTGAAACCCATTTCTCAAATCGTGGACGAGGTGGAGCAAATCACCGCCACGCACCTGCACAAGCGGGTGAATGAAGGAAACCGGAGAGACGAAATCGCCCAGCTCGCCATGACCTTCAATCAGATGCTTTTCCGGCTGGAAGATTCGTTTGTTTCCCAGCGCAGCTTTGTTTCGCACGCGTCGCATGAACTGCGCACCCCCCTCACCAACACCCTCGGCACGCTGGAAACGTCCCTGCGGTACGATAAAAACCCTGGCGACTGGCGAGACAGTATGGAAGTGGCCGTCGAAGAACTCAAAAAAGTGATTGGGCTGACCAACGGGTTGCTGGGGCTGGCTAAAGTTACCGATGGCACCGTTTCCCTGACCGCCGTTCAGGTTGATGATTGCCTCCTTACGGCCATTGGGCAGGTGCAAACGAAGTATCCGGGCCGTCATCTGCCGCTTCAGTTTATGACGGATGAAGACGAATCGCTGACCGTGAAAGGCAGCGCAACCCTGCTGACTACGGCTTTCCTGAACGTGCTGGATAACGCCTGCAAGTATTCCAGCGAACCAGTAGCCGTTCAACTAAAAGCCAGCGAAGGCCAAATTACCGTGGTGGTGACCGACAAGGGGCGTGGCATCGCCGAAATCGACACAACACACATACTTAGTCCGCTTTACCGGGGTAAAAATGTAGAGGGAGTCCCCGGTTACGGCATTGGTTTGGCCATAACGCAAAAAATCGTCGACCTGCACCTGGGTACCCTCCAGATCACCTCCAGTATAAACCAGGGCACCTCTGTTAGCATTAGTTTGCCGGGGAATGGGTATATCACCTAAGCTCAGTCTGGTTGATAATGGGCTATAAGGGATACGATTCAGCGATCATTTTATGACTCGTCATGACAGGGAATTCGCTTAAATGCCTGGCCTGAGTCAAATGTAAGGGGCTGGTTCGGAGTAAACATCATTTTGCCATTTTACTCCTGAACGGGGCCATATCCTTCTACAAGGCCGTTTTTTGTGGCCAGAAACACCACTTCCCGCACGGACTCCTGCCCTTCTGACTGGAACGTATAGTCGGCTATCAGCGTGTCGCCCCGCATCGTATCGGTGTTTTGGTCTTTATCCGCCAGTGGATATTGTAACGTGCCGCTTACGTTAGTGCCCTGACGGGTCAGGCTTAATTGAATCGTATTACCGGCCGTCATCAAAGCGTAGTACTGCATCTGACTGGTGCCCATTGGTTCAACCGAACTGGAACCTGAAGCAGTTTATGTTGTCGCGTTCGACTCGCCGGTTGAAGGTTTCTTCGTGTTGCAACCGCTTAGCGTTATAACTACGAGAAATGTTAGCAGGGTGGGTTTCATGCTTGGTATTGGCTGGCGCAAAGTGTTAGCCCCAACTTACGCCAACAGTTGGTTGTGTTGTCATCCCATACCCCAGGTTATCCATTTTCATGGCTCGGGGTTATAGCACCAATCCTGTCTGTTTCGGAGGAGCAAAAAATAGAGTGCTGACAGGCTGTGCCAACACTCCACCAAACACATAATGGCTGTTTGGGTTGTTTCAGCAAGAGTGAACCAGCCCAAATGCCACTTGACTCATCCTGCATTACTGTCACAGCTTACCACCTTAACTACTTAAAGACGGCCGGTGGTATAACAAGCGACCCGTCTCCACAATACCCCTTGGTACCGGGAGTATTCCAGGCTAAGGTAACAGGTTTTGTCACATCAGTCACTTTAATGGTCCAGAGTTCCCGTGGTTGGTTCTTACCAATCGCCCCGAGTGGCTTACAGGTTTGGCAGGTACCATTGGTGATGGCTAAGTTCTGTGGCGCGAAAGTGGAACCACCTGTCTTTCCTTCCCAATTTACCTGTAAGTTCAATATGCCGTTCGTGCTGCGTTGTGTAACCACATTGTTTGTAGCTTTTTTCGCCGGGTTCTTGTCGCACCACAGGATTCCGTGATTTTGTGCAGCTAGGTAATGTCCAATGAACAAGGTCATTGAAAGTGTTAGAAGTACTTTTTTCATACTAATAAATGATTTTGGTTCATTATATGCTTACTCACGTTAGGGACTTTTCAGCTTCCTCCCCTCTTAGCCAGATGTCTTGATAGACTGTCTCCTGTTAAGATGGGGGCAAAATTATTCCTCCCAGAGTGACAAAATCCGTCAATTTTCAGAACATAATCCGTCAAAACAATACTTAACCTATATTATTTTGTATTTTTTGACTGCAAGTTTGGTGTAGTGTATAAAAAATCACCGGGCGACTTCCCGAACCGGTTTTTGAAACTGCGGGAGAAGGAGCGGACATCCTTGTACCCCACCTGGGAAGCCAGCATATTGATAGACACATCAGTGCCATTTTCCAGTAGCGACCGCGCATGATTGAGCCGAATCTCCTGGAGATACTGCACCGGGCTGAGGCCCGTGAGCCGCTTCAACTGCCGAAGCAATGTGGATTCGCTCATGGCAAACGTTTCGCTCAGGGCAGGAACGGTTAATAGATCGCTGGCCAGATTAACCCGGACATACCGTTCAAAAGCTTCGAGCCATTCCTGGTCGGTTTCAGAAAGGAGCGGGCGGGCGTCACCCTCTTTATTATCTACCAGAACTTCCTGCCTCCGTACCGACTGGTTTTTTAGCAGATTGGCGATGCGTACCAGCAGTTCGTCCTCATCGAACGGCTTGGTCAGGTAATCGTCCACGCCGATGCGCAGGGCGTGGAGACGGTCGGCCGGTTCGGCACGGGCCGTGAGCATGATGACAGGTGTGTGTCGGGTCGCATCGCCGGATTTTAGGGTTTCGAGCAGTTGATACCCATCCATCACGGGCATCATCAGGTCGCTCAAAATCAAATCGAACGGTGTATGGGCAGAGGCTGTTTTTTGCAGGGCTACTGCGCCGTTTTCGGCGGTAATGACCTGGTAGTTGTCGGATAAGATTAAACAGATGTATTCCCGTAAACCAGCGTTGTCTTCCACCACCAGAATCGTCGGCCTGGGGTTAGAGGTGGCTTCGGCGGAAGCGTTTCCGGACATGGGCTGCCCAACCGGCATGGCTATATCGTACAGTTCAACTACTTCCGGGATATGCAGTGGAGTAAGGGGAGTGTTCTCTTTTTCGGTCAACGTAATCGGCCACGAAACATAAAAAACGCTGCCCTCTCCCGGCTTGCTTTCTACGCGGATGTCCCCGTTCATTAACTGCGTGTATTCATAGCAAATAGCCAGGCCAATCCCCGTTCCTCCGGCCGAGGACCGTCCATTCTGGCTGGCTTGAAAAAACCGGTCGAACACATGCGGCAGGTCATCGGGATGGATACCAGGGCCGGTATCGGCCACCTGGAAAGAGAGCCTGTTGCCGTGCCTCTTTACTGTTACCTCTATTTTTCCGATGGCGGGCGTAAATTTAAACGCGTTAGAGAGCAGGTTGTAGAGAACCTGCCGACATTTTTCCCGATCCAGATCAGCCATCAGTTCGGGAGCGAGTTGCACATCACTCGAGTAGTGAATTTGTTTCCATTGAGCCAACGACTGGAATTGATCGAGGTGCAGCCTAAAAAATGACTCCAACGCCGTCGGTTCTTTATTCAGCGGCATCTTACCTACCTCAAGCTTTCGCAGGTCGAGGATATCTTTTACCGTCAACTCCAGCTGCCGGGCACTACGGCTAACCGTTTTAAGCAACAACGTCTGTTTTTCGGAAAACTGGTTCCCTTTCAGCAACGTGTTCACAGGCCCCACAATCAGAGTAAGCGGGGTGCGCAGTTCGTGGCTTACGTTGGCGAAGAAACGGGATTTGGCCGCATCAAGATTTTCCAGTTGGGTAGCCTGATTTTGAATAAGGATGTTTTGTGCGACCAGTTTTTGTCTGGCCTTCCGCTGTCTTCGAAAGCCAGCGTATAAGCCAACCGCAAGAGCCAAAATCAGGAGTCCAATAATGACAGAAAAGCCAAGCTGATTATTTTTCAGGCGCAGGGCCAGTTCCTGCTCTTCTATCAGTTTCTGTTTGTATTTATTCTGATAGCGGGCGTCTATCTCGATAACCTTGTCGCTGACACCTTTTTCCAGTAAAGCCAGTTCCACCGAATACCCTTTCTCTACGTTCACCAGAGCCGAATCGAGCAACCCCAGTTGCTCATAAATTTTGCCGCGAAGGCGATACGTATAGCCGATGGTTTTTTCTTTTTCGTTACCGTCGGCAATGGCCTGATTGGCCGCTACAATGGTAGAATCACTATACGCCAGAGCTTGCCGGAAGTTTTTACGTTGGTAATAGATCTGGGAAATTGCGTAGAACATGCTACTACAGCCTACATAATCGCCTAACTGCCGATAGAGCCCGACGCCTGCTATGCAATGCTGCATCCGCTCATTCAGGGCAGATGCTGGCAGCAGCCTATTCAACAGCATATGGCTAATGGCCTCTTCCAGAAGAAGGTGGTATGTTGGGGCTGTACGCAGGGCTTCCCGGGCGAAAAACAGTGCGGTCTTTTTATCGCCGTATATACGCTCCCAGGAAGACCGGCGGATGGCAAAATAGGGATATTGCGCATCCAGCTTATAGCGATCGATATCGGCTTTAGCCAGTTCCAGCTGTTCCCGGCTACTTTCTTTGCGGCCTACCTTTTCGTACAACAGCGCCATTACCAGGCAGGCTCTCGCATGTATATTCCAAAGGTGTTTTCCCTGACTCCGTTGTTTCACCAGCAGCAGCTTTTGCATGGCAAGGCTACTGCGCTGATCCTGTTCAAAAGCTTCGGCTTCGGCCAGTTGCACCCGAATACCGAAAGGCGTACCGGACTGACCACGGGCTTTCAGAACACCCAGCAAGTTGCCGGTAATGACAATGGCACTGTCATTTTTAAAGGAAACCAGGCAGGACCCGGCACGCGCCAATTCCTGCTCCATAGCACCAGACACTGGCTCAGGCTGAGCTTTCAGGTTAGGTAAATGCCAAAAAAATAAAACCCCGAACACAACGAATGGTGCTATGTTCAGGTTTATGATTGCTGCTTTAATAAACACTATAGTCACTTACGAAGGGTAGAATAACTTTCTTACGCCAACACCAGCTCACACCAGTTCAGACGAAAATTACCTGCTTCCTTTCTCTTACGCACTTTCAGATTCGGGTTGGTAGTACCTGTCTGACTGTTCCAAAAATAAGCCTGGTATCGTATAAAGCTATGATTATTCTTACTTTTTCTCAATTAGCGTTAAAGTTCCGTTTAATACAGATGCCTTTGGAGTTCATCCAGGTAGTAATGATACTGACTAATTCCGCCCGAAACAATTGTTTTTCAGGATGTCTGACCATTATCAGACCTGAAGAAAGCAGGCTAAAATCATCCGTAATTAGTAGGCAGGCAGCTGGTTACGCAAAAACTACCGGTGTGCCGGCTGGCTGCCATTCTAATCCATCCTGCTTTACTTGTTGTCGGGTAACAAAGCCTATTTTCCACGGAAATTAATTTACTCTAAAGGGTATTTTATAGGATTTTTCCAGCTACAAATTCAGGGTACAGCGAAGCAGGAAGAGGGCATCTTAAACTTTTCTAATATATTCTAATTTCCTTCTCACGTCGTTTTAATGTCACGGTGCTTGCTTTGTATCGATAAACAAAGATACACGCTATGCAACGCCGGAATTTTCCCGTTCGGAAGTCCGACTCGATCCTACTCTACGGCTTCGGGCTGGCACTGGTTCTTTCCCTCCTGTTCAATGGCTTTCTGCTCTATGAGCAACGGGATAAGCCTGGTGTTTACGAATACGAATCAGGCAATTCGGTCAACCCCGTAGATATTCTGGTCTGGCAGGAGCAACTCTCCGACTGTAAGCGAGCCAACGAGCAGAAAGACAGCCTGATTAACCGCCTGGCGAAGCTTCCCAACGCACCTCCCGACAAAAAAATTGCTATTCAGGGCATCACGTCAAAATAATAGCACACATAGTCTCACCACTCAGTACCCTTTTATCAATCGATACAACCCGATGCTTACCACTAAAAAAAACAAGATAACGATGAAGAAAATCCTCACGCTCATGGTTGTGAGCTTTTGTATTTTATTGAGTTTTACCAGTTGCTCAAAAGAAGAAGAACAAAAAGAAGAAGAAAACAAGTACCTGGTTACCAGCCCACTGAGAAAAGACACGACGGTTACCCGTGATTATGTGTGCCAGATTCATGCCTATCAGCACATCGAAGTACGGGCATTGGAAAAGGGCTACCTCCAGAAGATTTTTGTGGATGAAGGTAAATACATTCACAAAGGACAGCTTATGTTCCAGATTCTGCCAATTCAATACCAGGCCGAACTCCAGAAGGCAGAAGCCGAAGCCAATTTCGTTAACGTTGAGTACCGAAACACCAAAGCACTCGCCGACAGCAACATCGTATCCAAAAATGAACTTGCCCTGGCCAAAGCCAAATTAGACAAGGCTAATGCGGAAGTATCGGTTGCCAAAATTCACCTGGGCTTTACCGAAGTTCGCGCTCCCTTCGATGGTATCATGGATCACTTCATGGTACGGCTCGGTAGTCTCATTAATGAGGGTGACCTGCTGACAACCATGTCTGACAATAGTAAGATGTGGGTGTATTTTAACGTGCCGGAAGCCGAATACCTGAATTTCAAGGATAAAACGAAGTCCGAAAACCTGACAAACGTGAAACTTATGATGGCCAACCAGGAAATGTTCAAGTATCCGGGTGTTGTGCAAACCATTGAGGCCGACTTCAACAACGAAACGGGTAATATTGCTTTCCGGGCTACCTTCCCCAACCCAAACGGTCTGTTACGGCACGGCGAAACGGGTAATATTCAAATGACTGTACCGCTTAAAAATGCGCTGCTTATTCCACAGAAATGTACGTTTGAAGTGCTGGAAAAGAAGTACGTTTTTGTGCTTGATAAAGACAATAAGGTCGTATCAAGGGAAATCACCTTAGCTTCGGAAATACCGCACATTTTTGTGGTTAAATCCGGTCTGAATGCAAATGATAAGATCCTGCTGGAGGGCTTACGTCAGGTTAAGGAAAACGAAAAGATAAAGTACACCTTCGTGAAGCCTGCCAAGGTCCTCTCCAACTTAAATCTGTACGCCGAATAATCAGATAGTCTAAACAGCAAAAGACATGTTCACAAAATTCATTCACAGACCGGTATTTGCTATTGTGATATCAATCATGATAGTTTTTGTGGGTATGCTGGCGATCAAGCAATTACCTATTTCTCAGTTCCCAGATATTGCTCCGACTACCGTCAATATATTCATCGCGTATCCTGGCTCCAGTGCCGACGTACTGGTTAAATCTACGCTGATTACGCTGGAACAGGCTATCAATGGTGTGCAGGACATGCGTTACATCGCTACCGATGCCACCAGTGCGGGGGAGGCTACCCTGCGGATTATTTTTGAGCCGGGCACCGACCCCAACGTCGCGGTAATCAGGGTGAAAACCAGGGTGGACCAGGTTATGCCGCTTTTACCCCTGCTGGTACAGCGCGAAGGGGTTATCATTACGCCCATTCAGCCCAGTATGCTGATGTACGTCAACCTCTACGCCAAGGGAAAGAACATGGACGAAAAGTTCCTGTTCAACTACGCTACCGTGAAGATGATTCCGGAAATAAACCGGACCAAAGGGGTAGCCCGGACGCAGATATTAGGTAGCCGCCGGTACGCCATGCGTGTGTGGCTCAACCCTGACCGGATGCGGGCGTATAAAATCTCGGTAGAGGACGTGATGGATGCCATTGGCGAGCAAAGCGTGGTGGGACGACCGGGACGGATTGGTCAGAGTTCCGGCATAAAAGCCCAGTCGCTGGAATACGTGCTGACCTATAAAGGCCGGTACAACACACCCGAAGAGTACGAAAATATCATTATACGAGCCAATCCAAATGGCGAAAGTATCCACCTGAAGGATATAGGCCGGGCCGAGTTAGGCAGTGAATTCTTCGATATTTACTCCAACCTCGATGGTCACCCGTCGGCGGCTATCGTGTTGAAGCAGAACTACGGCACGAATGCCAGTGACGTAATCGAAGCCGTAAAAGCGAAACTTGAGGTGATGAAAGAATCCTTTCCGCCGGGAATGGACTATAAAATTAGCTATGACGTATCTAAATTTCTGGACGCGTCTATTGAGCAGGTAGTTGACACCCTACGGGATGCGTTCATATTGGTTGCCTTAGTCGTATTTATATTTCTTGGTGACTGGCGATCCACGCTGATTCCGATTCTGGCCGTTCCGGTATCGTTGATCGGCGCGTTTTTTGTGATTCAGTTCTTTGGTATTTCCATCAACTTAGTGACGCTCTTCGCGCTTGTGCTGGCCATCGGTATCGTGGTCGATGATGCCATTGTGGTGGTGGAAGCGGTACACGCCAAGATGGAGGAGCATCCAAATATAACGCCGTTTAAGGCCGTTCAACAAGTGCTTGGCGAGATTAGCGGAGCTATTATTGCCATTACATTGGTGATGGTATCGGTGTTCCTGCCCATTTCGTTTATGTCAGGTCCGGTGGGTACCTTCTACCGGCAGTTCTCCATTACGATGGCCAGTGCCATTGTGATTTCGGCCCTCATCGCCCTGACGCTTACTCCGGTTTTGTGCGCTATGCTGCTGAAAAACCATAATGGTCACGAGAAGAAGAAAAACCTGCTGACCAAAGCACTCGATAAATTTAACAGTGGATTTGAAAAAGTCACCGGCAAATACGTCGGTCTGTTGCGCTTAATTGTCAGCCGACGGGTAGTTACGTTTGCCATCTTACTGGCCTTCTGCGTGGGCATATTCTACGAGAGCCAGATTCTGCCATCGGGTTTTATTCCGAACGAGGACCAGAGCACGATTTACGGTATTATCCAGACCCCGCCCGGTTCCACGCTGGAACAAACCAACCAGGTAGCGCAGCGGCTTCAGAAAATCTGCGAAAAAGTGGAAGGCGTAGAAGGCGTATCATCGCTGGCTGGTTACGAGATCATGACCGAAGGTCGGGGTTCCAACGCCGGTACCTGTCTGATCAACCTGAAGCCTTGGTCGGAGCGCACACAAAATGTGAAGGAGATAATGGCCGAACTGGAGGAGAAATCGAGAGGACTTGGAGCCATTGTCGAATTCTTCGAGCCGCCGGCCATTCCCGGATTCGGTACGTCGGGCGGTTTCTCGATGCGCTTATTAGACAAAACCCTCGAAACGGATTACCAGGGTTTCGATAAAATCAATAAGCAATTTATGGACGACCTGCGGAAGCGGAAAGAACTGGCAGGTATGTTCACCTTCTTTGCCGCTACCTATCCGCAGTACGAACTGGAGGTTGATAACAAACTGGCCATGCAGAAAGGGGTAACCATCGGAAAAGCGATGGAAAACCTCGATATTATGATTGGCAGTACCTACGAACAGGGCTTTATTAAGTTCAATCAGTTCTTCAAAGTGTACGTGCAGTCCGACCCTTCTTTCCGCCAGTTACCCTCCGATATTTTAAAGCTTTTTGTCAAAAATGACCAGGGTGAAATGGTACCTTACTCGGCCTTTATGACGCTTAAAAAGGGGCAGGGGCCGAATGAAATTACCCGGTTCAACCTGTATAACTCGGCCGCCATTCAGGGGCAACCGGCCAAGGGTTACACCACTGCCGATGCGATACAGGCCGTTCGGGAAGTAGCCGCCAAGACATTACCAAGAGGATACGACATTGCGTTTGAAGGGCTATCCTACGACGAGTCCATCCGCGGTAATGAGTCGCTGTATGTGTTCCTGATCGTGTTGGCCTTCGTGTACTTTGTGTTGGCTGCCCAGTACGAAAGCTTTATCATTCCGCTAGCCGTCGTGTTCTCGCTGCCGGTTGGGGTATTTGGTTCGTTCCTGTTGCTCAAACTGATGGGGCTGGAAAACAACATCTACGCCCAGATCGGACTCATCATGCTCATTGGTCTGCTGGGTAAAAACGCCGTACTGATTGTCGAGTTTGCCGTTCAGAAACGCCAGCAGGGCGCAACCATTCTAAACGCAGCCATCGAAGGGGCGCAGGTTCGTTTCCGACCTATCCTGATGACTTCATTCGCCTTTGTGGCGGGTCTGATTCCGCTGATTCGTGCTACGGGTGCTGGTGCTATTGGCAACCGGACCATTGGTGCCTCGGCCATGGGGGGTATGTTGTTCGGAACCATTTTTGGGGTCATTATAATACCCGGCCTGTACTATATATTTGCCAGTTTGGCCGATGGTCGAAAGATGATTAAAGACGAAGAGGATGGTTCATTAACCGAAAATCTGGTTCATTCACTTGACACTTTCCCACAACCTGAAGAAGTTGAAGACAATGCGTAAGAATAGAAAAATAAATTGGGTAGGGATAATACTTATTACCCTATTCTTTAGCGGCTGTACTGTGCCACGCATAGCGTTACGATCAGTAAACAAATCGGTGCCGGCGAGTTATTATGGCTCGCAGGACTCGACTAACACGGGCCGACTATCCCTGCGGGATTATTTTACCGACCCATACCTGTATGCCCTGGTTGATACGGCCCTGAACAATAACCAGGAGTTAAACATCACGACGCAGGAAATCCAGATTGCCAGCAACGAGGTGTTCGCCCGGGCCGGGGCCTACCGGCCTTCGGTCAGTCTGGGTGGCGGGGCCGGCGTTGAAAAAGTATCCCGGTACACCAGCAAGGGAGCGGCCGATGCCGTTACGGACATAAAACCCGGCATAGAAACGCCCGAAGTCCTGCCCAATGTCTACTTCGGTGCGTTTGCCAACTGGGAAGTCGACATTTGGCACAAGCTGCGCAACGCCCGAAAATCGGCGATAGCCAGTTATCTTGGCTCCGTGGAGGGACGGAATTTCATGGTAACGAACATCGTTGCCGAAATCGCCAACAACTATTACGAACTGCTATCACTCGATACGCAACTGAGCATTATCCAGCAGAACCTGGTTATTCTTAACAATGCGTTGTCTATAACCCGGCAGGAGAAAGAAGCCGCCAAAGTAACCGAACTGGCCGTGCGCCGGTTTGAAGCCGAGGTGCTCAAAACAAAAAGCCTGCAGTACGATATTCAGCAGAGTATTGTGGAGCGGGAAAACCGGATTAATTTCCTGATAGGTCGGTTTCCGCAGCACGTTGACCGAAATCCCCAGGATTTCAACGACCTGGTGCCCAATGCAATGTCGGCGGGAGTACCAATGCAACTGCTTGAAAACCGGCCCGATATCCGGCAGGCCGAGCGGAATCTGGAAGCGGCTAACTTAGACGTTGGCGTGGCGCGGGCCAATTTCTTACCATCGCTGAATATCTCCGCTTCACTGGGGGTAATGGCTTTCAACCCACTGTATATACTCAACCTACCCCAGTCCTTAATGGCCTCGCTGCTAGGCGATTTGACAGGTCCGTTGATCAACAAAAATGCGATTACGGCCCTATACCGTTCTGCCAGTGCCCGACAGATACAGGCCGTTTATAACTACCAGCGAACGGTACTGAATGCGTACATCGAGGTGGCTAACCAGTTGTCGAACATTAACAACTTACAGCAAAAGTACACCACCAAAAGCAGTCAGGTGGATGCCCTCGTACGGTCGACCAATATCTCGCTCAAACTGTTCACCTCCGCCCGTGCCGATTATATGGAGGTGTTGCTAACCCAGCGCGACGTGCTGGAAGCGCGGATGGAACTGGTAGAGACAAGAATGCGGCAGTTGAATGCCACGGTCAATACCTACCGGGCACTCGGTGGCGGATGGCGATAACGTCACCAGCGCACACCACAAACCAGCCTCGTCGGGCCGTGTCAACAACTGACACGGCCCGACTGCTTTAAGCCCCTTCTTTACCCATCCGATAAAACTGCGTCAGAGCCTCTCCTACCCGCCAAACGTCTTCAAACGTATTGTACAGGGGCGTGGGGGCCAGCCTGATACAGTCGGGTTCGCGCCAGTCGCCAATAATACCCTGTTCGGTCAGGTGCTGAAACAGAGCTTTCCCATTTTTACGAACCAGCAGGGAAAGCTGGCAACCCCGTTGATTCGGGTCATCGGGCGTTAGTAGCTGAATGTCGGTAAAGGGAGCCAGTATATAGACCAGAAAACCCGTTAGCTGCTGACTTTTCTGCCGGAGGGCCGTCATATCGGCTTCAGCGGTGATGCGGAGCGAGATCCGGTGCAGGGCCATGGCCAGGATGTTGGGCGTACTCACCTGCCAGCCATCGGCACCGGGTGCGGGCACAAAACCGGGTGTCATGGCAAACCGCTCGTCTTCCCGGTACCCCCACCAGCCTGCCAGTCGGGGCAGCAGCTGATCGTGGTGCTTTTCATGGACAAACACGCCCGATACGGCACCAGGACCACCGTTGAGGTATTTATACGAGCACCACGTAGCAAAATCGACACCCCAGTCGTGTAATCGCAGGGGTACGTTACCGATGGCGTGCGCCAGGTCGAAACCAATCGGTATGTCCTCCCGAAAGCGGCAGTGTTGCCGGACCGTGTCGGTAATAGCCGCCATGTTGTACAACTGCCCCGTGTAATAGTTCAGGCCACTCATCCAGACCAGGGCCAGTTCATCGGCGTGTTCAGCCAGCGCGTGCTGGATATCGGTAACGTGGATGAGCCCGTCGATGGAACGGGGGCCTATTTCAATGATCGTATCGGCGGGGTTCAGGCCACGGTGTCTGACGTGCGTTTCCAGCGCGTACTGATCCGATGGAAAGTCCCCTTTGATCGTCAGTATTTTTGTGCGCTTCTCGGTCGGATGATAAAAGGAGGCCAGCAGCAGATGCAGGTTAACGGTCAGGGCATTCATGGGGCACACCTCCGATGGCTCCGCACCCACTATCTGAGCCAGGTCTGCCTTGCAGCTTTCGTGGTAGCTAAGCCAGGGTTGCCCCGTTGATTCCGACGGATGGAACCACCCCTCAACGCCCAGGTTTTGCCAGGTATCCAGTTCCTGCTCCAGGGCTTCCCGGGCAGTTTTAGGTTGTAATCCCAACGAATTTCCGCACAGGTAAACGAGCGGTTTACCACCCTGTTCGGGAATATGAAACCGGTCGCGAAAGGGCCGCAAAGGGTCATCGGCATCAAGTTGCCGGGCAAAGTCCAGCGAGTTTTCGTACATCATCTGCGTTGTTTCATTAACTATTCGTAGTGGGCAGGGTCTTCGTATACATGCTGAATTCCATGTCCTTTGTTTTCCAGCCGGATAAATTGTGCCGGGCTCCCACAAGCCTCCAGCCGCTTTACCAGTCGCTCAGTTTCGGTGATGGGGATTATCTGACAACGGGCAAATATTGGAAAATTCTACCTGATATAACAGAAAGAGGCTATTGATGGCACCCCAAAACATAGCCCGGCCCGAAACAACGTTGTTTCGGGCCGGGCTATAATGCATATGTACCAGGTTAACCTATTGATGGTCCATGCTGCTGGTTTTCTTGCAGCAACTGGGTAGTTTATTATACCCCACTTCATCGGCAGGGACTTCTTCGGCGTCATAACCAGTTTTGCTGATATTTGCCTTCAGTTTGGCAACGTCCGTTTTGTCGGGATTATATTTGATGGTTACAATCTTCGTTTTCACGTCCAGACTGGACTCTTTTACACCCTTCTCGAAGGCTAGATTCCGCTCGATGCGGGCTTTGCACATACCGCAGATGGCGGATGTTTTTATTTTCACCTCCTTGTCTTTATCGTCGCGCAGGGAGGCCGTGGCAAACACATTCCCCAGGAGAATAAGTGAGGTCAGGGTGGTCAAAAACAGGTTGCGTATCATAGTGGTCAATGGTTTACGATGATTAACTAACGAAAATAAGATTGGATTGGTGCCCCTTCAGCGGGACTTTTAGTGACGCATGCCTTTCATATTACCCATACCACCATGCCCTGAATGATTCATACTGCGCATGGTCATCAGGCTCGGCGACAGGCGCAGATAAATTTCACCGGACAAGGGCATGTTCCCATAAATAGGCTGCAGGGCTTTGGTGGGTGCGGCCCCCGTTAACTGAGCACCCAGCACAAAGTCAGTATTGTGAACCTGTGCCAACCGGTGATTGATACCCAGGGTAAGACTATTGATGGTAAGTTCGGATGGCCCATTGTACGGAAAGCCACTGTCAGACGGAATCAGGGCCAGTTCCTCCGCCGATTTCGTTACGTTCTCGAACCGACCGTAGACAGCCGTCCGGTTTATCTGCCAGCTACTCTCGGCCAGGAACGAGTTTTCGCCTTCGCCCGCTTGGTGGCTGTTGCGCCCCCACACAAAGGCCGATGTAACGTAGCTGTTTGGCCCCAGCCCTTTGCTGTGCAAAATAGAGGCCGTGGTGCGCGTTACATCCTCTTCGGGATGCAGGTCTTCGGGGCTATGAATGAATCCCTGCGAAAATTGCAACGCCAGCGACGGCGATGGATTCACCGACAGGCGGTACGAATAGCTGTCGAACGTGGGTTTATCGAAGTTATATCGGTTCTCGTTGGGTTCCCGACCCGTAAAACTGGATGCTTCCACCTTTGCCCATTTGTAGCGGAATCCTGCCGTGGCGACCCCAAACAAAATATGCGTCGCATCCTGCCAGTGGTGACCCAGGGGAGCATCGGGGTTGTTGAACGACGAAATCCGGTGCATAAACGCCGGTGGCCCCATGGCCGGTTCGCCGGGGTAGCCAACGTACCCGAACAGATCGATGTCTTTGCTGAAGGCGTGGCTGTAACTAACTGACAATTCCGAAAACAGATCGTGCGGGTGTTGTTTATCAATCAGCGGCTGCCCTCTATAACTTTCGCCCGTCTGGAACAGGAGCGGATAGCCGCCCGGACCAACGGTGAGCGCATCGAGCGAAATCATGGCCCGTACCTGAAAAAGGCCACGTTTCCCTACTTTGCGCTGGGCCATACCCATAAACCAGTTAGGCACGCCAAACTGCTGCCCCCTCCCCCGTTTATCGGTGTTAGTAAAATTCTGACTGGTGTAGCGCAGGTAGATGGCATAGTGCAGCATATAGCTCCACTTGTTGTTCGATGGCTGACTCATGTAGGCATACATGGGGGTGTTGTCCGGGTGCCAGGACGTACCCGAACCGTTGCGGTTCATAGGCAGGTTACGCGACAGCGAGTGGGTCATGCCCGGCATAGAAGGGTCCATGGTAAGGCCATAGTTCGGCATGGCCATTGAGTCGTTGGATGAGCTATCCATAGCCATACCCTGATGCGTTTCACCCATATTGCCATGCATGGAATGATTCATCGGTCGGGCCGAATCAGCCATGGCTTTTCCCTTCATTGGCATGCTCATGCCTTCATGGTGTTCGTGCTGGCCAACTGCCACTAAAGGCAGTAGACTCAGTGACACTAATAAAATGATGTTTTTCATAACGTTGTTGATCAGGCAATCAGCCAATAATCCGGGCGCGGATGGCACCTTCCTGCTCCCACAGACACAGCACCCGATTGTTGGGTAGCCATGTTAGTTTGGGATAACCTCCGGGAGACATAGCGGCTGGAGTTGGCTGGTCGGGGGTGATGGTCCAGATTTGGCCCTCCCGTTGAAACACGATGTAATTGCCTTTGGGTGTTGTAACGATTTTTGCATTTTTCCCGGTTGTCAATGCGGTTTCCGGCTGGCCGGGCCGGGCAGTGAACAGCGTATCGGCCCGTCGCCATACGGTCGAAATAGCCCCGTTCGGGGTCATGAATACCCCCCCACCATCCATGGGGCAGGCATTGAGTTTCCAGGTCCCTTCGCCTAGCTTGCGGGTTTTTCCAAACGTTTTACCGCCATCGGTCGATTCCATCAGATACATATCCCGCGATCCGTCCAGAAAGTTGCGGAACATAATCGCTACGTGTTCCCCCTGGCTTACCTCCGAAAGCTGGCAACACTCGCAAACGGTACCGGCCGGCGACTCATACAGAATCCGATTAGCCGACCAGGTTCGCCCGCCATCACCCGAATGAGCACTGACAATTTTGTTGCGCTTATCCCCCCGAAGGTCGAGCCAGGCTGCGTTGTACGTGTTACCCGGTCCGGCCGTCAGGGATACGAATCCTTCTTTGGCGATGTCGGGAACGTCGGTAACGCGCACCCGTGGCAGCCATTTCCCCGTAGCGCGGTTCAGCGAATAGGCCCACACATTCCCCGTTTTGTCGATGGCCGTAATCACCACCGATGTGGCTGTGGCCGCAATTTGCGGACCGCGTGAAGCACCCAGGTGCAGTCCCGGCACACTATCTACCCGAACCGGCTCGCTGTACGTTTCGCCATCACGCGAAGTGGCATAATAAATTACCCCACTCCGGCCATAAACAACATGTACAACCCCGGCAGGATCGGTCGCCACGGACGGATGGATGCCTGCGCCAATCAATTTTTCCTCCTTGGCCGGGGAATGAATCAGCGATAGTAGAAAAACAAGCAGGGTGAGTAAATACGACATCTTTATACACTATGAATTAGTTTCTTTAAGGCAGGAATGGTGGTTTCCTGGTACTGATTAGTCCGCCATCTGGCGGCACTCTGCCGCGCAGGCGCGGCAGGCTTCGGCGCAGGCTTTGCAGTGGGCATTATGGTCAGCATGTTTTTCGCACTCGGCGGCACAGGCTTCACAGGCTTCCGCGCACACCTTCATAAAAGAGGCCATAGATTGTGATCCACGCACCATTAGTCGGGCACATAGGGTACATATGTCGGCGCAATCGCGGCACAGTTTAATGCAGGCCGTCATATCGTGGCCCTTTCCGTCTTTGTCGCCCATTTCCAGGCAGGCCGTTGCACAGGCTTCGCAGGCTTTGGCGCAGTCGAAACAGGTATCGACATGCTTAGTCGTAGTCATGGTTTCCATAGTAGTCGTTAAGTTGAGTGCTATTCCCCGTTTTGGGTGTACCAAAATAACGCCTGAAAGGGCATAGAGTTTTTATATAATTCCGGTTAATGTTTACAAATCCGTTCCTTCTGCTTCAGGCTTGCCCAGCAGTTCATCCAGGCATCGTTCCAAATCCGGAATAGATATGAAGATATCTTCCTCCAGCGCCTTCTTTTTATTACTTACCGTCAGTACATGGTGGTAGGCCGAATAATTCATGTTCATGATCCGGGATAAGTACCGAAAATGGTCGACGATCATGGTAGGTGCGAAGAGTTCGAAGAGGTGTGCACCCGGCTCACACCAGATAATATTGGTAAAGGAGGCACCGTGTGGTCCCAAAATGAAGGACGCGTTTTTGTAAATAGCTACCTGTTCCGTAACGGATCGGGGCTTATCCTCAACAACAGTGAAGTCGTACTTCCTGAGCAGGTCAATCAGCGACGCTTCATTGATGACCCGCCTACGTCCGGCACGGCTTACATAGATACGGTTCTTTGCGGATGGCTGAACCCGTATTTGTTTTTCTACCTGTTTTTTTAGTGCCCTGATATCAGCCGGGTTCGGGTAGAACCAATGCCCGCTATTACCCAGAACGCATTCCTTAAACCGAACATCGTGGGTGCGGCTATCAAAAACCTGGTCGGGTGCAATCCCAATCAGGGACAGAAATTCCTGCTCATAGGCCGTCTGGAAGAGTGGATAGGAAATGACTGCTTTGGCAACTATTTCGGGCAGCAATGCCTCCTTCATCCGGCATAATTTTGCCGCTACCAGCATCACAAAATCGTAATACCCGCCAAATATTATTCCATCAGAAAAATGACTCCAGGGAGCGAGTAACAGGTCATATGTAACGACGGTTCGCTTTTGGCTACCGAGGAAATTTTTAACCAAATGGAAGGTCTGGAAGTCAGTACACAGCATTTTACCATTCGCCCGTATACCCCCGTACGGTAGTTGAGTGGTTTGGGTGGTATCATCAACATGCCAGACGTAGGCAGGGTGGGTAACAGCATTCGTACGGGTAAAAATGAGCCTGTTACCGTCTGACTGATTGGGAACATCGGGCAATTCGATACACGTCTGCGAGTTATTATCTATCTGAAAGTTGTTCAGATAAACAACGGTTTCTTCCTTCGATAATAACTCAAGGCGAAACGACTTCAGAAGCAGTCTGGTCAATTTCCCCAGCAGACGTTTAACAGGGTTGGCCATACAATTCTACTACTAATCAAATAGGGCGTAAACATACTACAAAAGAGCGAATGCCGTTACCAGCCAGTTCTCGCTACAGATTAAATAGTATCCAGGTTACGCCGTTCTACCCGATTGGCTTTTCTGAACTGGCTGGGCGTTTGCCCCATCACCTGCCGAAACTGGGCAGACAGGTGCTGAACACTACTATAGCTTAACCGCCAGGCAATTTCACTCAGGGTCAGTTCATTATAGCGAAGCCATTCTTTCACTTTCTCTATTTTTAATGCAATGATATACTTTTCCAGTGTCTGCCCTTCGCTGGTTGAAAACAAATGGCTAAGGTGCGAGTATTCGTACCCTACTTTCCGTTCCAGAAAAGCAGAGTAATTCTCTGTAGGCAGCCGCTCTCCTTTCAGGTGTTGAATTTCATTGATAAGAATCACTTTCATCTGCTCCACCACCACCTGCTTTCTATCGTCGATTAAATCAAAGCCATCTTTTTGCAGCGTTAGTCGCACCTCGTCCAGGGTTAGTCCGGCAGGCAGCGAATCAATGATCACCTCACCCAGCTCAATATCAAGAACAACAATAGACAGCTTTTCCAGTTCCTCGCGCACCACCCGCTTGCACCGGTCGCACACCATATTTCGAATTATGAGTATCATTAGCGCTGGGGTTTAAAACGAACGCCTACGTACACCATCCGACCCGTAATCGGGCCCCAGACCTGCGAACCAGCATCAAATCGGCTGCCAAAGGGGTCTTCTGCCGAAACGATTGGGTTTAGCTGCCGGAAACCCGTCAGATTTTCACCCCCCAGATAAATCTCCATGCCACTGCGGAAAGCCCGGCTAACCTGAGCATTGAGGTTATAAAATCCGGGCGCTATCGTTACGGGCATGTTCTGGTAACCGGTATGCACGTAACCTTCGCTAAGGTAGGGAATCCGGCGGGGACCGTTCCATTGCAGTGTGGCATCGAACTTCCATTTGTCGTAGGGCAGCGCGTAGCCCGCATTGAGCAGTACACGATCCCGACTCACCATCATTTTCGGCAAAAGCCGTTCCTCGCCGAAGGGGGCCCCCATCGTTTGCTGCACATCGAAAAGTCGGTAAGCAGCTTTCACTTCCAGGCGTTTAGCGGGCTGCACGTTCAATTCGGCCTGGAAACTATTGGCAAACGAACGGCCTTTTCCGCCCGACTCAGCCAGGTTGTAAAAATACAGTTCGCCGGGGTGTTCAAGATCCACAATGAGCTGGTTCTGAAAATCGGTTCGGTAGTAGTCCAGCACCAGCGACGCTTTCTTACCCAGCAGTGAAAAATCGTTCGTCAGGCTTAACCCGTAGTTCCACGACGATTCAAACTGCAATGGCTGTCTTAGGGAAACGGTCCGCGAACTGACGAGATAGCCGAAGTTTTCGGCGAATGGGTTGGCCGTCCGGAAACCCCGCCCGGCCGAAGCCCGCAGCGTAACGTTGTTGTTCACGGTATATTTGAGGTGTGCCCGTGGTGTCCACTGCGCCCCAAACAGGTTATGATAATCAAACCGGCCACCCAGCACCAGCGTCAGCTTTTCGGGATAAGTATAGGTGTACTCCACAAACGCCCCCGGTACGGATTCGGTACGGGCCGTATTGATAGCCCGAAACTGTTCCCGATAATCGTCCAGCAAATAACTCAGTCCGGCCTTGAACGCGTTGTTTGTGGTACCGATTATGCTCTGATAGATCAGGTTGGCGTAGAACGTCTGCTGCAGGCCGTTATACGGCGAAAAACCGAAGCGGGCCGTTTGCTCGTGGTGTACGCCGTTCAGGATTAGCCCTAATCCTTTATACGGTTTATCAGGATACAGTTTGGCCGTTTTGGAGAACACCTCCAGCCGTTTGGTGGTATTCAGAAAACTATACCGGGAAGCGCCGAACCGCGATAGCTGCCCCCCATCCCGGTCTTCGTACAGGGCCTTCACGCCAAACTGCGCCATAAATCGTTCCCCGCTGTACTTGTACCGGTTTACCGCGTTTAGCTGCGTATAAAGCGGCAAATCGCGAAACCCATCGTTGTTCTGGTCAAGTTCGGTGCGCATCGTACTGGCATGACCCAGCACGCCCATGCTCCATTTTTTGCTCAGTGGCTTCGACCAGTTGGCATTACCCTCTACCCTACCGAAACTATTCACGTAGCCATTGAGGAAGAGCTTGTTCTCGTCGTCCGACTTCTGCAACTCAACATTCATCTGACCGCTCATCGACTCATAGCCGTTTACCACCGACCCGGCTCCTTTCCCCACGTCGATACCCGTTATCCAGGTACCGGGGATGTAGTTCAGGCCGAAGGTAGTAGCCAGTCCACGCACGGTTGGGATATTCTCGACGTTGGTCTGTACGTACTGCCCCCCCAATCCCAGAAACTGAATCTGTTTTGACCCCGTAACGGCATCACTATACGACACACTTACGGAGGCATTGGTCTCAAAACTTTCCGACAGATTGCAGCAGGCCGCTTTGGCCAGGGTACGCTGATTGATAAATTCCGTCTGGATAGTGTTCATTCTGTCCATCTGACCCGGTGCCCCCGAAACAGTCACTTCCTGTAGTGTCTGCTCGCTACGGAGCGTTAGCATCAGTACAGTTGCCGGGTCAGCAATGGTTATCGTATCGGGCTTATACCCTACATAGCTGGCAATCAGTTCCGTATAACCAGGCAGTATGGCTAACTGAAACTGCCCGTCAGCGTCGGTTATGGTACCGGTTGTGGAGCCTGACCACAGGACCGTTGCCCCAATGAGGGGTACGCGTTTGCCATCGATCAGTTCGCCTACGGTTCCCCGAAGCACGGCTTGTGGACTGGTTTTTATGGTTGAATCGGCCTGCGCCAGAACAGACGAATAGCCCCCGCTGAGTAGCAGGATGATAGGTATTGAAAGAAAACGCATGATTTTATTGATTATAGATTAAATGCCAAAAAACAGTGTCGTACAGGACACTGAGCAGTCATATCAATCAACAAAATCAAATCAGCAGGCTCTGAATGAGCGTCAGAATAGTACGCCCGGAAGGCGAAGGCGGAGGAGAGAAAACGGAAACCGATGCCGAATCTTCAGCAAAAACCCAGTCTACAAGCCAGGTAAATACCGTCACGATACCCGTCAGAACGGATTCGGTAAGGATCTTGACCAGTTTGGCAACAAACTGACTCAGTGACGAAGAGATGTCGATGTTCTCGTAGTGCTGTTCATCCAAGCAACACTCTACCTTTTTAACGGTAGTCCGATCGTCTGCAACAGGCTGGGTATCCGACGCGCAACCAGGCTGTGTACTGTTTTCGGTAAAGGCGACAACCATCATCTTTTTCTTGCCGCGCATGTGGCACGAATGTTCCAGCAACCCGAAGCCAGTACTGCTCAGCAGTACGACGCAGGCCATCATCAGGTTAAGAAATTGGAACAGGGTGCGCTTCATAATGGGGCAAATATCTGCATTGAATACATTCAGCGCAACTTTTAAGGCTTGAAAATGAGGAATTTCGTCAAATACAGCCGTTCTTTTAGGGAACGGCTGTATACTAAGGGGGTCAGGCAGCTTCCGCTTCCGGCTCAGCCGATACCAATTCACTAAGAGGCCGCAGGTTGCGCTTCTCTTCCTCATTGTACGGAAATATATCCAGGATTTTAGTAATGTTCACATCCGTGATTTCAAAAGGGTCGAGGGCAGTTTTCAAACTCACCTCAATCTGTTCGTACGCCTGTTTGGGGGTGTGAGCATTGACCAGCATCAGGCTGGGCGTTTTTTTCTGCTTGCCGGTTTTTTCATCTTCCGTAATGAACATGGCCTTTACCTTGAACCAGATATCGCCCCCATCTTCGGTGTGAAAAACATCGGCCAGTTTCATGCGCGAAATGTCCGTAATCTCAAAATCCGGGGTGTTGGCTGCAATCTCCTGATATAGCCGGGTTTCGGCATCGGTATAGCTAACGGCATCAACCAGATACGCTTCGGTAACCGTTTTCTGCTTGATAAATTCTTCGTTTCGAGTCCCGACGGTTGCGTCGTCAATGGGTTGTTGATAGCGGATTTTTCCAAGAAACCAGTTTGGCATTTTAACGTGTTTTAGTCCGTAAATAGAACAGTTTTTACCGGGTAAAAGTGCGTAAATCAATGAATAATGGGTAATGTAAAATGAATAATGGCGAGACGGGGCAGACTTACATCACCCCTTATTCATTGTTCATTTTCCATTAAAAAAATCACTCCTTCTTACTCTCTTTATTCGCCTGTTTGATGGTTTTCCCAATCATGTCCCACTGCTCTTCCGTTACGTTTTCGAGGTGGCTGAACTCCCCTGCCATCAGTACCTCGCCCCCGTCGATGGTGATGCTTTCCCCGGTGATGTAACCGGAGTAGTCGGAGAGCAGGAAAGCGGCCAGGTTGGCCAGTTCGCCGTGT
The DNA here is from genome assembly GCF_000374085.1 of Spirosoma spitsbergense DSM 19989. GTDB lineage: Bacteria > Bacteroidota > Bacteroidia > Cytophagales > Spirosomataceae > Spirosoma > Spirosoma spitsbergense. The sequence goes on along the minus strand of NZ_KB893551.1, from coordinate 28,116 downwards.
TCACCCACCCGGTGCAGGGGAATACGGCTGGTAGGGTCCATCATACTCGCCAGAGGTTCGGGAAAGAGCCGGTCCCACGCTCCTTTAGTCGGGAACGGGCCGGGCGCAATCGCGTTGAGCCGGATGCCATATTTGCCCCACTCGGCCGCCAGCGACTTCGTCATGATGAGTGCCCCGCCTTTGGCTACCGCCGAAGGAACCACATAGCCGGACCCGGTGGTGGCGTAGGTGGTCGAGATGTTCAGTACGGTGCCGGGAATTTTGTTTTCAATCCAGTATTTCCCGACGGCCAGCGTAAAATAGTACGTCCCCCGCAGTACAATGTCCACGATGGTATCGAAGGCTTTGTACGACAGTCGCTCGGTGGGGCTGATGAAGTTACCGGCTGAGTTATTGAGCAGTCCGTCGATACGGCCAAATTTCTCAATCGTCTTTGCCATCACGTTTTCAATCTCCAGCGGGTTACGCACATCGCAGGGCACGGCCAGAACTTCCCCCAAACCGCCGGACCCCGCCCCATCGCCCCCCAAAACGCTGGACCGTCCCATTTCGGCCATCAGTTCTTTGGCCGTTTCGTCGATCACGTGCTGCCGACGGCTACAGATGGTTACGTTGGCACCCAGTTGGAGCAGATACCGGCTAATGGATTTGCCGAGGCCCGTTCCACCCCCGGTTACAATAATGGTTTTCCCCTTGAGCGCGTCGTCGCGCAGCATTCCAGTCGTCATCATATTTAATGAGTGAATGATAGAATGAGTGAATGATAAAATGAGTACGCGTCAGCTATTCACTCATTCTGTCATTCACTCATTCTATCATTAAATTAATAGCCTCGGCTTGATTTTTTATTAAATTCTGCTTTTCGCTTTTCCAGTGTAGCCTGCATCACCTCGGAGAAATCGTCGGATTGCAGCTGGCTTGAGTTCCAGACCGCTACGTATTGCAGGCCATCGTCAATGGATTTGTTCAGCCCGTAATTGAGTACCCGCTTGGCACCCTGCACCGCCGAAGCCGAATTGCCGGCAATCTGATGGGCCAGCGTATCAGCCGCTTCGAACAGTAATTTGGGGGTATCGTACACGTGATTGACCAGCCCGATGCGTTCAGCGAAAGCGGCATCGTAGTCCGCACCAGTGAAGGCCATTTCGCGGGTGAATCCCTGCCCGATAATGTGGGGCAAAAACTGGAGCCCGCCAATATCGGGCGTGATGGCCAGTTTGGCTTCGCGCAGGCTGAATCGGGCATCGCGGGAGCAAAGCCGGATGTCGGCTGCGGCTATCATGTTCACCCCACCACCAATGCACCAGCCATGTACGGCCGCAATGACTGGTTTGGGCGACTCATGCATTTTCTGAAAACCAGACTGCATCTGCCGGATTTGCTCCATCAGTGCCACCCGCTGCTCAGCCAGAACAGTGCCGGTGGTCATTTTCCCCAGGCGGGGCATCATTTGAGGCAGGTTGAGCCCGTAACTGAAATGGTCGCCACTACCCCGAAAAACCAGGCACCGGATGTGCGACAGCCTGTTGAGCTCGTCCATTGCTCCGGGTAGTTCCTCCCAGAACTCCGGTCCCATGGCGTTGCCTTTACCGGGCCCCAGCAACGAAGCCGTCATGACGCCATCCTTCTCCGATAGTGATAAAGATCGATACGTTTGTTCCATGTCCCTTTCCTATGGTATGCGTGCATACAGTTTTGTAAAGATAATGGAATAACCAACTCTGAAGCCATTGGAACGGGAGAAGTAACAGGATAGCAGTTTTCCCTTAACGTATTGCACCCTCAATAGCGGTCTCCCCCGAGATGGCCGGGTAAACATAAGGACGGGCAGATTCACAGGCCCTTTTCAGGCAGCGATAAAACAAAGACAGGCGAGACTGTATGCCTCGCCTGTTGAAATTACGTATAAGCCAGTGGCCGCGTTACCGCGCCGTTGCCATGAGAGGATACTGGTCAAAGATGGACCGGACAATCCCTTTGAAGTAGTTGTTTTTGAAATTCTGGTTGCGCATCATCTTGGACGCGTATCCCTTCCAGATTACCTGATAGGACTCGGCATCGATGAGTGAAATCATCAGGGTCCCTTCATCCAGGTTATAATCAATACGCTTGTAGGTGGCTTCATCATCTTCGCGCAGCACCCAGTCTTTAATAACGGGCTGCTGATAGCCCCGGAACCGAAGATCGGACCGGAAGATGTTGTATGAAATCAGCAGGTTCGGGCTCCGATTGCTTACCCGGTAACCCCGTGCTTCCATCTGATGCCGGATTGCATCCTGGATATCGGAGCATAGCAGCGTGGAATCAACAAATTCACACTCTAGAAAATTAAAGGACTCATAGTTTTTAAAATGGCCTTCGTAGCTATAATCGTGCTCTACAAACAATTTGCTCGATGAGCAACCCGCCATAGCAACAACGGCCAGCATACACAATACTCCGATGCACTTTTTCATACTCACGATTGTAAAGAGTTTTTCAATAGAAAATTGTGGTTGATAAATAAGTACTAATCCACTTGGATTCAACTCAAATATAATTGTAATTGTTTGGCAAGCAATACCATATCGCCAAATAATCTGTTATTTATTGAGGCCCCGGTAAAACTCCAGGCCCTTACGCATTTCGGCGGCAGTAACCGGTATATCGAACGCGCAACTCCCGGTCCCGTCGGGCAGCGACATGCGGATTTCCCGACCCCGATTCTTCTTATCCTGTAAGGTCAAGGCCAGAATCGGCTCCGTATCCGCTTCCGTTAGTCGTACATTTCCATATACGGAAAACAGATACTCTTCGATTTCCGTCAACAGTATTTCGTCAATCATCTTCTTATGACACGCGATGTATGATTCGGCCAGCATCCCCACCGCAATGGCTTCGCCGTGCAGGAGCCGCTTTCGGAGTTGACCCGAGCGCGGAACCGTCAGAAAATAGGTTTCAACGGCGTGCCCGATGGTATGGCCGAAGTTCAGAATCTTGCGGATTCCCTGTTCGGTCGGGTCCTGTTCCACCACCCACTGTTTTATCGCTACGGAATGGGCTACCAGCGCAGGCCAGTTCTGTTCATCGAGGTCGCGCCGTCGGATTTCGTCCCACATGGCGCCGTCCGCAATAAGACAGTGTTTGATCACTTCGGCAAAGCCCGACCGTAGTTCACGCTCCGGTAAGGTTTCCAGCAAGGTCGGGTCGATTAAAACGGCGTTTGGCTGTTTGAACACCCCAATGTGGTTTTTGAAGCCGTTGAAATCGATACCCAGCTTACCACCCACACTGGCATCCACCTGCGCGAGCAAGGTGGTGGGTAGCTGTACAAAACTGATACCCCGCTTGTAGGTAGCGGCACAAAATCCGCCCATATCCCCGATAACGCCCCCGCCCAGGTTCAGCACCAGCGCGTGCCGGTCGAAGTTGGCCCGCGTAAAGGCATCCCAGATCAGTTCGCAGGTAGCGATGTGCTTTTGTTCCTCTCCGGCCTTGATTCTGATCAGCGTGTGCTTCGGGAGCATTTCTTTCAGACTGGGGTAACAGAAACGGAACGTATGGTTGTCGGCGATGACGGCGATGGCCGAAAAATCGTGCGCATCCAGAAAAGCGGGCAGGCTTTCAGCCAGGGGGGCGATGGTTACAATTGACATGCTGTAAAAGTACAGCAGTCCGTTCGGTGTAGAAAGTCGAATTCGTACCTATTTTTGAATTTTCCTTCTTTGTCCATTCAGTACCCCCTATGAACGTTCGCTACCGTGTGCTGTCCGGTTTATTCCTGCTCTCCACCATCACCTACCTCGACCGCGTTTGTATGAACGTCGTCAGTAAATACGTTAAAGCGGATTTACACCTCGACAATCAAGAATTTGGCTGGATTCTGGGTGCGTTCTCCCTGTCGTACGCGTTGTTTGAAATTCCTACCGGTTCGCTGGGCGATACCCTTGGCCCCCGGCGCGTACTGACGCGGGTCGTGTTCTGGTGGTCGGGGTTTACGGCCCTGACTGGTCTGGCGTTCAATTTTGTCTCCCTCCTCGTTGTGCGGTTTCTGTTCGGCGCGGGCGAAGCGGGTGCCTACCCCAATGCGTCTATCGTGATTGCCCGCTGGTTTCCGGCGGTAGAAACGGGCCGGGCGCAGTCGGTGATCTGGGCTGCCGGCCGACTGGGCGGTGCCCTAACGCCCCTGCTGGTCATTCCGCTGGTACACTGGGCGGGGTGGCGGTGGGCTTTCGGCTTACTGGGGATACTAGGTGTGCTGTGGGCCATTGGCTGGTACACCTGGTTTCGGGACGAACCAGCCGACATGCCAGGCATCACCAGTGCCGAAGTAGCAAAAATTGAAACCGGTCGAAACCTTAAGCCAAGCGACCACCGCATTCCCTGGACAACCATTATCCGCAACCCCGATTTGTGGGCGTTGATGCTCATGTGCCATCTGTTCTTTTACGGGTCGTATTTCTTCACCAACTGGTCGTCGGTGTATTTTCAGGAAGGGCGCGGGCTGAGTGAAGACGAGACGAAGAATTTCATTTCCCTCTCCTATTTTCTGGGTGCTATCGGCTGTCTGGTTGGCGGTGGCCTGAGCGATGTGCTGACCAGACGCTACGGACTGAAAATTGGTCGCCGGGCGGTGGGCGTAACGGGTTTGGGACTGTCGAGCTTATTTTTCCTGCTGGCGGGCCTGACTGAGGATAACCAAATGGCGGGTTACCTGCTGGCAACCTGCGTGCTGATGAAAGACCTGGCTCTGCCCGTTGCCTTTGCCGTGTGCGTCGACATTGGCCAGCGGAATGCCGGTACGGTGGCGGGTTCGATGAATTTTGCCGGGCAACTGGGTGGTTTCTTCATCACCATCCTGTTTGGTATCATTGTGGAGCAAACCAAAAACTTCAATTACCCCCTGTTCATGATTGCGGGCTGCCTGCTGGTGAGTGCGCTGCTGTGGTTCCACATCGACCCCACAAAACCCGTGTCAGTGAAGTAACCGGAAGCTTGCTCATGCAGGTGTCAGAAAATCATAGCCCACTTCCGTCAGGAACAACCCCGCAGCGGGTGCGGCCCGGCCCGCCTGTTTCCGGTCGCGGGCCAGGATGGTGCGCGCTACATCGGCGACGCTTCGTTTTCCCTGCCCTACGTCCAGCAACGTGCCCACTATGGCCCGGACCATGCCGTGCAGAAAGCGGTTGGCCTGAATATGAAAGACTAAATCGCCGTTCGGCTTCTGTTCCCAGACAGCCCTATCGATGCGGCAGTTGAATGTCTTGACATCGGTTTTGATCTTGCTAAAACTTTCAAAATCTGTATGTTTCAGGAAAATGGCAGCCCCTTCGTTCATAGCCTCTACGTTCAGAGGTAATGTAAAAACATACGTCATGCCCTGCTGAAACGGGTTTTTCCGGCGACTGATGTGATACTGGTAGTAGCGGTACGTAGCCGAAAAGCGGGCATGGTCGTCAGGACGGACGGGAAAGCAATCGTACACCGCTATATCGTACGGTATCAGGCTATTGAGCGACCGGAGCAGGTGTTCGGGCGGGGGGGCATCCAGGTCGAGGTGGGCAAATTGCTGCGCGGCATGAACGCCCGCATCGGTCCGGCCACTCCCCACTAGGGCAATGGGTTGGCGGAGTACCGTAGTCAGGGCGGTTTCGAGTACTTCCTGTACGCTCAGGCCGTTGGGCTGCCGCTGCCAGCCGTGGTAGTGTGTTCCTTTGTAAGCCAGTTCAAGAAAATAACGCATCGCACCGGCAAAAGTACGGGTTGTGGCTTACTTGCCGACAAATAGGGATATGAGAAAGTCATCGGCACCGGTTAGCTCTCCCATTACAGGTCATCCTTCAGATGCAGCAGAATCAGGGTAAAAGCCAGAAAGTTGACAATACGCTCAGCACTACCCAAGCCGTTCCAAGTGGTACTTTGCCACATAGCGAACCATTCTCCACCAATGACCTCGAAACCAAAAAACCAGATAATAATACCCACAAGTAACCCGGCAACGGCCCAGTTCTTGGCCGCGTGGAACGATTGGGCATCCTTTTTCAAGTGGGTAACCAGTTTCCAGCTCCCTGTCAAACAGCAAAAGGCCATCCCCATTTCCAGCCCGATAATCAGAAGGTAACCCGCGTGAAAAAGAACCGGGTTATCGATGGTACGATTATGGATAGCACTGTCGGGGAAGACGGTATCCATTTTCATGACGTGTTCTACAAAGTGGTAATTGGTGTAATAATCGGTCGTGTTGCCGATTACCACCAGCAACGCCATAACACCAACCGCAAAGACTGAAATTATTTTGGCCAGTCGGAACAGGAAACCAGTCGGGTACATGCTGACTAAATTATGTAGCGTATAGGTGCTTGTATAGCGTTCAACGAACGGGGAGTAAGCACTACGTAACTCCAGCTACATCCGCTCCACCTCGAACTTCAGTTCGTCCACCAGTTGCCGGAGCCGGTCGGTATTGGGGGGAGATAGGGGGAGTTGCTGGCTGACGAAGGCGCAGACTTCCCACACCTCCAGTACATCTTTCAGGGATACGTCCAGATTGGGTAAATCGACGCGGTCAGTGGTCAGGAGGAGTGACCCTTTCACCTTTACCTGATTGTATACCCGTCGGCAGCGAATCCCGGCTCCGGTGGGTTGTTGCTGAATGAGCAACACGTAGAGTTTACCATCGGCAACATCAAACCAGTTCCGCACGAATTTACCCACGAGCAGAGCCCCCGGAAACGCGAAATCATCGCCCGCTTCGAAGGCCCGGTAATGGTCTTCGGGCAGGGTGGGCAGGTGCATGGCGGGTAGCCGACGCAGGAAATCGGTCTGCCGGTACCGCTGACCATACTCGGCAAACTGCCGCTGCATCACGACCGGAAAACTCGGCGTTACCGGCTGACTGGTTGATGCCGGATGCGCCGATGCCGACGCTCCTTCGTATACGTTGTTAAACGTCAGTGTTTCGGTCGGGCGGCTGGCCGGAGTGGGCCGGGGTTCAGGCTGGGACGAAAACAACCGCTCGACGGGGGGGGCGGCATTTCGTTCCGGCGGTCTGGAATCGGCCGGGCGTGACTGGTAGGCCGCTGGTTGCGGGCGGTCGCCGGGTGGATTGGATTGACTCCCCGGCCGCACGGGGGCGGTAATAACGGGGGGCACAACGGGTTCCCGACGGGGTTCCCCGCCTGGATTGGCCCGGCCTGGATTGGCCTCCGCCGGTTTGTAGTATTTGTTCAGCACCGAAGCCAAAGGCTGTGGTTCGGGCGTGGGGGCTGCGGGTTGCGCAAAAATATCGGGAAAGTCGGGGTGTTGAAACGGGTCATCATCGGTGGTCAGTTTCCCGTCAGACCGAATGGCCGCTGCATGCTCATTCGTACTCCGACCGGCGTAGGGATCATCTCCTTTCTGGCCAAGTGGGATACTCAGACTGGGTGTTTCGCGGATTTTCCGGAGGTCCTGCCGGGTCAATAGCTCCACGGTGGTGTTGAAGGCCTTGGCAATAGCCTGAATATTCTGCTGGTTTGGATTGGCACGCCCCTCTTCATAAGCCCCTAACAGGGAACGCTTTATGTTGATTTTTCGGGAAAACTGCTCCTGGGTCAAACCATTCAGTTTGCGTAGGTAGCGGATATTGTCACTAACGAGCGTCATCCAGTTCGGGTTGGCTAAAGTTTTAGCTAAGATAAAGGATTCACGTTTTAAATCCACATATCGCACTTTTTTGTACTTTTAACGTACTTTATTACACTGTTTTGCGTGTCTGCTCCCCCCAACTAGGAACCCCATGATAGCCATCCAACCCAAAACCGACATCCAAACCACGTTTGACCTTCAGCGTCGGCACGCGCCCCACATGGCACTTACTACCGCCAACCAGCGTATCGAACGCATCCGGCGCATTCAGACCTGGGTGAGTAGCCACGAAGCCGATATTCAGCGGGTGATGTTCGACGATTTCCGGAAGCCATCGGCCGAGGTGATGCTGGGCGAACTGATGGCCCTATACGCAGAAATCAAGTACACCGTCGGGCAACTGAAACGCTGGATGAAGCCCCAGTCCTTACCCACTCCCCTTGCGCTGACTGGCACAAAGAGTCATCTGGTGCATGAGCCTAAAGGTAACGTACTCATTATTTCGCCCTGGAATTATCCATTCGTGCTGGCCATCCGTCCGCTGGTATCAGCTATTGCGGCTGGCAATGTAGCCATCCTGAAACCATCGGAACTGACGCCCCACACGTCCGGGCTGATTAGCCGGATGATCACGGAACTCTTTCCGCCGGAAGAAGTGGCCGTTTTTGAAGGGGATGCCGATGTGTCGAAATCACTGCTGGAACTACCGTTCAATCATATCTTCTTTACCGGTAGCCCGGCGGTGGGGCGCGTGGTCATGACCGCTGCGGCCAAACACCTGGCGTCGGTCACGCTCGAACTGGGCGGCAAATCCCCCGCTATTGTCGATGAGTCGGCGGGTATCAAACAGGCCGCGCAGCAACTGGCCTGGGGTAAATGCCTGAATAACGGCCAGACCTGCATTGCCCCCGATTACCTGCTGGTTCACGCATCCGTAAAGGCGCCCTTCATGCAGGCCTTCCGCGAAACGCTGACCGCCATGTATAGCCCCGATGGCCAGCCCGTTGCTGCATCGGACAGTTACGCCCGCATTGTGAACAGCCGCCATTTTGACCGTATCCACGCCCTGCTCGATGATGCGCTGGCGAAGGGCGCGACGATTGCGGTAGGTGGCCAAACGGATGCCGACCAGAACTTCATCGAGCCAACCGTGCTGGAAGGCGTAACCGACGATATGCAGGTGATGCAGGACGAGATTTTTGGGCCGATACTACCGGTATTGACCTATACCAACCTCGACGATGCCCTGCGGATTATTAACCGGCGCGAGAAACCGCTGGCCTTGTACATACACAGCCGCAACCAGAAAACCACCCAGTATATCCTGGACCGTACCTCGGCGGGTGATACCGTCGTGAATGATACGCTCTTACAGTTCGGGAATGTCGAGCTGCCATTCGGTGGGGTCAACAACAGCGGTATTGGCAAATCGAACGGGTATTTCAGTTTCCAGGAGTTCTCCAATCAGCGGGGCGTGATGCAGCGCGACTTCGGTACCATGAAATTCATCTACCCGCCCTACACCGATAAAGTAAAGAAGTTGATAAACTTCATTGTGAAGTACGTATAGTTTTTGGCGCGCGTTCCAACCGTTTCTGCCTGTCGGGAGTCCTTGACAAAACAGACCATACCAATGAAAAAAATCTGCGGTATCCTATTCGCTATCGTCCTGACCGTTGGTAGTGTTCAGGCGCAAACGGATACGCCCTCAAAGGAAAAACGCTGGAATGTTGGCGTAGCAGGGGGTGTGAACTATTCGTTTCCACGAATAAAAAATCCTTTTCCAGCTCATTACCTACCCCGCGTTGGATACCAGGCCGGAGTAGACATTGCGTATCGGCTCAACAGCCGGATGACGTTGCACGGACAATCGCTGTTGGAGCGGGTCTCAAATGACAGAATCGACAACCAATGGGAAAGCCCCATTTTTAACATTGCTGCCTTGAAAACTCCAGTTACCTACCGCTATTATGTTCTTCCGTCCGGCAAATCGCTCTTTGTTGAGGCAGGGGTTAGTTACAACAGAATTGTGAGCAGCCAATACAGGGAGAATCTTTTTGTTGTGTGCATCACAGGTCCATGTCCAACGTGGTACAGTCCGAAAATTGCCCCGTTAACCAGATCGGCGGTGAGTGGCCTGGCGGGTTTAGGCGTCGATATAGCCCTTCAAAAAGTCACTATTCCGGTTACACTTCGGTACGAACGATACCTGAGTAACTACCTGTTTCCTGCCGCTTATGAAACTCAGCCAAATAAATCCGTTGGTTTCGAAACGATTACTTTAATGACCGGAATCAATTTTTAAGTCCCTGTCACAACGCCTTCATAAAGGCAACCAGCGCGCTTTTTTCCGGCTGCGTCAGGTCCAGTTTGTCGAAGGGCAGGGTTTGGTTGGGGAGGTTAAAGCCCAGCCCATTGCCCCCGCCTTTGTTATAAAAATCAACTACCTCTTCCAGGGTTTTGTACACCCCGTTGTGCATGTACGGGGCCGTTTTAGCCACGTTCCGCAGCGTGGGTGTTTTGAAGGCGTGGCGGTGGGGTTCCCGTTTCGTCAGGACAAACTTGCCCACATCACTGTCCACCTGCTTTCCGTCGGCGGTGGCCGGAACGCCCAGCACTTCGCTCTCCGTTTCCTGATAAGCCGGAGGCACCGTCCCGTTGAACAGGGGGAAAAAGTGGCAGGTGGCGCATTTACCTTTGCCCATAAACAGGTTGAACCCCCGCTTTTCTTCAGCCGTCAGGGCACTGAGTTGACCCCGAAAATACTGGTCTACCCGCGAATCGAGGGTGGTGAGTGACCGGATGTAGCTGGCAATGGCATTCTTGAGTGTCCGTTCCGTTACGCCTTCTTTATACGAACGGACAAACAACGTCTTGTACTGGGCATTTTGTTGCAACGCCTTTACGGCATCGGGCAATGAACCATGCATTTCCTGCCGGTTTCGGATCACATCACTGGCCTGGTCTTCCAGAAAAACCACCCGAGAATCGGCAAACTGAACCGCCTGAAAGGCCGCGTTCAGCAATGTTGGCGCATTGCGGTCAATCCGGCTCCCATTCGTGCCGATGGCTAAACTTGTTGGTTCCCCATCCGTAAACGCACGTTCCGGCTGGTGACAGGACGCACAGGTACGGTTGGCATCGCCCGATAGAACAGGATTGAAAAACAGCTTTTTACCCAGGGCTACGCGGTCGGGTGTGCTGCGCTGTTCGGCAAAATCAACGAAGTAGCGGGCATCGAATATACCCGTATCGGTCAGGGTTCGGGCGGAGGGCGACAGGAGTCGATTTTCGGTAAAAACCGGAATCTGTAAGGCATTTTGGGCATCGAGCAACAAACCGCTCAACACATTGGCCTGCTGATCGATAAACGTCAGCCGGTCGAACGAATCGAAATTCCGGGCCGACTGGAGTGCGCTGATGGCCTGTCCAAACGCTTTCGTCAATTTCTCCGCCAGGGCTGCGTCGGTTTCTGTTAATGGATAATGCCCAAGCTGCTCCTGCATACTTTCCAGCGCAGCAACCGATTCGGGTAATGAAGAGAAGTCGATGGGCGAATCGAACCCCGTTATCCCCAGTGAGATAATCCGAAACACCTCTAACCGCATGGCATCGAACACGTGACTATCAGTCAGTTCGTTGGTTTCAGATATGGTGCGCAACCGATGCACATTGGAACGAAGAATGGTAACCTGATGCACCATTTCGGCCCGGTTTGCCGAATCCGGCGCCGGAAAAATCAGTTCTTCGAGCACCTGAAACCCTTCGGGCGCGTTAACCCGCAGGTCATCGTCTACGTCGGGAATGTTTGGCCCGTTGAGGGCGCGGGTCGTTTCGGGGCTGTAATAGGCCGCTATAAACTCGACCCGCTTGTAGGCCAGCCGCGCCCGCAGAAAAGCCGCCTGTACTGCCCCGGCCGACTGCCGCGTACGGATAGCCCCCTGCAACTGACTCACGGCACTGTCCAGCCCGTTAATGTCCTGCATGAACGCCTGCTTTACCAACTGAGCGGGCCTGGGTCTTGGGCCATTGAGCAGGCCGTAAACGCAGACGAAAGACAGGATAACGGCTCCCAGCACCAGCAGCCACCAGATACCGGGCCGGGCCGGTTTTGATTCACAGGAAACAGCCATTCGGCCAACAGACGTTTGTTCGACAGGCATTGATATGTACCGTTTCATGACTGGAGCGGGAAGAAAACCACCCAACCAGAAAACATCCGGTCGGGCGGTTTCTGGATGACACGCTTAGTTTGACTAGTTACCGGGGCAGTCCTTCAATCAGGATAAGCTGACTGGCCTGATTTTCGCTGAGTCGCTTCGATCCGCCATCGACGCCCTTGTACTTATCGCCCCGCCAGGTGTGCGCCTGAATGCCGAGCATAAACGTATTGGGCCGACCCGTTACATCCGACACGTCGATCATACCGCTGCTTTCCCAGTCACCCAGGGCTGATGTACCACCCACGTTGTATTTAGCGGCATCGGCTTCAGTCCGGCGGTGGTACAGTTCAATGATAGGAGTCAACTGCTTCGTATTCAGGTTATACTGATACACGTAGCCATCATGCTTCTCGTCGCCGTAGCCGTTTGGGTCTTCCATGATGTAGATATAGTTGGTCGTAACGCAAACGTTATCCGGGTCCTGAAACGTTTTGGCGATACCAGACCGGTCGTCGCCGTTCAGGATTACTTCCAGCTTACCTTTCGTTGGATCGTTGGCATCCAGCGTCAGTTTATAGATACGGCCATATTTAGAACGGGAATAGTCGGCATTCGCGCCCGAATTATCCTGACCCGTCACGGCAAAAAATACGTCCCGACCGTTGGCACCACCCCCTTTCCGGTAATCGACATCCTCTACCCGACCAAACTTTATGCCTTTCAGCGTATTTACCCTAGCGTTGATCTGGGCGCCCGTGAGGGTTTTGTGGTTGTCGATTTTAACGAATTCCACGTCATACATCGTCCCCGGATTCATGTCCATTTCGCGTTGGTTGCCATCGGTCCGGCGCAGCATATACAGGGAACCGTTATCCAGATCGCCCACCGTATTAGAAAGGTACATGGCCACCTGACCACCATCGGTACCTGAATCATCATCGCCAATGACGATAACAGTTTTGTTGGGATAGGCCGTTTTAGGCAGGGGCACCGCATTTTCGGCACTCCACCGGCCCAGTCCAGCTACTTCCCGCGAGATGGCGGCCTGCTGCGGATCCGCATCTACCCGCAACGCGTGGGTCCGCGACTCGGCACCGCTTTCACCGCAGGTCAGGAATACCGGACCAAAACCATGCTCAACAGGCGTGGCCAGCGTGGCCGAACATAACCGCCAGGTTCCTCCGTCGGAATTCAGAATATACTCGCCTTTGATGGGCTTGAAGGCTTTGTCGAGGGTGATGCGTGATACGGCGAAGTTATCCTCGTTGTTCACGATGAGCGAGTAATTACCATCGGGGTTCTGAAAGATACCCGCTCCATCGGCCGAGCCGCCAAACACGTAACTGGGCGATTGCGCCAACTGGTCATCGCTGCTGAGCAGGGAATACATCGAAACGCCACCTGCCGCCAGACGGCCACCAGCGGCACCGGGCAGCAATTTAGCCAGCACGGGCGTAACGGAACGATTCTGAATGACGATAGCCGGGCTATCGGGAGCCCGATGATCGGTACAACCAGCCAGAGCGAACAACGTCAGGAGAGCTGTAGATGATAGTAAACGTTTGTTTGTAGCCATAAGTAATAAGGGGTCAGCTAAATTTTCACAAAGCTATTCCTGGGTTATTACCTCAGTATTAATCCAGTATTATGGCAATGATAAGATTAAAAAAACAGTAAAAACTCCCATCTTTTTCAGGCCCTCAGCCCATTTACTACCCATGACTATACGCTTACAAGCCCTCCTACAACCAAAATAACTATACGAATAAAAAATTGACTTTATCAAATAAAACCCCTTTTAATTCCAAACTATCAACTATTAATAAAATTATCTACCGAAATAATACATAACTACAGTATTATATTCCGACTCAATTGTCGTTAATTTGGAGTTAAAATTTCATCTTAACTTAAATACACTATTCTATGAAACAAGTACTACTACTTGGCGTAGGAAGTATACTTATCCTGTTGTCCAACCTGGCCTGGGCGCAAAGCCGAACGGTTTCAGGAAAAGTTACTTCCGCCGATGATGGCAGCTTCCTGCCCGGCGTGAACGTGGTTATCAAAGGAACATCAACAGGTACCGTTACCGATGCCAACGGCCTTTATTCGCTCTCGGTCCCAACAACGGGTAGTTCACTGGTATTTTCCTTCATCGGCCACAAGACGTTAGAGCAGCCGATCAATGGCAAAACAACGCTCGACGTGGCACTGGCTGGCGATACCAAACAGCTCTCCGAAATCGTCGTTACAGCACAGGGTATTCTGAAAACGCGGAATGAGCTTTCCTACGCGGCTCAAACGGTATCGGGCGATGCCATCAGCAACACCCGCGATGCCAATTTCGTCAACGCTTTGTCGGGTAAAGTGGCGGGGGTACAGATTCAGAAAAACAATGGTCTGGGCGGTTCGACGGGTATCGTTATCCGGGGTTGGAAATCACTGAACGGATCGAACCAGGCGTTATTTGTGGTGGATGGTGTCCCTATCGACAACTCGACCAACAATGCCTCCCGCACCAGCCGGGGCACGGCCGGGTATGATTATGGCAACGCGGCTGCCGATATTAACCCGGACGATATTGAGTCGACCACCATTCTGAAAGGACCGGCGGCTACGGCGCTCTACGGCTCACGGGCCTCGAACGGTGTCGTCTATATAACGACTAAAAAAGGGCGTAAGAAAGGACTGGGGGTAACGATCAACACCGGCCTTACCTTCAGCAACGCCGACAGAAGCACGTTTCCCAAATATCAGAAGCAGTATGGTGGTGGGTACGGCAAATACTACGGCCCTACCGGTGACGGTTATTTTGACCAGGCCGACGTAGACGGCGACGGTAAGCCCGACAATATTGTACCCACTTACGAAGATGCTTCGGTTGGTGCACCGTTCGATCCCAGCCTGCTGGTGTATCAATGGAATGCCTTCGGTGATCCGACATCCCCTACCTACAAGAAAGCAACGCCCTGGGTAGCTGCGCAGAACGATCCGTTTTCGTTCTTCGAGCAGGGTATCACGACGAATAACAGCGTTACCATCGACGGCGGTAATGACAAAGGATTCTTCAAACTGGGCTATACCTTCAATAAAGACAAGGGTATCCAGCCGAACAGCCACCTGCAAAAAGACTTCCTCAACTTCAGCGGTTCGTACCTGGTGACCCCCCGCCTGACAGCCACGGCCTCCATCAACCTGACCAACGTGAAAGGAAAAGGCCGCTACGCGCAGGGCTACGGCGGCAACAACAACATTTCCAGTTTCCGGGAGTGGTGGGAAGTGAACGTTGATGTTAAAGAGCAGGAAGCAGCTTACCAGCGGACCGGCCAGAACATTACCTGGAACTGGGCCAGCGGTCTACCCAACAAAACGGGTATCATCTACTGGGACAACCCGTATTTTGCAGCCTACGAAAACGCCCCGAACGACAGCCGGTTACGCTACCTGGGCTACACCAAGCTGGATTATAAAATCACCGACTGGCTGAATGCCATGGGCCGGATTTCGCTGGATTCGTACACGCAGGCGCAGGAAGAACCAACTGCCGTGGGTAGTATCGTATTTCCCGCCGGTCGGTACGTGCGTCGTGATTTGTCGTTCAAAGAATACAACTACGACTTTTTGCTGACGGCGAATAAGAATTTCAGCCCCAGTCTTTCCTTCAAAGCAGCCGCCGGTGTCAACATCCGGAAAACCTCCCAAACCGGCCTGAGCGCGCAAACCAACGGTGGTCTGGTGGTCCCTAAAATCTACGCACTGTCGAACTCGGTCAACCCTATCGAAGCACCCAACGAGCAGGGCTACTACCTGAATAAGCAGGTGAACGGCTATTTTGCCGATGCGGAAGTGGGCTATAAGGATTTTATTTTCCTGAACGGATCGTACCGGCGCGATGTGGCCTCTACCCTGCCTAAAGGCAATAATGCGTACAACTACGGCCAGATTTCGACCAGCTTCGTGTTTTCCAAATTTATCCAGGATAACCCGTTTTTCACCTTCGGCAAACTGCGGGCCAACTACGCCGAGGTGGGGGCCGATGCGCCTTTCAACGCCCTGGCCGACCTGTATGACAAACCAACGGCCTTTGGCTCGATTCCGCTGTTTTCGGTACCTGGCACCAAAAACAACAACAACCTCCGCCCGGAACGGACCAAGAGTTACGAGATCGGGGTTGAGACGTCGTACCTCGACGGCCGTATAGGCCTGGACGTAACGTACTTCAACTCACAGTCGGTGGATCAGATCATTCCGGTAACGGTATCGACGGCTACGGGCTATAACTCGAAGTACGTCAACGCGGGTATTCTGGAAAACAAAGGGCTGGAAGTATCGCTGACGGGTACCCCCGTCAAGATCGGTGCCTTCCGGTGGGATGTCAACCTGAACTGGACCCGCATCCGCAACAAGGTGGTGAAACTGTACGACAACGTTACCAACTTTGCCCTGCCCAATGGCGATTTCCAGGCCAGTGGCTCCTCCAACGCCCCACTCGGCAAAAGCTACGGTACGCTCTACGGAACGGATTATATCTATACCAACGGTCAGCCTACGGTTAACGCCACTACGGGCCGTTACCTGCGCACGACCACGACGACCAATGAGATTGGCAACATCAACCCCAAATGGACGGGTGGTCTGCAAAACTCATTCAGCTACAAAATCCTGACGTTCAGCTTCCTGCTGGATGCCAAGCAGGGGGGAGACATCCTGTCTATCGACCAGTATTACGGGCTGGCTACCGGTCTGTACGAAGAAAGTGCCGGTTTAAATGAACTGGGCAAGCCGGTACGCAGCCCGGTAGCCGATGGCGGTGGTATCCTGCTGCCCGGCGTCAACCCGGATGGTTCGGTCAACACAACCCGGCTCAACATGCTCGATTATCCGCAGGCGGGTACACAAACCATTGGACCAACGCACCGCTATGTGTATGACGCGAGTTACCTAAAATTGCGCGAAGTGCTCTTTACCGTTGCTATGCCACCGGCCCTGCTGGCTAAACTGAACCCTTTGCGGAGTCTGTCGCTTTCGGTGGTTGGCCGGAACCTGTGGATCATCCACAAAAACATTCCGTACGCCGACCCCGAAGACAACCTCGGCGCGGGTAACATTCAGGGGGTGCAGGTAGGAAGCCTGCCCAACGTTCGTAACATCGGTTTCAATATTAAAGCAACATTCTAATTCTGTGCTTACTATGAAAAAAATACTAACGGCCGTTCTTAGTCTACTGGTTCTGCTGACCGTGACTACGTCCTGCAACGACGATATAACGTCGATCAACACGAACCCCAAAGCGTATCAGTCGGGTAGTGTACCGGCTTCCCCTTTCTTTAGTAATGCCACCCGAAATTTATCGGATGCTATCGTATACGGGTTTACGTTCAAAATAATGGCCCAGCAATTTGCCGAAACCACCTACTTCAGCACCAGTGCCTATAACCTGGTGGATGTGGGTGCCGGTTTCTGGACCTCGCTCTACCGCGATGTGCTGCTCGATTACAAGGAAGCAAAATCCATTATCAAGGCTAACCCAAGCCTGTATCCGGCCGTTGACCAGAACAAACTGGCCATTATCGAGATTATGGAAGTGTACACCTATTCGATTCTGGTCAATACCTTTGGCAATATTCCGTATTCGAGTGCGATCAGTACCAGCCTGAAATCGGAAGCCCTGAACCCGGATAACCTGGTACCCGCCTACGACGATGCCGCTGCTATCTACGACGATCTGTTTGCCCGGCTCGACAAGGCCACCAGCCAGTTAGCCCCCGGTTCGGACAGCTTCGGCACCGCCGACCTGGTGTATAAAGGCAACGTGGCCAGTTGGGTTAAGTTTGCCAACACGCTCAAACTGCGCATGGCCATGACTCTGGCCGATGTGAATGCGGCCAAGTCGAAAACAATGGCCGAAGCCGCTGTAAAAGCGGGTGTGTTCACGGCCAACACGGACAACGCCACGATAACCTATCTGTCGACCACGCCGAACACAAACCCTATCTGGGTAAACCTGATTCAGTCTTCGCGCGAAGATTATGTAGCCTCCAATACCATGATCGACATGATGAAAACCTCATCCGATCCGCGTATTCCGCTGTATTACACCAAAGACAACGCGGGGGCTTACTCGGGCGGTGTTTACGGCCGCAGTAATGCGTTCATTACGTATTCGAAGGCGGGGCCCAACATGACTGCCCAAACAACACCGGGGATACTACTTGATTTTGTGGAGACGGAGTTTTACCTGGCCGAAGCTGCCGCACGGGGGTATACCGTGGGCGGCACGGCGGAGAGTTTCTACAATGCCGGCATCACGGCTTCTGTCCTGTACTGGGGTGGTACGGCATCAGCCGCTACTACCTATCTGGCTGGCCCGACGGTTGCGTTTGCTACGGCCATCGGCGCTACTCCGCTCCAGAAGATTGCCCGGCAAAAGTACCTGGCCCTGTTTAACCGGGGACTGGAAGCCTGGACGGAATACCGCCGGTTCGACTTCCCGACGTTCAACGTACCGGCCGTACCGCAGGGCGATTTCCCGGTTCGGTACACCTATCCCAACTCGGAGCAGAACGCCAACATCACCAATTACACCGCGGCCGCAACGGCCATCGGCGGGGATAAACTAACCACCAAAGTATTCTGGGATACCAAATAACGCGTCCTGGTTCACAATGACAAAAACGGGCTGCTGGTAAGTAGCCCGTTTTTTTATCGTTTTCAAATACGGCAGGTGCCGCCAAACGGGTGTCAACTTCGGTCTATGAGCAGGTTCACCACTTGTCGGTCGGCGGTTGGCTTTCTTATCAATGACTCAAAAAGTGCTTTTTTCGAAACCTGATCGGTGGAGTTGAAAACCTGAAAATTGGCCCAGTTCACGAAGGCCGTGTTCGTGTCTACGTCCAGGTAGCCCACTACAGGCACAGGCACGTCGTCCAGTTTAGGGATGTATACCACCGTCAGCGAGATGCTGGGTTGGCCGCGGGGGTAGAATGTCCAGGTTAATTTCATAGTATTTGCCGTAATTCGTCAGGTTATTCAGGGGTACCCTTCCCCCAGCGTCGCCACTTATTTTTGATCGCGGCCCGTTCTTCGTCGCTCATGCTGCGCCATTTTTCGCGCCAGTGGTCACCCCTTCCTCCCATGGGCGGGCGACTGGGCGGACCACCGACTTTGAAACCACCCAGCAGCAAGCGGGACAGTATGAGCAGCCCCATAGCCTGCCAGTAGGTAACGGGTTTTACCGCCACCACCGCCACCAGAACGTTGTTCCAGAGCCAGTACACGGTAAACGTAACGGCAAACAGGGCCAGCAGTATGAATACCGGGATGAAAAAGCGTTTTTTACCAGCGTGATTTCTCATTATATCAAAGGCGATTTAGGAGCTTACAGGTTATCGAGTTCATCATACAGGGATTTCAGTCGTTTTCGGAGATGCTGAACGGCGTAGCGTTTTCGGGAAATGATGGTTTTCAGGTTTTCGCCCGTCTGGTCAGCTATTTCCTGTAGCGTCACCTCTTCCAGTTCATTCTGCACAAACACCGTGCGCTGATTATCGGGCAGTTCGTCCAGCGCCCGCATCAGTTCTTCCCAAAACAGGTCTTTAAAAAACTGATCGTCGGGCGTTTCGGCATCGGCCAGCAGCAGGTCACGGATACTGAAGCCGTCGGCCTCATCATCGGGCGTCAGGTCAGTAAACGACTCTTCTTTTTTCTTTCGATACGTATCCGTTATCCGGTTGCGGGCCACCTGAAACAGCCAGCCGCTGATACTCTCGATACCCTCCAGATCCACCACATTACTGAGCTGATACCAGACATCCTGCAAAATATCTTCGGCATCCTCATCCGTTTTTACCCGCCCCCGAATAAACCGCGACAGCCGATTCCCGTATTCCCTGACGGTTTCGATAATGGTGCGTTTGGGTGGATCGGGCATAAAAATTCATTATGGTTTATCTTCAGCCTGACCGGACGTCAGTCGATCGAAAGCCTCAAATATCCTGACTTTGAGAGGATTATCGTGCCGCATGATTAGTGCTGTCAAATACACTTCGCCTGACGGATCAATGATGTTGCGATTGATTTTGATGAAGTCAATGCCCCGATAGTATTCATACCAGGTATCAAATTTCCGGGCGCGTGTTACCTGACGCAAATCTGACGAATCGCAGATGTAAATAATCACTCGCTCGGTACGGGCTAAAAATGACCTGACGATACCAGCAATGGTAGCTGCGATTTGGGTATCAAGTGGCGTTCTGTTCCCTGTGCTATTCGACACCAATCGGATTATCAATTCAAAGGCGTGAAGTTCGAGTTCCGGGTAGCTTACAAAAATGTAGCCGGTATGTTTAAACCGAACTTCGTACACTAACTGGTGATTAGTCTCAAAAGCAAAGGTCGTGCTGTCATCTTCATCAATCACAAAGGGATAGGGTATTGGGGAATCATTCCGTTTTTGCATTCTTGCTGCGAAGTTTGGCCAGAGCAGCCTGTAGCTTATAATTGGTTTTATACTCCTCTGCCATTCGCTTTTGTTCGGCACGTTTGTTGGCCATCGCCTGCCGCGCCCAGGCAACAGCACGCTCATTACTACCCTCAGCGGGTTGGTCGTATTTAGGTTCCTGCGTCATGGCATGTGTCAGTTGATTTATCAAATCTATCGGTAATCCACAAACAAAAAAAACAGGCTGGACGTGCCTGCCAATTAGTCTTTTGCCTTTTCCCGTCGGTCCAGCTCTTTCAGTACATCGGCCATGGTACGAAACCGGTTGGCGTCGCCAATGAAACTCAGGCCCGACATGATGAGGGCAAAGCCACCCGTGCTGACCCAAAACCAGGGGTCGGTGTTGGTTTCCCGGAGTTTGGACCCGTGTAACAATACAGCCAGACCACTACCGAGCAACATGGCACCGCCCCCGCCAAACAGCCAGTATTTTGTTATCAGTTTTTTTTCACGTTTCGTTTTCATGATACATTTGGAATAAAAGTCAATTCGCAGGAAAAACAACTGGTACGCCAGCAGGTTTTCAAAAAAACAGTATCTTACAAAATCGTTTCCCGATACACATAAACCGGCATCTTTTTAACGTATACACCCATGCCAGCATTTACGCTCGGAATTGAAGAAGAGTTTCAAACCATTGACCCGGACACCTACGAGTTACGATCACACATGTCGAAGATTGTCGACGGCGGGCAAATTGTGTTGCACGAGCGCGTTAAGGCAGAGATGCACCAGGCCGTTGTGGAAGTTGGCACCAATATCTGCAATACCATTCAGGATGCCCGCGAAGAGGTGACGTACTTACGGAAAATGATTATCGAGCTGGCTGATAATCAAAATCTTAAGGTAGCAGCCGCCGGTACGCACCCCTTCTCCGACTGGCAGGACCAGTTGATTACACCCAACGAACGGTACGACCAACTCATCGACGAACTGCGGGATGTGGCCCGGTCGAATCTTATTTTCGGACTGCACGTACACGTGGGCATCGAGAACCGCAACGAGGGTGTTCAGATTATGAATGCCGTGCGGTATTTCCTGCCCCACGTCTACGCCATCTCGACCAATTCTCCGTTCTGGCGGGGTCGGAATACTGGCTTCAAGTCTTACCGATCCAAAGTTTTCGACAAGTTTCCGCGGACGGGTATCCCCGATTTTTTTGCTACGGCGGCTGAATACGACGATTACATCAACCTGCTGGTGAAAACCAACTGCATCGACAATGGCAAAAAAATATGGTGGGACATTCGGCTTCACCCGTTTTTCAACACCATCGAGTTCCGGATTTGTGATGTGCCCATGCGCGTGGACGAAACCATCTGTCTAGCGGCCATCATGCAGGCATTAGTGGTCAAGATTTACAAACTGCACAAGCAGAATCTGAATTTCCGTCCCTACCGCCGTATTCTGATCAACGAAAATAAATGGCGGGCGGCCCGGTACGGCATTGAAGGTAAACTGATCGACTTCGGCAAGCAGGAAGAAGTGCCCACACATCAACTGCTGCACGAATTACTCAATTTTATCGACGATGTAGTTGACGAACTGGGCAGTCGCGCGGAGTGCGAATACCTGCTCAAAATTATGGAAATGGGTACCGGTGCCGACCGCCAGTTAGCCGTTTTTCAGGAAACGAATGATCTGAAACAGGTTGTGGATTACATTGTCAAAGAAACTTCTTACGGAATCTGACCGTTCTTTTTGGAACCAATTTCATCAATAGATCAACCGTAACTCATCGCTATGAACTCAGTTAAAATTGCCGTTCTGGACATGAATAACAAGCATGCCAACGAAAGCATGCGCTGCATTATGCACCTGATCCGGAACGCCCAGGGAGAGAATCAACAGACAGAGCAACCCAGTGAACTGTCGGTCGATGTGTTCGACATTCGGGGTAGCAACGATGTTCCCGACCTATCGTACGACATTTATATTTCATCGGGTGGGCCGGGCAGTCCCCTGCCCTCAAATGACGAATGGGAAACGGCGTATTTCAAGTTAATTGACCAGCTTTTTGCCTGGAACAGGCATAACGACCGTAAAAAGTTTGTATTCCTGATCTGCCACTCCTTCCAGTTGGTTGTCCGGCACCTCGAGTTAGGGTTACTCAGTCAGCGCAAATCAACCTCCTTTGGTATCTTTCCGGTGCACAAAACCGAAGAGGGCGATACCGAACACATGCTCACGGGGCTGGCCGATCCGTTCTTTGCCGTCGATTCGCGTGATTACCAGATCACGGAGCCAAATAGTGAGCGAATGGAAAATATGGGAGCCCAGGTCTTGTGCCTGGAGAAATACCGCCCACACGTCCCCCTCGACCGGGCGGTGATGGCCATCCGCTTTTCGCCCGAAATTATTGGTACCCAGTTTCACCCCGAAGCCGACAATGAAGGGATGCTGCGCTACTTCCAGACGGCCGAAAAACGCAATCATATCGTACTGAACTTTGGTCAGGAAAAGTACGACGATATGGTAGCCTACCTGCTGGACCCCGATAAGATTGCCCTGACCGAGTCGGTCATTATACCCGGATTTTTGCGGGATGCCATCCAGGCCATGGCGGTTACTGCCGAAGAACCACAAAGCGTATAGTGTTATGATACAGTCTGTCCGTCAGCGTTATAACGAAATTTTTAGCCCGGAACTGTACCGGGCTTTTTTGGATAGAATTGAAGCCGACCTACCTGGTCAGCTCGACTTTCGCGTAGCCGAAAGCCCTGTCTTCGTCCCTAAAGTACTGACCGACAAAATTTTGCAGGCCTGCGATGATATTGTCGACGTGATTACGCGCGACGATTTCAAAGCCCTGACTGAAAAGGCAATACCAGCCAGCCAGCGGGTTCCGCACGAAGGTGGCAACGGACCCGGTGCCCACACCCAGTTTCTGGCCATCGATTTCGCCGTTTGCAAAAATCCGTCGAGTGGCGAACTCGAACCCCAACTTATTGAATTACAGGGATTCCCGTCGCTTTTTGGTTATCAGCCGTATCTGGCTAACCTTTTTCGTACGTTTTATCCCATTCCAGACAGTCTCTCCCATTTGTTCAACGCGACCAACAACCTGGAGTACCTGAACAAGCTGAAGCAGATGATTGTGGGAGAATGCCAGCCCGAAGAAGTTATTCTGCTGGAAATCTATCCCGAAAAGCAAAAGACCCGCATCGACTTTGTGCTGACCGAGAAAGCCACCGGGGTAGCGGCTGTTTGCCTCACCAAAATCAAAAAAGACGGTCGGGCACTGTTCTACGAAAAAGATGGTCGGCAAATCCGCATCAAACGAATTTACAACCGGCTCATCTTCGACGACCTGAAGCACTTCCCCGACCTGAAAACCGATTTTCAACTCACGGATGATGTGGATGTGGAGTGGGTTGGGCACCCAAACTGGTTTTTCCGCATCAGCAAATACACCCTGCCCCTGCTGAAAAGTCCTTTCGTACCAGACAGCTATTACCTGTCTGATTTACCCGAATACCCGGCCGACCTGGAAAACTACGTCCTGAAACCGCTGTTTTCGTTTGCCGGTAGTGGCGTCAAACTCAACATTACGCCCGCCGACCTCGACGTGATTCCGGCCGACCAGCGGGATGGTTACCTGCTCCAGAAAAAAGTGGTCTATGAACCGGTAATCCAGTCGCCGGATGGGTTGGTCAAGTGCGAAATCAGGATGCTGTTTATCTGGCCAAAAGACGATGAAAAGCCTACGCTGCTGACGAACCTTGGCCGGCTGAGCCGGGGCGAAATGATTGGGGTAGATTTTAATAAGAATAAAGACTGGGTGGGCGGTACGGTCTGCTTTTTCGAGAAATAATTTTATAAACCACGAAGGATACCAAGTAGGCGGAGGGCTATTTTGCGTTCTCTGCGAAACCTTCGTGACCTTTGCGGTTAACCCTTATGAATACACAAGCAAGTGCAACGGCTGAAAAAGCCATGTTCGACCTCACCGGCAAAGTAGCCGTCATTACCGGAGCCAGCAAAGGAATCGGGGAAGATATGGCCCGCGTTTTTGCCCGCTTCGGGGCTAAAGTCATTGTCAGCAGCCGCAAGCAGGACGCCTGCGATGCGCTGGCAGACGACATCAAAGCGCAGGGCGGTGAAGCCACCGGCATTGCCGCCCACGTGGGCGATATGGAGCAACTCCAGCAACTGGTCGACAAAAGTATCGCGACCTACGGCGGCATTGATATTCTGGTCAACAACGCAGCCTCGAACCCCGTATTCGGCCCTTCCCTCGACTGCGACGGGGCGGCTTTCGACAAGATCATGCAGGCCAATGTGAAGGCCCCCTTTGAGTTGAGCAAGCTGTGCTACCCCAGCATGAAAGCACGGGGGGGCGGCAGCATTATCATGATCAGCAGCATTGCCGGTCACACCCCCGACCCCGGCCTGGGGATGTACAGCGTGAGCAAGGCATCGCTGAATATGCTGACCAAAGTGCTGGCCAAGGAATGGGGGCCCGACGGTATCCGGGTAAACGCCATTTGCCCCGGCCTGATAAAGACCAAGTTCAGTCAGGCACTGTGGCAGGATGAGAAAATACTGAGTCATTTCACCAAACGCATTCCCATCGCCCGCATGGGCACCACCGACGAAATCAGTCCGCTGGCCCTGTTCCTGGCCTCCGATGCATCTTCGTACAGTACCGGCAGTTTATTTTACGCCGATGGTGGTACTGTAATCTAAATCCCCTTTCTTCTCCTGATTCATGAAGCATATTTGCCTTGTTTTTTCGCTATTTCTCCTACTCACGTCAGGTATAACAGCCGCACCCGGCGATACCCACATTGTCATTCAAACCCGCCAGACGGCGCTGGTTATCCGGGTCGATACCGAGCAGATTCCCACGATTGTTCATCTGGGCACTCGCCTGCAAAGCGCGGCTGAATACACAGCAATTCCGAATAATGGCAAGCGGGGCGAAGATTATACCGGCATTTACAATTCGGTCTACACACCCGCCGGAAGCCGCAACCTGCTGGAACCCGCCATTCAGGTAACCCACGCCGACGGCAACGCATCCCTCGATTTAAAGTACGTTCGGCATGAGACCGATCCGGAATCGAACGGGGCTATCCTGACCAAAGTCTATCTGAAAGACCCGCAGTACCCGTTTGAAGTAACGCTATATTACAAAGCGTACCAGAACGACGATGTGATTGAACAGTGGTCCACCATCCGACACACCGAGAAGAAAGCGGTTACCCTGCAGAAATACGCGTCGGCCAACCTGTACATCCCGGCGCAGAACTACTACCTCACCCATTTTCACGGCGACTGGGCCAGCGAGATGAACCCCTCCGAAACGATGCTGACCGAGGGCATCAAAGTGCTGGATTCCAAACTCGGTACGCGGGCTGATCTGTTCCAGCCTCCCTCCTTCCTGGTGGCCCTGAACCAACCCGCTGAGGAAGAGCAGGGCGAGGTGATTGCCGGTACACTGGCCTGGTCGGGGAATTACCAGCTGGCCTTTGAAGTCGACCCACTGCATAACCTGCGCATCATCCCCGGCATCAACCCCTACGCGTCGGCGTATACACTGGCTCCCAATACCGAGTTTACTACCCCGGCGTTCATCTATACCTACTCGAACAAGGGCAAGGGCGGGGCCAGCCGGAGCCTGCACCGCTGGGCGCGTAAATACCGGATTCCGCAGGGCGAAGGCAATCGCCTGACGCTGCTGAACAACTGGGAAGCCACGTATTTCGATTTCAATGAGGAGAAACTATCCGCCCTCTTCAAAGATGCGGATAAACTCGGTGTCGATCTGTTTCTGCTGGACGATGGCTGGTTTGGTAAAAAGTACCCGCGCAACAACGACCACACCAGCCTGGGCGACTGGCAGGAGAACCCGAAGAAACTACCCCACGGGCTGGGTTACCTGGTGAAAGATGCCGAAAGTGCAGGGGTAAAATTTGGTATCTGGCTGGAGCCCGAAATGGTGAGCCCGAAAAGTGAACTCTACGAAAAACACCCCGACTGGGTTATCAAACAACCGAATCGACAGGAGTATTACTTCCGCAATCAACTCGTCCTTGACTTAACGAACCCCAAAGTACAGGAATTCGTGTACGGTGTAGTCGACGACCTAATGACGAAGAGTCCGACGGTGAGTTACATTAAATGGGACTGCAACGCCGTGATTTATAACGCCTACTCGGCTACCCTTGCTGACCAGTCGCACCTCTACGTCGATTATGTGCAGGGCTTATACAAGGTGCTGGAGCGATTGCGGACCAAATACCCTACCCTGCCCATGATGCTGTGCTCCGGCGGTGGTGGCCGCGTGGACTACGGTGCCCTGCGCTACTTCACCGAGTTCTGGCCCAGCGACAATACCGACGGGCTGGAGCGCGTGTTTATCCAGTGGAATTACTCGTATTTCTTCCCGTCCATTGCTACGTGCAACCACGTAACGGACTGGGGGAAGCAATCCATCAAGTTCCGGACGGATGTGGCCATGATGGGTAAAATCGGATATGATATTGTGGTTAGCAAACTCTCCAAACCCGAATTGCAGTTCAGTCAGGAAGCCCTGAAAACCTACGACCGCGTCAAAACCACCATCTGGCAGGGTGACCTGTTCCGGCTATCTTCGCCTTATACGAGTGACGTGGCTTCCCTGGCGTACGTGAATGAAGCAAAGGATAAAGCGGTCTGGTTCTCGTATCTGGTCAAAAACCGCTACAAAGCGGGTAGCGTGGCACCCATCAAACTGAAAGGGCTGGACCCCGCCAAACGCTATAAAATTCAGGAACTCAACGTGTATCCGGGTACCCGCTCCGCCATCAACGCCGACACGACCACCTATTCCGGCAACTATTTGATGACCATCGGCTTCAACCCACAGGTGAGTACGCGCCGGGAAAGCGTGGTGCTGGACGTGACGGAGGTGAAGTAGATTTTTTGCTTATCACCCGAAATAATGATTAGATACTTTCCGACTTTGTGTTTTGTTTAGGTCTATGTAGCTTTACATAATGCACACTTATACAACAGCCTGATTGTAGAATTCTCAAGTAAATCTGTTAAAATCTCAATCGCTACTGACGCTCAACCTCATCAGATCTGGCATAGCTTTGATTCATCCCTTAAAGCATCAAAACTTTTTGTTAATCTATGGACTACCAACCAATCCTTCGTCAACTTTACCAAGATTTTAACGCTCGGCATGTTGATGCCGTCTTAGCACATATGCACACCGATGTGCAATGGCCGAAAGCATTTGAGGGTGGTTACGTAAGTGGACATGATGAAATACGAAAGTATTGGACAAGACAATGGACGGAGATAAATCCCATTGTTGAACCAACCGGATTTAACCAAAGACAGGACGGAATATTAGAAGTGACGGTTCACCAAATAGTAAAGGACTTGCAAGGTAAACTGATGTTCGATGGAACAGTAAAGCACATTTACACTGTACAAGACGACTTGTTACGAAAAATGGATATTGAACTTGTATAATTGTAAATTTTGAAGGTGAGTCAAAAAATAGATTTACACCTGTTTCTGACTTTATTCCCATAAGATTAGTTATAAAATCTCTTCCCAAAAAGTACCAAAAAGCCGGGTAATAACATTCTACGTTACTACCCGGCTTTTTGGTACTTTTTAGTTGATGATTCCCGAAAAAGGGTGGTCAATTAACTAAAAGTAGCGGCATACACCCTGTTCAGAAGGGTTGAACAGCAGGAAAAATATTATTTCTCCGTCGGTTTAGAAGCTGTTTGAATTAATCGCTTTGGCCCGAAAGTGCATCTTTTGGCGATAGGCCGCGTTACTTTTTTCGCCCGTAGCTACGGCTACGAACTCAAAAAGTGCCTCGCCTACCACCAAAAT
>NZ_KB893550.1 GCF_000374085.1 Spirosoma spitsbergense DSM 19989 | reverse complement strand
TTTGGTGCCTTCAAATCCAGAGGCTTTGATTTAGAAGGGTGTGGCCTAACCAAGCATCATCGCCTTCGTCGGCTGTTGTTTATCTTGTCAATGAGTCTGATTTGGGCCCTTGAAACGGGCGAGTGGCTCATCAAAGCGGGTCATAAAATACCAACCCGCAACTTGACAGGCCGATGCCAAGCGTTGTTTAGTTTATTCCGTCACGGTTTAGATGAACTGCGCGATAGAATCCTTAAAGGCCAACCTGTTGGCCACCTTGTACCACTTTTGTCCTGTACTTAGGTGGTAGCTATAAAGTTAAGCCAATAAACTCTGGCGGTAGGTGGTAGGCGTGTGGTTATAGTAGCGTTTGAACAACTTGTTAAGGTGACTCACGTCGGAAAAGCCAAATTCGTCGGCAATCTGAGAAACTGTCAGTAAGGTATGTTGAAGCCGTGTGGCAACAAGCCTGAGTTTATGCCGGATAATGAACTGCGGAATGGACTCACCAGCCTGTTGCCTGAACAGTGTATTCAGATGACCGGGTGAATAATTGAATTTGTCAGCCAGGACATCCATACGCAGCCGATCCGGCTCGCCGATGTGTTGGCTGATGTAGGCAATGATGCGCCGGGCCAGGACAGAGGTGTAGGTTTGTTGGCCCACTATGCCAACTTCCTGCTGGGTAAGTAATCGGTCGAGTAGAGTTAAAATCACACTCATTAATGAATCGACGATGGGGTTGTTAGCCAGGTGACGAAGATTCCGCTCTTCCGACAGGAGAATGGCCACCAGTGCCTTCAAATTATCCTGATCCGCAGCGTCGGTCGTAATCGACCCCGGACGGGGTGAAGGATTCCACCAATGACTGTTGATTTTCAGCAGGTTACTGACGAAAAACGCGGAGAAAGAGAGCCAATAGAAGTTCGTTCGCTGCGTAATTAGAAAGCTGTATCGGTCCCTGGCACCCAGAAAGAAAACATCGCCCGGTCGATAGGCAAACTGATTCCCGTTGATTAGATGATAGCCTTCACCCCCCTGAACCAGAATGAGCGTGTAGGAGTCAGACGGTTGGTCGGATGTGCTCCATTGGTCTAATTCGATATTTTTTATGGACAGAGACTTTTTCTGAAGGAGGCAGTTCATGGCAACTGTAGATGAAGGTTGATTTATTAGACAGTTTTCCCACAACCAATATAATGCCACTCCGGTTAACCCTATTTTTTCGTGATAAAACATTGCCTATCAGGCTATTACAGTGAACATATAGCATTGCCTACGCTCCAATATAGTGGATACTCCATTGCATTGGAGGTACTATACCCAATAATTCCGGAGAGTTCTCTTCACATAACCCCCGACTTGTTAAACGCCTGAACCACCGGCGCCACTTCGCGACGACACACCAGCGTTTCCGGCTGATTGTACCGTAAAAACATCAATTTATACTTCTGTTTCGATACGGGCTATCGCTAAGTTTGTTTCGATGCGCTGCGTGGTCTTTTCCCGTATCGCTAACACGCCTATGCACCCGTTAGAAACGGTACTCCTGCTACTCATTTTCGTGATTGGTCTGGCCCTACTCACCCAACGGATTCGACTGGCATTTCCGATCCTGTTGACGGTGGGCGGTTTGGGCATTGGGTTCCTGCCGGGCTTACCCCGGGTAGTACTTGACCCGTCTGTAGTACTACTGGTATTCCTGCCACCCGTGCTCTACAGTGCCGCCTGGTATACCAACTGGGGCGACTTCAGACGCTACGGCGAACCAATCATGGTACTGGCCCTGGGGCTGGTGCTTGCTACCAGTTTTGGGGTTGCACTACTGGCCCACGCGATGATTCCCGGCTTTACCATAGCGATGGGATTGGTGTTGGGAGCCATTGTGTCGCCCCCCGATGCGGTTGCCGCTACGGCTATTATGAAAACCCAGACGGTGCCCCGAAAAATTGTCACGATTTTGGAGGGCGAGAGCTTAGTCAACGATGCTACTGCGCTGGTACTCCTGCAACTGGCCCTGGTTACCGTTTCATCGGGTACATTCTCGCTGGGCAATGCCGTACTGGAATTTATAATGCTGGCCGGGGGTGGTGTCAGTGCAGGGTTGGTGGTAGGCTTTGTGTCCTTCTGCATACACAGACACGCTAAACTGGAACCCGCGCTCGAAACGGCACTGACGTTTGTAACGGCTTATCTGGCTTATCTGCTGGCCGAGCATTTGCACTTGAGTGGCGTATTGAGTGTCGTATCGGCGGGCCTGTTTAATGGTCACAAACAATCCCGCATACAACGCCCGGTCGTGCGTATGCAGGCGGTGGCCGTCTGG
The DNA here is from genome assembly GCF_000374085.1 of Spirosoma spitsbergense DSM 19989. GTDB lineage: Bacteria > Bacteroidota > Bacteroidia > Cytophagales > Spirosomataceae > Spirosoma > Spirosoma spitsbergense. Next base: position 68,810 of record NZ_KB893550.1, on the reverse strand, counting down.
GATTTTGTGATTGTATTATTGAACGGGCTGATTTTTATTCTTATCGGGCTGCAACTGCCCTACGTAGTAAACGCCATCCGGGGGCAATCGGTAGGGCAACTAGCGGCCTACGGTATCAGTATTAGCCTGATAGTGGTCATCATTCGGTTTGTGTTTGTATTTATGGCCGATACGCTCTCCAATAAGATTCGTGACCTGCTACATCTGCCGCCGATATTTCCGACGCGTCGGCATACGACCTTGCTGGCCTACATCAGTATGCGGGGCATCGTTTCGCTGGCAGCCGTGCTGTCTATACCCGAGCGACTGGCCAACGGCAATTTGTTTCCGGAGCGGAATCTGTTCCTATTTATAACCTTTTGTGTTATTCTGTTCACCCTGGTTGGGCAGGGCATTTTGTTGCCGGTTGTGATTCGGGCACTGGCGTTCGATCAACAATCCTCCGATTATATGTCCCGGCATGAAGTAAGGACGAAACTAACGCAACGGGCTTTAGTTCAGGTTCAGCAACAGGCCGATCAGGAAAAACTGACGGGGCCAACCATACAGGCTGTTATTGCCCATCATCAGACGCAGGTAGACGAGTTGACTCACGCCGAAACAGCCTACCTGACAGAGCAGCATCAACTCCATAAAAAACTGATGATGACCGGTATTCAGGCGCAACGGGATGAACTAATCGCCCTGCGCGACCAGCGGCAAATCGACATCGATCTGTTCCACGAACTGGAAAACGAGATGGATCGGGAAGAAATACAGTTGAACCATCTGAACACTTGAGAGCGCATCATTTTTTACCAAAAACAGTCAATTTATACCGCTTTAAGGACGTACCGATGGCATTCAGTAATCACCTGACTTTCATGATGAAGCTGCGTTCGATTGCTTCCCTGCTCATTCTCCTCAGCATGCTCCTGTCATCGTGCCAGTCGCAAAAAACCAGTCTGACCGCTATGAGCCACCAAAAAAAATACTGTCAGCCAACGATCAGGCTGGACTATGATTCGAGTTACCTGCCTATTCCAGATGTTCAGTCCGTTCTGCAATCCGATACCAGTCTGACAAACCGATTTTCGAACCATGATTTGCTTGTCGCCAATGCCGCAGGTATGCTGCCTTTACTCCGGGAATTTACCAGACTGAAAACCATCAGTTCTGAAAGCGCGGATCGGGAACGTTTCGTCGTGGGGCAGCACATAACGGACCGGCTTTGGCTCGCGTCTATGCAAGTGTCTGGTACTGCAGCCGAGCTTGAATGTGAGGCCGAGCGGGCTAACCGACTGGCAGCCTATTTGCAGCAAATAGATAGCAAACGCATCCAGCAGTTAACCCTACTCTCGGTGGTAGTTGGTGCCCTGACGACCGTTGTGACCGCGTTCATTCGGGCGGATACCCCCAACAAAACGGTCACTATCGGCGGGGGTATGGCCACTGCCCTTCTGGCCGGTAAAGCGGCTATCTCCTCAAAACGGACGATTCACTTAGTGGACGACCGCAATTTATTGACTGACATCTGGGATCAGCATCAGCAATCACGTGTTTATCCCCCATTCGTATGGAAAATGCTGATGGAGCGTTCATTCAGTTATGGCGGTCAGCATTCGATTAGCTTTACGACCCGACAGCGGTGGGTCAACTACACGTTAACGGGGAATACTGCGCGGGAAGAACAGCTATATTTCGGCACTGAAGGTGATTATGGGGCCGATAACCTGATGACACGGGTCGCCATGCTGAACCAGCTTCAGGCCTCTGTCCGGCTTTTTTACCAGGATTTACAAAGCCTGAAACTCAACCTGTCAAAACAATTTTAAAGTCCCTTGCCACGCTAACCAGCGTAGTGATGTGCCAACTAAACAAACCTACTTATGCCTCATAAATCCTTTGTTATCCGCGTTTTGCCCAGTTTGGCGACCCTGATAACGCTTTCTGTTTTCTCCTCTTGTGCCAGTCCCAACGCATTTTCCAAAAAAGGCATCGTTCAACAAATCGAGCCGGGGAAAGATGGCTATACCGCAAGTCTACGCGAGCCGGGTGGAAGCGATTTTGATGCGCTGGTGAGCCGGGGGCGGATGCAGCAGGCATATCGACTGGTAAAGGTGGGGGATAAAATAACAGTAGAAGGTGATACAATCCACCTGAACCAGCGCGTTCTGGTGCTGGTCGAAAAGATTAAGTAAAGATTGTTCTTACCGGTAAGAACAATCTTTACTTAAGGTGCGCGCGAAGCATCCAGGCGATTTTTTCGTGGGTTTCCATCAGGCCCGTAACGAAGTCGCTCGTGCCAGCGTCGTGGTGGGCGTCCTGAAATTCATTGATTGTACCCCGGATAAACTCAATGATGCTTTCGTGGTCGCTCAACAGTTGGGTTATCAGGCTGCGGCTGTCGTTCCCGCCCGCATCCTGCTCGGTCAGGTGGGTGAGTTGCAGGAATTTATTCAGCGTGGCGGGGGCGTAGTGGCCAAGCTGCCGGATCCGTTCGGCCACACTATCCACAATCTCGGCCGACTGCATATACAGGTGTTCGAAATAGACGTGGACAGAATGAAAATCCATGCCCTCCAGATTCCAGTGGGCGTTGAGCGTCTTGGTATAAAGCACAAATTCGTCAGCCAGCAGTTTGGTCAGTTCGTGCGCCACGATTTCGCGGTTTTCGGGTGTTATTCCTATGTTTGTTTTCATGCGTGTAGCGTTTACAATTATATTTTTGCGTTTTTGAAAATGAAGTTGTTGACTTGTTCAATCTCGTCCTGACTAATGGTATGCCCCCGGTTGGGGTAAACTTTTTCCATGACGGACGCTCCCATGCTTTTAAGCAAAGCCGTCGAAGCCCGTACCCGCTCAACGGGCACATGGAAGTCAGTGTCGCCGGTGCCGATGAAAACAGGCGTACCGGCAAAATCACCCGCGTACTTACCTGAGTCCACTTTATCGCCGATTAGTCCACCCGTAAAGGCCACGATACCTCCATAGCGAGTTGCGTGCCGGGCCGCAAACTCCAGTGTCAGACACGCTCCCTGCGAGAAGCCCAACAGATAAAGTTTTGTGCGGCTGATGCCCTGACTTTCCAGCTCACTGACCAAATCGGCCAGCATGGACAGGGCCGATGACAGGGCTGGTTCGTTCTGAGCCGGTGGTGCCAGAAATGAGTGCGGGTACCAACTATGACCAGGAGCCTGCGGAGCCAGCAACGCAAAATCTGCCACATCGAGGTACTGCGCCAGGGATAGGGTGTCCTGCGCACTTCCGCCCCGCCCGTGCAGCATCAGCAGGACATTGGTTGCCGTAGTTAGCGGTTGCCCCCCCGTTACGATACGTTCCGAATGCATGGGTAAAGTAGTTTGTAATGATGGAGAAACAGTTTTCCAAACAAGTAGCTTCAGCTAACGGATTCGGTCCACAAATCGGCATACCGTTCAGGATGATTCTGAAACTGGGTGAGCACGAACGGGCATAGGGGCTGCACCCGGAGGTGCTGCGTACGGGCATAGTCGACCATTGCGTTCAGCAACTGTTTCGCGTATCCTTTTCCTTGCGCTTCCGGTGCAACCTGGGTGTGATAGGCGGTTAGTCGGTCACCATTGACGCTGACAATCATTTCGCCCAGTTCGGTTGTATCCTCATAGAGTTTGAATGCTCCCTGGCCATGTTGCCTGAGCATTGATTTAACGATAGCCATCCTGTCGTCAGTTACATTGTTTTTAATGCCGTTAGTGCCTTTTCGATTCGGGTCCGCGACGTCTCGTATTGTTGGGGTAGTTTGAGATGAGTGCCCAGTTCGGGTAGTGGCTCATCGACCGTGAAACCCGGATTGTCGGTAGCAATCTCAAACAGAACGCCCCCCGGTTCGCGGAAGTAGATCGAAAAGAAATAGTCGCGGTCGATTTTGGGCGTAATCTGTAAATGGCTGGCCAGAATCTTTTCCCGGAACTCCATCTGAACAGTTTCGTTGGCTACCCGGAACGCCACGTGGTGGTTCGTGCCCGCGGCAGTGCGGCCCGCGTGTCCGTCCGGCTCTTCCAGCAGGTCAACAATGGCCGCTTCGGGTACGCTGTCGGTTTGAAACCGGTAGCGATTCCCTTCCTGCGCCAGTAGCCGGTACCCGAAAATATCGGTTAGTACCTTCGCCGTGGGGTCTATTTTTTGCAGCGTCAGCGTTACACTGTGGAACCCACGGGTGGCGATGTTCTGCTTCACGTCTTCGGTTTCCCAGGCGGGGCGGCTGTCAACCTGTTTGGGAACAGTGAGCGTAAACGCCAGCCCGTCGGGGTCGGTAAAGGGCAGGTACTGTTCGCCAAATCGCTCCGCCTGTTCATCCGTCGACACACCCGCTTCCCGGAACCGACCAACCCAGTTGTCCAGACTATCAGCCGGGACCGAGTACCCAATTTCGGTAGCCATGCCGGTACCGTTACGCCCGGGACCGATGCCCTCCCAGGGAAAAAAAGTCAGGATGGTGCCGGGCATACCTTCCTCGTTGCCGTAGTAGAAATGGTAGGTGGTAGGGTCATCAAAATTAACCGTCCTTTTTACCATTCGTAACCCCAGCACATGGGTGTAGAAATCGTAATTACGCTGCGCGTTGTTGGCAATGGCCGTAATATGATGAAGGCCGAGAATAGACTGATTCATACGGAAAGATAGGCTATGAGTGCACAGGCCCTGGGTTCGGAGACGCTTTCCCAGGTTAAAAAAATCGGCCTACATCCTCTTTTAAGGAATATCGGATGTGGGCTGGGTTGGAAATCGCTACCAGATAACTAGTTTTCTAAAAGCGTGCCAAAGCAAAAAATGGCAACTATTAGGTGTAAAAAACACGTCAAGGCAGTCCTGAAGCTCATTCTTCGCCCTATATGGTTAAGAGTAAGGCCATCAGCACTCCATTAATTTGGATTATCCAACGCTCAACTCCATCGTATTGGATACGCTCCATAAATCGGCGGCAGTATCAGCAGGGAAACCCTATAAAAGTGCATGTAGCGTATTGATAAGTAGCTTGCGAGGGGTAACTATTGCTGAATCAAACTTGCATGTCCAATAGGATGGAGCAATGATGATAAATTCCAATACAATGGAGTCAATGGAGTTGTAGCAATGAATAATGCTGAATCTAATTATCAAAACAATCTATTGATTATCAAATGATTACCTCATATCCATTCTTCTTTTTGCTCAGGCTGCTGACCTGGCATCTATTTGGTATAAAGTCCGGGGAGTAATGTTAAAAATTAGTCGGGCTGCATTTACATATCATTCTCACAACCATCACGTTAAACTCTGATTTTGCCATGAAAAACCAAAACACATTTGTTGCTCTTTACAAAAGCCATGACCTGGCCGAAGATGCCGTTAAAAAACTTCAGAAGGCCAGTTACGACATGAAAAAACTCTCCATTGTCGGCCAGGATTACCACACGGAAGAGAGTGTTATCGGGTATTATAACCTGGGTGACAGGGCCAGAAAATGGGGTGGCGCAGGGGCCTTCTGGGGCGGTATGTGGGGCTTACTATTCGGGTCAGCTTTCTTTTTTTTGCCGGGGCTGGGGCCGGTGGTCATTGCCGGGCCATTGATAGCCTCGCTGGTGGCGGCTCTCGAAGGAGCCATAGTGGTGGGTGGGCTTACTGCGCTGGGAGCCGCTTTGTATAGCTTGGGGATTCCAAAGAACAGTATTTTGACGTATGAGACGGAACTCAAAGCAGGTAAGTTCATACTGGTGGCCCATGGAAACGACGATGAAGTAGAGAACGCCCGCAACATTCTCGGCATCAGCCAGGAAATTCCGGAAACGGCTCTGGTGTAGTCCGGTTTCGATTTTACGTACTTCCCCAACCGGATGGGGCATACGGTTGCATCGGCGGTTTCGCCGAGCTTACCTGTTCTTAGCTATACTATTCATCCCGATGGAAATTGCTGAAGCCATTACAGCTTTTGGACCGTATCCTGTACCGGGCAGGCAATTTCAGGGGTCATCATCTAAATCATTTAAGTCATGAAAAATAACCTTATCATTTATGCGCCCAGTGTTTTAGTCGCCGGGCTTATGCTTAACCTGAGCGGATGTAGTCAGTCAAATGCTGACCAGACTGATACTACCGCCCAATCGGTTACTATTGATTCTACCTACGAGGACGTTGCTATCCCCGAAGTACTGGATAATACCTCGGATGTTTACTTTGAACGAGCGGTGTCGGCACTTCGGCAACACAACAACAAACGGGCAGCCATCGAATTGAAGTCAGGTATCGCCGCTTTCGAGGAGGAAGCCCAGTTCAGTGGGACCCGTACAGAGGGAACGCTGGTTAAGCAATTGGCTAAAATGAAAGCCTTAGTGCCGCAAATCGAAAGTGGTAACGCTACCGATTATGCTGTCCAATTTACAACTGAAGTAGGTGAACTGCTGGTGGCACACGATANAATTGAAAAAATTGAGACCTTGCCCGTATATACGGCCGCGATGAATATACACATGCGTCAAATGCTGAATCAAATCGAGAAAAATACGGTCCATCTCGGTCAGCAGGCCCGACAGGAAGGAAAGGCTGTGATTGAAGACGCCCGTGTGGCAGTGAATAATTTCGACAACGCAACCAAAAACGATACCCAAAAGGCCAGGCAGAACGTCAGGCAGGAATTAAGCAAAGTGAAGTTATTCATCAAGAAGTACATCTAAAATTGGCCTTGTGAACGTACGTCATCCAGGCCTGGATGACGTACGTTCACAAGGCCAATCAGATGCCAAAAATCTACCTGATTCAGCATGAATCCTGCTAACCTGCCCATTTAGTACTCCCGGCGTACCCCATTCGTTATTCCTTCCGTCCGACAAATCGAATAACGGAGCCTTCGCCATTGTGATATATACCTTCCTTCAGGCTAATTACTTTTTCAATCAACTCGATACTATCGTAGTGTTTAAAATCGGATGTCAATTCGTCAATCGAAAATAAACTCTCTACATCGGCCGGGCCGCCAACTTTTTCGTTTTTACGCCTGTACTCGAGGTGGTTTTTGCTGAATGATTCAAAAATAATTAGGCCGCCTTTACGTAAGTACTGGCTCAACAACTGATGATAAGCTGACTTCAGACTGGCGGGGAAATGGGCATAAATCAGTGCAATGACGTCAAATTGCTCCTTCTTATAATTTAATGCAGGAAGTTCGCCTACCTGATAGTCGATACTGACATTATTTTCCCAGGCCAGTTGCAAGGCTTTATCCCGCCCCTTTGTACTGATGTCGAATGCGGACACTTTCCAGCCCAGTTTAGCAGCAAATACAGCGTTTCGCCCCTCTCCTTCAGCGGGGAAAAGTATTGTTCCGGCAGTTAATTTCTGTAACTGTTCTTTCAGGTATTCATTCGGTTCTACTCCATAGGCATACTCATTTTTGCCATACCTATCTTCCCATCTTTCAAGCCAGGGGTCTTTCATGTTGTTCCAAATTAGACATTGATGTACACACAATCTGATAACACGAACAGCTCAGTGATTTTCACTCTTGAAGTCAAAAACGCATATCAACCGCCATATTCGTTACGGCAGGCGACTGGTTATTAACCCGTAAAGAGTCCTGAGTACCATATAACCGACTAAAAGTGTTACACCAATTAGCAGGATTACCGCCATGCTCCGGCTCAATATTGTCGGCTTATAAATGGCGTATTCAAAAGCTGTTTTACATAAGGCAGCAATCGGGAATCCCATACCCCACCAACTGAGCGTAAACGGTAGTCTGAAGTTGATAACCCTGTAAACAACAACGGCAAACAGAAACAGAGCGAAATAATAAAGCACCGTATTGAATAAGTCAATTCGATGGGTTAACGTATGATACCCCTGAAAGGCGAGGGAAAACGGCAGGGTTAACATAAACAGGGAGGGCTTCAGGGACTGCTCAAGTCCATCCTCAAATACGAGTCGTGAAAAGATAAGGGTCAAAAAAATGAGGGCCAGACCTATTCCTACAGAGAACCCCAGCAACATCAATTCCCCGGCTGCTCCGAACGTCATCGAGCCACCCGTTACGGCAATGTTGAACGTACCTGCACCCGAAATGAGCCAGACTGGTGTTGCATTCAGGCGATTTTGTTGACTGGTAATCAGACGATACGTTGTCAGGAACGACATTGCGATCATGAGCATAGCACCAACCAGCCAAATCGACCCTGCCAGTTGGAGCGAGTAGGGAATGACTGAATTGGCAAGCAGCAGGATGCTGATGGGAATGGTACCGAAGAAGCTGCCAATGACCGGATGCTTAAATTCGCCTATTACTTGCTGAGGGTATCGAAATGCCTTCAGGCCATACCCAATGGATAGCCCGATGAAAACAATCCAGGCGGTTAGCCCCAGGACGTCGGCGATGCCCGCATCAGTTCCAAACAGATGGGCTGAGAGTCTCCAGTCAACTGTCAGCCCAGCCAGGCTCACTACCGAAGCAAACAAATTTACCGGCAAGCGGGATAAGGGTCTGTCTGTTGACTTCTTATCGGCAGGGCTTTCGGGTATTGTTTGTAATCCAATTGGATTAACCGTTTTCATAATCCAAGTCTGTTCGGGGGAACGCCATCAGGAAACATACTTTTGGCAACCTGTACCATATCAAGAGCCTCACGAATCAATTTAATCTTGCCGTTTTCGGCCACAAGTCTTCCCATATAGGCCTGTTTATAGGCTAGCCCGGTGGCCACTACCGTAGCATCGACATCATATTCGCCAAACGCCTGGTCGGGCGTGTCGATATGTATCCTGATGTTCTGAAACACAAAATCAGCGAAGGTGTGGGGAAGGCTCTGAAGAAATTGATAGATAACATCTTTCCCGTGCCATTGCCAGGGCATTTCTAAACTGCCCAGATAAGGCAGCTCGATGGTGGCATCATCGGCGAATAGGTCAATGATCTTATCGGCATCGTTGATGTTTTCCAGATAACTGAGTAGTAACTCTTTTGCGGTTTTCATCTTACTTTTCTGTTCTGATTTTCAAGTGATTCGCTCTATTGGTAGTGCCGTGCCGCTCACCGTATCAACGGGCGTATTGGGTAAAAACAAAATCGCGGCTCTGAACAGCCTGGTGACAGGGGAAGCAGGTGGCGTGTACCGCTACATTGACAGATTCGCCCTCGTTGAACTGTGCGAATCCCCATCCACCGGACAAGGCGTACTCTTTTGAATCCTTGACGATGAACTGATTATTCTTAGGGTGACCCGCCACGAAGGATTGGCGACGGCCGAAAACTTTATTGTTTTCATCCGACGAGACATAATCCCAGGATAGTCGGGCTATAATAGCACCGTCCGGAAAAGGGCGTGTTCCATTTCGGTACGCTTCTATCGCTATATCATTGCCCAGTATGGCACGCAGATCGTTAAGCGTACCTTCTTCGTGGGCCACAGAAATCAACCGCCAGTCGCGAAACCCGGCAGGAATCTTTATGCTATAAATGGAATCGACTTCTCCGGCACCGTATTGGGGTGAAGGTGGTACAGGGGTGTACTTGCCAGCCAGTAGTAGTATGGTGGACAGTAGGGCTGCGGTTAGTTTCATACAGCACATTCGTTAAACGAGTGAAAAATGAACCTTCGTTGATTGAGCTTCGGCTGAATCAGTAGACGAAAAGGCCATAAATGGAGCAATCAGTACCCAAAGGACGGGGCGGGTTAGCGTTACGTGCTGGAAACCTGAAAAATTGTGGGCCTACACGTCTCTCTGGAAAATATTGATGAAGTTGCCATCCATGTCCCGTATCATAGTCGAAGGCATACCATCGTCCATCAGATTCATTTCTTTCCAGGCGAAGGTTACGCCTTTCGCTTCCAATTCAAGGGTGGCGTCATGAAGGTCATTGACTTGTAATACCAATGTTTTGTTACCAATTGGCAGTAGGTGGGCCGGTGCATCGGCAAACATTTCGTTAATGAGAAAACCATTCTGTACCCACAGCATTTCCAGGCGGATGTCCGATTTTTGTAGAAAAGCAATTTCAGCACCACCGAGCGCCGTAAAGGTCTCCCGGCTCAACACCTGAAAACCAAGTGTATCTCCGTACCACTGAATGGCTTTTTCTACATCGGAAACCGTGAAAGCCAGGTTGTGCAGGCTAAGGCTCTGCAAGCCATTTTCTGAATAAGTATCCATACTGTTTTATGTTGATCGTTATCGGTAATCGGCTGATTACAGACCTTACTATTCGGTCAATTCATGACAATCACTGTTCGTTTACCAGCTTTCCCTTCCTTATTCCACACCTGGTTAATAGTCTCCAAAGGCTCATTTTGGGTCTCTATCAATAGTTTCTTATCGGCGGCCAGTTGAAACATTTCCGGCAAAACGTCTGTATCGAACGTTTTCAATTCCTGTTGGGACAAACTCCCTATACCGGAGCCCACTAACTCGATGGCAGCACTACGCAACATGATCGAGGCTAAATTGATGCTGCTCCCGGCGGAATCGCCTACGGTTACCATGCGTACTTTATGGGACCCACCGGCTTGTAAGGCTTTTAAAACCAATTCCATTGGTTCTCCCCATAAATAATCCAGAATAAGGTCAACAGGCGTTTCGGCATTGCTTTCCTTCAGTTGTTTAATGACATGGTCTCCGGCTTGTTCCAGCGAGATAACCGTGTTTGCCCCCAGCGACTTGAGCCTGTCTAAAGCCGCTGGATTTCTGCCTGTAACGATGATGTTAGCCGCGCCATAGTGCCGGGCAACCTGAACCGCAACCTATCCGGTTACGCCTGTTGCTCCGTTAATTAAAACGGTCATTCCCGGCTCCATCCTGCCCCGAAAACGTAAGGCCATCGACGACCCAATGACGGCATTAGGCAAAGCAGCCGCCGTACTGTAGTCCAGTTTGTCGGGCAAAACGGTGTATCTGGCTTTAGCGATTAACCCCTTCTGCGCCATCATCCCGGTCAGGCCTTGTGCATACACTCTCTTCCCGTTTTCTAACGTGCCCACGCCATCAATCCCCACAATAGCTGGAAGATTTCTATGGCTTGCCGGGTGTTTCCCCCCGGCTCGTAAGCGATCAATATTTTTGAGAGAGGCCGCTTCAATGGTTATCAGAAGTTGCTCTCTATCCTGAGGAACGGGGTCTTCAACATCCTCATACACGGGCGATGTTCCTACCTGTTTTAATACAGCAGCTTTCATGATTGATCCTGGCTTGTAAGGTTATTGAAGAATGTATATCGTACATTTAAATAGTACTCATCATTCGGGGCCGATTGTAAATCGGGTAGCAAACAATTCACCCGGCAACACCTCTCTTTTTCGTTGCGCAACGAGTGAAACCCGCCCAATCACTGGACAGCACAGATTTCTCTGCTGGATAAATGGTTTCCTAAAAGTGTGCCAAAGCCAAAAAAGGGAGTTGCCTGGTGTAAAAACTGCGTCAATGCAATCCTGAGGCCTACTTTTTGCCCTGCCGAGTTGGCGCGTTAGCCTTTTGCCATTCCAATGATTTGGAGTCTCCAACGCTTAACTCCATTGTATTGGATAAATTCTATAAGCCTGGATATCAACAGCAGGGAAATTGGCTAAGTAAGTTGATCAACCAATTGAATTCCGAGTATCCACAAAAGCCTTGTGACGGCAATTATTGTTGAATTAAGCCTTTATGAATGACCGATTCACTAGCTGGCATTTGACATAGTTGCTTTGCTGGGTCATTATTTGTGAAGGCAACTATTTGTTTGTGAATTAATTACCTTTATACTGATGAATTTTCTTATAGAATGGGCCTTAAGTAATCCATTTACTTTAGCCTTTATAAGATGTCTACCTAGCCCCGCCTACCATGCGATTCGTTTTCTCGTTCTTTTTTGGGTTGTTGGTCGGCAGCTTCCCGGCCTGGCCTTTAAATGGCCAGGCCCTCGCTGTGGCTCAGGTTAAGGCCGATAGCCTGCGGCTCATCCTGCGGACCGGGAATGCTGATACCGATCGGGTGGTGACAATGCTACGGTTGAGCGATCACTACCAGCGCCGGACCTTGAATTATGCCTATAACCTGGACACCGCTCTGACACTGGCCAATCAGGCCCATACCCTGAGCCAGCAACTCCAGTATGACAAAGGCCAGCAGGAAGCCAACTTTCAATGGGGCAAGATTTACATCAAGCAGGAGAAATCGGGTAAAGCGAAGAGCCTGCTTCCAGCCGTGAGTGGGCTAACCCGCATCAGGTTATTACTGGAACTAGGCAAGAACAAGCTCCGTCCCACTTTTTCCAAGGAAGCTAGTCTCGACAGTGCCCTGTGGTATTTTAGTCAGGCCGAAGGGCTTAGCGACCGTTTAAGCAACCAAACTTGGCGGCAGGAAAGCCAGCTACTTACGGGGGTTGCTTATGTGTTGAAAGGCGAATGTGAGCAGGGTAGGTCTTCCTTTATGCGGGTGATCCAGGCACGCCAGCGGGTGGGTGACCGGGCGGGCGAGCTACGAGCCTGGCTGCGGTGGGCAGCTACTTTAAGTAGTGAATGGAATTGCTATAACAGCTTAGACACCCTGAGTCGAGCCTTTGTCCTGGCTCATCAGCTTGGCGACAAGCCCAGGGAGGCCTTTCTGTGGTTAATGGTTGGAATGAAACACTCGATTGAAGGCAACCAGAAGCGGGCGGAGCAGGAAGGGCTGAAGGCCCTGGCCATCCAGAAAGCCATTAGCTATCCGACCTTCAACCGGGCTTTCCACGCGCTGTTGGAAGAAAACGAGTACCTGCAACATGTGTTTCTTGTCAAACTCTTAAATGCCAACGGGGTGTTAGCCCATATACTGGAAACAACTTCCAGGGTGTCTGAAGAGGTATTCTACAAATTGGAGGTGATCAAGGATCTGGAGCGCAATGGGTTGCGTGAAGACTTGGACTGGCCCTATTTCTGGCTTGGAAACAGCTACTACGAACTGGGGCAGTATGCTAAGGGAGTAGCTTACTACCAGCTATCCTTAGCCGTGAGTCATCGGAAGGGAAAAGTGGCTGTTTACGCAGGAATGATTCGACGGATGGCCGAATCGCTAACAAAAGAGGGCAAGATACACCAGGCCCTACAGTTGGTGACTAACTTTACCCACGAACACCCTCCCCTTGATAAAATAGGTAAAATAAATATTGCGGCCGCCTTTGGGCAGTGTTATGCAACCCTCAAACAAAACAAACTGGCTGAACAGTATTACCTGGAAGCTGCTGCCTGGAATGAAAAAACAGAAGGGACATTTATTGCCTGGCTACAACTTAGTAAGTTTTACTTGGCTACGAATCAATACGCTAAAGCAATTCCGTATCTTAAGCGAGTAGCAACTTATGCTGGAGCATTACCAGCTTCTGAAAAATTGCAACTGATGCAATTGCAATTCAAAGTGGATTCGGCACAGACTAACTACCCCGCTGCCCTCCACAACTACCAGCGCTACACCGCTCTAAAAGACTCCCTTCTCAACGAGACCACCCACAAACTGATGGCTGAACTCGATGTCCGCTATCAGACCCGTCAGAGAGAGCAGGCTCTCAAACTCCGCCAGAAAGACATCGCCCTGTTGACCCAGCAGAGCAAAATTCAACAAACCCAACGCAATGCTCTGATCGGAGGCACTTTGTTACTTATCTCCCTATTGGGGCTTAGCTTTAACCGCTACCGGTTGAAACAACGCAGTAACCAACGCCTGCAAGAGCAACAGGAACAGATCCACCACAAAAACCAGGCCTTGCAGCGGGTGCTGGAGGAGAAGGAGCGGCTGCTCAAGGAGATTCACCACCGGGTCAAAAACAACCTTCAGATCGTGATGAGTTTGCTTAACTCCCAGGCCGATTCGCTGCATGACCCTTCGGCCCTGTCGGCCATCCAGCAGAGCCAGCACCGGGTGCAGGCCATGGCCCTGATCCACCAGAAGCTCTACCAGAGTGAGGGCATCGCCCGCATCCCCATGGCATCGTACATCCGGGAGATGGCTGCCTACCTCCACGAGTCCTATGAGCTGCCCCAACCCATCGGCTTTGACCTACAGGTGGAATCTATCGAACTGGACGTTATCCAGGCGGTGCCGTTGGGCTTAATCATTAACGAGGCCATCACCAACGCCCTCAAGTACGCCTTTCCCGATGGGCGGGCCGGAACGGTACAGGTGGGCTTATGTAAACTAAGCAGGGGAGAGTATGAGCTGGTCATTGCGGATGACGGGGTGGGCTTACCGGCTGACTTCGCCCCCGCCCGGAGCCGGTCACTGGGCATGACGCTGATGTATGGCTTCAGTGAACAACTGGGGGGCCAGCTTCACATCAACGGGCAACCGGGGTTGAGCATTCGCCTGCGGTTTCATGATGAAAGGGATACCGTCAGCTTAGGTATAGGTACCCCCTGATAAAATCTACTGATGGCCCAGTAAGTGGCTTATACCAGTCGGCGTGAACGGATAGTGAGATGAACCACTACTTTATTGCCTGCGCAACTTTGCCAATAGTTCCGTGGAAAAGGTATCCTCAGAAGCCCCGTAACCGGTTACCAGAATCCCTTTGACACCCGATTTAGATTGGATAGCGTACACGCTTCATCGGCCGGGTCAGTGTCGCCTTCGTACCGATAGACATCCACAATGTCGAACTCATCAGGGCTAAACCTATCCGTGGGGCAAACTATTCTGCTTTCTTCCAGCCGAAAATCTGTAGTAAAGCCTTCCACCCGTAATGCTTCAATGGCGGTTGACACGGTATCATAATGAAGCTGTCCCATTGGTATGTTTTGGTTAATTCCGTTTGATAACCTGAATGGCCATCACCGGTTTTACCCCGTCGATCCGTTGTCGCAGCCGGCCAGTTTGCCAGGTTACTACAAATGAGCGACGGGGTGAATCGGGTGAGGGTACCTTTTTTTGGACTAAACAATATACTTGGCCCGCCATTTGGCTTTGAAGTCTGCCCGAGCCTTGATGAAGTCTATGTCTGTTCCTTCGGCAATAGCATCCAGAGGAAACCGAAGCGGGCGAGTTCCATCTGGCATGGCAATTAATTCGAGAATACCATCCGCTATGGTTTGTGGGTTCATATTGTGTTCCTGCATTTTGCCGAACAATCCTGCTCCAAGTACCTTGAACATTTCGCCCGCAATGGGTTCGTATGCCTCGGAAACTTCGATTCTGTCGGCATTAGTGCCCGGTTTTACGGCCATTTCCGTTGGATACACGCCGGATTGTATGGTTACGTTTTCTATGGCAAATTGCTTCAGTTCGTCCTGAAGTGCTTCCGTAATGGTTTCTACACTGAATTTTGTGGCAAAATAAAGCCCCATAAAGGGCAGCGCATGGGCACTTGCTCCAGAGGTAAGATTGATTACCAGGCCGCTCCTTGCTTGACGCATAGACGGCAATACAGCCTGATAGGTGCGGATAACGCCATAAAAGTTAACCTCAAACATCTGACGCATCTGGTCAATACTGTACGCTTCCACCAAGCCGAAGCCGGTTATTCCTGCATTGTTCACCAAAACGTCTATACTGCCGTGTCTGGCCAATGTCTGTTCAAACGCAGTGGCAACGGATTCGTCATCGGCTACATCAATCTCTACCACATCCACATTTGCCAGAGCCGCCAGTTCCCGGGCAACTGCTTCATTTTTCCCGTTGGTCCCCCGCATTCCCGCAATGACAGTATGCCCGGCCTGGGCGAGGGTGATGGTAGTCAGTTTGCCAAACCCTGTACTCGTTCCTGTAATAAAGACAGTCTTGCTCATCGTTTTGTGGTTTCTAATTCTGTTTAGCTACCTGAATGTTCATCACAAGTTTAACCTCGTCGCTCACGACAACACCCCCGGCTTCCGTCACCCCATCCCAACTCAGGCCAAACTCCTTGCGTTTGATGGTTCCGGTAACCTCAAATCCGGCCTTCGTATTTCCGTAAAAATCCTGCATCTGTCCACCGTATTCAGCCTTTAACGAGACCGGCTTTGTTACGCCATGCAGGGTTAACCGACCGTTCAGGATGTAGGTATCGGCACCGGTTCGGGTCATGCCGGTTGACTCAAACGTTAAGACCGGAAACTGCGCGGCATCGAAGAATTCAGCGGATTTCAGGTGTTCATCCCGTTGGGTATTGCCCGTACTGATACTGTCTATCTCCGCCGAAAAGGTGATTTTCGCATCGTCGAAATCGTCACCGTCCATGTCCAGTTTGCCTTCGTATCGGCCGAACAGCCCTGTTACGGTTGAAACCATCAGGTGCTTTACTTTAAACTGCACTTCGGAATGGGTGGGGTCAATGACCCAGGTCGTAGCTACTGACGTACTTGCTTCCATTTGTCGATAATCGTTTAGTTGTTTGTTTATACTATTTTCATCGCTGGCCGGGTGCCGGGCGGACCCCAAAGCACGTCGCCGATTTCTTCGGATAGTTTCAGGAACAGGCTCATTTCATTCGATTGGTCAGGTGGAATGCTGTCGAAGCTACCGGGCGTACCGACGCTCCGAATTAGTTCCGCAAAGCCACTGGGTGAAGCGACTGTGATGGCCCGGTTATCTCCCTCACCCGACCCCACAACCATATGCTGCGTGTTTATTGGGATGAAGACAGAACCACCAGGCGATAATGTAGCCACACCAGTATCTGTGTAAATAGTGAATTCACCTTCCAGGACGTAGATCAATTCCGAATATTTGGTATGAAGGTGCAGAGGGGATTCTGCACCAGCCGAAAAGCATAAGGCACCAAACATCAGTCCCGATTTCTCCAAACGAGCCAATTTCAAAACGACTCAGACGGGTTGTCCAATAAAATAACCTGCTTTGTTCTGTTGTCTGTTAGAATTACGTGCCGGTAAGGCTGTTTGTCTCGGTCAGTAGCTAGCGATTTAATTAGGCCCGTCGACTGGCCGTTGTACTTTCCGTGGCTATCCGTTTCGAATCGATTAATCTCATAATCAGACCTAAACGGAGGAACAACTGATTTTGAGAGGGCTAATGTATAAGACGCATTAGGGTGTAAGAAGGTGAAGTTTTGCTCGATTAGATCGGTGAGGCCAATACTACGCACGGAAAGTCTACCGTGTGCGTTACCTCGGTGATTTAGTCCCGTTAATACAATCACCTGGGTCGAAGCCGAATCACCTAAAGCACTTAACCAAACTATATTTTTAGGATCTGACACGGCCCGGTCAGCATAAACAACGGCTTGTGGACTTTGACCGATCTGGACAGGCCGCATAGGTTTCATCGTTTGCAGGTTAATTCTCTGAACCTGATCGCCATACTCCAGCCCGATGTACATTATTTTCCCATCGGCCGAGGGCCAGATACCGTGCGGTAAGGCACCAACCTGTATGGTATTTGTTAGTTTAAAATTTTGCCCGACATCAAATACCTTTACTTTATTTTCTCCCCCAACAGTGACCATCATCAGCAGTTTCTGATTCACGTTACTAAATGTTACGTGATTGGTGATTGGCCCCGTATTGAGTACATGAGTTACCGACATTGCTGCCGTATTAATCACAGTAACCTTACCAACATCCTTATGCGTCATGGCTATCCATTTACCGTCGGGACTGGTATAAATATTGGGTGAGAATGGGCTGGTGACCGGTATTCTTTTTATAATTCTGTAAGTTTCGGTATTGACAATATCTACTTCAGGCGTAAAGCTAGAGCAAACGTAAGCCTGCTTGCCGTCGGAGGTAAACGCAACCATACCAGGCCCATCAGCGACCGGAACCCGCCTTACTTCGGCCATCTTCGCGACATCAATCACGCTCACGTATGACTCCCCACGTACCGATACCCAGATTTGTTTGCTATCTGGCGTAAAGGTTGGCTCATGGGGCGAGCGGCCTACATAAATGGTCTTCAGTACCTGATTCGTCTCGGTAGAAACCAGCGTTACAGAATTGGAACCAATAGATATGACTACTAGCATTTTTTTCTGAGGCAAATACCGAAGGCCATGAACCAACGTCTGACCTTTGTAAAGGGGAGAGAAAATAGTAGGGAAAGGTTTACCTAGTCGAATTTCTCCCAGAAATCGATTATGCTGAGGGTCAACTACCGAAACCGTATTTGAAATTTGATTGGCAGCGTAGACACGATCATGTGAATACGGGCTTTGTCCAGCGGCAAAAAGGGAAGAAAAAACCAGCGCAATTGTAAAAGAACTTATTGCTTTTTTCATGAGTGTACTATTTCAAATAGGAAACCATTTGTTCAATTTCAATTTGCTGCGACGTAATGAGCTGGCTTGCAAAAGCACGTATGCACCGATCCTTCGTAACGTTGAGTACTGCTCTAGCCATATCGACAGCGGCCTGGTGATGCGGCTTCATGACGCTTGCAAACGCATAATCTGTATTGCGGAGCTTATCCGAGCCAGGCATCGTTGCCATCATGTGGTTCATTGCGGTATCCATGTCCCGCTGAAAACCAACTGTTGACTTCGAGATATCCGTTGATTTCTGCTTTTGCCATAATCTCATTTGCTGCACTTCGCTGGCTTGTTCAATAAGAATACTTTTTGCCAACTGGATCATACTAAAATCACGACCATGCTGAACTTCATACATGGCCATTGCCATCGCACACTCATGATGCGGTATCATTTTTTGCAAAAAGATGATACCTGCCGATTCATCTCCAGGAGCGTTGGCCATGTTAATCATCATTGTATCCATCGCAGCAAGAAACATATTGCGGTCTCCAGTTGGAATTTTAATCCCACAAACTGGTACGGCCTCTTCCTGTTGCGGGGAGGAAACTACGCTTGGAACTTCACTGATCATCACTAAGAGCAGTGCCAGAAATAAAGTAGTTGGTTTCATACCGAGTTAGACTGAAAGAGAAAATCGTTACTTATCCAAGACTTTACTAACCAGCTCATCAAGGCGTAGAAATGGGATAAACTTTGGTGAAAGTCCATAACGACCACCTATATACGTACTGTCATTGTAGGCTATCCAAACGTTAGCCTGATGATCTTCCCAGGCAATAAGTTTCAACGGCAGGTCGAGCGCGGTTACTGGTATACTGGACATAACTGGCCCACCCGCCTTTGGATTCCCGAACAGGATGAATGATAAAGGTAGTATTGTCTGCCCCACTTTTCTTAACTCGGCCTGCTGGTCAATGCGGACGTAGATCGTGATTCCATGTTGTTGCATGAAGGCCTGGAATCTATCCATTGTCTCGCTGACCGAGTAGAGGCTGGAACGAACAATGACTCCTTTTGGATTCGCTCCTGGTATATTTTCAGACGGTAACATAAGATGGAGACCAGATACAGTGATTTGCCAAATATAATCTCGTTTGTTCACTTGGGTTGAATTGACTAAATCCGTTCGGCCATGTAGGCGGCTACGTCGGCAAGCCGGTTCGAGAATCCCCATTCGTTATCATACCAGGAAGCGACCGATAAAATGTTGCCTTCTTTGGCCGTCAGGGGCAAATCAATGATGGCGGAATGGGAGTCATACACAATTCGGGACGAGGCCCATTCGCCCTCCAGCACGTCCATTACTCCCGTCAACGGCCCTTCGGCGGCTGCCAGACGAAAAGCATCATTCACCTGCTGTACCGTACATTCCTTGTCCGTAACCAGATTTAGCTCGGCAATACTACCCGTGCGGGTCGTTATGCGATAAGCCTTTCCTGTTACCTGAAGATCGGGCCAGATAAATTTCAACGCCTTGGCCGCTCCCGACGAAGACGGAATAATATTCTCGGCAGCCGCCCACGAATCGCGCCGGTCTTTCATCGGCTGGTCGGTAAGTGACTGGGAGTTGGTGTACGAATGCACCGTTGTGAAGAGACCGTACTGAATTCCGAAATTTTCCAGCAGCACCTTGATGGGTGCGGCCAGCGCGTTAGTCGTGCAACTGCCCGTACTGACAATCCGATGACTGGCCGGGTTAAAGTTTTCCAGGTTTATTCCCTTCAGAAGCACCGCATCGCAATCCGCCAGCGTTTTACTGGGCGCGCTGATCAACACGTACTTAGCCCCCCGGTCGATGTGAGCCTGTGCGCCAGTGCGGGTGGTGGCGTGACCGGTGCAATCAACAACCAGGTCGACGCTGAGCGCGGCCCAATCGGGAATTTCCTTCAGTGCATTGACGTACAGAATCTCCCGGCTTCCAATGGTTATGTGCGCGTCATCGCCCGAAACCGGTTCGGACCAACGGCCGTAGTTGGTGTCCACGGCGAACAGGGCGGCCAGCGTTTGAGCATCTTTTATGTCGGAAATGGATACGGGGACGAATAAATTACGCTGAAGGCCAATACGCAGAAACTGTCTGCCAATCCGGCCAAATCCATGTAAGGCAATACGTGTCATAGTCTGATTTGATTAAGTAGTTTGATGCCCCCATCCGTGAAAGTTTTTACAGATGGGGAGGGTAAAAAAGGCTGCTTATCGCTTGCTAACCTGCGTAGGCAGTTTGCGGGCTGCATCAATGATAAAAGTAGCTACCTCTTTAGGATGCGACAGAATCGATACGTGGCCGCTGTTAAGCTCAAGTGTCGTCGCCTTTATTCGTTTGGCCTGATCCTGTTGCAAATTCACATTCACCATTCGGTCCTGTTTATCAATGATGACCCAGGAGGGTCTGGTTTTCCAGGCAGCCTCGGATACTTTATCGCTTAATGCTTTCTTGGCCCAGGGTCCTTGGGTGGTATAGACGTTTAGCCGCTCTATGAGCGATAAATCCGGGACAAAATCTTCATTCATCCCTTTTTTGCTGAGGTACAGGAAGCCCGAAGCATCCTCGCGGGTTTCGGCACCACCGGGCGAGTCTGGATAGCCTTTTACAACATCGACCACCGCCTGACCATCGTTGGGTATCAGGGCCGAGATGTACAAAAGTCCCGCTACTTTGGGGTCATTACCCGCTTCTGTAATGACCATACCCGCCCACGAATGGCCTACCAGCAATACTGGCCCCTCCATTCGGGCAATTGCTCGTTTGGTAGCCATTGCGTCATCTTTCAGGGACGTTAGTGGAAGTTCTACCGCGATAATGTTGAAGCCCTGAGCATCCAACATGGGAATCACTTTGCTCCAACTGAAACCATCAGCGTAAGCACCGTGAACTAAAACGACATTTTTGAGGCCAGCTGATTGACCCTGGGCCGAATTCCACGAGGAAACAGCCAAAAACAGAACGGTTAGTGCGCTCAGCGCAAGTTGATTGAAACGTAACATGATTTTAGAGATTTGGGTGAAACTGATAAATTGAGGTGATAGCCTGGCTCATTTTCGCTCAGGGACAATGAAGGTGACGGATTTAGCGTCAATGATTTTGTGGGTTGGATCGGCCAACTCAATCAGAAGCTTGTGTTGACCCGGCGGAAAACCATTCAGGGTAATTGGTTCGTTACTGGCATCGAGCCAGTGCCACGGACTATCATCGACCGTTACGTGCAGATGGCCAATACGCGGGGACACATCCAGTGCTGCCGGCCCGTAGACCGGTACAATGTGCAAATTCTCCGTGCGAAACTGGACAACTACCCGGCCCAGGGTTAGTGGTTCAGCCAATGGGTCGTCAACCACCAGTTTGGCGAGTGGTTCGGAGGCCAGGGGCACAACCGGGGCGGCCCCACGAATGGCTCGGGCCGTTGTTTTATTGGCTTGTGATGAGGTTGATTGAACTTGCGTTTTCATACGTTCAGGAGTAAAAATCCGTAGCTACGCCCGGTGTTAAGAATGGTTAATCGCAGGTCGATACCGACAATCTGAAACGATTGTTGTACGTCTTTGTCGTTTTGCGTGTAGTGCTTCCAAAAGAGTAATTTGCATACGATCCTCCACAGGTTGATGCGGTGTTGCTCCGCGACGAGTACATCAAAATGTTCAGGATTACCTGGCGCGCTGGTCAAGCAAATCCACAGAGACATCCCAAAGTCGGTTCGCATTCTCAAGGTCAAGAGCGTAGGCGGCTACGCCTTCGTAATTGCTGGGTCGGCTGGTAACGGTCATTGCCTCATTACAATTTTCGAAGTAATGCCCTCCAATTCCCTCCAGCAAAGGCGACGTTGCCAGCAGCACCGACGTAGCGGCTCCTTGTTGGGGTGTTTTTTGCAGCTCGGGGGGAGTAGCCAGTTTTCCTCCGTTATGCCGCTGAAGATTGGTAGCAATCGCCCCAGGATTCAACGCATTGGCAGTGATGCCATCTTTTGCCCAGCGAGCGGTGGCTCCGACAGCAAAAAGTATGTCGGCAGTTTTAGATTGCCCATAAGCCGACCGGGGATCGTACGTGCGAAAGTTATACTGGATATCATCAAAGACGACCGGAGAAAACAGATGCCCACTGGAGGCCACCACCACAATACGGGCCGCGCCATCGGCCGCCAGAGCATCGTGTAGCCCAAGTGCCAGCGCAAAGTGCCCCAAATGGTTGGTGACGAACTGCATTTCCCATCCCTGGGGACTCCTTTGTAACTCAGGGATAGCCATGACGCCAGCATTATTAACAAGTATGTGAAGCGGACCGGTCCATTTAGTAACAAAGGAATGAACCGAATCTAAATCGGTTAAATCGAGCGAAGCAACATAAATGCGATCGTTTCCCGTTGTTGCCGTAATATCGTCGGCTACTTTGTGCCCCACTTCAACATTGCGCACAGCCATAGTAACCTCAGCGCCTGTCCTGGCCAGCGACCGGGCCGTTTCGATGCCAATTCCTGAAGCCGCACCGGTGACAATCACTCGTTTACCGGTAAGATCGATTCCCTTAGCCACTTCATCTGCCGTGGAGCTAAAGCCAAACTCTGTTGTTATAAGATCCATACAATTTAACTACGTATAGTGGCTGATTGGAGAATGATTAGTAGCGTAGGATTGCGGCAAGTCGCTTTTCCTGACAGGCTTGAGAAACGGGAGTTACCCAAGCCTGTCAGGATGTATAGTTCACTTACCCGAGGTGCTTTTTCAACTCAGCGGCTGCCTGTACAAACAACGAACGAACCTGCGGTATTTCGGCCAACCCGTTTAGCAAACCAAAATCATGAATAACCCCGTTGTAGCGGACCGTCGTAGCGATTACGCCGGCCTCATTCAGTTTGCGACCAAACGCTTCTCCTTCATCCCGTAGTACATCGTTTTCTGCCACCTGAATCAGCGTTGGCGGTAGTCCTTTGAGTTGATCAAGCGTAGCCCGCAACGGTGAGGCATGAATTTGTTTTCGATCTTCCGGGTCGGCAATGTACATATCGTACATCCACTTCATTAACGGTGTGGTCAGGAACCGGTTTTCCCCGAATCGTTTGTAGGAATCCGTTTCAAAGTCAGCATCAACGATAGGCCACATCATAACCAGCGTCTTAATGTGCGGACCACCTTTTTCCTTCGCCTGCAGTGCCGTTACCATCGTCATGTTACCGCCCACGCTATTGCCGACAACCGCCATATTTTTGCCGTCGACCTCAATTTCATCGCCGTGGTCAGCCACCCATTTCGTGGCCGCGTAAATCTCATTGATGGCCTGCGGGAAAGCCGCGTCGGGTGTGCGGGTATAATTCACAAATACACCGCAATAGCCCGTTAAAACGACCAGGTCCCGAACCATCCTCTCATGAGTTGGGAAATCGCCCAATATCCAACCACCCCCGTGGATGAATATAAACACGGGTAACGTACCCTCGACCCCGGCCGGACGAACAATGTCCAGAACAATGGTATAGCCATCGGCGGTGATGGTCTTCTGCGACTCCTCAATTCCCGACAAATCAACTTTTACGGATGCCTGTGCATTCACCAGCACCAGCTTTGCCTCCTTGGCAGGAAGCTTCTCCATCGGAGGCCCATCCCCCGAATTCAGTTCTTTCAGAAAAACCCTTACCTCAACGGATAAGTGCGGGTCTTCGGCAAAGGGAACAGGTCTAACCGCTTCTTCAACCTCCTCCAGAATTGCTGTGTTACTCATATAGATAGTTATTAAAAGGTGACAAATTCAAGTTGTCCGTTTCCAGACAGGACACTTCACTGTGGCCACGTTCAGGGCGTTTCAGCCTTAGCGCGGTATTTGTGCAGTTCGGGCTTCACGAAAAAGGTCAGCCAGGATCGACGGGCTATCCGAAAAAAATAAGGTGTTAGGATAATGAGCGATGGAATCAGACCAATCAGGTAATAATTCAGGTCAACATTAAACCCAATGACCACAGTAAAAAAGGTAGCTAAGGTCCAGATTGTAAAGAAGGCATAGCTAACGAACATGGACGCCCAGTAAAAGCCGGGTTCAGGCATGAAGTTGAGCTTGCATTTGGGACACTGGTCGTGCATATCGTCGAAGTGTCTGCTAAATGCACTGCCTGCTACAAAGAAATCGCCCTCATGGCAGCGCGGACACTTATTGACGAATACACTATACAAACGGCTGTTGTACAACATGTCATTTCATAATTTAGACCATAACCACCGTTATCGGGTTGTCATAGTTTGGCAAACAGGTCATTCAGTGCCTCACTCATCGTGGGATGGGTGTAAATAGTATCCCGCAGAACGGTAAAGTCGAGTTTTGCATTCATGGCCACCTGTACGAGATTAATCAACTCGCTGGAGTGAGCGCAGAGCAGCGTACACCCTAGAATCTGATTCGTATCAGCGTCAACGATGGCTTTCAGAAGCCCTTCCGTTTGTTTTATTATCTGGGCACGCATATTGACGGCCGCTGGTAAAGTCGCCACCCGAATCCGATAGCCCTGTCTCAATGCTTCGTGTTCGCGCAGGCCAACATGCGACAAAGGCGGGCTGATGAACAGTGATGACGGAATATTTTTTCGGTCAAGCAGGGTATGTTCACCGAACCCAAAAAACTGACTTCTGATAATCCGAAAATCATCCAATGATATGTACGTGAACTGCGGACCACCATTCACGTCGCCAATGGCCCAGATGTGGGGGACATTGGTTTGTAGTCGCTCATTTACCCGAATGAATCCTTTAGCATCCTGTTCTACCCCAGCCGCCGATAAATTCAAGCCCTCCGTATAGGGTTGTCGGCCAACCGCTACCAGAATCGCAGAAGCCTTCACTTCTTCGATTTCCCCGGCATGATTCCGAAACACAACGACATCATGCCGGGGATCGTCAGTTTCAATAGCTTCAATCGTTACACCCATTTCAATCCGAATGCCCTTGTCAGACAGTATCGACTGGATTACATCTGCCACGTCCCTATCCTCGCCCGGCAGAAAAAATGGTGATTTATCGATAAGCGTAATGTTCGACCCAAATTGAGCGTACATATTGGCGAATTCCAGCGCAATGTATCCCCCGCCGATAATCACTAATTTCTGGGGCAGTTCGGTCTGCTCAATCAGGGTGGTGCTGGTGAAGACACGTCGGCTACTATGAATGCCCGGTATTGGCGGAATACAGCCAGTAGCACCCGTATTAATCATGATTCTCTCGGCTTCAATGAGTACCTCTTCGCCCGTATCATTCAGCCGAATCGACAGTAAGTGGGGCGATATAAACGTGGCTTTACCCGTTATGACCATAGCGTTTGGCGATTCGTCGACACTGTCATAATTGCGTTGCCGAAGATTGGCGGTTAGTTGGTTTTTCTCATCAATGGCCAGCGCATAGGGCACATGCGTCTCGGCACTGTGAACCAGAAATTTAGTTGGGATACAGGCAATATTAATGCAGGTACCCCCGTACATCAACGCCGACTGCTCGACCAGCGCCACCTGCCAACCCTTATTGGCTAAGTAGGCAGCCAGTGTTTTTCCTCCCTTTCCAAAGCCGATAATCAGGGCATCGTATTTCCTTTTAATGGACTTCATCGCACGGTAAACAGCTAAAATTTAAAACTAACGCTGACTGATATACGTTGATATTTCCTCGCTTACTGGCGTGAATAAACAAGCCGTTCAGGTAGCTGAATAGGGCTTGGTCCGGGTGCAGGGTTTATCGGTCTCCGTTGACGAACCAGATGAAAGTGTACGAATGGTATTAGTCGGGACATTGAAAATTTGCCGTAGAATCGACACCCATTCGCGAAGAATGCGGGCGATTTGAAAACACCCAACCTATAACCCGCTTCCCAGTCCTGTTTGATGACATCACGTAAGCCTTCATCTGCCAGGTCATCCATGAATTGTTGCTGGTTGAATCCCAACTGAATTGCTTGTTCGATAAGCGTAGTGCAGTCAATGGTTGACGCAGTAAGAAGGGCACCATACATCGGCTGGAACTGATGTTGGCGTTTAGCCGCTTCAAGCGCAAAGGCCGCCAACAACGACTGTTTGCAATCGGGATTCGGATAATGACAATATCGATAGGTAACCTCGCCACCGTACCTGTCCACAATTACATTAATGAGCTTATGAGCCTGTTGGCTTTGAGGATTTCCAAAATCGCCGAATTCGGTTACCTGTACGCAAGCAGCGTTAGACGGGTAATTAGGTTGGAGTGAGTTCATAACAAACAGATGTATAACTTGATCAGCGGAGGATAAAACCTTTCGAGTACGAACGTTCACTTTGACCAGAGTGAAAACCGAGGAAAAGTACAGCGTTCTGAACAGGGGAGTCCGAAAAGTGTGCCAAACCAGTCAGTTGTATTCGGTACGTCGCTAAAAACGGGCTATTTGACCTAAAAATAGGTATTTACTTATCGCTCCTGCCTTAAACGGCTTTCCTGCCACTGCACGCCAGTAGTCCAATGTAGTGGAGTCTCCATCAAAAGTCTCCATGACTTTGGAGCGTTCCATATTTCCTGTAGCTTTTTGAGACAGTCAATTCAGAAACGACTTGTACCGAACACAAAGTAAAAATGCTTTCGGCTAATTGAGTAAGCATATCCCTCATCAGCTTATTCTGGAACAATAGGCTGTCTTTCAGATTTTTAACTGAAATCATCAAGGCGACAGTTTGTTTTCGGGGTCGGTCAATTTTTTTAATATATTTAGAGTGCCATGTTTTTTCTTATTTGTCTATAACATTGGTTATCAAGTTGCTACCCTGTACCTACTATGGGAAACTTCCTTACAATTCGTTTTTTGGGGGGTATGCTTGCGTTAGTCTTGTTATCATTTGGGCTTAGAGCACAACCAGGCTCTTTGATCACCGCCGAAAGCCTGAGACGAGAACTTCAAACCGCCAAGGCCGGCATCAACCAGGTGTCAGCCCTCCTTAAGTTGAGTGCTTACTACCTGAACCGAACCCTAAATCCCGTCCGGGATTTGGATAGTGCTATGGTACTTGCCGAGCGGGCCGAGCTGTTAAGCCACCGGCTTACTTTAGCCAGAGGACTGGATAGTGCCCTTTTTATGCGAGCTAAAATTTACGGTAAACAACAAAAAAACGGCACCGCACTGCGTCTATTCAAACGTCTGAGCGACACCAGTCGCGTCAAGCTGCTGCTGGAATTGGGAAAGAATCAGCTCCGCCCAACGTACAACCAGGATGCGAATCGGGATAGCGCCATTGATTTTTTCCGTCAGGCAGAAACGTTCAGCGAACGCATTGGCAATCAGAAATGGAAGGAAGAAAGTCAGTGTCTGCTGGGGATTGGTTATCTGCTTAACAAGGATTGGCCACGGGGCAAAGCGTACTTTACGAAAGTCATCGAAGCCCGGCAAGAAGCAAGCGATAAAGCTGGTGAGATCAAGGCTTTGCTGAGAATGGCAACCACAACATTCTGTGACGATTGCCGGGGAAATATGGACGTTTTAGCCAGAGCACTGGCCCTTTCCCGTCAACTTGGTAATCAGTCTCAGGAAATGCTCATTCTGATGGAAATGGGCTATGAGTACTTCCAGTTGGATGGAGGGAACACCGAGCGGGCCGAACGAAAAGCGCTTCAGGTATTGGCAATACAAAAATCCATTGGTTTCACACCTTTGGTGCAGGCGTACCATGCACTGGCCGAGGAAAGCGTTTATAAGCTACCAGGCGAGTATGGTTATTTATCCAACGCTTACTTCTTCATGTCTGACCTAAGCCAGGCTAAAGGAGATTTGAATCAAAAATTATTTTACGTCCTCAAGGTTGTTAACGGTATAGAGAAAAGTGGGCTGACCGACGAACTGGAATATGCCTATTTCAGGCTTGGAAACGCTTATTATGAATTGGGCCTGTTTGATGAAAGCATGAAGTATCATCAGAAGTCCTTGGCTATCAGCCACCAAAAAGGAAAGCTATTTGTTCAGGTAGGAATGGCCAGTCGAATAGTCGTGACCTTGCTTAAACAGGGAAAAGCCCCGCAAGCTTTACAGTTTTTGCAGGATGTGGCGAGTAAAAACCTGTCTCTTACCTACGACGATAAACTGCTTTTAGCACAAAGTTTTGGCGCGTGTTATAGTGCCCTAAAGCGGTACGGGCTGGCCGAGAAATACTATCTGGAGAGTGTTGCCCTGAGTAAACAGGTCGCATCGCAGTTTCAACAGGTCGCCTGGCAGCGCATAAGTCAATTTTACGTAGAAAATTCCCAATACGCGAAAGCCGATCCGTATTTGAGGATGCTCCTGATGGCTTCCCCCAAAATAATACCCAGTCATCTGTTAAACGTTCACTTGATGCTATTCAAGGTTGATTCGGCGCGGGGCAACTATCCAACGGCTATTCGACATTACCAGCAATATAAAGCCCTCACCGATTCGATTTTTAATGAAAAAAAATTTAAGCAGATTGCCCGCTTAAGTATCCAGTACGAAACGGATAAAAAAGAACAGGTCCTTCAATTAAAAGAAAGAGACATCGCTTTGCTTACCGAGCAGGGTAAAGCCCAGAGAACCCAGCGGAACGCGCTGATTGGAGGAGCCGCCCTGCTACTGGCTCTATTGCTGTTGAGCTACAACCGGTACCGCCTTAAACAGCAGAATAACCAGCAGCTAAAGGCCCAGCAATTGGTGCTCCAGGAACGGCAGGAGGAGATTAATCGTAAAAATACTACGTTGCAATTCTTGCTGACCGAGAAGGAGTGGCTGTTGAAAGAGATTCACCACCGGGTTAAAAATAATCTCCAGGTCGTCATGAGCTTACTCAACACCCAGGCCAGCTATCTCTCTGATACGGCTGCCCTGTCGGCTATTAAGGAAAGTCAGCACCGGGTGCAGGCCATGGCCCTGATTCATCAGAAACTCTATCAGACCGAAGGCGTGGCTCGCATTTCGATGGCTGTGTACATTGCCGAACTCGTAGCTTACCTGCGGGACTCCTACGACCTGCCTCAATCCATCCACTTTGACCTACAGGTAGAACCCATCGAATTGGACTTGACTCAGGCTGTACCCCTGGGCATGGTTATCAACGAGGCTATAACCAACTCCCTCAAGTACGCCTTTCCTCAAGGTCGATCAGGTACCATATCAATACGTTTACTCCAGAAAAAGAGGGGTACTTATCAGCTTATCATGGCCGACGATGGAGTTGGCCTACCAGTCGGGTACGTCCCTGAACAGAGCCGTTCACTCGGCATGACACTTATGCATGGATTTAGTGATCAATTAGGTGGAGTATTACAGATTAGCAATGGCTCCGGACTGACAATCAGTTTACTGTTTAGCAACGAGGTTTTTAATCAGAGCTCATTGAAGGATGAAGGATCGCTTCATTCGTGGTCGGCTTATCAGGATAAAAATGCCTGACGGTTTATCGAATTGCCATACTACTACCTGATCGGGTTGAAGGAAACTCCAATCATATGGAGTTTTTCGATGGAGACTCCATATGATTGGAGGTAGATGCATGTTTTATAACTGAGATATTACTTATCCTACCCGACAGGACATAGGGTATCCATTTTAAATTGTACTGATTTTTGGGTATAAATAACTGCTCTGTCATAACCGGCTACTCTTGATCAATAATCTATAAATCAGCATTTTGCTGCAAAATAGAGGGCTTTTGCCTATTACCTGTAATGCCCCACTCCACCTTACCTCGTTGAACGTAGTAACCTTTCTTAATTAAGCGATAATTGTGGCTCTCAAGTTGCTGCCCCGTTCTTGCTATGAGGGTGCTTCCTGTCCATCCAATTCCTGTCAATTATACGCCTGGCCGCCCTATTCTCGCCTATGATTGGGAGTCAGTGGGTCGCTCTGGCCGACAGTCTGATGTGGGTACTCCTGTCCGATAGTGCCGATATTCGACTGGTATCAGTACTTTTTAAGTTGGGCACTTAATGCAGTTATGCGACAAATTATCAATACAGGCTTCCTACTCTGGTTCATTGGTCTGACCTTGTTGGTTGGCCCGGTTGAAGCGCAGTCGAACCAGCCAATTGGGGGCGATAGCTTGAAAAAATTACTTTTGTTATCAAAGCCTGATACCAGCCAGATCATACAGTTAGTGGCATTGAGTCATAAGTATGTAATCAAACCCGGAGAATCTGTTCCTGATCTTGATACGGCATTACTGCTCAGTGAGCAGGCTTATAAGCACAGTCGCTCCCTGGGTTATGTAAGGGGGCAGGGGTTGAGTTACCTGGTCGCGGCACAGGCGAACCGTGAAAAAGGCAACAGGCATTTGGGCATGCGGTTGAATCAGCAAGCAGGCAATCTTCTAATGAAAGTTGGCACTCCAGAAGATCAGGCGGATACCTTCATCGAAAAGGCCGCTTATTACTCCGTTTCCAGTGAAGACCTTATTCAGCAAGTCTGTCTTTACGAGAGAGCGGTTGCTCTCCTACAGCGATCAGGAAATAAATTAAAACTGGCTGATGCGTTGATGTATCGGGGCGACTTATACCAATTACAAAGTAATAATACGAAGGCCTTAAAAGACCTCCTCCAGGCGTTGTCGCTTTACCGTTCAACTGGCTACGATCACCTACAGGAAATATATGATTTACTTGGATTTGTGTTCAGTAAAATGGGGGATTATGAGGAAGGAATTAAGTACGGCTTACTCGCCATGCAAACCGTGGAGGCTGCCAGAGATACGGTTAAATTAGCTAAAGTTTATAGCCGACTTGGTAAAACCTATCATGAACTAAACCAACCCGATAAAGCGCTCATCTATTATAATAAATCCTTACATAGCGCCCAAACACAACATCGCAGAAGTACGATAATTGCGCTGGCAACTACAATTAGTGCTATACTGGATAACTTCACCGGGGAAACTGTAAAAGACCTGCGAATAGAAGAAGCGCTGGCTTATTTAAAGGAAATTATTAAAAGACGGCCAGCCGATAAAGATGACATTGACTGCCGCATGGCTATAGCGACCTGTTACGTAAATTATTACAGCAAATTTACGCATGAATATGCCAAAGCGCAGCACTACTGTGGCCAACTGGAAGCCATGCTTCAAACCAACCTTGGGCAGGATTATCACCTCTATATGTATCGGACCCTGATTCCATTTTACATAAGCAACAAACAATATGAAAAAGCTCGTTTAACGTTGAATGTAAACGAAAAACTGTGTCAGCAGGCACATTATACGAAGGAGCTGGCTATTAATCATTTGTGGTGGTTTAAACTGGATTCTGCGGAGGTTAATTATGCCTCGGCTATCAGACACTACCAGCGATACAATACCTTAACAGATTCATTAATTAATGAAACGACAAAACAGCGAACGGCTCTGTTCGAGGTTCAATACGAAACCCAGGAAAAAGAAAAAAAGATTGTTGGGTTGCGGCAGGAAAGTAGGTTGCAGGAAATGAAAATACAGAAAGCGGAATCGACCCGTAACTTTATTATAACCGGAGCCATTATGTTAAGCCTATTGTTGGGATTAAGTTATAACCGATACCGCTTGAAGCAGCGCAGTAACCGGCAACTCCAGGAACGGCAGGAAGAAATAAACCTTAAAAACACCACTCTTCAGTTATTACTGACGGAAAAAGAATGGCTACTGAAAGAAATTCACCACCGGGTCAAGAACAACCTTCAGGTGGTGATGAGCCTGCTCAACTCTCAGGCCAGTTATCTATCGGATCTAACGGCCCTTTCGGCCATTCAAGAGAGTCAGCACCGGGTGCAGGCCATGGCCCTGATTCATCAGAAACTCTACCAGTCTGAGCAGGTAGCCCGGATTGCGATGCCGGCATACATTCAGGAAATGGTGGCTTACCTGCGGGACTCCTATGACCTACCCCAGCCAATCCATTTTGTGCTGGACGTAGAACCCATCGAACTGGATGTGACCCAGGCAGTACCCTTAGGGCTAATCATCAATGAGGCCGTTACCAACACCCTCAAATACGCTTTCCCGGATGGTCGTTCCGGGAGGGTGAGCCTCTCGCTGCGTCAGTTGAAGCAGAGTGTACACGAACTTATAATAGTAGACGATGGAGTCGGCTTACCAGCGGGCTATAATCCCATGAACAGTAACTCACTGGGTATGACGCTTATGCGGGGTTTCAGTGAGCAATTGGGGGGCGAGTTGCAGGTAAGCAGTAACCCCGGATTAACAATTACGTTAGCGTTTGGCGACGAGCATCTAAATCCAACTTCTACCGGTACAAATTATGCCTATTGACACAACGAACCTCCAGGGATCTACGCAAACCATTCTGATTGTAGAAGATGAGTTCGCCGTAGCCAATGATTTGCGCCTTATTCTGGAAAGAGCGGGCTACAGGGTAAGCGGGACTGCTCTTTCGGTAGCCAGGGCGTTGGAAATTAACCGTCAGCAACGACCGGATCTGGTTCTGGTCGATATTCACCTGAAGGGTGCCGAAACGGGTATTGATCTAGCCCGCCAGCTTAATGCTGATAACATTCCTTTCGTCTATTTATCAGCGAACACCAATGCCAGTATTTTAGAGGAAGCCAAAGCGACCAAACCCTACGGCTTCCTGGTCAAACCCTTCCGCGAAAAGGATGTGCTGATAGCCCTGGAAATTGCTCACTATCGCCATGCGCATAGTATGGAGGTTCAGATACGCCAGGAACAGGCTTTGCAAATCGACCTGACCGATGCGCTTTCGGAGCCAGGAGATTGGGAACATCGACTGTTGAAAGTCACCCGGCTTTTTCAGGCCCATATTCCCTTCGACTATATTATTTTGGGATTAGAGAACGATAAAAACCTCAATACCTTCCGTTCTTGTAGTTTCTTCCGGACGGGTTATGATGAATACCAGACCATCTGGACAAATAACTTTCTGGAAATGACCGGCATGTCTTTGGAGAAGTATCGTCAGATTCGTGGTCAGGTTGCCTACGATGGTCCGAGTATCTACGTTGGCGATGCCTTCGAGGCTGTTTGTCGCCAGAATCCCCTCAAAAAACTCATCGCCAGAACATTTCGGTTACAATCGAATGTGATTATGCCCTTTCAAACGGCCCAAAACGGTCGATTTTTTCTTAATTTTTTCAGCCGTCAGCCAGCTACGTACCAGCCCTATCACTTAATGCTACTGGAGCGGTTAAAACACTCATTGACCCTGACGGTGGACCGTTTACTGGCTTTTGACAAGATTGAACAACTCAGTGAGCAATTGCGTCAGGAAAATACGTACCTACTCGAAGAGGTAAAGACGGGGGCTAACTTTGAGGAAATTATCGGAACAAGTCCTGCTTTATGGAATGTCTTTAAAAGTATTGAACAGGTTGCGCCAACGGATTATACCGTCCTGATTCAGGGCGAAACGGGCACGGGTAAGGAATTGATTGCCCGGGCGGTTCACAATCGCTCAACCCGCAGCACGAAACCATTGATCAAGCTAAATTGTGCCGCATTACCCGCTAATTTAATCGAATCGGAGTTATTTGGTCACGAGAAAGGTGCTTTTACAGGTGCTTCCGATAAGCGGATTGGTAAGTTTGAATTAGCGAATGGAGGTACTATTTTCTTGGATGAAATCGGTGAATTACCCCTGGAACTGCAACCTAAACTGTTGCGTGTTTTGCAGGAGAAAGAGATTGAACGCGTTGGCGGCAAGGGGCCTATTCAGTGTGATGTACGGGTTATTGCGGCCACCAATCGTAATCTTCAACAGGAAGCCGTTGCTGGCAATTTCCGTCAGGACCTCTATTATCGATTAAATGTTTTCCCTATTAATCTGCCTCCACTTCGCGAACGACGGGAGGATATAACTCTGCTGAGTACTTACTTCCTGCGAAAGATTGCTAAAAAACTGGGTAAGAAACTCGTAGGAATTTCGGACATTTCGTTACGCCAGATGAATGACTACCACTGGCCGGGTAATATACGGGAGTTGGAACATTTACTGGAGCGGGCCGCCATCATGAGTACCACGCCTGAAGTTTCCCTGATTGAACCCCTTACTCCCATCTCCACAGTGGTTGATTATCCCAGCCAGTCGGTCGCTGCAGTCAAACCTTTTGACCAGGCCGAACGGGAAAATATTCTGGCGGCTTTGCAACAAGCCAGGTACCGAATTCGTGGCAAAGGCGGAGCCGCTGAATTATTGAATGTGAAACCCACAACGCTGGAAGCTAAAATGGTCAGGATGAATATTAAGAAGAGTGAGTAAAGATGGCTGTTGAGCGGGAATCTCCTCACTCAACTAAATGGTACGGATATAGGATTAAGAGCGCGATGAACCGAGCCAGATTTGAATACAGGAATGGAGCAGCTTAGTCACCTCGGAGAAGTCGCCCGGTTTAACGATGAAAGCGTTGGCCCCTGCCCGGTAGCACCGCTCCCGGTCTTCTTGTGCCTGAGAGGTTGTCAATACAACCACGGGTATATCGCGGTAATGGGTTGACTGTTTGAGCAGGTTTAATAACTCAAAACCATTTAGGCAGGGCATGTTTAAATCAGTGATAAGCAGAGACGGTGGCCGCTGGCACTTCTGTAAATAAGTCAGCACATCCCGGGCATCTGAAACCGTAACTACGTTCAAATTTAAGGGTAATTGGTCAATAGCATAATCCATTAAAAAGCGGTCATCCTCGTCGTCGTCCACGATTACAACATCGGCAAATAGGTTGGTGCCTGTTTTCATAGCAGATAGAATTAGGTGGTGGGTAAATTACAACTGATGGGTGCTATAAGCTCTCAGTTGCTTTCTGTCGATATCGAGCCAGTTCCGTTTCCAGACTCCGAACATATTCATCCCGGTCGAGCATGGCTGCCGCAATATCCTCAGCTGTGTACCGGGGAGTAATGTGTTGCGGGCAGTTCCAGTCGTAGGCTTGCACAGTCAGGACCATCATTCGCTCGGGGCGGTGCGGGTAGTCGGCTGGGTCAAGTAAATCAAATAAATCCGATTGGTCAATTAACTCGACTATGGCTGCTTCAGCATAAAACTTCAACCGGGCACGCCGGGGGTAATCCACCATAATCAGCGAGACCTTCGGATGAGTGAGGATGTTGCCAACGGAAATGTATTGACGGTTACCGACAAAATCGACAAACCCGATATGGTCATTATCAATAACTTTCACAAATCCCTTAGGACCACCTCTGTGCTGAATATACGGAAACCCGTTCTCTCCGATACTCGCCATATAAAAGCTATCGCGTTCGGCGATAAATCTTATTTCCTGATCGGTCAGGCCATCAAGGAAACTATAGTTCTCCTGACGGGCATAGGCACTACGGCTGCCAAAACGTTCCTGAAGTTTTCTAACTGGATCGGTAAAAGCCAGGGTTGCGTAATTCTGCATGGGGAGTGGAATTAACTGGTTTATATAAACGGAAACTGACCGAGCAAATCAGCCGAAACGGGGGCTAAATCCATTATTATAGATAGCTTCCTGAGTCGACAGCTTGAAAAAAGGGTGCCAGAATGCTCAGTGCTTAACAAGATTGGGCCAAAACCACGTTGAACGGCATGAAATGGCCAAGAAGTTATTGCTGGCCATTAATAGATTGTTGTAACAATCGAACAAAAACTCTACATTATTGGAGACTCCATTAATCCATCTCCATCCTTGTAGAGTTTTCGTCAGTAAATAGAAGCAGGAAATAGCGTACGCTTAGCTTAGAAAAGTTTTTTAACAGAATAAAAGAATAGTATTTCAATGGCAAGGCATAGTTAGTAATCCCGATATTAATTGATTAAGCTACTGAAAATTAAGTAGTTGAAAAATAATGTTGCCAACAATCATGTTGACCAATGATTTTATCGTGGGGTAAAGTTTTTCCTCGGTCGTTCCCCCGGATACACTGGCCCCGCTGTTGCTATATGCTGGTAATACGTTAAAACCATTTACCATGAAATTACTGGTCGACTTTCTCCGCAGCCTATTTGGCCCTTCTTTTTCTACCCTGGTCGAAAATCTCCATATTCGTTTACTTAACGACTGGCTTGTCGAACGCGGTGTCTCATTTGTTCACCCTCGCTGTCTTTGGAAAGTAGCTAATGGTCATCCCTGCGAAGGTGTTTTTGTAGGTCAGGACTTCTATAGCCAATACATCCGGGAGATCAATAACACCTACTCCGATTGGCATGAGATTGTCAACGATATTATCGGCTCCCGGATTGGCGGTATCGTTGTTGGTGAGTATCAGTTTCGTTGTAAAGAAAATGACTTCTGGTACACAGCCCCATTTACCCATTTTTACCGGATTCATCAGGGAAAGATCGTTGGCGTCCGCTATTGTATGGGCGAGGTAAGTATCCGGCTTCACTGTTCCCAAGAACACATGAACGTATCAACCCTTTTCGCCTTTCACTCGCTCAATTAGTAATCCTATCTACTCCTTTCTGTTCATTATCCAGCGTTACAAACGGCATTTTTATAGTATGAATTCTCGATCCAACCACTTCTTTACTAACGCCGGCCCCCTGGCAGACACCATTGAGTTAATGGAGTTTGGTGACTTCGCCTGTTCGCAATGCCGAAGCATCAGACAACACATTATCACGGTTTTCGACGCGTTTAATGATCGACTCACCTACACTTTCTATCATTTTCCTAATCATCTAAGTGAATCTTCAGTTCTGGCTGCTTTGGCTGCTGAAGCGGCTCGTCGGCAAGGTTGTTTTTGGCCTATGTTCCAAGCGTTATTCACCCAGCCAACTATCAATCGCACCACCCTTTCCATCTTGGCCGTCTATTTAGGAATGAATCACAATCAATTCCTTGACGATTTAGATGACGAACATTTACAGTTACGTATTGAAACCGATCAACAGGAAGGTCATCGACTTGGGGTGATCAAAACGCCGACTCTTTTTGTGGGTGGGCAACAATTTCACGGAAAATTGACCCAGTCCAGTTTGAGTTCAATTATACGTTCTCAATTAAGTCGAAATCGTCAGCCTATTCTGAGCAAAGTTGACTCCGAAAGTGGTACGATTTATTGGGGTAAAAGTGAATGGGGCTAAGTTATCAATACCATTTTCAAGGCGGACCCAATCAACCCTACACTATATGAGTTCCATAGTCAGATTAATGGATCCACTCATGACTCTTTCCCGAATAGACTGATTGTTTAGGCACAGTCGGCTAGAGTCGGATGGTAGCGGCTAACCGCCCGCGACGGCGTATCGTGCCGAACCTAAGGAAGAAAAACCTACTCCATCCCCCTTTCACACCCTGGCCAGCTCTGGACGGATTCGGAGGTTTTCATGAACGATAGAATAAGTAGGAGGAAAGAAGCAAACCTAAAGACTCTAAACGGATGATCGCCAAAGTCGACGATCGACGGGCTGAATCTCTTGGCCCACAATTTGAATCGTATCAAACAACGGATGAGCCGGGTGGAGAAGCACATTGTAAGACAGGGGTACCAGTACCGATGGTAAGGCAACGCCCAATTGGTCGGGCATAGCTAACCAGTCTTTTAACCAAGTTTGGGTTCGCTCATAGGTCTCGTCTTGCCAATAGTCAGGTAGCTGGTCTCGGCTATAGTAGCGGATAGCATCGGGAACTTCCAACGAAAACACCCAGTATGTAGGCAAATCCTCGTAGCGGACGCCTGGAGCATGAGCTAAGGTCTCCACTAAACCTAACTCAGGCGTTGAGGTTGCATATAACACGCCAGTACCTTTAGGATTCCAGCGGCCACCAAATAAGCGGCTACCGACTACCGATAAGGGTTCATGTCGATACTTGTCCCGGATGATGCGATACAGAAGTCCCATAAGGCCAATCAGGCAGGCAACCCGTAATCTAAACGGCCCAGCACATCATCGGCCAGGCCAAAGCCTGTTACCGTATCGAGCAGTTGTAAAGGAGCTTGACTAGCCAATTCCCGAATAGGGGTTCGCAGCCATTGCAAAACGGTCGGCCTGCGACCCTCAAAGGTATCTAAGGCATGGATTAGCAGATTCTTCATTAATAGCAGTCGCTCAGAAGCATCCACACTAAAGCGTTGCTCATTCTTGAGTCGGTGTAGATTACGGGGCGTCATATTGAGCGCATACGCCATCTCTCGGTCTGTCAGCCCCACTAAAGCGGCTACCTCATCAACTTGGGAACGTAGGACTCCTTGGCGTGATGAATTAATAACACCAAAGGGCGAAGATCGAATCGAATGTGCAGATTGATGAACTGGGCTTTCCATGGGAAGGGTGAATTACGTCACAAATGTAAGTGAAATAAGTCATCCTGACAAGCTCTTTCTTTTGCTATCGAAACAGCAATACGTCCGAATGATTTTGAGACAAGACATTTTGTATCGTCCGAATCAAACTGGGGCTGGTCAAGAAGTGAATGGGGAATAAAAAGGAAGACTCTTACCCCCCTTTCCAACCGACAGTACCGAAAAATCATCCCCGCAAAAAGCCATGCTAGCAGAAGCTGAACACGGCTTTTTTATTCGGCTTACTGTGCTGGCTTAATCAACTGATTGTTTCAGAATCATTACCCTACACCACCGGACTTTGGTCAGCAATCCATTAAACCTACTGAAGCGTTTTTTAGTCCCTAAATGGGCGAGTTTTTGTTACCTTATGATGTCGTACGGAAGGCTGTTAACCCGGAACAGGTGTTGCTATCTTTCCTGAATACAACGGACGCAGTTGTCGCCCAAACAGGACACTGGTCCCGAACTGAACTTGAATGCGACCTTACCTCTTTTGAAACCAGGGCGGGCCGTTTGTAATCAACGCGAATCAGAATGATATGGCTAACTACGTAGTCCTGAAAATCATCTTGCTCAATACCAGGCATTTAATTTGCGTAATGCTCACGGACATCAACACAAACACTCAATTAAGAGAACGTATACATGGAAACACCTGCATCCATCCTTGTTACCGGAGCCGCCGGGCATCTGGGAACCAGTGTAGTTCATGAACTGCACCAGCTTGGCTACCGAGTACTGGCTGTAGTAGGCTCGAAGAAAGACATTAGCATATTCGAGCACCTCGAACGGGTAACGAGCTATGCTGTCGACCTGCTAGACCCGTCCGGGGTCGCTGATTTTATGGATACGATTCGTCCGCAGTCGCCCCGTGCAGCCGTTTTGTTAGTCGGCGGATTTACTGCGGGGGGATTTGCCGAAACGAACGTCGAAGCCTTAGAAGCCATGTTCCGGCTTAATTTCCTGACGGCTTACAACATGGTACAGCCAATGCTGCCCGTTTTTGACGCCAGGGGCGGTGGACAATTTATTCTGGTGGGAGCTAAACCCGCACTAATGCCGGATGTGGGAAAAGGGCTGGTTGCCTATTCGCTCAGCAAATCCTTAGTGTTTGACCTGGCCCAACTTATCAATGCCTACGGACAAGGTAAAGCTATTTCAGCCACGGTTATCGTACCCGGTACGATAGATACTCCGCCTAACCGAAAAGCCATGCCGGATGTGGACCCCGCCATATGGGTTACGCCCGAAGCTATTGGTAAAACGATTGCCTTTGTGCTGTCAGACACAGGCCAGATGATGCGTGAACCGATTTTGAAACTCTATAATCGGTCCTGATGGAATACCTTAGTTGGTGGAACTACCCTGGGTTCTTAGGGAGAAATTGACATTATCAAGCCCAGTTCACACCGTGTAGACATCACCAATACCTATTACTAATGATCCCAAACCCTGACTAAGCAACGAATCAGTTCAGTCAGGTCGGTTAAGCAGTTGGGTTTGGTGATAAACGCATTTGCCCCTGCTGCGTAACAACGGCACCGGTCATTGGGGGACGCCGACGTAGTGCAGACGATGACCGGAACCGATTGGTAGCGAGGTTGAAACCGTAACTGCTCGACCAGCTCCACGCCGTTCATGCGGGGCATGTTCAAATCAGTAATGATGAACAGAGGAACCGGAACGATTTGCAGGTAATCAAATGCTTCTTCACCGTCGCAGGCCAGCACCTGCTGAATCTGCGGACACGCCCGCTCGAACGCCTGGGTCATTAGCCAACGGTCGTCTTCATCGTCGTCAACGATGAGTACGCAAGCAGGATTAGAGAAATTCTTCATACGGGTCGGTTAAGGACAAGCCAGACGCTGGCATCCTGACTATCTACCGGCGATTTTGGGGCCAAGTGGCAGAATTTCACCTTATATCTCACGAACCCCCGTACGGGCCGATAAATCCACTATTTCCCCATTAAATACTCTTGAATACGATTGATTAAACTCCAGAAATTTGGGCTTTTAGGTAAATTCTCCGGTACAACTGGAGGCTGTTCTCCTATCAGTTATCAGCCCCGCTTCGGCTTTCTAAACGCCGTAGCGATGCCGTAAAAAGCAATTGATAGCGTTACCCCAGGAGCTTGGAGGTCTCCAGAAAAACTGGATTTATCAAAAAAACCTGGAGTCCCTTTCCCGGTTACCCCGCGTGCCGATGGTACAAAAAAGTAACTGAGAGAAAAAAAAGGGCAGAATGAAATTTTTTTTTAGCCCGTACTTATCCTGATGTTTATTAAATTAGCTATGAGTTTGGGACTTCGAATGTTCAAAAAAGATCGTCGCCTGATGAATAAGGTTCACCTGATACATGCCCGGCTCCAAACGGGTGTAATTCTTGATAGCTAAGTGGTAGTACATCGACGTATTTTCTCCTCCTTCTTCTTAACGCTCATGTAATGCATCACCCCACCCATCCGGCCCTTGCTTCACCGTCTTCCTGTCAGGTGCTGATTGTCGAAGATGAATACATTATTGCCAATGACCTGGAGCTTATCCTCCACGAAGCGGGCTACATCGTTACGGGCGTAGCCGACTCCGTCCCTGAAGCCCGGACGCTGATTGACCAGCAACGGCCCGATATGGTGCTGCTCGATATTTATCTGAAAGGTAAGGAAACCGGTATTGACCTGGCCCGGCACCTGGAGAGCGAAGCCATCCCGTTCATTTACATTTCCGCCAACGACAATCAGAGTGTGCTGGAAGCGGTAAAGGCTACCCAGCCGAGCGGCTATGTTGTAAAGCCGTTTCGGGAAAAAGATGTACTCACCACTTTGGAAATTGGTCGGTACCGCTACGCGCACAGTGTTGAGATGAAACTGCGCGAGGAAAAAGCACTGCAAATTGCGCTTACCGATGCCCTGTCGGAAGCCGGTAGCTGGGAAGAGAAACTGCTTAAAGCGGCCATGCTACTACAGGAGCACATACCATTCGATTTTCTGGCCATCCAGTTTTGCCGACAACAGACACAGCGCAGTTACAACTTCTACCGGGTTGGTTTCGAGGAGTATCAGGTGCTTGGAGTAGACGATATTCAGCCGCTCAGCCGCGTTTCAGCCAGTCAGTTACTGGCCATGCAGGCGAAAGCGACCCACCACGACGCTCAGCGGTATACCGAATCGTCGTTCGCCGACTTTTGCCGGACAAATCCTTTCGGGCAGGTCCTGGCGCAGACGTTTCGGCTGGAATCCGCTCTGGTTATGCCGCTAAAAATCAACATTAATGATTCATTCGTAATATCCTTTCTGAGCCGTAAACCCGATACGTATCAGTTTCGGCATCTGAGTTTGCTGGAACGCTTAGAACAGCCCATCGTGCTGATGCTGGAACGGGTGCTGGCCTTCGATGAAGTGGCCCGGCTCAGCGAACAGCTTCAGCGCGAAAAGACCTATCTGCTGGAAGAAGTCAAAACGTCGGCCAATTTTGACGAGATTATCGGTCGGAGTCAGTCCCTGTTGCGGGTGTTCGACCAGGTCTCGCAGGTGGCTTATACTGACACGACCGTACTGGTGCTGGGCGAAAGCGGTACGGGGAAAGAACTCATTGCGCGGGCCATTCATAATCTGTCGGGCCGAAAAGACCGGATTCTGGTCAAGGTCAACTGTGCGGCCTTACCCGCTAATTTGATCGAATCGGAGTTATTTGGTCACGAGAAGGGCGCGTTTACGGGGGCCTTGGAGAAGCGCACCGGCAAGTTTGAACTGGCCCAGGGCGGCACGATTTTTCTGGACGAAATTGGGGAGATGCCCCTCGAACTCCAGGCTAAGCTGCTGCGGGTATTGCAGGAGAAAGAGATTGAGCGCGTAGGTGGCAAGACGCTCATTAAAATCGACGTGCGCGTGATTGCCGCCACCAACCGGCAGTTGGAAAAAGAGGTATCCGAAGGTCGTTTCCGGATGGATTTATACTTTCGGCTGGCTACGTTTCCGATCACGCTGCCCCCGCTACGCGAACGCATGGAAGACATTCCACCCCTGGCCCAGTTTTTCGCCCAGAAATCGGCCCGGAAAATTGGTCGGTCGCTGCGGGGTATCAGTCAGGGTATGCTGGCCGAACTGCTCACGTACTCCTGGCCGGGCAATATCCGGGAGTTGGAAAACGTCATGGAGCAGGCCGTCATTATCAGCGATGGTCAAACG
Organism: Spirosoma spitsbergense DSM 19989; assembly: GCF_000374085.1. Lineage (GTDB taxonomy): Bacteria > Bacteroidota > Bacteroidia > Cytophagales > Spirosomataceae > Spirosoma > Spirosoma spitsbergense. The sequence continues at coordinate 26,260 of NZ_KB893550.1, read as the reverse complement.
CCCCTGGAACTGGGTCGTCCGTTGGTCGGCAATCTGTTTGCCCTGAATTTATTTGCTACCGGGCCAGACACCCGGACCGGACAGCCGGGGCAACAAACCACTACTACGCCACCCAAAGACCTACACGATGTCCGGCAGATTCAGCAGCAAACCGAGCGTGAGTACATTATGGCGGTGCTCCAACAAACCAATGGGCGCATTCGGGGCAGTGGCGGAGCGGCTGAGTTGCTGAACCTGAAACCAACCACGCTGGAGTACCGTCTGGAGAAGCTGGGCATCCGAAAAACAATGACTGTGCAACCGACCTCATTTGACAGCGACTGACCGATTCTGACTGGTATTTCGGCCTGGCTGGTCTGATTATATCCAGTCGCCCCGCCCCCAATTAACTGCGCCCGTAGCCGGGTCCACTTTGCTTAGAACCGGTTGACTAAGGCAATCTACGTGCCGGTGCAGGATGGGAGCCAGCCGTGAGTGGGTCAGCTTGCCATGAAACTGCTGCCCATTTATAAAGAAGGTCGGTGTCGTCACTACCCCCAGCCGATGGCCCTCATGGCGGTCCGTCTCTACGTAGTGGCGGAGTTCTTCATCCTGTATATCCTGGTGAAACTGCTCGTAATCCAGCCCCACATACAACGCCAGAATAGACAGGATGGACTGACTGATAACGGGTTGTTTAAAAATTGCGTTATACATCGGCCAGAAATAACCCTGTCGTCGGGCGGCTTCGGCGGCCACGGCGGTCAGCATCGAGAGTTCATTCTGCCGGGCCGGAAAATAGCGGTAGGTGTAGGTAACCAGCCCATCGAACGTGCGCAGAATACCACTCAATACGTCCCGGCTTTGACGGCACCGGAGACATCCGAAGTCGCCGAATTCGACGAGTTCGACAGTGCCCGAAGGTAAGTCTGTGTTGGCTAATAAGTCCATAACTTTATTGACATAAAAAGAGGAAGAAGGTATCAATTGAGTGAACAAAAAGAAGTCAGACTAACTAAATCATTTGTGGATTGGACACTTGGCAACTGCATGCGTACATCACCCATGTAAAAGCGTACACCGACAATTTTCCCCTGGTGAATGCGGTAAAAATGGCTGAATGGAGCCGCGTGCCAGAGGCCACTTGCTGTGTGTCGGAATTGATATTCACCCGTAACGATGCCGCCTGATGCTGAGCCGATCACCTCATTAACTACCTGATGCCAGGCCGAATACGAATCGGCCAGATAGCAGGTGTAGTGGTCATATACATACTGGCCTTCGTAGACGCCCTGGTGAGGATGGCCGTTGTTCAGTATCCAGACGCAGTGTGGGTGAATGAAGGTAGGGTCTGGTGTTATAAGCCAGTCGTTCAGCAGTCGAATGTGTAACGCGTCGATGAGTTGGGCGGTTGGCGGGCCAATGAGCCTACGGAGAAAAAGGATGATGGCTTGCATGACAGTTGATTCAGGACTAAAACCGGATGGCCTTTGTGTACAGTGAGTCAATTGCTGTGCCATGCGTTGTAAATCGGGATGGGAAACGGAGAAGCTGCCGTGAATCAACGCAGACGAAGCTTTTAGTTTATTCATCTCGTTTGACGCAAGAGAACGCCCCCCGAAGACCTCCAGCTATTTGGAGGGTAGATACGGAGAACTCCAAAAAAATCAGTACGTAGCGCATCGATGCCGAGTGAGCCAGACTCTCTCTCTATATATGTGTGCCGCTGGAATCAGGTCTTGTTTTTGCTAGAGGGTCATGAACCTGTGATGGCTAGCTATTATGTCCTACCCTCGTAACCAAGTTAATTTTGATAAAGTCGTTGCTCATATTCATGCGTTTGCCTCCCGTTCTATGCCGTTCCAGCAACAAGGCGAATAATCGGCCTGTTCACTGGGCATCGGTATCAGCAGGACGGTTTTGTTGGCTGTTGGCCTTGCTGGTAACGACCTGTTTTCTTTCGGTTAATGGGCAGGGTCTAAATCGGCAAATGGTTAATCAGATACTGTCACAATTGCCCGGCACAAAGGCTGATACCAGCCGAATAAGACTGTTGATTGATGTTGGCAAATTTCACCTGCACAAGCCCGGCGGAGTCGAAGCCGACTTAGATAGCAGCCGGACGTATTTACTGGCCGCCAAACGCCTGAGTGATTCCCTGCGGGTGCCGACTTGGCAGCGCGAAGCGGAAACGTTGCTGGTCATCAACTGCCTAGAGGGGGGTGATAGCCCGCTCGCTCACCGCCTTTTTACGCAGTTAATCAACCGGTGCCGACAGACCCACGACAAAGCGTCTGAAGCGAACGCTCGCTTTGCCTTCGGCTATTGCATGAACTTTACGACCAAAGATTTCCCCGAAATATTCGCTAATTATAAGCAGGCGATTATCCTATATCGGCAGCTTCATGATGATGAAAAAGAGATTGGTGTCTTGAAAGAAATGGCTTCTATCCACACCAATCAGGGACAACTTGCTTTGGCCGACAGCGAGTTTCATGAGGTGCTGAGCCGCTACAAAGCCATTCATTACCCCAAACTTCATTACACCTACAATTGGTTGGCCACGATTAGTCGGTTGCGGGGCGATTTTAATAAAAGTCTGTACTATTCGCTGCAATGCATCGAGAGCATGAAACGGACGCAGGATACCGTGTCGGCCGCCAGTTTTTATGGGAACCTCGCTCAAATGTATCTGGAGTTGGGTAGGCAGCCGCAGGCCGTTGCCTGGTATAAAAAGACGCTGACCAGATGGCGGCAGGATAAATTACCCAATTTCGGGATGTACAGTGCGGCTAATGTGGTGGTTAGTGAATTGATTCGTCAGCATAAAGCCCCGGAAGCCCTGAAGCTGATTAACGGGTTAGTGACCGAAATTCCCACCATCAATTTCATTCAGAAAGGGTCCGTAGCCCAGAGTCTCGCTTACTGCTACGACGCGCTGAACGACGAGAGTCTGGCTGAAAAATACTACGTGGAGGCCATGCAGTACTACAAAGAAGCCAACCACGATTTCGAAATGTCGCGCCGGGCACAATTGGAGGTGGGGAAGTTTTATCTGAAACATAACCAGTTCAAAAAAGCTGATTTTTACGTCAGGCCGCTGCTAATTGATTCAACCCAGAAAAACTCGCTCGCCAGCCTGAAAGACATTCATTATATACTCTTTAAAATCGACTCGTCGGAGCGCAACTACCTGTCGGCCATCCAGCATTTTACCCGCCACAAAGCTCTGAATGATTCTATTTTCAACGTAACCAAAAGTCGGCAGTTTGCCCAGGTAGAAGTGCAATACGAAACGCAGAAAAACAAACAGAACATTGCCCTGCTGCGGAAGCAAAGCAAACTACAGAGGAGTGAATTGAAGCAGGCCCAAACCACCCGTAACGGCATCGTGGCGGGTATCGTTTTACTGACTGGTTTGCTGGCCGTGAGCTACAATCGCTACCGGATTAAGCAACGCAGCAACCGGCTACTGGAGGCCAAACAGCTTGAGATCAATCAGAAAAACCAGTCCTTAGCTCAGAGTAACCGACTATTGGAAGCCAAACAACTTGAAATTAACCAGACTAACCAGGCTCTGCAACGACTTTTACAGGCCCAGAATCAACTTTTGGCCGAAAAGGAATGGATGCTCCGGGAGATTCATCACCGGGTCAAAAACAACCTCCAGGTTATCACCAGCCTGCTCCACTCCCAGGGCCTGTACCTCAAAGACGAAGTGGCCAGCGCGGCCATTCGTGAAAGTCAGAACCGGGTACATACCATGGCCCTGATTCACCAGAAACTCTACCAATCCGACCGCCTGGCAGCCATCCCGATGGGCGAGTACGTGACCGAAATTATCGACTACCTCTTGGATTCGTTCGATAGAGCGGATACGGTCAGCAAGCAAACGGATGTAGTGGCGGTGGAGTTGGACGTAACATTAGCGGTGCCACTGGGCCTGATTATTAACGAAGCGGTGACTAACTCGCTCAAGTATGCTTTCTTGAATCAGCAACGGGGTACCCTTAGCGTTCAGGTGGTTCGGTTAGACAACGCCACCTACCGGCTGACCATCAGCGATGATGGCGTTGGTTTACCCACCCATTTCAACCCACGCACCAGCCGCACAATGGGCATGAATCTGATACGGGGCCTGAGCAAACAACTCGGCGCAGACCTGACCATCAACTCCGACGCGGGCGTACAAATCAGGCTGGACTTTACGGAAGAAGCTGTGAGCCGGGACTACGTGAAAGAAATCTAAACCTGTTTAGCCAATCCGTCCATGAAAACGTTTTTCGTTCTGGCCTTTTGGTTTCTGCTTTCGCTGCCCGCCCCGGCGCAATCAATGCCCCCGATTGATAGTCTGTGGCACCGGCTGGCCCACGCACCCGCCAATACCAATAGCAGCCGGGTTAAGCAACTGCTGGCTTTTGCGCATCTATATGTGTCTAAAATGAGCGAGTTAACGCCTGATTTAGATTGGGCGCTACTTCTGACTCAGCAGGCTTACCCGCTGAGTGGTTTATTATGCCGTTGTGAGTACATAAGTTGATCGTAATCAGTGTACCCAAAAAAATTAGCCCGAACCTAAAATAGTCCGGGCTAACTAGTTAGTCCACATTCACTACTACGAATCTGTCGGCTGCATCGTGCTAATTCTCATAAGGTATCCCGTTGGTAAAGATGTACTGCCAACCCTGGAACGGCAGTCAATAGCTTTCATCCGAATTGGCAGGCTATCCTAATGGCCACTATTGGCTGCTTATTTTCCGGGCCGCGTCAATAATAAAGGTGGCTACTTTATCCGGTTGGGCCAGCATGGGTACATGACTGGTTTTAACTTCCAGCGTGGTGGCTTTCATTGTCCTGGCAAACTGACGTTCCAGCTCCGGGCTGATCATCCTATCTTCAGCGGCTACGATATACCAGGAGGGTTTAACTTTCCAAGCTGCCTGGCTAACCTTATCGGTAGTACAAACAGCCGCCCAGGGACCTTGTGTCGCCAGCACAAGTTTTCGCTCTGCCAGGGGTAAGTCCTGACAAAAGTCCTCAAGTATACCCTTGGGCGTTAAGGACAAAAAGCCGGAAGCGTCCGGTTTTGCTTCGCTAAGACCGGGTGTGGGCGGAAAGCCCCTCGAGGCATCGACCAGCGATTGGTTGTCATCAGGGGCAAAAGCCGCTACGTAAACCAGCCCCGCCACTTTGGGGTCAGTACCCGCTTCGGAAATGACGACCCCTCCCCACGAATGACCAACCAACAGGACCGGTCCATCCGTTAGGGCAATGGCCCGTTTTGCAGCCGATACATCGTCGGCTAAGGAACTGAGCGGATTCTGTACTGCCACCACGTGCAGGCCTCTGGCTTCCAGCAGGGGAATAACCTTGGCCCAGCTCGATCCGTCGGCAAAGGCTCCGTGAACAAGAACAATGTTTTTCACTCCGGTTGGGGTGACCTGAGCGGCTATCTCCTGGATTTGGGAAAGAGTCATACTGATACTGAGTAGTGCGCCAAGAATGGCGCGGCTGAGACTACACATGGTTGATTATTGTTTAGTTAGCGGATTGATTGAGATGATTTTCGTTGGATTGCCCCGGCCAGTACAAATAAATAGCGCACCTACGGTGGCTCGACGAAGCCCTTTAACAGCCCGAAATCGGGAATCCTTGTCACTAAAATAGTCGAACTAAACAGTCGTGCTCTCCAGCCAATTCCGGATATAATCGGCATCTTCGCGCCAGGTAGGTTGCCCCAGTACAAAATGATTACGACCCTCAAATTCCTTATAGTCGGTCACGGATCGGCTGTCTTTATACTTCTCGTAGTTGGTATGATTCAGCGAAGCCGGAATGATGTGGTCGGTGCTGCCCGACGTAATGAGCAGCGGAGGGTGATATTTATGGAAATCGATGTGGGCCGCGTCGGTCAGGCCATCCCGTGATACTTTTTTCGACTCCGGCACGACAAACTTGTCGTAAGCTTCGCGCTGCGCTTTCAGCGGCATTCCGTTCGTGAAAATGTACTGCCAGTCCTCAAAGGACATCAAGTAACTCTCATCCGAGTCGGTGAATAGGCCTAACGGGTGCCAGGTGGATTTATAGAACGACAGTTCCAGCGTGATAACCCCCTGCGGAGGCACCGGGTGAATGGCGACTCCCGCCGTTCCCAAATCGCGCTGGAGCAGCAATTGTACCATCAACCCGCCAATAGAATGCCCAATCAGGATAGGTTTCTCCCCGTAGCTCCGGGCAATCAGCGCGTAGTAATCGGTTAGTTGCGCCAGCCGAATGGCCGCAATGTCCGGGTCGGGCTGTCGGCTACGGAGTACGGCGGGCGGAGCATCCTTGTGGGGCCAGGGGGGCGCACTGCACGCATACCCGTGGCTGGTGAAATAAGCAATCCACTCGTCCCAGCAGTTATTACCCACGAAGGCACCCGTGATGAAAAGTATAGGTCGTTTTTTGGTCGTTTCCATGTTCGTTAAATTGAGATTATTCCTGAATTTGGCAACTTGATTTGAAAATGAACGGTAATAGCTATACGTAGTCAACTTACAACTGAATTTTCATCAGTTGGCCATAGTTAGCAGCGCGTTTGTTACCTGGTCGGGGATGGACAGAAAGGGGCAGTGACTACTGTTGAGCGTGACCGTGTTTTTTATGCCGGCCGCAGCCACCATCCGCTTCTGAAGTGGTAATCCCACCGCCTGATCCTGCGTGGTGTAGATGTAGTACTTATTTACCCGACCGAAATTAGCCGGGGTTATGGAAACGGGATTCGTAAACGGAATAGCGGGTTCGGGTCGGTAATTATCCACTACTAATTTCTTCACCGCATCCGAGCCATCCGCAATGAAAACCGGCACAACCCGGTCGGGTTTAAGTCCCAGAGTAAGTTGGTCGGCAGAGGGAACCAGGGCGGTGCCAAGCTGCGACGTACTGTCGGTACTCGCCAGGGCCAGCAGTGATTGACCATTGGCGGGCAGAAACGCACCGATGTACACCAGCTTGTCGATACGGTCCGGAATTTTTTCGGCCGTTGCCGTTATGACCATGCCCCCCAGGCTGTGACCTACCAGAACGACATTACCGGTAATGCTATTGATGGCTGTTACGACTTTGTCTCGGTACGCGTCAATCGTCAATGTAACGGGCGGGGTCATATCCGATCCGTGACCGGGCAATTCGACCACGACGACCTTCTGGCCTTTCTGCTCTAACTGGCTTTTGACGAATTGCCAGGCGTAGGGAGCCTGCCATGCACCATGAACCAGTACGAAGGTTTTGGCGGGAGCCGGATTGTCGTTATCCGAACAGGATTCAATTGCCAGCAACGTGCAAGCAACTAATACGGAAAAAATAAGCTTTTTCATGCGTTTCGATTTTTGGTTTGACATTAACAGGTAATGCAATCCTTACCGAGCCAATTGCGATTCACGTGCCAGGAGTGCTAGTAGCCAGGGCATTGGTATAAATAGGCGATTTAGGCCACGTGGGCCATTTTTTGCCTGTTGGATAGTTTTGCTGCTTCATTCAGACAACTCCAAAAAGTTTAGAGCCAGGTGTAAATCTCCAGAAATGCTGGAGTCAATTTGGGAAGTTGGTAACGTTAATACGTATCAACTTTGGCCGTATCTTTAGACTACTCATTTAGCCAGAAAACCCATTGAAAATTAGTTGTTCAGCTATCTCAACCGCGATACTTCCCGCCGGAACAAGCTGGGCAAGGTTCTTATTAACTATAGTCGCATTACTGTGTACTGGGCCGTTAGCTACTGCTCAACCGGACACACTGCTCAACGAACTAAGCCGGTTAGTAGCATCCAACAATACTGATACCAGCCAGAGACAGGCGTTTGTGGATTTGAAGCGGGTCGTTGAATCGGGTGAACGTACACACGATAGAGCGGCAGAAAGCAGGGCCTGGTTTAGGATGGGGGCCAGCATGACCCGAAGTAATTTATATTACATACCTATTCTGGGCTGCTATAATCAGGCCCTCTTGCTGATCCGCCAAATTAACGATACCCAGCAGGAAGCTCTCGTTTTGTTGGCCAGGGGCGAACTCTACTGCATCCAGGGTGATCTGAAACGGGGTGAAGGCGAAATTCTTAAGGCGGTGTCCATTCAACAGACCCATCAGTATCCAGCCCTCTACCAGGCTTATTTGCAGTTAGCTGATGTCAATATGTACCGAGCTGATTTCAACAAAGCCCTTTCTTATGTACTTAACGCAATCAAAATCAAGGAAAATAACCATCAAATTGATGGGCTGGCTGCTGCCTATAAAAAGTTGGGCGACATCTACTTTGAACTGGGGCAATTTGATAAAAGCATCAATGCCTATAAAGATGCTCTGGCCATTGACCGACAAAATGGCCAGACGATAATTGATACCTCTATTGCCAAGAAATTAGCCCGGGCGTTAATTAAGTTGAACAGGGTCCCCGAAGCACTGCGCTTTCTGCTGGGTCTGTCCCCAGAAAATTCTAATCCAGAAGCTAGATATGCCTCTCTGATGGAAATCAATGAAAGTATTGGCGAGTGCTACGCGGCACTGAAACAATACAAGCGGGCAGAACTATTTTACCGAAAAAGTATTTTGGCGGCTAAAAACGTGCCGGATTGGGGGGCTCGGGTGGCTGACCTGGGTATCAGCCGATTTTACGTAACAAGCGGGCAATACCAGAAGGCAACACCCCACCTGCGGCAACTGATTGAGGCACCTGAAGGACAGGTTCCGCTCAATGTTCTGATGGAAGTTCACTGGATGAGTTTCAAAGTGGATTCGGCAGCGGGTAGGTATGTGGCCGCTATCACCCACTTCCGGCAGCATAAGGCCTTAAGTGACTCTATTTTCAGCGAAGCCAGAAGCCGCCAGCTAAGCGAATTACAGGTCCGATACGAGACCCGTAAAAAAGAGCAGCAGATTAAGTTGTTGATAGAAAAAGAGCAACGGGAGAAAACCACCCGGAATAGCTTTATAGTCGGGGCCATTCTGCTGACGGCTTTACTCGGCGTAAGTTACAACCGCTACCGATTGAAGCAGCGCAGCAATTATCAGCTACAGATTCAGCAAAACGAAATTACCCGGCAAAATCAATCGCTTCAAAAGCTTGTCGGTGAGAAAGAGTGGATGCTCAAAGAGATTCATCATCGGGTTAAAAACAACCTTCAGATAATCACTAGCCTACTTCACTCGCAGGGTCTTTACCTTAAAGACCCGGTGGCGATGGCCGCCATTCGCGAAAGTCAGAACCGGGTCCACGCTATGGCCCTGATTCACCAGAAACTCTACCAGTCGGACCGGTTGGCGGCCATTCCCATGCGTGATTATGTCAACGAAATCGTTGATTACCTGATTGGCTCCTTCGACCGGGCGGACATCATTACGAAACAGATTACGGTTGCGCCAGTAGATCTGGATGCTACGCTTGCCGTACCGCTGGGCCTAATCATAAACGAAGCCGTCACTAACTCGCTCAAGTACGCTTTTGACCCCGGTCAGCGGGGTGCCCTAAGCGTTGGGCTGTCGGTGCTGGACAGCCGAAGGTATCTACTGGTCATCCAGGACGACGGGAAGGGAATGCCTCCTACCTTTAACCCCGTCAAAAGCAAGACGCTGGGCATGAGCCTGATGAGGGGATTAAGCAAACAGATCGGAGGAACGCTACAAATTGAGCAGCAGGAAGGTGTACAGATACGGCTGGAATTCGCCGAAGCCCTCGCTACTCAGTAGAAACGCACAATGATTCCGCATGAGCCAACTCCAGGGATTCTGTAGTTGGTTGACATTTCCGGTTTGTCGTCCAGTTATTTCGGAGGGGGGTATGATGATAAACGGCCCGAACGAGTCAGAATGGTCCTTTGTCAATTGATGCTACTCCCGGCATAAGCTTTGCAAACGTCCATCGGGTAACCCTCAAAACTTAATGGACATGGCATACCGTAATCAAGTTATTTATAACCATAAAACCGGGCAGGAGATTACCTTTCACCCGGCTGAAAGCGCAGCGTCTCGTCGGCCATTGTAATGTCGATTTGTCCGTTGAGGACCAGCACGAACACATCATTGGGGGCGTGGTGGGGCGGCATCCGGTCGCCGGTGCGGAAGGTTTTGGCGAACACTTTCTTACCACCCAAATCGGCCAGTAATAACATAGCGGCTTTACCGGTGGGCGGGGTCGGGGGCAGGCTGTATTTAGTCATGATGAGCCGGTGTTTGGGCAAGCGTATGCAGTTTGGCCTGTAAGACCATCGACATCGTGCGGGCGCGGGTTTTGGCATTTTCGGCCATCGGACCGGCAAAGAGTTTGTCAATGGTCAGGCAGAACAGGCTTGTCCACCGCTCAAACTGAGCCGGTTGCAACGCCTGCTTCAGGTGCAGGTCAACGTGTTTCAGGATGACGTTGCCGTGGTAACGGTTCTGCCCGAAGAGGATGGTTTCCCAGAAATCACCTAACAGCGGAAAATGCGTTTCGGGCTTTACCTGGGCAACGAGCGTAAAAATCGGACCAATCAGTTCGTCGCTGAAAACCCGGCCGTAGAAGGTCTCGACCAACTGGTCGATGTCCGCGCGGTTGCGTATGTCGTGCATGATGATGTCGTTTATCGTTCAATCCCAAAGGTCCCATCCCCGCATGGACCGGGCTTATCACTTATGTTATAAGCCCGGTTGTTTTTATTTCAGACGGGCGTCATCCGGGTGGCGATGCCAATGCGGTTCCAGGCGTTGATGCTAATGATGGCCATGATGAGATTGGCCGTTTCTTTCTCGCCGAAGAGGGCCACGACCTGCTCGTAGGTTTCGTCGGATACCCGCCTGTCGCGGATGAGCGTAACCTCTTCCGTCAGGGCCAGTATTGCCCGCTCGTCATCAGTAAAATAAGAGCTTTCCTCCCAGGCATCGAGGGCGTAAATGCGTTTTTCGGTCTCCCCGTGCGCCCGGGCGTCTTTCGTGTGTGACTGTATGCAGTAGGCGCAGCCGTTGATTTGCGAAGCCCGGATTTTGAGCAGGTCGATTTGGGCGGTTGTCAGACCCGACTCAGCAATATGCTTGTCTATTGCCGTGAGCATCGTATAAAACGTGGGGTCAATCAAACCAATTTTGATGCGCTTTTTCATGCTTATTGTGGTTTTTTTTACGTTTCTTTTGCTGCGTTCTCCAATAGCCCTGACCGCTCCGAAAACGGGGTGATAGCGGGCAAAAACGCTGGATTTTATTCGCGTAGTGTCTGGGCCAGGTCGGCGGCAGGGGTGTCCGCATAGACGCCGTAGGCATTAATCAAAACGCCCTTGATGTGGAACTTGTTCGACGAAATGGCGTACAGTATAGATGCGTCGGCGGGGTCAGTTGGCCCCTCAAAACGATACACGGCATCAATCTGAAAGGCACCCGGTTCCGTCCAGATTACCGAACGGGGGCAGTTCAAATCGGCCCCGTACCCCCGTTGGCCCAACTCCATAATGAGCCAGGAAAGTGTTTCGACTGATTCCATGACGCGGGTGCCGATTGGTGGTTACTGACGATGCTGTACCGAAATAGGATACGCCCTGGACCGGTCGATTAACATAGGGTCGACCAGACTGATGCCGCTGGGAATGCGGTTGGGCATGAACGCCAGTGACCGGTCCTCGGCGGTGGTGTTTGGCGCGAGTTTGTTCAGGGTAATCCGGCCCAGCAACACCCGCTTCCGGGTAGCGGGCCAGGCAATGGATGGATCGTCGGCTTTATCGTCCGGTTCGGCGATCTGCGCGTATAGCCCGAATGAAATTGGCGTTGTTTTCACCCGCTCTTTAATCTCACCACTCAGGTAATTTGGCCCTGCCGATTTTAGCTGTTCCGCTGAGAGAAACTGCTCACCTGCTTCGGGAATAAACTGGTAGCGAATGATGGCCGACTTCCCGGCCTTGTTGGTGAATTTAAAAGCGTTGACCCCGAAATAGGACAGGGTTGCGTAGCTCACCGACGGCGGTTTCTGGGTTGTCACGAAGGTTTTGGCGATGGGGTGAGCCGCCAGAAACTGTTCGATGGGCGTAGGGTGAGCGGCCGTTGAACCACTGGACCCGATAGCCAGCAGGAAAGCTCTGAACTCATCGGTTGTGGCCACCGGAAACCCGTCGAAACTATGCGCTACAATGTCCGTTGCCGAGCCATCCGGCAACTGAAACTTGATGGCCAGCCCCCTCGGATTGGAATCGCCAATGGTGTCGGGAATATCGGGAATGCCCGTAAAGTCCGAGAAACGAACGATAACCGGCACCGTCGTTTTCTGCAGGTGCGGAGCCATCGTAAGCGTACCGGCTCCCGGTGCCGGAGTAAAACTACCCGTCAGAATAATGCCTTTAGCGTGTACTGCGCGGGCATGTTCGTGTTGACCAAATGCCGAGTGCAGGGCATCGACCATCTGGCCGGGCGTAGCTTTCGTGTTTGTTTCCTGGGCTGTTGCGGTTATCGGTATCATAGCGATAAAGAATAAGAGGTTGAAAAATGAGCTGGTACCATGAGCGGTAATTGGTTGGGGTACTTGTAAGTGTTTCATGGGAATGTTTGTATTGATTCAGCCTACATCTGCCAAACCACGTGCCGAACCCGCAGGGAAATTTAGTAACTGGCCAAACACGGCTGGATGGGTCGAGAAGGCTTTTTTCGTCTATTGAACCGCTCAACTCGGTATAAATCGGCTCCAGTTCGATTGGACTTATCGCGAACCGCTCCAGATTTTCTGGACTACCGCTGGACCCATGTTGGCCCCCACAGTCTGTCAGTTTTGATAAAACAGGCCTGATTATCCATCTAATGTAGTTTTCAACTATTGCCCGTCTGTGTGCCCTCTTCGGCACAGTGTTTGGCTTGGGGGTTAACGAGCCGGTTAAGGTGTCATACGCATCTTTCAGATCCTTAGAACCGATTTTCAAGAATCATTTCTATCAAGAATTATGAACCCAACAGCGTTAATTCCTGCCAACAGCCTGCTCACGGTTACGCCCGAAGCAGGTCGTCAGTTAGCGGTTAAAATGCCCAGACTTACTATCTGGGTCACTCAGCCCGACGCGTAGGTTCGGGAGAATTTGCGTGCAGTGTATGCTAATGATGCCATAATACTGATCGTAATTGGGCAAACGGTGGCTATTGAATTTGCTACCATTGCCGCTGCCAACAACTATTGGCGTGAGTATTCTGCAAACAACGTATCCTGAGCTGGATACAGACTACTAGTTTTTAAGACAGCCTGTCTTTATTCTCTGCTCTTTCATTTCCAATCAACCAAAAATCAAACCTGTCATGGCAAAAATTGTGGTTATCTACTATAGTGCGACTGGAACGACGTACAAAATGGCACTCGCTGTTAAAGAGGGAGCTGAAAAAACAGGAGCCGAAGTACGACTTCGGAAAGTACGGGAACTGGCTCCCGATGAAGCGGTTGCCTCGAATGAAGGCTGGTCGAATCACCGGCTTGAGACGCAAAACGTATTGGAAGCAACACTATCCGATCTGGAGTGGGCCGATGCTATTATTCTTGGCGCACCAACGCGCTACGGTGTTCCGGCAGCTCAGCTTAAACAGTTTATTGATACGACCGGCCCGCTCTGGGCACAGGGAAAATTAGTAAACAAAATTGGGTCATCCTTTACGAGCGCAGCAACGACACATGGTGGCCATGAAAGCACGATTCTGGCATTGAACAACACATTTTATCACTGGGGCTGTCTGATCGTCGGACCTGGATACGCCGACCCAATTCAGTTCCAGTCGGGCAATCCCTATGGTACTTCGTTTACGAGTCAAAATGGCACAGTCCCGCCGGATGAGGTAACGTTGAGTGCGGCCCGGTTTCAGGGTCAGCGTGTCGCCGATGTGGCGGCCATGTTCGGACACCAAAAACAGCATAGTTAACGTAAAACAGCTATCGACATGACTCCGTACACCGAGTTGAACAGGCAATTTATCAATGGCAAATGGATTGATGGTAGCACCACGGCTGAGATGCAAAACCTGAATCCCTTTACCGGCAAGGTCATTCACGAACTCCCCTCGGCATCGACAGCCGACGTTGATACGGCTTTCGTTGCAGCCAAACAAGCTTGTGGCTCGTGGGCAGTTACCAACCCACTGGTTCGTCGGGATCTACTGCTCAACGCAGCCCGGATTATTTCTGAACGTCAGGAGGAGTTCATTGACTGGTTGGCTAAGGAAGCGGGTAGTACCTACATAAAAGGGGTCATTGAGGTACAACAGGCCCATGACATCCTAATTGAAGCGGCTTCGTTTCCCACCCGGATGCATGGCCGCACAATGGCATCGACCATCGATGGGAAGGAGTCGTACGTATATAGAAAGCCGTTGGGCGTAGTCAGCCTGATAAGCCCCTGGAATTTTCCGCTGTACCTGTCGATGCGCACCATTGCGCCAGCCCTGGCTGTCGGCAATACGATGGTTGTCAAGCCTTCAGCCGAATCGCTGGTTACAGGAGGGACGATTATTGCCAAGCTGCTGGAAGAAGCCGGTTTTCCCACCGGGGTGTTTAACGTAGTCGTCGGCAAGTCGGACTTGATCGGCGATTATTTCACGGGGCATCCTATCTCGAAAATGGTCTCGTTTACCGGCTCTACGTCAGTGGGGAGAGGTATTGGTCGGATTGCGGGTGAGAACGCAAAAAAGTCAGCCCTTGAACTGGGCGGCAACAACGCCTTTATTGTACTGGACGATGCCGACGTCGATCAGGCCGTTGCCGGAGCCATTTTTGGGCGTTTTCTGCATCAGGGCCAGGTATGTATGGCCACCAACCGAATTCTGATTCACCAGTCGATTTACGAAGAATTCAAAACCAAGTTTGTCGCCCACGCCCGGCAACTGCCTTACGGCGATCCCACCGACAAACAAACGATAATTGGTCCGCTAATTGACAACAAAGCTATCCTGCGTATTCAGTCCATGATTGATGAGTCGATAAAGCAGGGAGCGGTCGTTGAAACGGGTAATCTGGTTCAGGGAAATGTGCTTCAACCCACCGTTTTATCGGGTATGACGATTGATATGCCTATTTTCAAAGACGAGATTTTTGGCCCGGCCGTCGGCATCATGTCGTTCGCAACCGATGAGGAAGCGATCGCGCTGGCCAATGCGACCGACTATGGGCTGAGTGGTGCGCTGCATACCCGCGATGTGTACCGGGGAATGAAGCTTGCCCGTACGGTTGAAACGGGTATGATTCATATCAACGACCAATCGGATAACGACGAAGTGCACGCGCCGTTCGGCGGTGAAAAATTGTCAGGTACCGGACGCTTCGGGGGTGACTTTATTTTAGAGGAAATGACGACCGTTCAGTGGGTAAGCGTCGCCCATGAACCCAGACAGTATCCATTCTAACGAGAACTATTGCACGGCTGCACGTTGAGGAGTAACGGACCTATTTAACGAGTTTACATCATCCATTTTAACCGGTAGAGAATATGAAAACGCACAACAAAGAAGCGCAAAGCCTGGGAATGACCTGGGAAACGGAATACGGATATGCCCAGGCGGTAAAAGCTGGAGAAACGGTTTGGCTGGCGGGGCAAGTGGGCCATGATGATAAGGGGGAGCTTGCTCAGGGAATGGAAGCTCAGATGGTACAGGCCTACGCCAATATCAAAAAACTACTGACGGGATTCGACATGACCATGGATGACGTAACCGAAGAAGTGTTGTATGTTCTAAATGGTCAGGATGCGTATGTGGCCCGAACGAAGCATGGCCGGGAGTTCTATAAAGATCCAATGCAGGTAGCCAGTACGCTAATTACAGTCAACGGATTGGTCTTGCCCAACCAGGTGATTGAAATAAAGATAGTGGCTGTAAAACGCTAAGGAACAGGATTACAACCTCACTGGCTGGCGTAATAATTGCTCACTTTTAGGGGGGCAGTAGACAAGACTAAAATACTGACTCCCAGATTGAAGCCAGCAGGCCACTAACCCTTCCGGGTAATTAGGTACCTGCTCTGTGTATTGCCCAGCAAGCCACTATAACATAGAATCCGCTCCGGCCCACAAATTTAGAGGCTGGAGCGGATTCATTCTAAACTCTATAGTAGGGGAAAGCGGCTATTGTAGACTATGGCCGGGAGACGCTTGTCACTGATTCGACGGGACTATTCTGAAATCGGGCAATCAACCGGGAAGCCCGGCTATAACTGAAATAATTGACTGCCCAGTTAAGCACCGTAGCGGACTTATTACGGAAGCCAACCAGCAAAAGCAGGTGTACGCCCATCCAGAGAAGCCAGGCTATAAAACCCTGGGTGTGCCAGAAGGGCAACTCGACAACCGCTCGGTTCCGCCCAATGACCGCCATAACCCCCTTATTGACATAGCGAAATGGTTGAAGTGGTTGTTTACGATTGAGAGCAACCAGGTTTCTGGCCAGTTGCTGGCCTTGTTGAATAGAGACTGGAGCTAAACCAGGCAGGCCGTGAGGATATGCTGGCATCATTTGCAGTGCATTATCGCCAATCGCAAAAATAGTAGGATAGCCTTCTACCTGATTAAACGCATTGACGATATACCGATTCCCTTTTCCAACACTGGTAGCCGATAAACCCGGAATGATAACTCCTTCAACCCCAGCTGTCCAAAATAAGGTTTTAGCTGGATGGCTCTCGCCGTTGCTGAGCGTTACGACCGTTCCTTCGTAGGATTGGACCAGGGTTTTCAGATGAACAGTTACGCCCATACTACGCAGAAAATGGTATGCTTTCCTGGACGAATCTTCAGCCATGGTGTTCAACAGACGACTGTTTGCCTCAACCAGGTGAATATGCATCTGCTTAATGGGAAGTTCGGGATAATCTTTGGCCAGGACGATATCGCGTAGCTCGGCGATGGCCCCGGCCAATTCGACTCCCGTTGGGCCACCTCCGGCAATGACGATATTGAGTTGCTCCATCTGTTGCTGCTTGTCCAGAAGCTCCAGTGCTCGTTCGCCATTTTCTAATAGGTGACTTCTTAGTGCCAGCGCGTTTCTCACCGTCTTCATGGGTAGCGCATGTCGTGTCAATTCTTCATTCCCATAAAAATTAGCCTGCGAACCACTTGCCAGTATCAGGTAGTCGTACCGTAATAGCCCGATGGTGGTTTCAAGTTGATTCTGTTGGGGATCAATGCGTAGCACCTCCGCCATTCGGAAAAAGAAATTCCGTTGCTCGCTAAAGATTTCGCGCACGGGTTCCGCGATGGCATCCGGTTCCAGCCCAGCCGTCGCTACCTGGTAAAGCAGGGGTAAGAACGTATGGTAATTGTTCTTATCGAGTAACACCAGCTGAAATGGTTTTCCTTTCAGGGACTTAGCCAGTTGTATGCCCCCAAAACCACTGCCAACAATGACAACGCGGGGTAAAATAGACTTTGGAAGATTAATATCCATCACCGGATTTAGTTTTGCGTGAGGAAACTCTTTATTAGTACCTAAGGCCAGTTGTAAACGCGGTCACATGCACTGATCCGCTACACTGGGGTCATTGCGATAATTGTGCTGTTCCATGAAGTGACCGCTTGACAAAATGGGACTATCCTGCAAAGCAATTGTTCGTCTGGCGGACGCCACGACATCAAGTCGGTTTTGAACAGCGACAACATAAATGCCCTTTGCTTCCAGCAGGGGAACGACTTTGGCCAGCTTGACCCATCACCGAAGGCCCCGTGAACGAGAACTATCTTTTTCATGCCAGATAGTCTTGATTTAATTTGTATTCCTTCGGCTGTTGGGAGCGGTGTGCGAAGTGATACGCGTAGCGCGATGCGGTTGGAGGTAAACATGTCTTCTGGATCTAGTCAACTATCCATTGACGATTTTTATGCCAATACCACTTCTTCACCAAGAATCACTGAAAAAGACTTATTTGTGTGTCTCAAGACTCTTTTGCATTGTCTGTACGAGAACAATGGCACTTTACAAGCGTCTAACTCTTTTGGATATGTGGATAAACTCTCCAAAATTTTCGAAGGTTAAGTACTTGGACATAATTAATTAAATGCAACCCGAAACGTATCCCCAAAACCCGCCCATATTTCAGCTAATGCCGCTTTTAAGGTTGCTAAATCGGCATAGTCAGTCGGCTTTAGCCATCGTTGCTTGGCTTTTAGCCACAACCGTTCAATTCGATTCAAGTGAGGACTGTAGGCAGGCAAAAAAAATACATATAGGTTCTCCGATTCCCAACCGGCCAAACAATCCTTGACAAGTTTAGAGTGATGAATCCGGGCATTATCCAGCACTAAAACTGTCGGTTTCCTCAGGCCCCTGCGCCAGGAATTGATTGCTTCGACAACAAACTCAGCCTTCATGGTGCCTTCTTTAGAAACAGTGTGAACCTGATCGCCGGTCGATTTCATGAACCCCAAAACATTTACTTGCTTGCCCCGTTGGGGTAAAATTCGAATCGGTTCATCGGCAAATTGCCAACCATATGGTACATTCATATTCAGCGGAAATCCGGCTTCATCACCAAAATATAAATCAATGTGATCCTGATTATCAAGTTCATACAGGTAAGCCAAGCGGTCAACTTTGTCGGTATACTCTAGGGAATCCTGCTTGCTTTTCAAGCACTTGCGCCACCGTCGCCAAGAGGCCTTACCGCCCGGCGGCCCGGCAAACTTTTTAAAAATCGTTTTAAGGTCTTTTCTGAGAATTCTTTGGCTAATTCGGCCTTCAACTCGGTTCGTACGAGTTTCAAATGTTGGGGGTTAAGTTGTACTTTAGCTTTAATAAGTGCAAAATCAGTTGAGACCAGAATCGCCTTACGACCTTGTCCGGCTTGGTTTCGTAAGCCGACAATACACTTGGTTTCCCACGCTGTGAGCCAGTTACTAATGGTGGCATGAGAAACATTAAAAATAGTTTTTAGCGCTGCCATGTCCTGGCCTTGATGGCTCACGGCGTGCTGTCTTTTATTTTCAACGTGGTCATCATTGCGCTCACCATCAGCAGCCTTTCTAACTAACGGCAATCAGCGCGCCGATTTATCAGGGCGAGCCTGTTTTTTCGCCTGTTCCTGCTCATAGGCTTCGCGCTGACGCTTGTCGGCGATGAGGTTACGGTATAATCCGTTCAGAACGTATAAATCATCGACTTCGTCGATTAATCGGTGAAGATGTTCACGCACCTGCGTAATATTCATGGCATTGGGTAAATTTATTTCAGTACTCCGTACCGTTGGGGCTACCCTGCAAAAAAACTGTGTACACGGATGTTTTGCGGGGTAGCCCCTGAAAACGGTTGGGAGACCACTTGTTCAAAAACGATAACACAACGCAATGTGCCTGATATAGTTCTTTTACAGGCTGATTTTTTGTTCTATTCTGACGCTTTACGACACGCGTATCTGCCTGGTTTGACTGGGCTGCTGGATGTTTATTTGGCACAAAAAGGTTACGAAAGCTTTCTTTGCTTCGACTCACAACTGTTAACTGTCAACCATAAAACGGTGCCGCAGAGAATTGCTATTCCATCTCCCGGCGAATTTTCCGACCATCTGGTTCCATTTTTTATTCCGGTTGAAAATCTAAAATTCCGGGATTACCGTAAGTGTACCGAACGCTTGGCTGTTCAAAACCGAATTATCCTGTATGAAAAAGCAACAAGAAGAAGTAAGCCTGGGCATGTTGCCGGGTCAATTAGAGCCGGTACGAGTAGGGCGCCGGCTATTCCTGCGCTACGCTGGTGCCTTTGCAACCGGTGGTGCTATTCTGGCTTCCTGCAAGAATGGTGAAGAAAACCCAACTACGGTAATGGCTCCGGTTGATTTAGGTTCGGGGGATGTTAGTATTCTGAATTATGCCTACGCACTGGAACAACTGGAAGCGGCTTTCTATACGCAGGTAATCGCTACACCTTACAGTGGCATGACGGATGCGGAGAAAACGCTCCTGACCGATATTCGCAATCACGAAATTATCCACCGTGAGTTTTTCAAGGCTGCTCTTGGCGCCAATGCTATTGCTGCCCTGACCCCAAACTTCACGACCATTACGTTTACTGACCGGTCAAGTGTACTCAATACAGCCAAAGCCTTTGAAGATTTAGGCGTATCGGCATACAACGGTGCGGGTTCTTTGATCAAAGATGTGAACTACCTGGCATTAGCCGGAAAGATCGTATCGGTAGAAGCCCGTCACGCAGCAGCCATCCGCGATCTGCTGAATCCGAAATCAGCTGATTTCGCTGGTGACGATATTGTAGCACCTGCAACGGGTCTTGATAAAGCAGATGCCCCGTCTGTTGTGCTACCCATTGCTCAAACGTATGTAAAAACGCAGATTACCGCCACTAACCTTCCGAAGTAAACCTGAACAACGCTATGAATTTATTTAAGATAATCTCTGATATAGAGCAGATTGACCCGGAAGTTAGTGAGCGTTACAGCTTTTACTCACGTCGGAATCTTCTCAAGTTTGGCTCCAATCTGGTAGCCGCTGGTATTCCGGCTATCGTTGCAGGCAGCCTGAACAAAGCACTGGCTCAGTCGGGTGCTCCTTCTGCAGCCGCTGTCGCTACATTACAGTTTGCTCTTACACTGGAGTACCTGGAAGACGAATTTTACCGCATGGGTCTGGCCGCTTCCGGTCTTATCCCGGCTGCCGATACAAAAGTAATTGCCCAGATCAGCAAGCACGAGGCTGCCCACGTAGCCTTGTTGAAAGGTGCGCTGGGAACAGCAGCCCCAGCCAAGCCAACGTTTAAGTACCCAACCGGTACCTTCACCAGTTATGCCACGTTTCTGGCCACAGCCCGCGCGCTGGAAGATACGGGTGTAGCCGCTTACAAAGGACAGGCGGGTGAACTGATCAACGATAAAGCCATCCTGACAACAGCCCTGCAAATCCACTCGGTCGAAGCGCGCCATGCGTCGGAAGTCCGTCGGATACTGGGCCTGAAAGGCTGGGTTTCTGATCCGGCTCAAACAACATTTACTCAGGGAGGGGTTGCTTTAAAAACGTTGCCAAACACAACTGGCTTCACCGATGATTCATTCCGGGAAGCATTTGACGAGCCTTTGACCAAAGCTGCGGTTTTGGCCATTGCGGCCCCATTTCTTGGGTAGTAGTATATAATAGGGAGACCGGGAAACCGGTAGGGTGACGGAAGGCATCGGGGATTTTCCCTGGTGCCTTTTTTTGTCCCCTACTTTTCCAATCCGTCGCTTTTTTCGTTGCTTGCGTTAAAATTCGCCATCTCTGGCGGCTCCGGCATGAAATTCCTTCGTATTTTCCTGAAAGTGCTGTTAGCACTATTTGTCTTAATCCTGGTGTTCCTGGCAGTTAGCCTGGCCCCGGTTGATGATACGCCTTATCAGCAAATGGCGTATTACCAGCAAACAAAACAACGCCTGGAACAACTGCCTGCACCACCACCCGCAACGGAGCCGTTGCGGGCGGGCTGGGCGAAAATGAACATTACACCCCCTTACACTACGCCTACCGGTGGTTACGGTGCCCGCCGGGGTAAGCATTGGCACATCGTCAGCGATTCCATTTTTGTCCGGGCTATTGTGTTAACTAACGGTAGTATGAAGGTGGCGATTGTTGGTTTGGACCTGCTGATTACTCCGCCCACGGTGGTTGCATCGTTGAAAAAACGACTGCCGGAAGTAGGGCTTCGGTGGGAGAACATGTACATGGGCGCCATCCATTCGCATAACAGCATTGGCGGTTGGGCACCGGGGCTGGTCGGCGAATTGATTGCTGGTGAATACGACGAAAAAATCGTGACCCGCATTACCGACGGGGTGTTGAATGCCATTCGCGAGGCTCAAAAAACGATGGCTCCCGTACAGGTTGGTTTTGGACAGACGGATGCAACGGATCATATCTATAACCGACTTGGAAACTCCGGCCCGACCCGCCCGCTTGACGGGCTGATCCGGCTATTAAAACTACAGAAGACTACCACGGGCGAATCGGCCCTGCTTTGTACGTTTGCGGGTCATGCCACGCTGTTTGAGGATAGTATGTGGAACTACCTCAGTCGCGATTACCCCGGTTCGCTGGTTGATCGTCTGGAAAAGAAATCGGCGGATTTTGCTGTCTTTCTGGCAGGGGCAGTGGGTAGTACCGGACCCGAAGCAAAGGGGAATACCGATTTTGCCGAAATTCGGAATTACGCCGGTGACCTAGCCAACCGCATTGAGCGAACCGTACCTACTATCCAGACTCAGTCCGACAGTAGTCTGGCCATTCTGACGCTGCCGCTGGATTTGCGCGAACCCCACCCGCGGGTCATTGGCAACTGGCGGGTGAGGCCCTGGTTGTTTTACAGCGTATACGGCGATTATCCATCCGATCTGAAAGCTCTGCGCGTTGGCCAGACCGTACTATTGGGAACTCCCTGCGATTTTTCGGGGGAGTTTGTGGCAGATTTTACCCCATTGGCCAAAAAGAAAGCGGTCAATCTGATGATTACCAGTTTTGAAGGAGGCTACATTGGCTATGTAACGCCCGATGCCTACTATAACCGCTCAACCTACGAAGTGCGCGACATGAACTGGTTCGGCCCCTACAACGGGGCTTATTTTGAGGAAATGATGATGGGGCTGCTGAAAAAAATATAGCCGTTCCTGGAACAGGAACGGCTATATACGCACCGAATATCAGGCATTCATCTTCACCAGCGCATTGCCTCTAAGCACTGGAACAACATCGTAGAGGTTGTGCTGGAGGCAGTAAGGAATATCTTTCTGGATTCCTAGCCGCTGGAGCCTGCGAATGTGGGACGCATTGGCCATGTAAGTCATCAGATTGCTCTTGCCCTCACTATATAACCGCCAGGCCATAATGGCGCTGTCTTCGGCCATGGCATAGCTGTCTTTCAGGCGTTCGACCAACGCACCGGCAAACAGGGTATCTTCCAGATTGACGCGGCCTTTCCAGCCCGCACAAAGCACCATGACATCGTATCCTTCGGTTTTGAGGTAACGGACAATAGCGTCCAGATTCAGGAACGACCCCACCAGTACTTTCACTGCCGACCGGGAGCGGGTTATGGCCAGTGTACCGTTGGTGGTGGTCATGGCCACGTTGGCCCCCCGGATGCGCTGGTCCATGTACGTGAACGGTGAATTATCCAGTTCAAATCCATCAACTTTCTTTGCATTACGTTCGGCAGCGGCCAGATAGCCCCGTTCCTGCCACTGGCGGCATTCCTCAACGGTGGCCACCGGAATAATACTATTCACGCCATACGCAAAGGCCGTTACCATACACGAAGTAGCCCGAAATACATCGGCAACCACAACAATCGTGTTTTCGATGGTATGCAGGTGCAATAGGTCGGGAGTTAAGCAAACGTCAATTTGTTTCATAGGAGCTGAACCGGGATTTTAGCAAGATTCAAATGATTTACAGGATGCTGGGAAAATCTTGTCTAATCGTTTAAATCCCGCTAAAATCCTGGTTATTTTTTCACGAAGGGAAGTTTAACGACCTGGGCTTTGAGCAATTTGCCCCGGACATTTACAAAAATTTCGGAGCCGGGTTTGCTGAAGGCCGTTTGCACGTAACCCAGTCCAACACCTTTGCCCAGCGTGGGCGACTGGGTGCCGGACGTTACCTCACCAATGGGAGTGCCCTCGGCATCGGTCAGTTCGTAATGTCCACGCGGAACACCCCGGTCCAGTAGCTGGAAGCCAACCAGTTTACGCGGTACACCCTGTTCTTTTTGCGCTTTCAGCGCATCGGCATCAATGAACGGATGGGTGAACTTGGTAACCCAGCCCAGACCCGCTTCAATGGGTGATGTTTCGTCGGTGATGTCGTTGCCGTACAGGTTGTAGCCCATTTCGAGCCGCAGCGTGTCGCGGGCACCGAGGCCGATGGGCTTGATACCGTAGGGCTCGCCCGCCTGCATGATGGCCTTCCAGACGATTTCTGCCTGGTGGCTGGACACGTAAATTTCAAAGCCCCCCGCGCCCGTGTACCCCGTTGCGGATACAATGACATTGGCGCATCCGGCGAAATCGGTTTTCTCGAAGGTATAATATGCCATCGAATCCAGATCGGCTTCGGTGAGGGATTGTAACGCTTTAGCAGCCAGTGGTCCCTGCACGGCAAACAAACACATATCGTCCGATACATTGACCATTGTCAAGATGTAATCCGATGCGTGCTGACTGATCCAGTTCCAGTCTTTTTCGATATTGGATGCGTTTACGACGAGCATATATTCCAGCTCATTGATGCGGTACACCAGCAGGTCATCCACAATGCCGCCCCGGCCATTAGGCAGGTAGCTATATTGTACTTTGCCATCGAACAATACACTGGCATCGTTGGCCGAAACGCGCTGAATCAAATCCAGGGCTCCTTCCCCTTTGAGGATAAACTCGCCCATGTGTGAGACATCGAAAATGCCGACACTATTCCGGACGGTATTGTGTTCGTCGAGGTCGGAGGAGTAGCGAACGGGCATCTGGAAACCCGCGAACGGCACAATTTTAGCGCCTGCCTGTTGGTGAATGTGATGAAGGGGAACCTGCTTTAGCGACATGTATACGGATATTATCGGGCAAAAATACAAACGTATCCACGGGTTTCAACTTGTATGCCTCATGAAATCCATCAGTACAGACTGAAGTTGATCGGCAGGTTGTATTTAACCCGTACCTTTTGCCCCCGCTGTACCCCCGGTTTCCAGCGTCCGCTCATCTTTTTGACCACCCGAAGGGCTTCCTGATCCACATCGGGGTGGACGCCCTTCAAAACGGTATAATCGCACAGGGTACCATCCGTACACACCACGAAGCTGACAAATACTTTCCCCTGCACACCCGCTTTCTGGGCGTTAACGGGATACTGAAGGTTTTCGCTCAGGAACTTTCCCAAGCCGGCCATACCTTCCGGAAATTCCGGTTGCTGCTCAATAACACCGTAGAATACAGTGTCAGCCTGACCCGTGCGGTTTTTACCACCCTTAAACGCACCATCCCAGTACGTCTCTTTGTAGAAATAAGAGCCATCGGCGTACCGACCAGACCAGTCACCGTGTTTAAGTCCGTTTTTGAAGCTCCCCTGTTCAATGAAATTCGTGTACTGGATGGTGTCATTGCACGATTTTCGGCGGGCTATAAACGTAGCTTGTCCATTTCCATCGGCTACCAGTTGCTTTCCGGTATTATCCCAGAACGCAATGACCTTATCCTGTTGGGGAGCCCCAATTTGCTTATCCCTGGCTCCGGTCCGGATTTCTTTAATTTGTCCATTCGGGTACCAGGATGTTAACGCATCAGTAGAATCCAGAGATTCAATTTTACGGGCTACCATGCCAACTGGGTAATAGACGAACTCATCGTCAACCCGTTTCCCATTTTTGTAGTAGGCCTGACGAAAGCGGTTTCCATCTTCATCAGTTTCAACCAGCAGGCCTTCCCACCGTAAATCCGCGTTTTGATGGCCTACCTGATGCACCCACTTTCCGGCATCATTCTGATACGATTTTAATTTACGGATAAGTGGCGACCGGTTAATTTCCTTCCAGGATTTTCCCTTCTGTTCGTACAGGACAATATAACCCGCCGGCTGGCCTTCGGCACTAATCAACGTGCTCTGTTTGTAACGGGCCTGTGTACTGTCTACGAGTTTGGAGTCCGCATCGAAGTACAGGATTTTTGCTCCGTTCTGGTAAACGAAGGGCGTGTTTTTGGCGAACGCGACGGGTATAACCGTTTGCTGCCGCACGACCTGTCCTCCTTTTTTGGCGGGTTTCCAGGCCTGAAAAAGTGAAACAGCCCGCACGGCTTCACGGTCCAGATCGGGGTGCAGGCCTTTTAGCACGGTAACCGACGATAAGCGTCCATCCGGTTCCACAACGGCACTCAGGATCGCGCGACCTCCTATACCCTCGGCTTCAATGGGGGTGGGTTTACGAAGATTGGTCTGGAGATACGTGTTCAGAAATGACATACCCCCGCGTGGCTGTGCAGTGCTGTCTACTTCAAATTCTTTGTAAACAGGCTGCTGGGCAAAAGAAGGAAAACAAAACAGCAACAGGAGTGGAAGCAAACGAACGTTCATAGTGGAATAGTTTTTACCCCACAATAAGTAATGCTGATAAAATAAGGTGACATTTTAAGCAAGTACGAGATAGGTAAGTTGTGGATTGATTGGATGAGGGCGAATGCGGGTCAGGTCAATTTCCGACCGCGCCGTTTTTAGTCCCTTTTCGTATTGCTTTTCCACTATTCGTACCACTACCGACAATCCTGTTTGAGTGGAAGTCTGGCTAATCAGGTTGCGGACCGTTTCGTAATCCCATAAAATT
>NZ_KB893549.1 GCF_000374085.1 Spirosoma spitsbergense DSM 19989 | reverse complement strand
CAACCAGACTTGGCGGCCCGACATATCTAGATCGCGCACTTGCCTGGTTAAGTACTGATTGAGTTGGGTGGTTTGCTTGAGACAGGAAGGGCAGGCCTGGCTGTTGGTTTGGAGTTGGCAAAATAGTGTAATTCGAGTCGGTGTATATTCGACCCGCTGCACCTGCAAATCAGGCAAGGCTAAAAGCTGTTGGTAGAAGTCGGTTTCCTGCATAGACCAAGTTAACCACAAGAATTGTCAGAGTACCAACTCTTTTCTTAAAAAAAGGGCTTACCGAATCAGAACAGACAGCCAAAAAATAACCTTAAACAACCGGTAACTTCCAGCCATTATGGTAGTGTGCATTCAGCAAGGCATTCGCCTGTGCATCATCTTTGAAGCCCTTCGTGGCTGGGTCCCAATATACTTTTCGGCCCGTTTTGTACGCAATGTTACCCATATGGGCGTTGATGGCGGCAATGCTTCCCGTTTCAATGCCACATTTCAGCAGGCTGGGATCATTTGCTCTGATGGCCTGGACAAAATTCTTTGTGTGCTCGTTCAGGTAATCGCCGTTGCGGGGCTGGTTGGGTATGTTTTCAACTTTGTAGACCTTAATGCCATTTTTCGTTTCGGTTTCCGGTACCAGCGACCAGCCATCCCGGTTCAGCACCAGGGTGGCATTGTTGCCAATGAAGGCAATCCCTTCCGTACGGCCGTAGTTGCCGCCGTCGATACCCGTGGCGTGTTCCCACAGCATGTTAAAGCCGTCGTATTCATACACGGCCTGCAGGGTGTCGGGGGTTTCGGAGGCATCATCCGGGTAGGCCAGTTTGCCCCCCGAGGCCATTACGGATTTAGGCGCTTTGGCATTCATGGCATAGAGGGCGATGTCGATTTCGTGAACGCCCCAGTCCGTCATCAGTCCACCGGCATAATCCCAGAACCAGCGGAAATTAAAGTGAAACCGGTTGGGGTTGAACGGCCGTTTGGGGGCCGGTCCCAGCCACATACTGTAGTCGACCCCCGCCGGTGGTGCACTATCGGGCCGCACGGGAACGGGGTTCATCCAACCCTGATAGGCCCATACTTTCACCAGACGAATATTGCCCAGCTTACCCGATCGGATGTACTCGATGGCTTTTTCATAGTGCGAACCACTGCGCTGCCACTGGCCTACCTGCACAATTTTGTTGTATTTTTTGGCGGCTGCCAGCATCAGGTTGCACTCCTCAATGCTGTTGGCCAGCGGCTTTTCAACGTAGACGTGCTTGCCCGCCGATACGGCATCGATCATGGCCATACAGTGCCAGTGGTCCGGCGTGCCGATGATGACCGCATCAATGTCTTTGTTTTCCAGCAGCTTCCGGTAGTCTTTAAACAACTGGGGTTTATTCTGCTGCATGGTCTGCACATCGGCCGCTCGTTTGTCCAGTACGTTCTGGTCCACGTCGGCCAGGGCTACGCACTCCACATCGCTCATCAACAGATGGGAGCGCAGGTCCGACCAGCCCATTCCATTAGCGCCAATCAGGCCAATCTGAAGTTTATCGTTGGCGGATGTTTTCTTCCGCTGGCTGGCAACGGCCTCCAGGGTGGGCAGGCTAACGAGTCCGGCTCCGGTGGCCGCTAAGGCAGAATTTTGCAAAAAATGACGACGGGTAGTTTTCATAGTATTAACAGTTTATACGTAATTGGCCAGATCTGTATAGGAAAGTACTTCAGGCCATTTACCTAATCACTTCCGTCGGTTAAACCGTAAATCAGTATGGTTCACAAGTGGTGGCTATCAGGCCTGTTTGTTTCTCTTATCACCCTGCTGTCTTTACCCGTTGGGACTGCCTTCCCCCCGGCTCCTTCACCAACTGTCGATAGGGTAAAAACCAGCCTTGTTCCAGCGTCCAACATGAAAAAAGATAAGCAGCGCAAAGCGTTATATACCCTGCTGGGTAAGCTCCCCGACCGGCACCGACCCATAAACGTGGTTGTCGTTTCCACGCAGGAAACCGACGAACTGATTACTGAAAAGCTCCTGATGGATATAAACGGGCTGGAGAAGGTACCCGCTTATTTTACCCGGCCCAAACACCATACCGGCAAACTACCCGTCGTTCTGTTCAACCACTCGCATTTTGGTCAGTATGAGGTAGGTAAAGAAGAGTTTGTCCAGGGCCGAAAAGAAATGCAGAAACCTCCCTATGCCCTGGCGCTGGCACGGGCGGGGTATGCCGGGTTATGCCTGGATAGCTGGTGTTTCGGGGAGCGGCAGGCCCGCAAGGAAGTGGACACATTCAAAGAGATGCTCTGGAACGGGCAGGTACTGTGGGGGATGATGGTATATGACAACCTGCGGGCACTGGACTACCTGGAAACCCGATCCGACGTAGACACGCAGCGTATCGCTACGATGGGTATGTCGATGGGAAGTACGATGGCGTGGTGGCTGGCGGCTTTGGACGAGCGCATCAGGGTATGCGTCGATTTATGCTGCCTGACGGATTACCAGGAACTGATCAAGGCAAAAGGGCTGGGTCTGCACGGCGTATATTACTACGTACCGGACTTGCTGACGCATTTTACCACCTCCGACATAAACGCCCTGATTTCACCACGGCCCCACTTCGCCCTGGCCGGTCGGCTCGACCCGCTGACACCCCTGCCCGGCCTGGAAAAAATTGATAAAAACCTGAAAGCCGTTTACCGGCAGGATGCCGCGCCCGATGCCTGGCAGCTGAAAATTTATGACGTTGGCCACCAGGAAACGGAAGCCATGCGCGCCGATATCCTGGCCTTTTACGCGAAATGGTTATAAAATGCTCCGCTGGATCAACTCGGTAGCGTACTGGCAAAGACGGCTCCTTCGCCTGCGCCGGATTCTGCCTTCAGTTCCCCGCCATGCCCTCTAATACCGATAGCGTAACGCAGCGGGCCGATGCCGAACAGGGGCCCGACCTGACGGCTGTAGAGCAGCAGTACCTGACAAATACCTTCCAGACCGGTGCCCCGCAGACCCTTATTTTGCGGCACCCCGCCCATACCGATCACCCGCGTAACACGGCGCGCTGGCTGGCCCTTCGGCCCACGATAAAAAATCACTACCACATCCGCACGGGCCTGGATCGGGATATGGCCCGCCTGGCCCGAATTCTGAGCGGTACGGCCGTAGGGTTTGTTCTGGCTGGGGGCGGTGCCAAAGGGTTTGCCCACATTGGCGTACTAAGGGCTTTGCAGGAGCAGGGTATTCCTATTGATGTGGTTGGCGGAACCAGCGTGGGCGGGCTGGTGGCAGCCTCTTTCTCCTTCGATGAATCCGTTGATACGGTAACCCAACACTTGCGGAAAGCCGCCCATTTCAACCCGACAAAAGATTATAACCTGCTGCCCTTTATTTCCCTGATTCGCGGTCGGCGCATCCGGCAGATGCTCCAGAACTGCATCAGCGATTTTACCGGCCAGCCCGATACGGGCATTGAAGACAGCTGGCTTACATTCTTTACGGTGTCGAGTAACTACACACAGGCCCGCGAAGAAATTCACACCCGTGGGTCGCTGCTCAAGTACCTGCTGGCCACCGCGGCTATTCCGGGTGTGTTTCCGCCGGTGGTGGAAGGCGATGACCTGCTGGTTGACGGCGGAACCTTTAACAATTTCCCGGCCGATGTGATGAGCCGCTCGGGGGTAGGAAAGGTAATTGGGGTGGACCTGAACATCGATAAGCCCCGCAAGCTGAACCTGGACCAGATACCCAGCCCGGCAGCGCTGCTGCGCGACCGTTTCCGACCCAGAGGGCTTAAAAAGTACCGCCTGCCCTCGCTGATCTCCATCATGCTTAATTCAACCCTGCTCTACAGCAGCGCCCGGCGTAACGAAAATATTCGCTACACCGACCTGTACTTTAACCCCGATGTCAGCCGTTATGGGATGATGAGCTGGGCCTCGTACGACCACATTGTGGCCAAAGGCTACGAGCATGCCAGTACGGTACTTCAGCAACTCAGCCCCGACAAACTGGCGGCTCTTCAAGCATGACTTATGATGCA
This sequence comes from Spirosoma spitsbergense DSM 19989, assembly GCF_000374085.1. Lineage (GTDB taxonomy): Bacteria > Bacteroidota > Bacteroidia > Cytophagales > Spirosomataceae > Spirosoma > Spirosoma spitsbergense. Next base: position 67,421 of record NZ_KB893549.1, on the reverse strand, counting down.
GACTCAACTTGCCTGTCAATACATTGCGAATGAGCTGACGAGGAATTTATCGCCTGAACTCACCTACCATAGCATCCAGCATACCCACGACGTAGCGCAGCAGGCCAGCCGGATTGCCCGGGCCGAGGGAATTACGGACCCGGAGTTACTGGATTTGCTCCAGACAGCGGCCTACTACCACGATGCCGGTTTTTTGCGGGCGTATGCAGAGCACGAAGAAGAAAGCTGCAAGCTGGCCATGGAGGTACTGCCTGATTTTGGGTACAGCACCGCCCAGATTACGCTGGTTTGCCAGCTGATCCGGGCAACGCGCCTGCCGCAAACGCCCACCACGTTGCTGGAAGCCATTCTGTGCGATGCGGATCTGGATTACCTGGGCCGTGATGATTACGCAGCCATCAGCGAAACACTCCTCTCGGAATGGTGCGCGTACGACCGCCTGCCCGACCTCAGCCAGTGGCACACTATCCAGCGTTCTTTTTTGAGTAACCACCGGTATTTTACGGCTACGAACCAACAACTCCGCGAACCGCACAAGCAGGCGGCACTAGCCACCATGTGAGTAACAACGGGCGATTTGTTCAGCCCGCTTGTCGGAAACCTCCCTGCCGCTCCCGGTTGACTAACAAATTGACATTTCATAAAAAAGACCTGACCAGGACTATTCGACACCCGTAACGCCATTTTTAACGGAACGGTACTCCGTGTTTAAGGGAAACTCCGTTACTTTGCATCGACATTAGGGTATGAAGTATGGCTTTGAAGTCCAACAATTAGTTTTCTACACGCGGCTTTCTGACCGCCTTCCGAGTCTATGAATCTCAAAAATATTCTTAAGTACCTCATCTCTCTGGCCATTGCCGGTGGACTTTTATGGTTCACCTTCCAGCAAAGCCACCTCGACGCAGCCGATTTATGGAAAAAAATCAGCGCAGCCGATTACCGATGGGTGTTGCTTTCGTGCCTGTTTACGATTGTGGCCCACTGGAGCCGGGCCGAACGGTGGCGTATTCTGCTGGAGCCGGTTGTACCGCAGCGGCCCAACTCACTCGACACTACGGCCAGTGTACTAACGGGTTACCTGGCGAATCTGGCCCTGCCCCGCGCGGGCGAAGTGGCGCGGTGCGGTACGCTGTACCGGGTGGCCGGTGTTCCGGTCAACGTGAGTTTTGGCACCGTGGTAGCCGAACGCCTGTTCGATCTGCTGATGCTGATACTCCTGCTGGGGGCTACATTTATTCTGGAATTTGACCGCCTGAGCCAGTTTTTCATGGAGTTTCTGGGCGGCAAACTCCCCAAAGGCTCCAGTGGGTCGGGGTTGTTATTACTGGTCGGGGCCGTACTGCTGGGGCTGGCGTTGCTGGGTTGGTTTTTGTTCAACCGGTACCGGGAAGCACTCGGTCGGCATCCACTCTATCAGAAGATAAGCGGCTTTACAAAAGGGCTGCTGCAAGGATTACTCAGTGTCCGAAAGATACGGAAACCCGGAATGTTCGTTTTCCACACCCTACTCATCTGGGGCATGTATTACCTGATGTCTTACTGCCTGTTTTTTGCCATGCCTGCCACGGCTAACCTGGGGGCATTGGCCGGACTGACGATTCTGGTGGTAGGTTCGCTGGGTATGGCGGCACCCACGCCGGGGGGAATCGGTTCGTTTCACCTGCTGGTAGGACAGGTAGCCATTCTGTACGGACTAACCAGTCAGGATGGGCAGATACTGGCCACGTTTATTCACGGCGTTTCGACCCTGATGATTATCATTCTGGGCGTTTCCTCGCTGTTATACGTTCTCTTTCGACGCAACAAAAAGACTGACCTGCCCGATGTACTCGACGACCCAAGAGCCATCCGGATAGAACAGTAATTACCCGTATGACCGAATCTAAAATTCTCACTCGTCAGCAGGCTGTTTATCAGGCAAATCAATGGCGAAACGAGGGGCAGCAACTGGTTTTTACCAATGGTTGCTTCGACATCGTTCATCTGGGCCACATCGACTACCTCGAAAAAGCCCGTAACCTGGGCGACCGCCTGATTCTGGGTCTGAATACCGATGCCTCGGTTAGTTGTCTCAAAGGTCCCAATCGCCCCGTCGTGAACGAGTACGCCCGCGCCCGACTGATAGCCGCCCTTGCGTTTGTGGATGTGGTTACGTTCTTTGGCGAGTCCACTCCGCTCGAACTCATTGAGGCCATTCGGCCCGATATACTGGTGAAGGGAGACGATTATACCGTAGCCACCATCGTCGGGGCCGATTTTGTGCTGGGTCGGGGGGGACGCGTTGAAACGATTGCGCTGGTGCCGGGTTATTCGACAACCAAACTCATCGAGCGAATCAAACAGAGTTACTGACTTGTCTGTTTAAATGGTGCCCGGTCTTGATAAATGGTGACCTTGCCGGGATACTTTTTCGACTAAACTGTTGTTTTACTTTTGACGGCCCCTTAATGATGGCCGTCAAATCGAACCATAAACCTGACTAACAAACGATGATTTGGTTAATAATGATTCTCATCTTCGGGGCCAGTGCTTTTGTGAGCTGGCGCCTGCGGAGTAAGTTTAATGAATACGCTCAGGTTGGTCTGAGTAATGGAATGAGTGGTGCCGAAATAGCCAAGATGATGCTCAACCAGAATGGCATTTATGATGTCCGGGTCGTGTCGGTAGAGGGTATGCTCACGGACCACTACAACCCGGAAGAAAAAACAGTAAACCTCAGTGCCGATGTCTACTACGGACGCAGTGTAGCAGCCGCTGCGGTAGCCTCCCACGAGTGTGGCCATGCGGTACAACATAAGGTAGCTTACGCTCCGCTGAAATTACGCTCGGCTATGGTACCGGCGCTATCGTTTTCATCCCGCTATATGCAGTGGATACTGCTAGGTGGTATCCTGCTGTTGCAGACGACGCCCATCCCGTTGGCCATTGGCGTTGGCCTGTTTGCGCTGACCACCCTGTTTTCGTTTATCACCCTGCCTGTTGAGTTCGACGCCAGTCGTCGGGCACTGGCCTGGATTCAGACGAATAACGTCGTGAATGAGCGCGAATACGGGTTTGCCAAAGATGCCCTCTGGTGGGCTGCCATGACCTACGTCGTAGCCGCCCTTGGCTCCCTGGCCACCTTACTGTATTACGCCAGTATCCTGATGGGCGGTCGCCGGAGCGACTAAACCATACTGATAGATAAATGCAAAAGCCGCATCATTGCTGATGCGGCTTTTGCATTTATGACGTACCTGGTTATACTACCCGTAGAAAGACAGGCATACTCGCTTCGTAACCCGATTCGACCATTTCGGGCGTGGGGGCCGACCGGTCGATGAGCATACCGGCAATGGCGACGGAGACCGCGATAACCAGGGCGGGCCAGAAGCCAACGATGGTGAAGCTATCCATAAACTGGTCAATCAGCTTCAGCAGCAATGCCGTAACGACAATACGGACAAGTCCTGTCAACAGAAAGAAAGTGACCAGATTGAGCGGAAAGCGAATGAGCCAGCCAACCAGAAAGTTGAGCAGGCCAAGCACCAGCGCGATAACAATAGCCGTTCCAAAGCTTTTAACGTCAATCTGGGGCAGGAAATACGCCAAACCAAAAATGACGGCCGCATCGAGTAATACGTGTAGGATGAGATTCATAAACAGGGTGTAATTGGTTCTTTTAGACAACTGTTTCGGGTCACGATGGTTTATACTGAATACAAACCCAATCGTCATGCCTCGTATCCTATTACTGCTCATCACATTACTCTTTATCTCCTGCCGGGGGGCTTCGCAACAGGCACCTGCCACCACCCAAACAACCGATTCATCGTCGGTGTACGAATTCAGGGATGCCAGTCGGGATGGCATTGGCAAGCGGTACATGGGCCGCGAAATAGCGCATGTGATGGGTCACCTCGGCGCGTCGTGGCTCGAACGCCCCGAGCGGGAACAGGAGGAACGCACCGATTTACTGCTGAAAGCCCTTTCCCTCAAACCCACCGATGTAGTAGCGGATATTGGTGCCGGAACCGGCTTTCTTACGTTTCAGATAGCGCCGAAACTACCGCAGGGGAAAGTCCTGGCCGTGGATATCCAGCCCGAAATGATTACGTACCTGAACCAGGGAAAAGCAAAACGGAAGATGCCCAACGTAACCCCCATCCTCAGCACTGAATCGGACCCGAAGCTGGATGCCAAGAGCATCGATATGGCGATTATGATTGATGCGTACCACGAGTTTTCGTACCCCCGCGAAATGATACAGCATCTGGTGGCCGCTCTTAAACCGGGCGGACGGATCGTGCTGGTCGAGTACCGCGCCGAAGATCCGAACGTACCCATCAAAGAACTTCACAAACTAAGTGTAGCCCAGGCAACCAAAGAGATGAAAGCTGTGGGGCTTAAACTCCTGAAAAACGACGACCGGCTCCCGCAACAGCACATCATGTTTTTCGGGAGGTAAGACAAAAACATCACCTGCCTCAATTGACGCCTACTGTAGTTTAGCTACGATCTTCGCAGCCTCGTTCATACGTTGACCGCCTGCTCAAGTTGATTTTGGTCTAATAAACCAATAGTTTCTGCAATCAGATTGCTTCGTAAAGTAAATGGTTTGTTACATTGAAGTTCGCTTCTAACGGGCAAGTCTCCTTCCACTTCGTCAGGATCAATAATAATCGAAAATGATTCCGAGCGAACCGCCTTGGTTATGGGCAGAACAATGTAGTCGTTATCCAGGTCACTAGAATAGCTGTTGCTTATAATCAATACAGGTCTTCGTTTAGCTTTGTCAGTTTTATCGGTAAGCGGATAATGTGCCCAGACAATGTTTCCCTGAATAAGATCAGTTTGTAGGGTGTTGCTTGGCATAAAACTCGTCCCATACGTCGTTTTCAGGAGCCTCCCAATCATCCCGAAGGGCTTCTTCGGTTAGTCGCATCCAACCCGTTGTATCCTCTTCTTCATGCTCCAGCAATTTCCTGAACTCTTCCTTGACGGCAGCAGGCATTTGCTGGTATATAACCCAGAGCGAACGAGCGGTCTCCATTATGGTTGCTTCCATATCATCAGCATTAACAGGCTATCAAATCTGTATAAAAGTTACTGCCCGGCCAGTTTACTCTTTCGAAAGCCGTATGAGAAGTAAATAGCCAGTCCAATCACCAGCCAGATAACGAAAATCAGCCAGTTGCTGGCGCCCAGTTCCGTCATCAGGTATAGATTGGTCAGCACACCAATAACCGGCAGCAGCGAAAAGTTGTACCGGAAACCCTGCACGGCCAGTATCAGCCACACACCCCAGAATACAAACAGGAGTGGTTTACTTTCCAGCGTCTGCATCAGGTTGCCCGTTGTTAGGGCGTAGGCCGATACCCCCAGCAGCACCAGGCCAATAATGTACTTACCGTTGATATAGGGCACCTTAAACTTCGACTGGGCCGTCAACCCTTTGGCATCCAGAAACAAAATCCCCCCGCAAACGAGGATGAACGCGAAGAATGTCCCTACACTGGTCAGGTCCACAAAGAAGTTCAGATCCATAAACAGAGATGGAATAGCTACCAGAAAACCCGTTACAATCGTCGCGAAGGAAGGCGTCTTGTAGGTGGGGTGAATCCGGGAAAACCGTTTCCACAACAGCCCGTCGCGGCTCATCGTCATCCAGATGCGCGGCTGCCCCAGTTGATAGACCAGCAGCGCACTCGTAATCGCTACTACGGCGCTCACCGAGATTACACCCGCCACAAAGTCCAGGTTTATTTTCGTAAACACGTAGGCAAGCGGGTCACTGACATTCAGTTCTTTGTAACTAACCATGCCGGTCAGAACGAGCGTAATCAGCACGTACAGCACGGTGCAAATGGCCAGACAGTACAGCATGGCACGGGGCAGGTCGCGCTGAGGGTTTTTACATTCTTCGGCGGTTGTCGAGATCGAGTCGAACCCGATAAAGGCAAAAAAGACCGAGGCTACCCCACTCAAAACGCCGGATACCCCGTTCGGTGCAAACGGCGACCAGTTGGCAGGCTTCACGTAAAAGGCCCCTACGCCAATGACCAGCCCAATGACGGCCAGTTTAAGCACCACCAGAATGTTGCTCGCCGTGCGTGATTCTTTGATACCGATATACACCAGTGCCGTTATCAATACGGTTATGGCACCAGCGGGCAGATTGGCAATCAGTTTAAGGTCGCCCAGCATCGGGGCATTCGCGTACGCGTCGGCCAGTATCCGGGTACTCTCGGGCAACGTGCTCAGGGCCGTACCTGCCTGCCGGGTCTGCTCCACTACATCGAAGGCGCGGGATGCCGAACCGTAGTCGGTGGCAAAGTATTTAGGGAATATGATCCCGAACCCACTCAACATCGACGTAAAATACTCCGACCACGAGATGGCGACCACCATGTTGCTAACGGCATATTCCAGAATGAGTGCCCAGCCGATGACCCAGGCAAAAATTTCGCCGAACGCCACGTAGGCATAGGTATAGGCACTGCCGCTCACAGGCACGGTACTGGCAAACTGTGCATAGCTCAGGGCCGTAAACACGCAGGCAATCGCCGTAAACACGAACAGCAGCGATACCGCCGGACCGCCATTATAACTGGCAATACCGATGGTACTGAATATACCGGCACCAATAATAGCCGCAATACCAAACGAGGTTAAATCACGGACACCCAGTGTCTTGACCAGCTTGCCCGATTCACCAGTTTCGGCATCACTCAGTATTTGGGTTACGGTCTTTTTACGAAATAGGGACATAGTAAAATGGCAAAAAACCAACGTTTGCTGGGGTTAAACGGCTAAAAATAGCTATTCTTTCCGGCTTTTTGTCTGTTAGCTTTGCGGACAGTCTATGCAAAAAGGGCAAATTTTACGTTATCGGTCAATACATACTTCCCAAAATGTCTATCCAGGTTCAGAATCTTACAAAAGAATATAAACAGCAACGGGCTGTCGATCAGATATCCTTGACGGTGCAGCCGGGTGAAATTGTTGGTTTCCTCGGACCCAACGGAGCGGGCAAATCCACGACGATGAAAATTGCGACGGGCTACCTGCAACCGACCGACGGCACGGTGGAAGTAAACGGGTTCGATGTGCGTACACATTCCATGGACGTGCGCCGGAGCGTTGGCTACCTGCCGGAGCACAATCCGCTGTACCTGGATTTGTACGTAAAAGAATACCTCCGCTTTGCAGGCTCGCTGCACGGACTGCGTGGCGCGGAACTGAGTCGGCGGATAGCGGATATGATTGACCGGGTTGGGCTGGGGCTGGAACAGCATAAGCGCATCGGGCAGCTCTCCAAAGGGTACCGTCAGCGGGTAGGGCTGGCGCAGGCCCTGCTGCATAACCCGCCCGTACTGATTCTGGATGAACCAACTACGGGTCTCGACCCCAACCAGCTGGCCGAAATCAGGCAGGTGATCCGGGAAGCGGGTCGCGACAAGACGGTACTTTTCTCCACCCACATCATGCAGGAGGTGGAAGCCATCTGCGACCGGGTCGTGATTATCAACCGGGGCCATATTGTGGCGGATGGTCCGCTGAGTCAACTCCGAAATGCCTCGACGGGTGCGGGCGTAGTAGTGGTAGCCGAATTTGAGAATGACCTCCCAAACCCGGACGTGCTGATGGCTGTTTCGGGGGTAGAACAGGTGGAACGAATCAGTGCCGGGCAGTATCGAATTACAGCCACCCCTAACACAGATTTGAGAGCCGCCATTTTCCGCCTTGCCGCCGACCAGAATTTAACCCTCGTGGGGCTCCGGCAACAGGAAAACTCCCTGGAAACTATCTTCAAAGAATTGACCCGGTAAAAAAAACTGATTAGGTTACACCCTACCCAGTCATCTGAATCGAGTACGGGCCGGTGTACATAAGCTTGCCTTCCAGCCGGATATTCTTGACCGAAACCGACCGGTCTATCGTAAGGGTATGCCCCGCGTTGACTTTGACGTATTCACTGGCGAAGGGCACCCGTCCCACGGTCCACACATTACGATCCTGCCAGTTGCCCGATGCTACGGTTTCTACCGTATCCGAAAACAGGGAGACCGTCGGGAATTCGCGAAAGAGCAACGCATTTGTGGTCGTATGCTGGGTGCCAAACCAGTCGTTCAGGATGTCGGTGTACACCCGCCGGAAATCAATCTGCATGGTAATTTCTTTACTCCCCGCCTGTCCGGTCAGGTTAGCCAGATCGGGGTTCTGGCCGATTGTACGGTGTTTTACATTGCTACCGAACACAAACATGGGAGCCGCTACGCCGTGATCGGTACCCTTGGAGTTGTTGGAATTAGCCCGTCGGCCAAACTCCGAAAAAGTCATGCCCACCACTTTGTCTTCAATACCCTGTAGCGTCAAATCCTGCTGGAAGGTCTCGATAGCCGTCGATAGTTTACCCAGTAAATCAGCATGGCTACCCAGTCGCACATCGGTAGTATCGACCTGACCAGAGTGCGTATCGAAGCCATTAAGGGACACGAAATATATTTTCGTTTTTAAGCCTCCGTGAATGAGCCGGGCCACAATTTTCAACTGATCGGCCAGGGAGTTTTTTGCTGCTGCCGCCGGGTAGGTAGCCATATTCTGCCCCGCATCGGCGGCCCGCTTTATCTCCCCCGCATACCCCACCGATAAGGCCTGTTGCTTACGGATGTACGCGATCAGGTCACCGGCATCGCAGCAGGGTAAATCGCCGGGAGAGGTGGCGCCACCCGAACCGACCAGCTGGTAAAAACTATCGGGGTCATTCAGCGCAATCCCCATCGACTGCTGACTTCCCAGCAGGGCCGTTGAGGTCAGATAACCGATCTGGATGGCCAGCGGGTCTTCCATCTGCGCGTTAGGATAGCCGGTGGGGTAACCCGGAAACCGGTTTTCGAGGTAACGCCCAGCCCAACCCGAAACGGACGTCTGCGTGGAATCGACGGCCGTCATCCAGATATCGGTAGCCCGGTAGTGGGACTGGTCGGGGTTGGGGTACGACACGGAATGGACGATGGAAAGCTTTCCGCTATTATACAGGTTTCGCATCCCCGTCATGGCGGGGTGCAGGCCCGTAGCGGGGTTGCCATCCAGCCCCAGTACGGAACTTTGCGGAATGGCAATGTTGCTGCGGAGGCCCGTGTATAGGGCGTACTGGTCGAGCGGAATAACGGTGTTCAGCCCATCGTTTCCCCCGTTGAGGTAAACGATCACCAGCACCCGGTCACTGGCCAGGGCCGTCGTGTTCAGCAGCGACTGCACCAGCGCCGACTGGCGGGACATGGCTTTCAGCCCGAAGCCATCGAGCATGACGGGTAGCAAACTCGCCGAAGCCGCCGTTAAAAAGTCTCTCCGTTTCATAGAAAAAAGCGAAAGAATGAAAGAGTGAAAGAGCGAAATTTCAAGAGCCATATTGCTCTTTCATTCTTTCGCTCTTTCGCTCATTAACAAAGGTGGTATTCGGCCATACGCAGCATAAATTTCATTAGGTTCTGTAACCGGTACGTCACCGCATTCTTCTTGTTGGTATTGGTCGGTGCCGAGCGGTACGCATTCCACTCAAACGTCCAGGAGGAACGGGGAATGCCCTGCATCATCACCGTGTCTATCAGAAAATCCTGCTGCGATTGAAACAGATCAGTGGCAAATAGATTTTTGGTAAAAGCAGTTTGCACATCCACGCAGGAAATAGCCGGTGTGCCCGACGCATCGGCAAAGTTAGGCTGTAACGCCGTAGCCCAGGCCAGCAGATCGATCCCCATTTTGTAGCCCGGCTTAACCTCTAGCCACCGCCAGATGTAGGCATCCGTATAGTCGCTCCGCAGCGCAATGGTGGTGGTATTCATCCATATTTTCGAGTAGCCGGTCTGGTAGAAAGGTTCGTACCCAAACACCGACGGCTGATCCAGCAGCGGCATCTGCATGTCGCGTATTCGCCAGAAAATAAAGCTGAAATACGTGTTGAAAGCCGCATAATCGGTCTTCATATCGGGAACGGGCTGGTTGAAGAAGCGCATCGTGCCAACAGCCAGGTCAACCGGCGATTTAACAATGGCCGCCCGGTTGGCATCGTCGAAAAAAATCTGGCTCGTCAGTAGCTTTACGATGACCGGCTGAATGGCCCAGTTATTAGCCGTACTCGCCAGAAACTGAGCCAGCGGAATAATGACGTTATCTTCAATACTTTGGGTCACGTTCGGATTCACATACCAGCGGTATAACTTCCGGCAGATGAAGCGGGCCGTTTGCGGGTGGTTCAGCAACATCGTGACCAGATCATCCAGTTCTGCATCACCCGCCGTAACGGTTGCCGACGGGTTAGTGGATCGGCCCGTTATGGCCGTGTTACCGTAAGAAGCCGAAAACGACTTGTTAGTCGTGTCGTGTTTAGACAGCGTAAACGTGGTGGTAAAGCTGGTGGAACCAACCACCCAGAAATTGGTGTATGTCCAGCCCGTCAGGACACGGGCGGCCGCTTTCACATCATCCTCGGTATAGTTTTTATTCCCCGCAAAATCGACGGCGCCCACCGTAAACAGTTCCTGCAACTCGCGGGCGTAGTTTTCATTGGGCTTGCCCACCTCGTTCTCATTCCCGTTCAGGTAGCGCAGCATAGCAGGCTCCTTCGTTATTTTCGTCACCAGCGTTCGGAAATTACCCAGCGCATTGGTACGCAGCAGAAACAGATACTGGGCAACAAACCGGTAGTCATCTACCACCTCGCGGGTGGTTACGAAGTGGTTCTGCCAGAATAGGGTCAGCTTGTCGAGCAGGCTGGGCGGAGCCGTTTGGGCGGTCATCAGCCCCAGCCACCAATAGCGCAGATAATGACCAAAATCAAAGTTTCGGTCGCCGTTGAATGGTTTATCCAGATAGGTTTGCCCCGCTGTGGGCTGAGTACTCTCCAGATCGACCGGGGGCGGGGGCGAATAATCGGCGTTGCTGATGAGTTGCTGCACCGCCTGAGAAGCCGTCAAACCCGTAAAACTGGTGATATCGGCCTGCGTAGGACCAAACGTAGCCCGGCGCAGCAGGTGTGCGGCTGTTTTGGCCGTCAACACGGCAATATACGGGTCCAGATAAGGCATTCGATCAATATACTATAGATTGACAACACAAGTCTATACTCATTCGGGCTAACGCACAGTATTTACCGTTTAGCCGATCTACACATAATAAAACCAGCAAACACCGGGCAAAAATCATACCCGACTACCCGTCAGAAAACGTGGTATTCAGCCATCCGCAGCATGAATTTCATCAGATTCTGCAACCGATATAACACCTCATACCGGCTACCGGGATCGGTAGGGTTCCGGCGGTAGGCATTCCACTGAAACGTCCAGGAAGTACGCGGAAGCCCTTCCATCATGATGGTATCGATCAGAAAATCCTGCTGGGTCGGAAAAAGGTCATACACAAACAGATTTTTGGTAAATCCATTGAGCACTTCCACGCACGACAGGGCCAGGGTACCCGACACATCCGAAAAATTAGGTTGTAATGAGGTGGCCCAGGCCAGCACGTCGATCCCCATCAGGTAATCGGGCCGCACCTGAAGAAAGCGGTACACATAGGCATCGGTGTAGTCGTACCGAAAACCGATAGTCGTGGTATTAATCCAGGTTTTGGAATAGCCGGTCTGGTAGTAGGCTTCGTACCCCTGCACCGACGACTGATCCAGAATGGGCATCTGCATGTCCTGCATCCGGTAAAACACGAAGTCGAAGTAGGTTTTAAAGGCCGCGTAGTCGGCGGGCAACACGGGTACAGCCTGATTGAAAAATCGCATCGACCCCACAGCCAGTTCGACGGGCGATTTGACGATGGCTCCGATGTTGGCCGCATTAAAAAAGACCTGACTCGTCAGGAGTTTGACGATGACCGGCTGAATGTTGTGGTTATTGGCCAGGAAATACTGGGCCAGCGGGATAATGACATTATCTTCGATGGTTTGGGTCACGTTCGGATTCACGTACCAGCGGTACAGTTTCCGGCAAATGAACCGGGGTGAATGAGGATGCGCCAGCACCATCGTGATCAGGTCGGCCAGTTCCAGATCCCCGGCAGATGGAGTACCCGGCGGGGAAGGCGCCCGCCCGGTGATGACGGTATTGTTGTAGTGCGCCGAAAAAACCTTGTTGGTCGTGTCGTGTTTGGCATCGGCGAAAAGGGTGGTAAAGCTGGTAGAGCCATCCACTTCATAGTTCGTATACTGCCAGCCCGTTAGGGCCCGTGCGGCCGCTTTTACGTCATCTTCCGTGTAGTTTTTATTCCCCGCTAAATCGACGGCGCCCACCGTAAACAGCTCCTGCAACTCACGGGCGTAGTTTTCGTTGGGCTTGCCCACCTCGTTTTCGTTCCCGTTCAGGTAGCGCAGCATGGCGGGATCTTTGGTTATCTGCGTCACCAGCGTTCGGAAATTACCCAGCGCATTATTCCGCAGCAGGAGCAGATACTGATTCATGAACCGATAATCGCCCACGCCTTCGCGGGTCGCGACGAAGTGGTTCTGCCAGAACAGGGTCAGCTTGTCGAGCAGGCTGGGCGGAGCCGTTTGCGCAGTCATCAGCCCCAGCCACCAGCAGCGCAGGTAATGGCCCAGATCAAAATTTCGGGCGTGGTTGAATGGTTTATCCAGAAACGGTTGCCCGGCCGTGCGGCTGTACTGATCCAGATCGACCGGGGGTGGGGGGGAATAATCAGCGTTGCTGATAAGCTGCTGCACCGCCTGAGCCGCCGTCAGGCCCGTAAAGCTGGCGATTTCGGCCTGCGTGGGACCAAACGTTGCCCGGCGCAGCAGATGCGCGGCTGTTTTAGCGGTCAATACAGTTGTGTATGGGTCCAGATCAGCCATTGTCTTGCTCCAAACGCGTTAAAAATGAACGAGTGACCAACTTTTTGGCAATCATTACCGTATTACCAATAGAAACCATAAACCAGGACGAACAAAAAATGAGCCAGTTACTGGTTCTTACCCCCTATGAACTTCGATACCCTCGCCCTCCGTGCCACCCATCAGCCCGACTCCGTAACCGGGTCGGTTGTGCCCCCCCTCTACCTGTCAACGACGTATGCCCGTAACGAAGCCAATGAATTACCGGCCGACTTTCTTTATACCCGTCCCAACAACCCCACGCGTGAAGCCCTGGAAAGAGCGTTGGCTATGCTGGAAGGCGGAGCCACCGGCATAGCGTTCGGGTCGGGTCAGGCGGCCACCATGACGCTGTTTCAGGCCCTTTCGCCCGGCGACCATGTGTTACTGTCCACTGACGCTTACTACGGTACCCCCGCCCTGCTGGAACAGGTATTTCACCCCTGGGGCCTTACTTATACGCGGGTAGACATGAGCGACCTCGACGCGGTCAAGGCTTCTATTCACGAAAACACGCGGGTTGTCTGGTGCGAAACACCGTCTAACCCCTTATTACAAATCACGGATTTACTCCTGGTCAGTCAGATGGCGCACGAGGCCGGTGCTATCTGCGTGTGCGACAACACCTGGGCCACACCCGTTCTGCAACGCCCGCTTGACCTGAACTGCGACGTGGTGATGCACTCGACCACCAAATACCTGAGCGGACATAGTGATGTGTTGGGCGGGGCCCTGATTTTCAAACACGACAACGAATTTACTCAGCGGGTGCGGCAATTGCAAGGGCTATCCGGCGCGGTGCCTTCCCCATTCGATTGCTGGCTGGTAAGCCGGGGTATTAAAACGCTGGGCGTGCGGGTACGCGCCCAAAGCCTGACGGCCCAGACCATTGCCAATTTCCTGGCCGACCACCCAGCCGTGGAGCAAGTGCATTATCCGGGCCTGCCCACGCATCAGCATTACGATCTGGTTCAGCAACAGATGAACGGCCCCGGTGCCATGTTGTCCGTTCAGGTGAAAGGGGGGGCTGAGGAAGCGATTCGGTTTATTGGTAAACTTACCCTGTTTACGCGGGCCACCAGTTTGGGGGGCGTAGAGAGCCTGATCGAACACCGGGCCAGTTCGGAAGGGCCCCATTCAACTACCCCTAAAAACCTGCTGCGCATTTCAGTAGGGCTGGAGCACGCGGAGGACTTACTCGATGATCTGGCGCAGGCGTTGAAGTAGCGGATAACAGACCTGTTTACGGTCGGAAACTAAAGCCCAAACGACGGGGTTTTGTCAGTAAATTGAATCAACCTAACAAATGAGAATTGCCCTAATTTCCACTTCATCGCGCAAAAACAGCAATTCGCTGCGTTTTGTCAATTACCTCCGGCTCATCCTGACTGAAGGCACCCAGCATAGCGATGCCCGGCATGAGGTTTCTGTCGTAACGTTTGAGGACTATGATATGCCCCTGGTTGGTCAGGGTTCAGTACGGAAAGAGGCACTTACCCCCTTTCAGGAAGAACTGATAAACACCTGGGAATCGGCCGATCTGGTCTTTTTCGCGATGCCTGAATACAACTGGACCGCCCCCCCGCAGGCCACCAATGCGATTCACCAATTGGGGGGACCTGTATTTAAGCACCTGTTCGACAACAAGGTTTTTGCGATGGTGGGTATTTCTAACGGGCGCGGTGGTCGGCAGCCCGCACTGGATATGACGACGGTCGTCAACAAAATCATCAGTTTCACCAACAGCTACTCCATCATATCGCCCAAGTTGTACGAGTCGCACGAAACAGCCGATAACCTGGACGAACAGGGCCATTTTATCGGCCATGAGGTGTACGAACGGACGGCAAGAGCCTTTGTAGACTACACCCTGAACGTAGCCCAGCGGTGGATGACGCCGAGTTTGGTGGAGGAGAAGTAGTCCCCTCCCGTTAAAGATTCCTGATGTACTTCTGACCGCCCAGATACCGCATTTGCCGGGAAATCTGGGCGGTTCTTCGTTGGATGTAATTCGATGGGTTTTTGATCGAGAACAGGCGCGGGTTAGGGAGTACGGCGGCTATCCGGGCGGCTTCCGTCCGCGAGAGGGTGGCCGCCGGGTGGCCGTAGTATCGCTGCGAGGCAGCTTCGACCCCAAACGTCATCGGCCCCGTTTCGGCTACGTTGAGGTACACTTCCAGAATGCGCTCTTTACCCCAGATAAACTCGATCAGCACCGTAAAATATACTTCCAGCCCTTTCCGAAGGTAACTGCGACCATTCCACAGAAACACGTTTTTGGCAACCTGCTGCGAAATAGTACTGGCCCCGCGCACCCGTTTGCGCGTTTTATTTTCCTTGATAGCATCCTGAATTTCATCGAAGTCGAACCCCCAGTGCCGGGGGAAATCCTGATCTTCGGAGGCTACCACCGCCAGGGCCGCTTCTTTACTGATAGCCTCGTACGACCGCCATTTTTTATACACGTGGCTATTTTCATCGGTACCGAACGTATCCAGCCAGCGCGAAACGACGAGGGGCGTTACGAAAACCGGCACGTACTTCAGCGCAATGACGTACCCCAGCGAACCGAAGAACAACCATAGAAAAACCCTGATGCAAAACCGGTATACCTGTTCCAGTATGGGCCTGTTCCGGATGAAACGACGCATCTGCTGCCAGCGTGACGGATCGGACTTAGCCGGGGGCCGCTGTTCGTTCGGACCCCGCTCGGTAAAAGACCGGGATACCTTCGGGCGGGGTTGCTGAGGAGTATTGGTACGAAATTTATTAACGGGTCGCTGAGGGTTCATAAACGTAAGAGCATTCCGCGAAAATAATAGTAAGCACCGGTTAAAACCGATTATCAGCCCATATAACCCGAAAAATCCCCAAAAAAACGAGGCACGACGGTACACGAAACCCGTAGCTTACCCAACAAACAGGGTAGCCGCTACCCGGTCGGCGAAAAGTTTTCCGGCGTTCGTCAGCCGAAGTTGGTCCCCATCGCACACGAGCCAGCCCGATGCGTACAGGGTTGCCAGGTCGCTTTCCTGTTGCCGGGCAAAGTCGGCACCCAACAGCGTAGTCAGTTCGGCGAGGGAGCAACCCCACTGGGTTCTGAGGCCCGTCAGCAGGTACTCATTCACCTGGTCGGCAGTGGTCAGCACCTCCATTTCGGCGGGTACCCTACCCTGCCGGATAGCAGCGATATAACGTGTATTATTGGCAATATTGTATTGCCGGGAGTGGCCGTTGTACGAGTGGGCACTGGGGCCGATGCCCAGATACGGTTTTCGCTGCCAATAGGCGGTATTATGCCGGGCGTACTGACCAGGACGCGCAAAGTTCGAGATTTCGTAGTGTTCATAACCGGACGATGCTTTGCCGGCACCACCCGTACCCGTCAGCAACCTGGTCAACTCCTCAAACTGACCGGCGGCCAGTTCTTCATCGACGGGCGGAAGTTTCCCTTTCTGCTGCCATCGTCCAAATGCCGTATCGGGTTCAATCGTGAGGGCGTAGGCCGATAGGTGGGGTACGTTGAGCGCAATGATTTTCTCCAGGTCGTAGTGCCAGCGTGATGCGTCGCGGTTGGGAAGTCCATAAATCAGATCGACGCTCATGTTCTCAAATCCCGCTTCCCGCGCCAGCCCGACGCAGGCTTCGGCTTCGGTGGCCGTGTGCGCCCGGTTCATCCAGCGCAGCGTGGCTTCATCGAACGTCTGAATCCCGATACTCAGGCGATTGACGTATCGGCGCAGCAACCGGAGTTTATCGGCGGTGAGGTCGTCCGGGTTCGCTTCGAGGGTGATTTCAGCCGTGGAGTCTACCGTAAACTGCGTGTGAATGGCCGTAAAAAGCTGTTCCAGTTCCCGTTCCGTCAATAAAGAAGGCGTACCGCCACCCAGATAAATCGTCTGTAACTCAGGCGTTGGCAGATACGCTTTCTGGAGCTTCATTTCTGTACAGAGGGCATCGACCAGGGCAGATTTCTGGCCCATACTGGTGCTGAAGTGAAAATCGCAGTAGTGGCAGGCCTGTTTGCAAAAAGGGATGTGCAGGTAAAGATGCATGTGTCGTATTGACAACGTAGCAGGGTAATGGGTTCCTTCAGAAGGTTTTCTCCAGTACAATGGTCAGACCGTGTTTCCCCTGCATGGTACCAATAATATCGAAACCCGCTCTGAGATTGAGGATCAACATCGAACGCCATTGATTGTAGGTCTGCGTCCGAACGGTTTGGTAGTTATGCCGGCGGCACCACTCGTGTTGCCGACGCATCAGTTCGGCAGCAATACCGTTTCCGCGAAAGGCCGGGGCAACACAGCCCAGCCAGCTATAAAAGTGGCCCGGTCTGCGTTCGTAACCCAGTTTGCAACCTACCACAACGCCGTCGCTCAATGCTAATCCGGTATATATGCCCGTCTGGCGTTGCCGGTTAATGAGTTTTGCCCGCAAATCGGACGGGGATTCATTGTCGAACACATCAGTCAGCAGGTTTAGCAGGGCCGTTAACTGAGGTTCCAGCGGAAGCGTATGGTAAAACTGGTACTGAATTTCCATCGGGTAAAGATGGCGGTTGAGCCCGAATTAAGGGTAATCAATCCGGGCATTTCTTGCACCGCTTCCCCTTTTTATACTTCTTGCAGCACTTTTTCAGGATACACGCCTGACTGGCAAAAGGGTTGTTCTGAATCAGGGATTTACCGTCATTTCCGAACGAAACCGTTATTAGGTTATCAAAATCAGTCGTCATGGGTACGTCGAGTTATACCGGCAAAGGTACAGCTGTTTAGATTCATTACAAATAAAATTCATGAAAAAACGTTCATTGATTACAGGATTGAGTATCCTGGTCAGCGTAGCCTTCGGGCATGAGTTCTGGCTGGAGCCAACGCAGTTTTATGCCCGTGTCGGCGAGTCGATTCGGGTGCAGATACTGGTCGGGGAAAACTTCACCGGCGAACGGTCGGAAGGCAAAAAAAATCGGCTGACTCAGTACCGCCACTACACCGCTACGGGTACCGAAGAGCTCTCACCTACCCTCCTGGGCGATTCGTACGGTGATGTGACCGTTCGGCTCAAAACACCCGGCACGCACCTCATCAGCTTTGCCAACACGCCCAAGTTTCTGGCCATGAAACCAGACAGTTTCCTGCTTTACCTGGAAGAAGACGGTTTGGATAACGTGATAGAAGCGAGAAAAAAACAGGGCAACACGGATAAACCCAGTCGGGAAGTGTATCAGCGTTGTGTAAAAACACTGGTGCAGGTAGACAACAAATTCGACGATACCTTCGCCAAAAATACGGGCCTGATGCTGGAAATCAGTCCCACCAAAAACCCTTATGGTCAGCACCCCGGCCAAACGGCAGCGTTCCGTATCTTATTTGACGGTAAACCGCTGGCAGGGGCGTTGGTACGGTACTGGAACCGGGATGCGGCTAACCACGTAACCGAAGAAAAACAGCGTTCCAATGCGCAGGGTACCGTCCGGTTCACCCTACGGGCCGGTGCCAATATGGTGAGCGCGGTCAGGATGATACCGCACAATAACCCCGCCGAAGCCGACTGGCACAGCTACTGGGGCAGCCTCACATTTGGGTGCCGGTAACAAGTGCTTATCAGAAGCCGGAACCGGCCTACACCGTAATCTCGCCCGTCAGGTAGAGTTTTACCTGACCCGATATATCGACGCGGGCTGGATTTGTGCCATCGTCATTCAGTTTACACCGAAGAAATCCTCCCCGCCGGGAAAGCTGACGGGCGGTAAGTTCCTTTTTGCCAAGTTTCTCCGCCCAATAGGGCACCAGTGTCGTATGAGCCGATCCGGTCACGGGGTCTTCATCAACACCCGACTGTGGGCCAAAAAACCGCGAGACAAAATCAACGGGTTCCAATCCATCACTCATTTCTGCCTTTCCCGGAGCGGTAACGATAATACCCCGGGCAGGAATAGAACTCATTTCCCGAAAATCAGGATTCAGCGCTTCGATCTGTTCCTGCGATTCATAAACGACTAAATAGTCTGTTTTCCCTTTAAACACGGCCAGCGGTTTTTCATGCAGACTGGCCAGCAGGGCAGGCGGCTGCAAGGTAGCGATCTGCAACGCATCGGCGGGGAAGTCGAGGGTCAGCCAGCCATCTTCACCCCGGCATACTTTCAACCGGCCACTGCGGGAGTCGAAATAGATTACATCCGTTTGGCTTGCCTCCTCCCCTTCCGTTGCGGGCTTTTTCAGAAAGAAAATAACGTGGCCGGTAGCCAGAGTCGCATGACCACACAGGTCTACCTCTACCGTAGGCGTAAACCAGCGGATGTGGTAGTGATTTTCTTCCGCTGTCCTGACGTAAAAAGCCGTTTCGGCCAGATTATTTTCGGCGGCAATCTGCTGCATCAGTTCATCGGGCAACCAGTCGGTCAGGGGTACAACGGCAGCCGGATTACCGGCGAATAAATGGTCGGTAAAGGCATCGAGCTGGTAAATACGCATAGTAGGTGATTTGTGGGTGCTCAGGCACCTCTTACGGTTTAGGAATGTAATTATGACAGTGGCAACGTAGCAATAATGTCTGCCGTGAGTGCCTTTAGCGACGGCAAAATCAGATCGGCAATAGCAAATTTAGGGTCATTATATTCAAAAGCAGCCGGTACAGCTACGGTTTGCATCCCTGCGTCATAAGCCGACCGCAGGCCACTCCCGGAATCTTCGAAGGCCAGACAGTTTGCCGGTAACACGCCGAGTTGCCGGGCCGTTCCCAGGTACACATCCGGAGCGGGTTTGTTGCGGGCTTCCAGCGTAGCGGAGTGCCAGAGCGTCAGCAAATCCCGAATACCCAGCCGATCGACCACAACGTCGATCAAACTCATGGGTGAGGCCGACGCAATAGCGGTTGGGATACCCTGACTGGCAAAAAACGCGAGTGCCTCCAGTGCCCCGGGCATGGGTTCGGCCAGTTGAGCAATGCGCAGATGAACGCCTTCGGTAATGGCTTCGGCAAGGGCCTGGTGGCTGCGCTCCGGCATATCGACCCAGGGAGCGCGGGCATACCAGTAACGAATCACTTCCGGTATGGGCATGCCGGTGGTCTGTTTGCATTCGTCGTCGGTCAGGTATAGCCCAACGGTGGCAAACACCTCGCGTTCCATGGCCCGCCAGTGGGGTTCTGAGTCCACCAGCAGTCCGTCCATATCAAATATTGCAGCTTGTATCAAAATCTGGTTGGCTAATTGATTAGCGGGTTAGTGGGTCAGTCCTCACGGATAACGGTATCAACTGACCCACTAACTGACTGCTTTACACCTGCGCCTGACGAAAAGGTTTTACATCTATTTTATCCCATACTCCCTGCACAATGTAGGGGTCAGACCGGAGGTACTCGTTCAGCTGGTCTTCGGTTTCCATGTCGAGCATGAGCATGGAACCCATCATTTTTCCATCGGGGTCGAGAAGGGAACCCCCCAGCAGGAATTGTCCTTTTTCTTTTAACCGGGCTACATAGGCCAGGTGGGCCGGGCGGGCAGCCATCCGCCGGTCAAGTGCATCAGGACCGGTATGGTCGTATGCATGTATAACGTATTGCATAATTTCAGTACAGGATTTTAACGAAGCAAGGTACCAAAATCCGGTAGCCGTGCAAGGTCAGGCTACCGGATTTTGGGCAAAATAAGTCAGCGTAAGGTCGTAAAAGGTTTTAGCATCATCAAGTAGTAACCGGGCTTCGGCATCACTTATGAAAGCATCCAGGTCATAATCAGCAGCCTGACGGGCAGCAAAACTATTTCCTACAATTTTACTGGCCTGCACGTCGAAACGAGCATTTTCTATAAAGAACTCACTGAACTTTGCCCGTGCTGTCTGATGCTTATCCGGGTAAATTCCTTCCGAGGCCAGCAATGCACAAACGCAGTAAAAGACAGTATAATAGGCCCTGTTGGCTACTGCCAGTACCCGTTCATTCTGATACAAATGACGGGCATCGCCCAGTGCATCTTCGGCACGTTCAACAAAACGCTTTATTTGTTCCTTCATACAATTAATCCATCCTTGCGAGCCTCCTGATACACTCCTCGATACGACACACTGTACTTTTTATAGGCTACGGGGAAAGGGGAAATAACAAGTCCAAATTTTAACAAAAATGCTGTTTCCACTTCGGCAATTCTGCGTATCTCTGCGTAGGTATTCACCTTATCGTCGTTTAGCAAGACCATTAGGTCGATGTCCGACTCCTCATCATAGTCACCACGGGCATAGGAACCATACAGAACAACATCGCGCAGACAGTCGCCGTACAGAGTTTGCAGCGTGGCTTTAAACTCCCGGACAATAGGCTCAATTACCGGATTGATGGGGGATTTCATACCGAAAAGTAAGCGTTTCGACCTTTTCTTCCTAATTTCAGGCCTTCCATTATTCATTCTCATCACTCATCAATGAAATCAGTTTTCTGCTGGCCACTGGCCTTATTGACGGCCTCTGTTCTGGCGCAGCCTGCCCCTAAACCGACGAATCCGATAGCTCGTCCACAACTCACTGTCGAGTCCATTATGCAGGACCCCAAACTAGCGGTCGGCACTTCCCCCTCCAGCCCATTCTGGTCCGATGATTCGCAGACGCTCTACTTCAACTGGAATCCCGATCGGGCCAAAAGCGACTCCCTCTATAAAGTAACGTTCACCCGGCCGGTGAAAGGCAAACAACTCACCGCGTCGAAGCCACTAAAAGTTACGCCCGCCGAACGCCGGAACCTGCCATCGCCCCCCACATCAGGCTATAACAAAACCTACACAAAGCGCCTGTTTGAACGGGATGATGATTTGTTCTTGATCGACCTGAAATCGGGTAAGGTCCGGCAACTGACCAACACGGTGGAGGCTGAAACCGACCCCGTTTTCTCGGGCGATGAGCAGCGGGTCGTATTCCGGCGCGGGGGTAGCGGGACGAATCTGTTCAGTATCGACCTGATCACCGGCGAACTGACGCAGCTCACTGATTTCCATACCGGCACCAAAAAAGCCGAACCCAAACTCACCGACCAGGATAAGTTTCTCAAAAAAGATCAGGTACGACTATCGACCGTGCTGAAGGAGCGGAAAGAAAAAAAGGACGAAGGCGAGCGCATCACCAAGGCCAACCGCCCCGACCGGCCGAAGGAAATTTACCTCGACGACAAACAACTTTCCAATCCGCAACTCAGCCCGGATGGGCGGTTTGTGACCTACCGACTCAGCAAGCGGGCTGCCGATGCCAAAACGGCGCAGGTTCCTACCTACGTGACCGAATCGGGTTTTACGGAACAACTGACGGCCCGCACCAAAGTGGGTGCTCCCGCATCGACACAGGAGTTTTTTGTGTATGACCGGACAAAGGATACCGTTCGGGCCGTATCGGTAAAAGGCCTGCCGGGTATTGCCGACAAAATGACATACCTCAAACCGGATACCAGTAAAAAAGCCAAAGCGGACACGACGAAAAAAATGCGGGCGGTGGTCATCAACGGCCCCCTCTGGTCTGAGGATGGCAAATTGTGCGTGGTTGTGGTGCGGTCGCTGGACAACAAAGACCGCTGGATTGCACGATTGGAGCCTGAAAGTCAGAAACTTACCCTCCTCGACCGGCAGCACGACGATGCGTGGGTGGGCGGACCGGGGATTGGTTCGGCTAACTCGATGGGCAACATGAATTTTCTGGCCGACAACCACACCCTCTGGTTTCAGTCGGAAGCTTCGGGCTACTCACACATCTACACCATCAATGTCCTGAATCCGGGCGAAAAGAAGCAACTGACATCGGGTAAATTCGAGGTGCAGGAAGTGCTGTTATCGAAGGACAAAACGCATTTCTATCTGCAAACCAACGAAGTTCACCCCGGCGAGCAGCATTACTACAAAATGGCCGTCACCGGTGGCCGTAACGACGGACCGCTCCGTACCCGGCTCACCAGCATGACGGGTGCTAACGATGTAACCCTCTCGCCCGACGAGACCCGAATGGCCATCCGCTACTCATCCACTACCCAGCCCTGGGAGTTGTACGTCAGTGAGCCGTTATCCGCGACCGGAAAACAGTCCGGTAAAACGCAGCAGTCGGCCAGTTCTCCGGCTCTTAAACTGACGGATTCCCAAACGGACCAGTTTAAAAGCTACCCCTGGCGCGAGCCAACGCTGGTTACCATCCCCGCCCGCGATGGCCAGCCCATTTACGCCCGTTTGTACAAACCAGCCACGGGTGCCACGGGCAAAGCCGTAGTATTCGTGCATGGTGCGGGGTATTTGCAGAACGCCCATAAGTGGTGGAGCCAGTATTTCCGCGAATACATGTTCAATAACCTGCTGGTCGATAAGGGCTATACCGTGCTCGACATTGACTACCGGGCCAGTGCGGGCTACGGCCGCGACTGGCGCACGGGTATCTACCGGTTTATGGGCGGCAAAGACCTGGAAGATCACGTCGATGCCGCCAGATGGCTGGTACAGACGCAGGGAGTCGATGCCAAACGGATTGGCGTATATGGGGGCTCGTACGGCGGCTTCATTACCCTGATGGCTATGTTCACCACACCTGATGTGTTCAAGGCTGGGGCCGCCCTCCGGCCCGTAACGGACTGGGCCGCTTATAACCACCCCTACACCGCCAACATCCTGAATGAACCGCAACTGGATTCCCTGTCTTACAACCGGTCATCACCGATTTACTTTGCCGAAGGGTTAAAGAACTACCTGCTCATCTGTCACGGCATGGTGGATGTGAATGTCCACTACCAGGACACCGTCCGGCTCATTCAGCGATTAATTGAACTTCGGAAAGAAAACTGGGAAGCAGCCGCCTACCCCCTCGAAGACCACGGCTTCGTAGAACCCACTAGCTGGATGGACGAATACAAACGGATTCTAAAGCTGTTTGAAGAGCGGTTGTGAGTAATTATTCGAACTAAAAGACGGATAGAAAGTACCCGTTTGCGTACGTTACCTAATGAAGAAATGGTGGAACCCAGGCAACAGTCGGCTATAACAACCGCAGAATGCCAGGCTAACGTATCTAAACGGATTACCCGCCGGAAGTGGACAGGAGCTACACCGGTCAGGAGTGGGTCGCCGAAACGTCAGGAAAACCGTTGATCGAGCCGTAACAGCACGGAAAGTACCGCGCCGGCAGCGCAATCTTTGCCTGCTGTTGCGGCTCGGGATATGTTCGTTCGCAAGCCTGTAAAAAAGCCCTTCAGCCAAATCATCAACCTGTTTCCACGCCATATTCATGGGGGAATGGCTGAAGGTTTCTACTGAAATTATTTTTGTTTCTGCCAACCTTCCCCATCAACGGATATAAGGAAAACTACTTATTGAATAACTTGACTTAACTATTAAGCAAAAAAGTAGTTTAATTCTATTTTAATTGAGAACTGCAACAGATTGAACGTTGTTGACGTATGTATTTACAAAGGAATTACGATTTCCAGAAACTGTGTTTTTACCCCCTTAAGAAATACAAAATAACAAAAACAGGGAAGCAGGATTTAAAACACGACCGACAATCATCGTAATACGAATAAAACATGCATCATTGAAAAATGCTACTATCATGCAAATCGTTTACACCCACCTCCGCCATTTTCTCAATCGTACATTTACCCTGAAAAGTGCCGATATAGCGCCCGGTGAGCAACTACAACGGGACCTTGGACTCAATGAATGGGAGTTTATGGAAGTTGTGGCGCACCTGGAAACATTATTTGGCATGACTCTACCCGACGAAGTGCTCGTTCCTACCCTGACGGTTGAGCACCTTTGCTCCCTCATTGCCCAATACAAACCGGAAGGTATTACGCCGTTACCCCTGATGACCAGAAAAGTGGCTGCTTAGGCAGCGCGCGGAAGCCAGCAGAGACTTATTTGCTGGCTTCCGCTGCTTTCTTTTGTGTAGGAATTACGGATACTTCGCGTTCCCGCTCGGTTCGTTCTATGTACACAGCGTGGTCGGCCGGTTCAATCCGGGCACCAACATTATTGGCATATGCCTGTGTGAACTCGGCCCCAAAATACAGAATGGCCGAAATGTAGTATATCCAGGTCAAAATAACGATGAGCGAACCAGCCGCTCCATACGTCGATTCAGTGCCGGTGGTCTCGATATATAACCCG
Source organism: Spirosoma spitsbergense DSM 19989 (assembly GCF_000374085.1). Lineage (GTDB taxonomy): Bacteria > Bacteroidota > Bacteroidia > Cytophagales > Spirosomataceae > Spirosoma > Spirosoma spitsbergense. Next base: position 42,438 of record NZ_KB893549.1, on the reverse strand, counting down.
ATCAGATAGCGGCCAAGCATAAAAAGTAAGGCTGTAAAAATGGCACCCCAGCGCACATCTTTCCAGGCAATTTTCGCATCGGGCAGTACTTTGAATATTACGGCAAACAGTACCGTAACAACAGCCGTGCTGATCGCAAAATTGATAGCACTAATAATATAAACGCCTAATCCGGGCAATAACCGGTTTATCTGCTCACTCAGGGCCAGCACAATACCGTTGATAACCAGCGACACCAACAGTAAAAAACCAAGGCTGACAACCAGAGAAGATGACCGTAGCCGGTCTTTTAGCAGCTTGAGCCATCCCCGTTTTGGTTTGGCTTTCACCCGCCATATCTGGTTTACCGAATCCTGAATCTCAATAAAAATAGTGGTAGCACCAAGCAGCAGGGTAACGACGCCAATGGCCAGGGCAGACGTCGTTTTGCCGGACAATTCCATATTCTTGATCATGGTCTGAATCTGTCCGGCCGCTTCATTTCCCAGCAGTCCGCTTAGCTGGCCAAAAAGCTCACCACGAATGGCTTCTTCACCCAGAAAAAGACTGGCCAGCGACATAATCAGCACCAGCAGCGGGGCCAGTGAAAAGATAGTATAATAGGCCAGGGCCGCACTCATCTTCAGGCAGCGGTCATCCATGAAACCGCTGAATGAGTCGCTCAATATAACTTTGGCGTTGGCAAAGAATCCTTCGGTCTCACTGGCAGGTTTTTCAGGAGTATTAGTCGTATTAGTGGGCATCGGTAGCGGAATTGAATCGGCGAATAATCCCTTGTAGAATCGTTTCAGTAGGTTAGGCATGAACGTAGTATTCGTAGTAAGGGAGCGTATGTCTGCTTAGTGGTAACAGACTGCTTTCATTACTAATAATAACCACTACAGGGCCCAGTTGTTATAAATACGGTAGAGTCCTGCCGTATTCCATACAGATTGTACCGTGTTGGAACGGTAGCCTATACTTCCTGTATCAACACTGTCCTTAGTGCCGATTCCGGTATATTATTATCTCCTTTTTAAAGTAACATCCTGTTTTTTTTTCCTTTGAAAGCAGGTAATCAGCCTGAACAATTCGTTATATATCGATAAGTCCAACCCGGTTGCTGGCAATAATACCCGTTAACGTTCATTCAATATGAAAAAAGGAAACCTGCGTTTACTGAAAAACAAGAAAGTCATCTGGCTCTTCGCCCTGGCTCCCCTGCTTTTTTCAGTCAGCTATCAAACAGCAAAAGACCCTATCGACCGGCGTATCAAGCGCATGGCGCCCGAAAAAGCCGCTCAGCTGGCCAAAGAAATTGAAGCCACGGTAACCCCCGAACTGGCCGACGGGCTAACCCTGAATGTGTGGGGCGTGGATTCGCTGGTGGCCGACCCAATTGCCATTGACATTGACGATAATGGCCGGCTTTATTATACCCGGACAAACCGGCAGAAGAATTCAGAATTCGACATCCGGGGGCACCAGGATTGGGAAATCGAATCGAATCACCTGCAAAGCATCGAAGACAAACGGGCCTTCCTGCACCGGGTACTGGCGCCTGCAAACAGCAAGAAAAATGAGTGGCTGAAAGACCTGAACGGGGATGGCTCCCACGATTGGCGGGATATGACCGTCGAGAAAGAAAACGTCTATCGCATTGAAGATACTTCCGGCGATGGCGTTGCCGATATGTCGCAGTTGGTAGTCGATGATTTCCATGATGAAGTGACCGACGTGGCCGGGGGCGTTATGATCAATGGTAATGATCTGTACGTAGCCGTAGCCCCCGATTTGTGGCGGATGCAGGATAAGGACGGGGACGGTATTGCCGAAACAAAAACGTCAATTTCGCACGGCTATGGTATTCACGTAGGCTTTGGCGGTCACGGCATGTCGGGTATCGAGATGGGGCCGGATGGTAAAATCTACTGGCAGATCGGCGATATTGGTTTCAGTGGAAAAGGACCGGACGGGAAAAAGTGGGAACACCCCAACAGTGGCGTTATTGTGCGTTCTAACCCCGATGGCAGCGATTTTGAGGTGTTTGCCCACGGTGTCCGGAACACCCACGAGTTCATTTTTGATGAATACGGCAACCTCATCAGCGAGGATAACGACGGCGACCATCCGGGCGAAAAAGAGCGGCTGGTGTATATCACAAACGGCTCCGATACGGGCTGGCGCAGCAACTGGCAGTACGGCAAATACCGCGACCCAAACAACAATACCTATAAGGTCTGGATGGATGAGCAGATGTACAAGCCCCGCTTCGAAGGGCAGGCGGCCTACATCACGCCTACCATTGCCAACTTCGTGAGTGGCCCGGCGGGTATGCGCTACAATCCGGGAACAGCCCTGAGTCCGGCCTATAAAAACACCTTTTTCGTTGCCGAATTTGTGGGTAATCCCGCCAAATCGGGTATTCATGCGTTCAAGCTAAAGCCAAAGGGTGCTTCGTTTGAACTCGGCGAACAGAAAAAGATTCTGAGTAATGTGCTGGCAACCGGTATCGACTTTGGCCCCGACGGTGCCTTGTATATAGCCGACTGGATAAATGGCTGGGATGCCAAAGACTATGGCCGCATCTGGAAAATGGATGATAAGGCAGGAGCCGCCTGGGCCGACCGGCAGCGTACTAAAACATTGCTGGCCGAAAAATTTGGAACCCGTTCCGAAACCGATTTGGGCGAGTTATTGAAGAACCCGGACATGCGGGTTCGGCAGAAAGCGCAGTTCGAACTGGCGAAACGGGGGCAGAAAGGAGCCGCTGTGTTTACGACCTCCACCAAACAGACCGATAATCAACTGGCTCGTGTTCACGGCATCTGGGGCATTAGCCAACTGGCCCGGCAGGATAAGCAATACGCCACGCTGCTACTGCCTTTATTGCAGGACAGCGACCCGGAAATTCGGGCGCAGGCTGCTAAATGGCTGGGCGACATTCGCTATAAAGAAGCGGGTGCGGCTCTGATGCCCTTATTGAAAGACGCGAACAGCCGGGCGCGGTTCTTTGCCGCTGAAGCACTGGGGCGTATTGCCTATGAACCGGCCATTCAACCAATTATTCAACTGCTGGAGGCCAACAATGACGAGGACGCCTACATTCGACATGCGGGGAGTCTGGCCCTGGCCCGTATTGGCAAAGCGGCCCCCGTTGTGGCGCTGGCCAGTCACCCGTCTCGTGGGGTTCGCATTGCGGCCGTGGTGGCCCTTCGGCGCATGAGTGATCCGGGCATCGCGGCTTTTCTGGCCGATAAAGACGAATTTATCGTGACCGAAGCGGCCCGGGGTATCAATGATGACCTGTCCATTCCGGCCGCCCTGCCTGCGCTGGGTAAGGTGATGCAAAAGACGAGTTTCACGAACGAAGCCCTGCTCCGCCGGTCAATCAATGCAAACCTGCGGGTCGGTACGCCGGAAGCCATGCAAATCCTGATCGACTACGCCCAGCAGGAAGGCAGTCCGCTGGCGATGCGGGCCGAAGCCTTGGAAGCCCTGAGTACCTGGGCTAAACCGTCGGTGCTGGACCGGGTTGATGGGCGCTATCGGGGCGTTATTGAGCGCGATCCGGCCCTGCTTAAAAGCAAAACCGCTGACCTGTACACCAACCTGCTATCCCATCCGGAGAAGACGCTGCGGCTGAGTGCCATCAAGGCAATTGCCCAGCTGAACCTGACGAGTGCGTCCGAACCGTTGTTCAGTCGGCTGGAAACGGATAAAGAACCCGTTGTGCGGGTGGCGGCTCTGCGAACACTGGCGTCGATGAATGATAAAAACGTCAGTAAAGCCATCGAAACGGCCCTGGCCGATAATGAAAAAAGCGTTCGGGTAGCCGGGCTGGATTTGCTGGCTAAATCGAACATGCCCAAAGATCGCATGGTGACCCTGTTGTCGGAGGTAATCAACAATCGCACAACGGAAGAAAAACAGGCCGCCCTGCTCACGCTGGGTAAACTACCCGTTGTCAATTCGCAAAAAGCCTTCGATCCGTTGCTGGACAAGATGTCGGCGGGTACCCTGTCGCCCGAACTCCAGCTGGAGCTGGAAGAAGCCATTGACAATGCGCACTCCCCCAAACTAACCGCCCGCTACAAAGCCATAACGGCTAAACTATCGCCCGATGCGCTGGCCGCTACGTACAAAGGGAGTTTGCTGGGTGGTGAGCCGGATTTAGGTCGGCGTATCTTCTTCCGGCATCAGACGGCCCAGTGCATTCGTTGCCATTCTTACGATGATTTGGGCGGCAATGCCGGTCCCCGCCTGAACGGGGTGGCCAGCCGACTCACCCGCGACCAACTTCTGGAAGCCCTGGTTAACCCCAGTGCCCGCCTGGCTCCGGGCTATGGTACGGTAAACCTGACGCTCAAAAACGGAAAAACGGTCAGTGGTATTTTGCAGAACGAAACAGCTACGGAGGTGAACGTGAAAGTAGGTGACCAGCCCGATAGGGCCATCCAGAAAAACCAGATTGCCAAACGGCTAAACTCGCCATCCAGCATGCCCGAAATGAAGTACCTGCTGACAAAGCGGGAAATCCGGGATGTGGTCAGCTTTCTCTCGACGCTGAAAGAGGATAAGTAACATCAGAAACTTGGTCTACCTGCTGTGTAAACACGTTTGTTTGCGCAGCAGGTAGTTTTATGAAAGATCGGTTTGTTCGGTATGAGTCACACCCTCTTGCTGTGTCTGCCAGCCGAACGCCTGATTAGTACCCCATATGACGGCACGTATTTTCTTGATTCGGCCCTGTAGGGAACCTATAAAGTCGGCTCGCCCAATTAATTCCATACCACCTGATCTACCGATAGAGATAGTCAAAATAACGTGAGCAGGCTACTTTCAGAATTCAAGTTTTTTTGTTTTTCAGCGCGTGCAACCAATTAATCAGGCAAGTATTATTACCTAAATAACTCAGGATCAAACTCATACAAAAGGGCAGTAGAAGTCAGCATGCTGTAGTTAGGAAATAGATATACATTCTCAGTTCCATTCTACTAACTTGTAGCCAATGGCCTAAATACGAACACATTTGGCCTGAAATCTAATGCCCGTTTCACCTAAAAATAAGGAATATTGTCCGTCCGGTTTTACTGACTACGTTCAACCAGGGCAGTACCGGCTGGCGGCTTGGGCTGTATACTCCGTAGCGTTTCGTTCCCAGACGGTATTCATTGGCGCTACGAATAAGGACCAGTGTATTCCAACGCTCAACCCAGCAATTGCAGGAGATAGGCCGGGTGTTGTTGAATCTACATAATAATGCCTTCCAGGCGATTGGGTAACTGGCCGTGAGTGGGCTACCTGAAGAAACGTATAAACCCCTCGTTTGGGTGAGTACGAGAGGAAGGAAGAATATAGTGAACATTCGGGTACGTGATAATAGTATGGGCATTCCCGACACGGTAAAAGCCAAAGTATTCCAGCCCTTTCTCACCACAAAACCCACAGGGCACGGGACAGGGGTGGGACTGTCATTGAGTTATGACATTATCACCAAAGGTCACGGGAGTACTTTGGAAGTTACAGGGTTTTCTTATAAAACTTCATAACCTCATAGAGGAGACATCTTTGTACATGATAACCCCGCATCTCCCTCCAAGAACTCCGTAGGAGTGACATCTCTACACTAAGATATCACTCCTACGGAGTTCTCCGGGACCGTACTTGCCCAATTCTACAAAGATTACATCCCTACGAGATTTTATAAGAAAGCCCTACTGGAAGTTGAAAGACGGTGAAGGAAGCACATTTGTTATTACATTACCTATGAAAACTAATCGAACGTGAAAAAACTAAGCTTTACCTTCTTTCTTGCAGTTATCTGTAGTTTTGGCTTTGCACAAGACAGGCGAATAGACAGTTTAAAACACGCATTAGCTAGTACTAAAAATGATACCAGCGAAGTCTTAATTTTAGTAGAACTGTGTGATTTATATCATTATTTCAATGTTGATTCCGCTGTTATATTTGGCAATCAAGGGTTATTATTATCACAGAAAATTAATTTTTTTAGGGGTGAAGTGAGAACTCTGGCTGGTTTGAGTAGTTCGCTAAGACAAAAAGGGGAGATACCAGAATCATTGGAGTTATTGTATAAAGCGTTACAAATAGCAGAAGAAAAGCACTACATTTTTGAAACAGCCTTGTGTCTTGAGAATATTGGTGATGTTTACTGGAATTTAAAGGACTACCCCCAATCAATTATTTTTTGTAAAAGAGGGCTTAGACTTAATGAAACTATAAAAAATGACAAGAAGTATTATGACTTAAGCATTTTGATAAACTTATTTATTGGCACTTCCTATTCAAAATTAAATAAATTAGATTCTGCTTTTATTTATTTGAAAAAAAATTACGATTTAACATCAACAGATAAAATAATGCACCCAGTTGCTTTAACGTATTTATCAGAAGTGATATTTAAACAGGGTAAACGCCAGATAGCCTTAAATTACTTACATCAAAGCATTGAATTACTTAAAAAGAATAATGACCAAAATACCAATAGTGATGCTTATAAATTCATGGCTTTCTTTTTCAAGGAAATGAGCCAGCCCGATTCTGCTATATACTATGCAAAAAAAGGACTTTTTGATGCACAAGCGATTGGTTACAAATTAAATATATTAGAAATAAGTAAATTATTATCAGAACTTTATTATCATAAAGACCTTAAATTGGCAAATTACTATTTACAGTTGGCGATGTCAGTTAATGACGAACTATATGGTGCAAAGAAAGTTCAGGAACTACAAAAAACACTTTTTAATGAGCAACATCGCCTACGTGGAATTGAAACTGAAAGGATTAAAAAAGAAAATCAATATAAGCTTTATACCCTATTAACTGGTTTAGGCATGTTACTGTTAGTTGCATTCTTTCTCTTGCGAAATAATCACCAAAAACAGAAGGCAAATGTAATTTTACAAGGTAAAAACGAAGAAATACAATTAACACTATCAAAACTAAAATCTACTCAGACCCAACTCATACAATCTGAAAAAATGGCCAGTCTGGGCGAGCTCACGGCGGGTATTGCCCACGAAATCCAGAACCCATTAAACTTCGTCAATAACTTCTCCGAAGTGTCAACCGAACTGGTCGATGAACTTCAGGAAGAACAGCAAAAGCCCAACCGGGATGCCGACTTTGAAAACGAACTGCTGGGGGATCTTAAACAAAACCTCCAGAAGATCACCCACCACGGCAGCCGGGCCAGTAGCATCGTCAAAGGCATGTTGGAACATTCCCGTACCAGCACCGGCGAACGACAATCTACCGATTTGAACGCCTTAACCGATGAGTATTTACGGCTGGCCTATCAGGGCTTTCGCGTTAAAAACAAGGAGCTTAACTGCGAACTAACCACTGATTTCGACCCCACATTGGGCTTGGTTGAGGTAGTTCCTCAGGAGATTGGGCGGGTGCTGCTCAACCTGTTCAATAACGCCTTCTACGCCGTTGGGGAACGGGTAAAAAGCCAGGATACTCAACCAACGTATAAACCCTTCATTTGGGTAAGTACTAAACGAAGGGAGCAAACGGTAGAGATTCAGGTACGGGACAACGGCACGGGTATACGCGACGCGGTGAAAGCCAAAATCTTCCAACCCTTTTTCACCACCAAGCCCACAGGCGAAGGAACGGGGTTGGGACTGTCATTGAGTTATGACATTATCGACAAGGGACATGGGGGAACACTGACCATGGAGAGCATACCGGGTGAAGAGACAGCGTTTACGATAAAGTTACCTATTACGACAGAATGACCATAGGACTGCCATCCCGAAAAACCAGATTGCCAAACGCATAAACTCGCCATCCAGCATGCCCGAAATGAAGTACCTGCTGACAAAGCGGGAAATCCGGGATGTGGTCAGCTTCCTTTCGACGCTGAAAGACGATAAGTAACATCAGAAACTTGGTCTACCTGCTGTGTAAACACGTTTGTTTGCGCAGCAGGTAGTTTTATGAAAACCGGTTTTTTTTGCAGGATTTGCACGAATCGGTTTCGGGCACGAACGGGGAAAAGCGGCTTCATCATCTCCATGAAACTGCCAATTACTGCCTGTCAATCAGGAGTTTTTAAAATAAAAAAAGAACATACATTAGTTTTATTTTTAGTAGAAATGGTGTATGTTCACATACTCTACTATCTCTATTGTTCATGAACAGCACGACAACTACCCGAAAATCACGTAAAGCTAAAATTCTCGTTGTTGAGGATAATGCCGATCAGTGGTTCATTATTCGATGGGCACTTCAACAGCAGTTTCCGGAAGTAGAGGCCATCTGGGCGCGGGAAGCAACGGAAGCACTTGTCTATCTGGAATCCTGCGAGAAAAAGCTTTCGTTGCCCAGGCTGATCCTGATGGATTTATACCTACCCGACCGGCAACAGGGCTGGAGTTTACTGGAAGCGGTTAAAACCCATTACCTGTACCGCGAAATACCCGTCATTATGCTTAGCCAGTCCAATGATAAAGAGGATATTGCAGAATCGTATTCCCTTCGGATTAACTCATACATTGTAAAGCCTACCCATTACCAGAAATGGCTCGATTGCATTGGTTCGTTCCGGCATTACTGGTGGAATGCTGTTACCTTACCAAAATACAGGTAGCGTTCATAATTGCCTGTTTGGCTAATCGGAATAATGCCGGGGTAATACTACCTGAAAACGGGTACCTTTCTTTGGTTCACTGTCAACCGATACCCGCCCGCCAAGAAATTCGCACAACTGCCTGACAATAAACAAGCCAATTCCTTCGCCCTGTGTGTCTGCGGCCTTTTTGGGTACCGGCCATAATAGACCCGGCCCCGTATCAGTCACTGTAAACTGCCAATTGTCATCATCCAGTTCCCCCCAGCTTACCGTTACTCCTCCCTTATGAGTGTATTTAAGGGCATTGAGCAGCAAATTCTGGGCAATTCGGCTAATCTTGACGGCATCACCAGCCACAACCAGGGTTTCAGGACTTTCGTGGTTCAGCCACAAACCACGCTCCTCGGCCAGGGGTCGGGCACTGTCTACCAATGCCTCTATCAATTCATTGATATTGACCGAACTAATATTACGTTCCTCCTGCCCGGCCTCCAACCGGGAATAGTCCAGCAGTTCGGTCAGCATCTGGGTGGCCTGCCGTATGTTTCGCTGGAGCATAGCCATCATCTGGTTTCGCTCCTCGTCGGTATCCGCCATATCCAGCATAGAAACAGCTCCCTGAATGATGCCCAGATTACCCCGCAGGTCGTGTGAGGTAGAGCGTAAAAACTCGCCCTGCATCTGCTGCCGAATCTGCTCCAGTACTTCAACCGATTGGCTTGATTGTTCCAGTTCGGTTAGCCAGATTTTCTTATCCTGTTCTGCTTTTTTGAGGGCCGTAATATCCATCCCCGATAACACAACACCGTCATTATGTTTGGTGATGGACATGCCAATCCACTGGTCACGGCCTTCGCGCTGCACCTGCTTTTCGATGTACATTCGCTGGCCACTAAGCAGCACTTTTTCCAGGTTATCAAAAGTCCCATCCTGCCACAAGGCTTCGGCCATGTGTTTCAGGGATAAACCCGGCATTTGGTCAATGGGCTGACGAACCATGGTGGCAAATCGCTGGTTGCAAACCGTCAGTTCAAAATCCATAAGCTCATACTTTTCGTTACGAACGGCCTGCAGCAAACCAATAGCGGCCGACGAGCTATCCAGAACAGCCTGTAAATTGACGGCTGTTTGCTGAATTTCTTCCACCAGCTGCAAACTGCCAATATCCTGGGCAATAGCCAGCACGCTTTTTACCGAACCATCCATATCCAGTTCGGGTACCAGTCGGGAATAGTAATAAACCAGGCCATCCGCCGTTGGAAATGAATTATAATGGTTTTGCAACAGGCCCGTGTCAAAAACCTGCTGTAGCTTGTTCATGTAGGGCAGGGCTATTTCAACAGGCTGGCCCATTTCCTGACTGGTCTTCCCTAACAGCTCATGAACAGGTACACCCCATATTTTCTCGAAGGCCGGGTTAGCATACAACAACCGAAGGTCGGGCGACCAGCGGGTAATAACGTCGGAGGTAGAATCGACAAACAGCTTCAGGTCGTTTTCGTGCTGCTTCAGATTCTCCTGCGCCTTTTCACGACTGCCATCGCTGGCTTGTGTTTGCGATAACACCTGCTGGGCATGTACAACCATGGCATTGATTGAAAACACCTTTTGCATACGCTGCTGGGCACGCAGATCCAATGCCTGAATCAGGGTTTTCTGACTATAAATTTCGGCACACGTACCGATAAATCCACTAAAAACACCAGCCGGTTCGCCTGCCGGGTGAACGAATAGTCTGCTTTCCGAGAATTGGCCACGGCCGTCCGATAAAAATGTAGGACTGGCGTTCATCAGCATCCAGTGGTAATCATCGGGCGGGAAGACTTCGGTCTGAAGGGCATTCTGATGGCGTTTTAGCCGCAACTCCAGTTGAAAGGGTAGCCGTTTTGCCAGGGCACTGGTAAATGTAGCGACGAAGGCCTGCCGGTCGTCGGGATGAATATCCTCCATCCAGCCCCGGTCAATGGTTTCCTCCAGCGAATGCCCCGTATAATCGAGCCAGGCCCGGTTAAAAAAGGTGTATTTCCCGTCGGCATTCGATACCCAGATGAGTACGGGGGCATTATCGACCAGGTCGTGTAGCCAGGCTTCCCGTTCGGCCAGTAGCCGCTGTGCCCGTCGGTGGTCGGTAATATCTTCAAAAGCCAGCAAAATGGCTTCCTCCTGCCTCACAACCCGGCGGGCGTTGACCAGCAGCACTTTTTCGCCAATATTGTCGAAGGTATGTGTTATCTCGAAGGCATCGACCTGAATGTTACGCCGTATCACATCGGTCAGCAACAGTCTCAACTTGGGAATATCCCACTGTCGGTTCCCGATTTCGTAGATAAGCCGCCCTTCCGTTTGTTCTTCATCAACCCGAAAGAGCGTATAGAATGTTTTGTTGGCACTCTTTATTCGCAGGTTATCGTCGAGTACCAGGGTGGCTTCGCGGATGGTAGCGAAAATAATTTCCGAAAACTCGTTGGCTTCCGAGAGCTGATCGTTGCGTACCTGCAATTCCTGATTGATGGTCAGCAGTTCTTCGTTGGTCGATTCAATTTCTTCCTTACTCGTTTCGAGTTCTTCGTTGATACTCTGCAATTCTTCGTTGCTGCTGATTATTTCCTCATTGGCCGATTGCAGTTCTTCATTATTAGCTTCCTGTTCTTCCACAATGGAGCGCATGTCATCACGCAGGGTGGCCAGTTCCGCTTCCAGTTGCTTTATTCGCAAATTCCGCTTTTCTGTCAGATCGACCTCTAACGGCAGCGTAGCTTCAACTTCCTCAAAAAGCACTAAGTATAGCGGATTTTCCGTATCCATGTTGAGTGGCACCACTTCAATAGTTACCTGATGCGCTACCCCTTTAATTTTCACTTCCAGGCCGGACTTACGAACGGGCTGGCCCGACTGACGGGCCTTATGAACCGTATTCCGCAACTCAAAGACCAGCGCGGGCCGGGCCATTTTGAGTAGGTTCAGGCTGGCTTTACCAGGTGAAGGCTCCAGAAACATGCTGGTCGACCCACGAAAGCGCAGGATATCCAGGTCGTTATCGACCACCACGCTGGCGGGTACGTACTGACGGAGCAGTAACTCATCGACTATTTTCTCTAAATCACCCACCAGAAAATCAGTTTTAAGGCCAGCGTTACGTTGTCTGCTATCGGCAGGTGAGCCAGCTTTGACCTTGTTTTCGTCCACTTCCGCAGTCTCCGACCCCGAACGGTCGAACCCAAAACGGGGGCTCATCTCAAACGATGCCCGGCTAACAACGTCATTTTTACGCACATATACCTTATATTTTTTTTCGATCTGAGAAAAGAGTGCTGTCAGGCTACCAATCGTTTCCGATTTCCCCAGCAACAGATAGCCACTGGGGTTAAGGCCGTAGTGAAACATGGCAATGGCTTTGCGCTGGTACACGCTGCCCAGATAGATCAGCAGGTTCCGGCAACTAATTAAGTCGAGCCGAGAAAAGGGGGGGTCTTTCAGGATATTATGCGGGGCAAACACGCATAAATCCCGCACGGCCCGGTTAATGCGGTAATAATCATCCGTTTTGGTAAAAAATCGTTGTAGCCGCCGGGGCGATACGTCCATCACCTCCCCCTTAGTATAGCTTCCCTGCCGGGCTTTGGCCACGGCTGTTTCGCTGAGGTCGGTGGCAAAAATCTGAATAGTAACGCTCGAAGCCTTATCGCCCAGTGCCTCAATCAGCAGCATAGCCAGCGAATACGCTTCCTGCCCGGTTGAGCAGGCGGGTACCCAGATACGGAAGGGTTCGCGCGGGGCTTTTTCTTCAATAATCCGGGGAAACAGGACTTTACTCAGGTACGTCATGGTATCCTGATCGCGGAAGAACGTAGTGACATTGATGAGCAGGTCGCTGTAAAGTTGCGGCATTTCTTCCGGTTGCTGCCGGATATAGGCAATGTACTCTTTCAGGGTCTCCAGTTTGAAGAGCAACATCCGGCGGATAATGCGACGGCGAATGGTAGTGATTTTGTAGTTACTGAAATTAACGCCAACCGCCTTCCTGACCAGTTGAATAATTACTTTTATATCCTCATCGGCTTCGGCTTCCTCGTTGGTTTCAGCCAGTTCTGTTTGTTGAAAAAATTCGGGCTTCCGGCTTATCCGTTCCAGTTCCCGGGCAATTTCGGCAGGCGGTAGAACCCAGTCGACTAAGCCCTCGGCAATGGCGGATTTGGGCATACTCTGAAACCGGGCGGTATCGTTCTGAACAAACGTAACGCCACCAGCCTGTTTGATGGCCCGGAATCCCAGCGTCCCGTCATTGGCCATACCCGATAGGATTACGGCAATCGCAGCTTCCTTCTGGCGGTTAGCCAGCGAGATAAAGAACTGGTCGATTGGCATATGACGGGCGTCTGCCTGGCGGGGTAAAAGCACCAGCACACCATCCATCACTTCCATATCCTGATTGGATGGAATGACATAGACATGATTAGGCTCAATTCGCAACTGGTCTTCGGCTTCCCGAACGGGCATTACGGTAGCCCGGCTCAGGATATGGGTAAGATGGCTGTGGGCATTGGGGTCCAGATGCTGAATATAGACGTAGGCCATGTTCGTAACGGGCGACAGGTTTTCCAGCAATTCCAACATAGATTCCATCCCTCCTGCCGATGCCCCAATGGCAACGACAGGTATGACAGGCAATTCATTTTCAGTTGATTCAGTCTGTTCAGACGTATGTTTTCCCTTTGCCATTCCAAAATTTTACCGAACGAACGGGCAGTATATCAGTTACTGTTAAGAACCTCCGAAGATAGAATTAGTTAATTAAAATTGTACGTAATCACGTATTTACGAACAACACAACTTCATATAAAAGTAAACTAATTATTTCTCTCTTTATTCCACCTTCTCACTGGAGAAAGATATAGTTTTACTCAGTCAACTGCATTCGTAGAAAATCAATAGGATGGCAAAACGTAATATTATCGTTATTGGTGCTTCTGCGGGAGGTGTGTATGCGCTGCAAGAGTTAGCAAAATCGCTCCCGCCAGATTTCGACGCAACAATTTTTCTGGTGGTTCACATATCCCCGCATTCGCCGAGTTACCTCCCCGAAATTCTGAACCACGCGGGGCCACTTAAAGCGGTTCATCCTAAAGATGGGGAGCTTATTCAGTCGGGCAGGATTTATATAGCCCCTCCCGATCACCACCTGCTGATTGAATACGACCAGGTCATTGTAAAAAAAGGGCCTAAGGAAAACCGGTTTCGGCCATCTATCGATGCCCTGTTCCGGTCGGCAGCGTATACCTACGGCCCCCGGGTTATTGGCATTGTGCTGACCGGCATGCTCGATGATGGAACATCGGGCATGTGGTCTGTAAAGCGATTGGGCGGCATCTGCGTCGTTCAGGAGCCGGAAGAGGCTATGTATGCCAGTATGCCCAATCACGTAATGGAATATGTAGCGGTAGATTTTGTTGTTCCTATGGCCAAAATGGCTATGCTGTTGAGCGATCTGATTACGGAGTTGGTACCCGACAAACCAAACCTGGTGCCGGAGGAGTTGAAGCAATTAGAAACCGAAGTAAACATTGCCGCACAGGACAACGCTTTCGATATGGGTATATTAGACATGGGTGAACTAACTCCCCTTACCTGCCCCGAGTGTAATGGTGTACTGGTCAATATTAAGGAAGGCAAGCTCATCCGCTACCGGTGCCATACCGGTCATGCCTATACGGCCAGTTCGCTGCTGGCCGAAACGACCAAAGTGGTGGAAGAATCGTTCTGGAAAGGCATTCGTGCGCTGGAAGAAACGGTTATTTTGCTGGATCAGTCGAGCAAACATTTTGAAGAAGGCGACAACAAGGCTGCGGCTGAAAAGTTTGCCCAGAAATCCCGCGAAGCGAAGGAGCAGGCACGGCAGGCACATTCGTTCGTATTCAGGCAGGAGCAGTGGAGCGAAAACAGTCGGTAAGTGAGCAGCAGAAGTCGTAAGTGGCTGACGCATCGTATTTATTTTGCGTCAGCCACTTACGACGATTATGACTTCCACGCTCAACTTTTCATGAACCGCACCAGGCCAACTTCCAGCAGCAAAAAGGCCAGAGCGGCCAGCAGAAAATACTTCCACAGACTTTTTCCCAGATTCTGCTCTTCCAGTACCTGCACAAAATCACCATCCTGAATACTGTCGAACACCTCAACGCCGGGCTGATTGGCAAAGATTCGGCGCAGTTCATCGGCCGAGTAATAATCCATGGCCGATTCCTGATTACCGTGGTTGAACGCCAGTAGCTGTTCAGTTTTCCCCGCACTGTTTTGCAGGGCGTAGTAGCCCGCTTCAATTTCCTGACCCACTGCCAGTTCGTTGCTTTTGGGCATTTCGAGCAGTAGCTGGTTGCCTACCACGCGCTGTACCGGAATAATTTCCAGTTTATCCCGCTTCAACTTATACACCGACCGTTCGGATGGATTGCTCACCGGAATCGTAATCAGGTTATCGTCGAAGGAGTAGGCTGTTTGTTGCGCCCGAACGCTGGCAGCAGCCATCTTGTACATGACGGGTACAAACAGGGCGTGTTCGGCCAGATTACCATACGCCGTTGATAACGGACTGGCCATCATGTAAACGTTTCCCGCCGATTTCCCTCCCCCTTTCGACTGGGTCAGCAACGGACTGCCATCACGCAGCGTCAGCAAACGCGCCCCCGCACTCCACCGCCAAACGGGCGATTCTGACGGCAAATTCAGTGGTTCTGACTGGTAACCCTGCTGAAACACATCCCGGAAAAACGGATTTCTCTTATCGGGTTCAGCCAGAGGTATCGGGCTTGGGGTACTACCCGGTGTGGACGTAATCTGAATGCTTCCAACGCCTAGTGTACGCAGGAAAGGACCGTACGAACCAGCATCGGGATTAGCAGGCGGAATGATGGCCAGACTTCCCCCCTGCCGCACAAAGTTTTCCAGCTCCGTGCGGAGGGTGCCGTTTACCCCGGTAACGCCTTCCAGCACCACCAGGTCCGTTTCTTTCAATTGACCAACATCGAAGTTCTGAGCATTGAAACTTCGCCGGACAAACAGGCTATCGTTTGAATAAACAGCGTCAATATACCCCAGGGCACCGTTGGATGGGCTGGCTTTCTGGTCGTACAGATGAACGATCCGAACAGCCGGTGATGCTTCAATAACGAAAAAATACTGATTATCGAACGTAATCGGGAAATCTTCAAAAACAATCCGCCCCCGGTGGTAGCCTTTCGAAATAACATTGAAATTAAGCGAAACCGTCGACGAACCGCCCGGAGCCAGTACGGCCGAAGCCGTTGATGTTTGGGTATCATCCAGATACAACCGGATCGGTAAATTTTTAACGGCTTCCTTCCCGGCATTGGTCAGTTTTACATTCAGGCTGTTATTCTGCATTTCCCGAATAAAGGGCGTACTGAGCCAAACCGAATCGACATAAATATTTTTGGTAGACTGGGCATCCAGCGGAACAATAAAGAGCTGATCGGTCGTATCAATTTTCAGCCGGGACAGATCACCAGCGGTACTTTTCTGGAAATCGGAGAACCAGAACAGCTGGTTGCGGCCACCCGGATTCAGCGAACTGAGCAGATTACGCTGCCGCCGGTAAACCGTTTCGAGCGTGCGGGGCGTATGAGCAAAGCGGATAGACGCTACCCGGTCGCGAACCAGTTCGGCGGTGCCAGCCTGTTGCTCGGCCGCCGAAAAATCGTTGGTTAGTAGTTGAAGCGATGTCGCGTTGCGAAACAACGTCAGTAATTCATCCAGCTTACTGATGGCAATATCCAGATAACGTTTTGCATTGCGCTCGTTCTGCATACTATACGAGTTATCGACGTATAAGCTCGTAACACCCTGACGGGATAACCCCAGTTTATTTTTGCTGGGAATGAAGGGCTGGGCAAAAGCCAGCACCAGACAGGCTAGAAAAAGGCAGCGGCACGCCAGTATAAGCCAGTGCTTCAACCGTCGAAATGACTTGGTTTCAGTCTGAACGTTGCGGAGCAGGGCCACATTGGTAAAAAACACGCGCCGTGTTCGCCGGAAATTAAACAGGTGAATGGCAACCGGAACCGAAACGGCCATCAGGCCAAACAGGAAGGAAGGATACAGGAAATTCATTCAGAATCAGGAAGAGTCATTTAATAGTCCTTGATGGCCATTTGCTGTGCGTCATTGATGGTCAGGTATTGCTGCAACGAATGAACACTAATGACGCAAAGCAAATGACCATTAATGACAACGTAATGAATAACACAAAGTAAATGACCGTTAAATGACAACTGCATAAGTAACGACCCGGCACAGGCCTTTCGTGCCGAAGTTAGTCAGGGATTGTGATTTCGTAAAATGCTGTTTTCGTTTGTAGTACATCCGTGTAGGTTATCGAGCCGGATTTACCCTGAATCGTAGCAAAATCATCAACGGGTGTATGCCCGACAATCTGCTGAAACCCCGCCAGGTAGTCTTTTTTGGTTTCGGACCGGTCGGCCCAAACGGGTCCGCTATAGGCATCGTAACCACCCCGTTTGGGTCCCACTTCAAACAGCAGGTTCCTTACCTGGAGTGGTTGCCGGTGTATATCGTTCAAAAATCCGGCCAGATCATAGTCGGGCTGTACAGCAGCCGCGTGCTTACCGGTCTTTATCTGCGCATGCGCCAGCCACTGGTTGGTAACGCCCGCGTGGGTGAACACATACGCTCCCTGCTGGTAAGCCACCTGAAACAGGCTGTCATGTTTGGCAAACAGATTACTCAACGACGGTTGCGCCCACGACCTGAAGCCCGAACACCGGTAGTGCGGGAAGTGCATGTACTGCGCATCATGGTTACCTATCAGCAGCACAAACTTTTTCGGACTCTTCCGTTTCAACTGAATAATGTCGTGCAGGTTGGTATAGATCGTCTCATCGTCTACTACGTAGCTGTCGGTGTAATCGCCAAGAAAGATAACTTTGTCGTACGGGGTCAGGTCGGCTTCCCGCCACACGGTTCTACCGTGGAGGTCACTAATAGTGAGGATATTCATACGCATTTTCTGTTCAGTAAGATACAAAAAAAGCCCCAACCACTTCTGGTTGGGGCAACATAATTAGTAGTATAATCAGCTTATAGGGTCCGTTTTACTTCTTTCAATTCGAAGCTTTCGATTACGTCACCCACTTCGATATCATTGAAGTTTCTGATACTCAAGCCACATTCGTAGCCGAACTTCACTTCGCTCACATCTTCCTTAAAGCGTTTCAAGGCGCTAATCTCACCCGTATGCACCACAATAAAGTCACGAATGATACGGATTTTATTGTTTCGTTTGATATTACCTTCTGTCACGTAGCAACCAGCCACTGTACCAACCTTACTGATCTTGAACACATCACGCACCTCGATATTACCCACGATTATTTCCTCTACCGAAGGAGCAAGCAGGCCTTCCATGGCATCCCGAACTTCATTGATAGCGTCGTAAATAATCGAGTAAAGGCGTATTTCGATCTGCTCCTGATCGGCCAACCGGCGGGCACTGGATGATGGCCGAACCTGGAAGCCTACAATCACGGCGTCCGATGCCGACGCCAGCAGTACATCCGATTCGGAAATCTGACCAACGGCTTTGTGAATGATATTCACCTGAACTTCTTCCGTCGACAGTTGCAGTAACGAGTCGGATAAGGCTTCGACCGAACCATCCACGTCACCTTTCACAATAACATTCAGCTCTTTGAATGTACCGATAGCCTTCCGGCGACCAATTTCTTCTAGTGTGATGTGCTTGCGGGTACGCAGGGTCTGTTCGCGCAGTAGCTGTTCGCGTTTGTTCGCAATTTCGCGGGCCTCACGATCCGTTTCCATCACGTTGAACTTGTCGCCCGCCTGCGGTGCTCCCGGTAAACCAAGGATCTGAACGGGTGTCGATGGTCCCGCTTCTTTTATGCGTTCCCCCCGATCATCCGTCATAGCCCGGATACGACCGTAGTGCGCACCAACCAGCATAATGTCTCCCTGCATCAGGGTACCATTTTCCACCAGTACGGTCGACACGTAACCCCGGCCTTTATCCAGCGAGGCTTCAATGACTGTACCCAATGCACGACGCTCTGGATTCGCTTTCAGTTCGAGCAGTTCGGCTTCAAGCAGTACCTTTTCCAGCAATTCGTCCACACCCATACCAGACTTGGACGATATTTCCTGCGCCTGATATTTACCGCCCCATTCTTCAACGAGGAGATTCATGGTGGCCAGTTCATTCCGTATTTTTTCCGTATCAGCACCCGGCTTGTCTACTTTTGAGAAAGCGAATACGATGGGGACACCCGCCACCTGGGCGTGGTTGATAGCCTCACGGGTCTGCGGCATGACACTATCGTCGGCCGCAATCACGATGATAACGACGTCCGTTACCTTGGCACCCCGTGCCCGCATAGCCGTAAAGGCTTCGTGACCCGGCGTATCCAGGAAAGTAATCATCCGGTTATCGGTGGTTTTCACACTGTAAGCACCAATGTGCTGGGTGATACCACCGGCTTCACCGGCCGCCACTTTGGCCCGGCGAATGTAGTCGAGCAACGATGTTTTACCGTGGTCAACGTGACCCATGATAGTTACAATCGGTGCACGGGGCTGTAGATCTTCCGGATCGTCGTCTTCTACGTCAATACCCGCTTCGGTTTCGTCCTCTGCCGATATAAACTGAACATCATAGCCAAATTCATCGGCAATCACGGTTATTGCTTCGGCATCGAGACGCTGGTTGATCGAAACGAACATACCCAGATTGAGACAGACCGAAATCACCTCATTGATATTTGCGTCCATCAGCGAAGCCAGGTCGTTGGCCGATACGAACTCGGTAACTTTCAGGATTTTAGCCTCCAGTTCCTCCTGTTCATTCATTAACCGGCGATCTTCCTCCCGCTGGCTCCGACGATCGCGCCGACGGTCGGCACCCCGGTTGGGCGTATTACCCTGCATCCGGGCATTGGTCTGCTGGATAGCTTTCCGAACATCGGCCTGCGTTGGTGCTTCACGACGACCGCCCGTACCCCGGTTGGCCGTATTGCCTCCCCGATCACGACCGCCACCTGTTCTATTACCACCACCACCTGGCCGGTTACCGGCGTTGTTGCCAGTTTGTCCACCCCGGTTAGCAGTTCCGCTACCCTGTCCACCAGTAGTACCAGTACCAGTGCCAGTACGGTTGGCAGGTGTGGCGGTACGATCTCCTTCGCGGGCATTACCCGGAGCACGGGTACCTCCCGCCTGACTGCGATCTCCCGCTGGACGGTCACCCGGAGCCCGGTTGACCGGTCCACGATCACCCTCTCTCGGTGGCCGGTCCGGACGGTTGCCCTGTCCTGACTGACCACCCGGCTGAGCGGTACTACCACCAAGAGCACCTTCGCGTCCACCGCGAATACGCTTGCGTTTTTTCTTATCAGCATTGCTGCCACCACCCTGACGGGGATTGTTGACAGGCAATTCTATTTTGCCAAGAATTTTCAGGCCACCTAACTGATGGCTACCTGCTGCCCGAATGGTTTCGGTTGGCGCCTTGACCTCATCATTATCCGTCGTTTCCCCTTCCGCCTTTTTAGGCTGAGGAGTTTTCGGCTTGACGGTAGTGACTGGCTTACCAACCTCCGTACGACCTGATGGCTTTTGACCAACGGCTTTTACCGGCTCAGCCTGCGGTTGTGAAGCAACCACCTCTGGAAGAGTCGGAGCTACGGCAGGCGCAACTGACTCCTTAGGGGTTTCGGTCACCACAGGAGCAGGAGCAGGAGCAACAGCAACAGCGACCTTGGGCGTTTCTGCCTGAACGGGCGCAGTTTTAGCTTCAACGGGTTGAGCAGGAACGGGCTTTGGTACCTCCTTTTCGGGCTGAACCATAACCGGCTGCGCTACCTCCGGAGTCGGCTTTGGTACGCTGGTTGTCTGGACTGGATTATCCAGTGGCCTGGTAGCTTCTGGTTTGGGCTCTGGTTTAACTTCCTGCGGGGGCGTAACTCTAGCCTGGGGCATAGTTTTAGCCTGTGGCACAGAAGGTTTGGCATTCAAGTCGATTTTGCCTATTACCGTCAAGCCTGGCAAACCGGTCTGGGCGGTTTGTGGAGCTGGTTTAGCCTGCACCGGATCAACTTTCGGTATATCGACCGGGGTGGGTTCCGGCTTATTTTCGGTAGTTGGACGTCCGGCATCATCACGACGGTACAAAACGACATCCTCCTCCTGAGGACGCGGTGACTCAGCAACCGCTACCGATGGTTCGGTCCGGCGAGTTCCGTTCAGGAGTTCCATTGCTTTATACTCCTTCGCTAACACCTCCAACTGTTCTGTGTTGATTTTGGTGTTAGGATTACTATCGACTTTAAACCCTTTGGCAGACAGACGTTCTACAACACGGGCGGCTGCCTGGTTGAGAATTTTTGCCACTTGGCTTAGGCGCATTGACTTTTCTTCTGCCATACTTCGGTTTATATTCGGCAAATTTACTAGTTATTGGTATGGTATGAACACCAGTTTGGGCAATAAAAATCCCTCACTTTAGTAATGAAGCGTGAAGAATGCAAAATGTAGAATAAATTCGGGAATGTCAATTCTACATTCTTCACTTCTTCCTGATCTCTATTCAAATTCCTGTTTCAGGATCGTCAGAATTTCTTCTACGGTATCTTCTTCCAGATCGGTCCGACGAACAAGCTCCTCCTTGCTACAGGCCAGTACGCTTTTGGCAGTATCGAGCCCTACTTTGCGGAGTTCATTGATCATCCAACCGTCAATTTCGTCGGAGAATTCCATCAGGTCAACGTCTTCATCATCTTCCTGACCTTCATTATCCCGGAACACGTCGATTTCCATATCTACTAATCGACCAGCCAGTTTTATATTTTGGCCTCCTTTACCGATAGCCAGCGAAACCTGATCGGGCTTCAGAAAAACCGATACCCGTTTGGTGTCCCGATCAATCGTCATCGTGCTGATTTTAGCCGGGCTGAGGGCACGGCTAATGAGCAGTTCAAGATTTTCGGTGTAGTTGATTACGTCGATATTCTCATTGCCCAACTCACGCACGATGCCATGAATACGCGAGCCTTTCATGCCAACACACGCTCCTACAGGGTCGATGCGGTCATCGTACGACTCAACGGCAACTTTTGCCCGTTCGCCCGGTTCCCGAACAATTTTGCGGATCGAAATCAATCCGTCGTAAATTTCGGGCACCTCAATCTCGAACAGACGCTCTAAAAATATCGGCGACGTACGCGACAGAACAATTTTAGGCGTGCCATTGATCATTTCAACCCGACTAATCACGGCCTTCACGGCCTCGCCCTTGCGGTAGCGATCTTTCGGAATTTGTTCCGTACGGGGCAGACTCAATTCGTTGTTCTCTGAATCGACCAGAATAATTTCGTGTTTCAGTAACTGGTATACTTCAGCACCAATCAAATCGCCGACCTGATCTTTGTATTTTTGATAAAGGAGTTCTTTCTCCATGTCCTTTATCTTCTGGATGAGCGTCTGCCGGGCTGTTTGAACAACACGACGGCCAAAATCTTCCAGCTTCACTTCTTCGGCAACCTGTTCGCCCACCTCGAAGTCATCCTGAATTTTCCGGGCTTCTACGAGGGGAATTTTGTCATAATCCCAAATATCTTCCGAATTATCGTCGACGATTTCGCGGGTCCGCCACATTTCCAGATCGCCACTTTCCGCATTGATAATCACATCGAAGTTTTCGTCGGTGCCGTATTTTTTACGAATCATTGTCCGGAATACTTCTTCCAGAATAGCAATCATGGTGGGCCGGTCAATATTTTTGGACCGGGCAAAATCAGCAAACGATTCGATTAATAGTCCACTGGTCATTTTTGTTAGTTGATTAGTCGGTCAGTCGGTCAGTTGATACATGCATCAGCTATTACTAACCGACTAATCAACTGGTTGACTAACTTTATTTGAATGATATTTCTACTGTTGCTTTTTTGATTTGCTCAAACGGAATTGGTGTTGGGCCGGTCGGCACCGATTCTATCGTTAAATCAGTTTCTTTTTTCTTTTTACTCTTTCCTTTTTTTTCCGGCTCAATGTTCAGGATAATCTGCTCGTCGGACGCCGACTCCAGTACACCTTTCCGGGTTGTTCCATCATCTAGCGTAACGACTAACTGCCGACCCAGATTCCGAACGAACTGCCGGGGGAATGTCAGTGGAAAATCGACTCCAGGCGACGACACTTCGAGCGTAAACGGAGATTCTCCGAAGAAATTCAACTCATCCATCTCCCCACCCAGCTTTCGGCTAACCTGAGCGCATTCGTCAATGGTAATACCCATGTCACTATCCAGCAACGCGGTTACTTTAATGTGCCCTCCCTGGCGACCGGCAACCTGAACAGCAACTATGTAGAGTTGGCCGTCGTTGAGGTATGGCTGAATTAATTCGGTTAGTTTGGCTTTGTCGTCCATAAGGTAAGGCTAACAAAAAAGGGAGTGCGACTCCCTTTTTTGATCAATGCCATATGGTTTTTGTGCCACAAAGATAATACGTTTCCGTGTGCATAACAAGCCCCAACTTTAGCGCAATTGCACGCATACAAGCCATTTTCCCTTATTTTGGCCCTTGAAAGGAATATCGGTTTCGCTTAAAAGCGTTAAAACAACGATGAGAATACCTGTTGGGAAATTTATTGCCTTCTTTTTTCGGTCATTACTATGGTCGCTCAACCTACTGCTGGCAGCCTATACCTGTCTGGCTTACTGGCTGCTTTATAGTCTACAAATCGAGCATTGGTCGGCCGGGATGATTATGATCACGATACCGGTCGTTTGGGTGCTGAACGTAGTGGTCATTTGTTTATGGCTTACCAGCCGTCCCTGGCGCAGCTGGCTGTCTGGCCTGCTCGTGATAGCGGGTATTTTGCTGTTTGGTTCCCGAACTTTTTCCTGGCATGGTTCCGATACACAGGCAGGCACTGGCCTTCCCCTAAAAGTATTCAGCTATAATGTGCATTCATTTGGCGAAATGGATTTATCGGGAAGCAGGCAAAGTTCACCGACTGTTCGGCGCATACTCAACTATGTACTTCGGTACGATGCCCCCATCAAATGTTTTCAGGAATTCTATACGTCAACAAAGAACCCGGACTATGATGTGGTTGAGCGGTTTAAAAAAGCCGGTTACGCGTACTCGGCTCTTTTATATCCGGAAATGGCTCATGTACCGGATGGCGACATTGGCGTAGCCATATTTTCTACTTACCCCATCATTGATTCCGGTCGGGAAGTGTTCGAAACGCACAATGGCCTCGTTTGGGCTACGGTCACGGTAGGTACGGACACCATCAAGATTATCAATGTGCATTTACACTCCATGGGCATTCGCGTGGGCAGGGTGCTGAATCAGAAACAAATGAAGGGGGTTCAGCACGAAACAAGGGGTGTTTTAAGTGCGCTGCGCATCGGTTTTATCAAGCGAAACGAACAGGTTCGTAAGCTGGAAGCATACATTCACCAAAGCCCCTACCCGGTCATCGTTACGGGCGATCATAATGATACACCATATGGAGTGGTGTATGAGCGGTTACGCCGGACGTTGCCCAATAGCTTCGAAGAGGCAGGACACGGTTTTGGTTTTACCTATAATCGCCTGCCGGGGTTTATCCGCATCGATCATCAGTTTCACAGTACTGAACTCCCCGTGGCAAACTTCGAAACGATTAACCACGTCGACTATTCCGACCACTATCCAATCGTGGGAACGTATCTGGTAAAGTAACAGGAGCGGGAAGTGAGGACGAAAGTATTGGTTTCGCCCTCACTTCCCGCTCCTGTTACCTCGTTCAGGGATGGGCGTTTACCCATTCTTCCCCACTAGTGAATACTTCTTTTTTCCAGATGGGCACTGTCTTTTTAATCGTGTCAATGATGTAGCGACAGGCGTCAAAGGCGTCGGCACGGTGCGCTGTGGCAACCCCAATCAGCACGGCCATTTCGCCAATCTGCAACGTGCCCTTGCGATGAATAATGGCGTAACGCAGTATGGGCCACTGCCGTTGGGCCTCATCCGCAATCTTCTGCATTTCGGAAATAGCCATGCGGTCGTAGGCTTCATATTCCAGCCGGTCAACCGGTCGTTCCTGCGTGTTATCACGAACAACGCCAAGAAACAGATCGATAGCTCCTGCCTGATCTGATTGTAGATAGTTCAGCGCGGTTGATACATCAATGGGTTCGCTAGTGAGGGTAACCATAACAGGGATTCTACAGGTAATGCGTGATGCGTTAATAAATCAGTACGTCGGTAACTCAATTCGTTGGCTGGACCATGAACTACGAATCAACTCATTTCACTACCCTCCGCTAACGGGTGGAATAAGGGCAATTTCGTCGGTAGGACTGAGTACCTGATCGGTTTCGGCATACTCGCCATTGACGGCGATGAGCAAGGATCGAATGCCCGTTAAAGCGGGAAATTGCTGATGTAGTTGTTCCAGTAAATCCGCAACGCTGGCGTTTTCCTGTAAAGAAACCGAAACTGCAGACTGACCCGTTAAATCACGGGTGATACCAAAAAGGAGTACCGAAATAGATGAATCCATGCGAAAAGACAGGCAGTGGTATGTACCACTAACGCAATTCTGGCTAACCGAAGTTCGCTCTTTTTTCATAAAGCATGAAGAAGGGTACCCCTTGTCAGGCGTACCCTTCTTCATGCCAGCATCAATTCGAGTTATTTATCTTTCGCTCGGCCTTCTTCAGTTTACGATCCGTTTTGTCGAGGGCTTTATTGGTCCCCTCCTTAACATCCTGCTTCGTGTTTTTAGCCGCTGTCGAAATTTTGTCCCCTGCCTTATTGGTTTCGCGACTTACTTTTCTACCAGCCGCTTTAGTCGTTTCTTTAGTTTGGTGACCTACCTCTTTCATTTTCTCTTTGGTATCCTGAGCAGATACAGCGAGGACGGAAAAAACCAGCGCAGCGGCCAGTACCATAGTCTTTTTCATTGTTGTCGAGTTTATATGTTTACCCAACAACAGCGGATTGAATCAATTGTTTATCGCTATACGCTACTCTTTATGCTTAAAGACTTTTACCTGGTACACGTAATCCTGCATCCGCTTAATTTGCTGTTTGCGGGACAAATTCGCCAGAGCACTTTTTCGGTTGATCCGCAATGGCAGCCCCTTCAGCGCTTCGGCAGGAATGGCATTAATGGCATCGAGCAGGTAATTGGTTTTAATGGCAAAGCTCACTCCCTCCAGGGTTGTTTGCTTACCGCTTATAATGCCAATAACATTTCCTCCCTCATCCAGAAGCGGACCGCCCGAATTACCCGGATTAACGCCGACAGCAACCTGATAGGCTGTTGAATCGCCCCGATAACCCGTACCGGAACTAAGATATCCCTCCCCGTAAACTATCTCTTCGCGCGGGAATCCGAGCGTATATACGCGCTCGCCAAGATCGGACGGACGGGCATTGAATCCGTAGGGAACCGACGGCATCGGCCTGAAGGCACTGTCGTCGCAAAGTTGCAGAAAAGCCAGATCGTGGGCCTGATCGTTATAAACAACCCGGGCCTTGTATACTTCCCCTTTGGTACTTTGTACGTATACCGAATCGGCCCCAAGAACGATGTGGTTGTTGGTAACGAAGTACCCATCGCTGGTAAGCATAAACCCGGAACCCGATACCTGGGCAGGGTTAACGCTCAATGCACGACCCCGGCCATTCAGGTCGCTCAACAGTTTGCGTTGAGAATACTTGACCGCCTGAATTTCTTTGCTTAGCAACCGATACTGCTGCTCCTGCTGATGGCTTTGCTGGTAGGACCGATAGAGAAAGATAGAGCCAAACGTAGTGATGATAGCCGCCGACGCAGCTACCGCCAGCGTAGTGCGATACGTTCTCCACAGAGCGCGAATCTGACCCGACTGCTCCGTTTCGACCGGGTAGGCGCTTACGTCGGCACTGGCCTGTATCCGGGCCAGTCGCTGTTTAAACTGAATACGTTCGCTGTACGTGCGAAGCGCATTTTCTATATCTTTTTCCTCGTCCATGTTCATCGCTAATCAGGGAGTGATTCTGCCGGAGCAGGGTACTGAATCTGGTCAAATCAATCCTGTTTGTACTCCGAAAAGAACAGTCTTTTCAGGCGCATCAGGCACTTATACTTCTGCGTTTTGGCGTTATCTGTGTTCGTGTAACCAAACTTTTCGGTTATGTCCTGCATACTCAAATGCTGAACATAGAAATCGTCCAGTAACGTCCGGCAAGGCTCACCCAGTCGGTTTAACGAGTCGGCCATCAGGTCAAACTGACGATCCCGTTCTTCATGTTCGGCTAAATCATCGCTGATCTGACCGTTAACGAACTCATCCGAAACGGGCGTTTCAACATCGCGCACCATAAACCGGCTCCGTTGAGCCAGTTGCTTCAGCCAAAGCCGTCTGCCTATTGAATACAGATAGGTTTTCAGCTGGCAATGTAATTCGAGCGACCCACTTCTAACCTTCTCATACAACACAATCAACACCTCCTGATAGATATCCTTGGCGTCGTCTTCACTACCACTGTTGCTGGTTACGAAGTAGAGCACCATCGGAAAATACCGTTGGTATAAGTGCGTCAATGCATCGTCAGAGCCATCGGCCAACCCCATCAGCAACTCTTCGTCAGTTAATACGGGCAGCCTGCTTTCCTTCATTGAGTTGATTCATTACTTAATACGAAATGACAGAAGATGTAACCCAAAAAAAATAAATAAAAATGTTGGGTTACCTTTTTCCCTATCGAGTATTAACGTTGACATTAATCAGTTTCACTTAAACAAAAACATCCCCAAATTTATGAAAGCAATCACGAAATCTGCCTTCTTTTTCATGGCTATGATCGCCCTGGCCACTTCTTGCAGCTCGAAGAAAACCGAAACCACTGAGACCACCACGATGATGACGGATTCGTCTTCAATGATGGCTACGGACTCAACGATGGCTACTGATTCTTCTGCAATGATGATGTCCGA
Source organism: Spirosoma spitsbergense DSM 19989 (assembly GCF_000374085.1). GTDB lineage: Bacteria > Bacteroidota > Bacteroidia > Cytophagales > Spirosomataceae > Spirosoma > Spirosoma spitsbergense. Next base: position 14,828 of record NZ_KB893549.1, on the reverse strand, counting down.
TAGCGCGAAGTAATTTTTGCTAAGGCACAACTGCCGGTAATATTACCGACAACGCTATAAACGTTTTAAGCCTCCTGATAATTCAGGGGGCTTTCCGTTTTTTAGGCCAGGCATTGGCAAATACGACTGTTTTATCAGCACGCTTAGTAGGGTTCAGGCCAATGGGCAGACAATAAAAGGCGTAAGAAAAGTAAGTCCTTAATTAACCACATTGGTTGGATACCCCTTCAGAAAGGCAGTCAGGTTTTCTACCGTCATAGCCATCAACCGCTTGCTGGCCTCCCGGGTAGGCCAGGCAATGTGCGGGGTAATCAGGTAATTTTCAGCCGTAAAAAGTGGATTGTCGGCAGCAGGGGGCTCAGCAGATAAGACATTGATGCCGGTGCCGGCAATAGCACCGTTGTTTAGCGCATCGGCTTCGGTCCAGGACACTTTGTTGGTGAAGACAGCATCAGCATCCTTCGCCCGTTCCACAACGTTGTCGGCCGGTGTACGAACGGACACCGTTACCTTTCCCAATGCCTCCATCCCTTCCCAGGAGAAGTTGCCCGGATTTAGAGTTAGCCCTCTAAAACGACACTCTTCATACGTATTTTTCTAACTTTTTATCGGTGAATCTTCCCTATCCAACTCATTGAAAACACAATCAGCTGGGCACTTTCTGACTTGACTCCCTTTTTCGATCTGTCAGCCGTATAATAGCGGCAATAGCAACCAGCAGGGAAGCCAGTCCAATCAGATAGACGTATCCGGTCGTCATGTCAGGTACGGCAGCCGTGCTTTTGGTACTTAACAGCTCGTACACGGGAATGATCCACTGGATGACATAAGCCTGCGCCAGCGTAAGAAAACAAATAAATCCCAGCATAATAAAACTATGCTTTACCGTGAAGCGAAACAACTGCGACTCCTGACCCACCAGATTACCAGCCGCAGCCGCTACCGCAATGGACTGGGGAGAGATCATTTTCCCGACTACCCCTCCCGATACGTTAGCCGCTACGGTTACCACCGGATCGACCCCAATAGATTGAGCCGTAGCGTATTGAACCTTACTGAACAGCGCGTTTGCCGATGTATCGGAGCCGGTAATGAACACGCCCAGCCAACCTAGTATGGGTGCAAAAAAAGGAAACAAAAGACCTGTATTAGCCAGCACGGCAGCCAGCGTAAGCGTAATGCCCGAATCGTTCATTACGTAGGCAAACCCCAGCACGGCCGCAATGGTCAGAATGGGAAATTTAAGCTGATTGAGTGTCGAGCCGAAAACGTTTATTCCTTCGCGATAGCCCAGGCCAACCAACGGAATAGACAGCAGAGTCGCCAGCAGGATGGCCGTTCCGGCAGCCGACAGATAATTCAGCTTGAATAGTTTTGGGATTGGATTCCCATCGAGGCCCAGAATAACGTTGTGCAAACCCGGAAATTCCACCTGCACCATACCCCATTCATTCAGTACGTCTTTGATTGGCTGTAGCCCCCAGGCAATGACAATAATGGTCAGCACGATAAAAGGCGACCAGGCCCGAATGGTTTGCCCGGTCGTATAACTCATTTCCGTATGCAGCACTGGCATTGGTTCGTTATCGAATCGCCAGATGGTTTTCGGTTTCCAGAATCGAAGAAAAACCATCAGGCAGATAATCGATCCCAGGCCCGCGATAACATCGGGCAGTGCCGGGCCTAAAAAATTGGCCGAAAGATACTGGAGCAACGCAAAAGAAACGCCCGAAACCAACACGGCCGGGCCTACTTCCCGCGCTTTCCTGACCCCGGCAATGATGCTAACCAGGTAAAAAGGCAGCATAACAGACAGGATAGGCAGGGTACGACCCACCATCTGTGAAATGGGCAGTTCCGGAATACCGGATACCTGCGAGGCTACCGTAATAGGGATACCGATAGAACCAAAAGCAACGGGCGCCGTATTGGCAATCAGGCAGATACCGGACGCATAAAGCGGATTGAAACCCAGTCCAACCAGCATGGCCGCCGTAATGGCAACGGGTGCCCCGAAACCGGCTGTGCCTTCCAGAAACGCACCAAACGAAAAGGCAATCAGCAATGCCTGCAACCGCCGGTCGGACGTGATAGAGGCCATGAAGTGTTTTATAATGTCGAACTGGCCACTCCGAACGGTAATGTTAAATAAAAATACGGCCATGATTACCAGCCAGCAGATAGGAAACAATCCGTATAAAGCGCCGTGAGCTACCGATAAGAAGGCCAGTTTCACGGGCATACCATACACGCTGATCGCAATGGCTATCGCCATGGCGGTAGCAATCATACTGGCCTGGTAGCCTTTCATCCTGCGGATGATCAACGCCCAGAAAATAAACAGAATCGGTAAGGATGCGACCAGTACCGATACGCCAATACGGCCGAAAGGGTCAATAACTTGTTTCCAGACCATAGAGTATTCAGGTTAGTAATGGTGATCTTATATGTATTATGCCAGGTCAAGCGCTACGATCTCGTGGTCGAGTACGCTGGGTACGGATACGATCACGGTATTGCCTTTTTTCTCAAAGACAGACTTCTGCCCGCTCATCAGAAGCGTAACCCCCGTTACAATAGTACCCGCCGGAACGTTGACCCTGACCGTTGCCGATACAGGAATGAGTTCACGGAATGGTCCTTTCATCATCATAGGATTGGTCAGATTGACCAGATGCACCGTCATGGATGCCGACTGTCGCCACACGGTTACATCAATCAGTCCGGGTCCGCTTACCGTAACGATAGGGGCTTCGTCGAGTGCCCAGTGAACTACATTGCGAAGCAACTGACCATGATCTACACTGAGTATTTGCCAGAATGACCGATCCAAATCACCGGGCAGGTAGGCCACCCGTCCATTGCCCGCCTGCCGTACATAAAGCTCCCGCGTATCGGTTTCCGCCACGCGTGGATACACATCTTCCATCGGCAAATCGGGGTAGGTTGGAATGAGCGTGATGGGACTGGAGAAATCAGCAACGGGTTTTACATCTACCTTGTAAATGGCATTGATGATGCGGGGTGTTTGTTCCAGTCCGTCCAGAATTTGGTTCGTCTGGCTGTTTTGGGCATCGGGATGAAGTTGCAGATAGCTGTTCCGCAGGGGGCCTTCCACGTTCTTATTGTAGGATACGCCGAACAAACCAGCCAGTCCAAAATCAGGACGCGGCTTGCCTTCTTCGTCATATAGTGACGTTTCAAACGTAGCCACTACGCTCCCTCCCCTATTGACAAACGCCTGTACTTGCTGGCACTGCGTATCAGACAGGGCAGCAACATTCGGCAGTATCAATAGCTTGAACCGGCTTAGATCTTCGGGCGTAAGCAGCTGATCATTGACCATATCAAACGGAATCCGGCTTTCTACCAGGACATGATACATACCATCCAGATGATCACCGCTTTTTTGCTGCCAGGGTTTACCGCCGTAATTACGGTCGGTTTGCTCGGAGTAAACAACGCCTACGCGGGCTAGTGAAGCGGTATTGCGGAGATACCGTTCGTTTTTATGATACCCTTCATATACCGTGGCAACAGCGTCCATCCACCGTTTGTCGTAAATATTGCCCCCAAACTTAACGAAACAGGGGCGCATGCCATTGGCCGTCCCTTCGGCCACCCAAATCCTGATTTCGGCATCACTCTGGACAGAATCTTTCCAGCGATATTCCTCTTCAATACCAACGCTGAAAATACCGATCAGCGGTTTCAAGCCCAGGGTGGAACGGAGTTCTTTGGCACCTTTTCCATTAATCCAGGGTGGCATCAGTCCCCGGCGGGCCTGCTGGTCGGCAAAAAACAGGTCGGCTTCCCGACCGGTCATAACTTTATCGGGGAAGCCGTTGGGAATAAAGCGCGATGTAGCTTTAACCTGCCGAATGCCCGAATCCCACAAGTCCCATAGTTCCCGCAGCCGCTTAACGCGCCATTCGGCCCATTTGCGGTAAGTGGTGTCCAGTTTATCGGCTTTTTTCGGTAAAGAAAGACCTGAATAAGCCTTAAAATTTGTCTGACAGTGCTCGCAGTAACAAATATCATGACCCGCCCAGCGGTTGGAAAAAATTCCTTCGGGCTGGTAGCGCTCCATTATTTCGCGGTTTACCCGGGGCATAAACTCGAAATTATAAGGCCCCAGCGCACAGGTTACCCACAGGTCCGGGTTAGCCCAGTGCCGACGTTTCTGCCCATCGGCCGTTACCGCAATCCAGTCGGGGTGTGCGTCGTACACCTCCTGCCGGGTTGCATGGGGATCAGTACGGAGCATAATTTTCATCCCCTGTTTCCGGCACCCTGCCACCAGATACCCCAGTGTGTCGGCATCGCCCATGAAGGAACTCCGGTGGTGGAGCGGAATGCTGGTTGGATAAAAGGCCACTACGCCCCCTGCGCTAAGGAGCGCCCCATCGGCATGGATACGTTTGAAGTAATTCAGCCAGAAATCCGGGTCATAATGGCCGGGATCCCGTTCTACAAAGGCGAGTTGCGCCCACCGCATGGGTCCATCGAGCCAGAACGCTTCGCCCGGCGTTGTATATGATGAGGTAATGGCACTGGTCAACGCGTACGCATCCGAAAGCGTATATAACCCTCCCAGGATACCAGTAGCTTTGACAAAATCTCTTCTTTCCATACGTAAACCGAAAAAGCGTATTCATCCCCGGTCCTACCTTTACGGGTTAACGTAAGCGGGTTATTTAGCCTGTGCGTCCACCCCTTACTACCAGGGCAAAGCCGTATTGTGAACGCCTGAAGCGATTTTTATAAAGCAAATGGAAACATTTTTTAAAGAATAACGTTCTCTTGACATAATCCCAGCAAAGCAGTACATTTGTTCACATAAATCCGGTAGGCAGGATTTTCACAAAGTGTTCATCCGCAACGGCAGCAGATCATCCGTTTCCCAAACGTTTTAGTAACCACCTCATCTGGCCCCACCAGACGGTTGCGTTTGGAGAAGGCAAATCACCCCAATTGACAATTGTTCGATTTATCTTATTGCGTAATTAGTTGAATCTGTCGAGGTTAACCCGTATCGTAATCAGCCATCCCGCGTCTGGCCAACGCAGGTCGTTCATTGGCCCATCAAACCAACGGTTTCTTAGTCATCCATAATCTCCAATTTCCATCTTTACTGCCCAAGCGGCCCTTTCAAGGTTTATTGCTAACCTGATCTTTATGTTCAAGAAAGAAGAATTAGATAGTAAGCTTCTCTCGGAGCTTCAACCCATTGCCGAGCAATTCGGCATTCGTACCATTTCCAAATTCACCAAAGAAAAACTGGTTTACGAAATCATAAAACAGCAGTCCGAACGGCCTGTGGGCGAAGAAACAGTTTCTGATGATGCCCCCAAGCGGGCTAAACGCGCCCCAAAAGCGGCTGTCGTATCGTCGGCTGCCAGTAAGGAAAACCAACAGCTAGACGCTGCCCCTGCTCGTTTGGCAAAGGCTCCGGCTGCCCCCGCCCGACCACGAAACCGGCGGGAAACGGCCGAACCGGCGGCTAGCCCCAACGCCGAAACAACCGAACTACCAGCACAGCCACCGGTAATGGCCGAGACGACGCCGATAGCCATCGAGACTACACCCACCGAAACAGCTGATGTACCCGCAGGTGATGCTATACAACCATCCCGTCCGTCCGGCGACAACCGCGAGGGGGCACAACGCACCGGGCAGCCCAATCCGACCGACCGTAATCAGCGCACCAGTACCCAGGGAACCGAACCAATCGAGCGGACCAACCGGACCAATACACCCCGTACAGACAGAGATCGTACCCAACGGCCCGACCTAAATCAGCAGCGTAATCAGCGTACCGAAGTACCGCGCGATGGGCGCGCCCGTTTCGATTCCAACCGGGAAGGCGGAAGCCGCGACCGAAATGATCGGGACACGAATACACAGCGACGTGATCAACGCCCACGCACGCCACGCGCCGTTTCGGACGAGTCGGCCCTGAACTACGGTGGACAAACCGACGAGGCATTTCTGACACCAACGGTTATAACAGAAGACACGGCAGCCAATCGGGAACCGGGCACGGAACCCGTCTCTACAGCCACGGAAGCCGTTGTTGAACCAACAGAAACACCCCAGGAAGGACAGGCTGACCAGGAATCTGAATCAGGACAGTCGAACCAGCCGCAAGCGCAGGCTAGCCGGGAAGCGCAGGAGTACCAAAATCGTATCCGCCGGCAGTACAACCAGCATATTCGGGAATTCGATGGTATTATCGACAATGAAGGTGTTCTGGAGATTATGCAGGATGGCGGCTACGGGTTCCTCCGCTCAGCCGATTACAACTATCTGGCCAGCCCCGACGATATTTACGTATCTCCATCGCAGATTAAACTATTCGGCCTGAAAACCGGCGATACGGTACGCGGAGCCATTCGCCCACCGAAAGAAGGAGAAAAGTATTTTGCCCTGCTCCGGGTTTCGACCGTAAACGGAAAGACAACCGAGGAAATCCGCGACAGGATTCCTTTCGAATACCTGACGCCCCTTTTTCCCGAAGAGCAACTTCACCTGAGCAACCGGCCCGAAAATTATTCGTCGCGGGTGCTGGATTTGTTTGCGCCCATTGGTAAGGGCCAGCGGGGTATGATTGTGGCTCAGCCAAAAACGGGTAAAACTGTATTGCTAAAGGAAATAGCCAACGCCATCACCCGGAATCACCCGGAGGTGTACCTGATCGTGCTGCTGATTGACGAACGTCCGGAAGAAGTAACCGATATGGCCCGCAGCGTGAATGCGGAAGTTATTTCCTCTACCTTCGATGAGCAGGCCGACCGGCACGTAAAAGTGTCGAGCATGGTGCTGGAAAAAGCCAAACGGATGGTCGAATGCGGTCATGATGTCGTTATTCTGCTGGATTCCATTACTCGTCTGGCACGCGCTTACAACACGGTCGTTCCATCGTCGGGTAAAATCCTGTCGGGTGGTGTGGATGCCAATGCCCTGCACCGGCCAAAACGTTTCTTCGGAGCGGCCCGGAACATCGAAAACGGGGGTTCACTGACGATCATCGCTACGGCATTGATCGATACCGGTTCTAAAATGGACGAGGTTATCTTTGAAGAATTTAAAGGTACCGGTAACATGGAACTTCAACTCGACCGTAAGCTGGCCAACAAACGGGTCTATCCAGCGGTCGACTTACTGGCTTCGAGTACCCGCCGGGAAGATTTGTTGCTTGACAAAGAAACACTGCAACGCGTCTGGATCCTGCGGAAACACATGGCCGATATGAACCCCATGGAATCAATGGATTTCCTGCTCGACCGTATGAAAGGAACCCGCAACAACGAAGAGTTCCTGATTTCAATGAACCGATAAAAAATCCCTCTATAAAACAACGGGGTGCCATTCAGTTGAATGGCACCCCGTTTTGTTTACGACACAAAATAGTCGCCTTGATTATCAATAATGGAGTCGTTAAATTGCCTGAAAGTCAGAAAAAACATGAAGGATCTGATTCAGTATGCTATTCCGGGCTTTATTATCCTGCTGGTTGCCGAGGTAATCGTAACGGCCCGGCAGCAGAAGGACTATTATGATGCTAAAGACACAGCCGGTAGCCTGGCAATGGGAATTGGGAATGTGATCGTTGGCTTTGTGGGGAAGGCGATCGTATTCGGTGCGTATACGCTCGTGTATCAGTTTCGGTTTTTTACGGTCGATATGACGCAGTGGTGGGCGTGGATTATTCTATTCTTCGTAGACGATTTCAGCTACTACTGGTTTCACCGAATCAGCCACAGCAGCCGCTACTTCTGGGCCTCGCACGTAGTCCATCATTCGTCCATGAAATATAACCTCGGCACGGCCCTGCGGCAGACCTGGACGGGCAACCTGTCGGGGGCGTTCATCTTCTGGATCTGGCTACCCCTGGTTGGCTTTTCGCCAGTGGCCATCATGACCATGCAGGCCATTAGTTTACTATACCAGTTCTGGATTCATACCGAACACATCAACCGGTTTCCGGCGCCCATTGAGTTTATTTTCAACACCCCCTCCCACCACCGGGTGCATCACGGGTCAGATTTGGCTTATCTGGATAAAAACCACGCGGGCGTACTCATCATCTGGGACCGTATGTTCGGTACGTTTGAGCCCGAAAGACACCGACCAACGTACGGCCTGACCACCAATATAAACTCCCACAATCCCGTTCGCATTGCGTTTCATGAGTGGGTGGCCATTGGGCAGGACATGCGCCGGGCAGGTTCGTGGCGGGTGGCTTTGGGTTATCTGTTCGGCCCTCCGGGCTGGAGTCATGATGGCTCCCGAAAAACGACAAAACAACTTAGAAACACCAATAGCAAATAGGTCTGAGGTCCTGTTACAAGGCACTTAGACCTGCCTCAAAAGAATCGTGTGTTGGTTGTGTAATTAAGCAATTGCTGGGTATTGAAGAGGTTATTGAGCAGGTTAATACGGTTTAGCTGAGCCTGTTGGTAGGTCCGGATTTTGTCCAGATAATCCAGCAGGCTAATCGCACGGGCATTATAGGCTTTGGTGGCTTCAATGGAAATAGTCTGAATCCGGTCGAGATAGCCATCGGGCCGCCCGTTCAACTGTTCGTAATAGGTGTTTAGTTTATCATACGTATTCAACACCTCACTTTGCACAACCGTCTGCTGGTTTTCCAGCCCCCCCGTTACACTCTTCAGCGTCGTTTCTGCCGAGCGGATAGCACCCTGGTTCCGATTGCGCACCGGCAAATCCATCGACAATTGCAAACCAGTAAAGTTGTTGTAGGCATTCCCGTATTTCTCGAACAAAATCCCCGTTGTCAGGTCGGGGGTAGCTCTGGCTTTTTCCAGAGTCAGACTGCGTTGCGCGTTGTTAATCTGCTCCTGCGACAGGCTGATATCGGGCCGGTTGGTCAGGGCAGAATCCAGTGCCGTAGCCAGTGGGGGCGCTGTATTTGCCAGCGCAGGCAATTCAGTTGGCAGGATAAACTGGTTGGCCGGTTGCCGCAACAGTACCCGCAACGTGGCCTGTTCATCCGCAATTTGCGTTCGATAGTTCGCAATATTAGCCTGTAAGTCGCGCAGCGCCACTTCGAGCCGGGTTACTTCGTAAGGAGCTACCCCGCCCGCCCTCAAAGCAACCCGGTACGATTCGAGGAGTTGCCGTTGCCGGCCCAGTTCGTCAGTAAACAGTCGTAGCACCTGCATGTCGTAATACAAATTGGCATACGTGGTATAAAGCTGATAGTGCAGCGTCCGCATAATATCGCGGAAGGCGAGCCGGGTAAGTGACCGGTTACTTTCTGCCAGCGCAACCAGTTTACTCCGTTTGCCAGCCAGCAAAATCACCTGTTGCAGTTGTACCGCGTAATAGCCACTATTGTAAACGCCCGCATCCAAATCGGCCTGAGACGGTCGCCCATATTGCAACAACTTGTGGGTTTGTGGGTTATAGAGGTTTCCCTGAAACCAAAGATTTGGATTGGGCCGCAAACCCGCCTGCGTAATGGCAGCATCGGCAATGTCGATTTGATACCGCTGGGCCAGCAACTGAAAGTTACGGTCCAGAAACTGCTGTTCCAGCTGCGGTAAACTTTGGCGAACGGTATCGACAACGGCCGTTGCAGGTATTACCTGAGCGGATGAGGGCGAGCCTATCAGCAGCCTAATCAATACAACGCTACAAAAAGGAATAAAACGAAAATAAGACATAAGGTGTATTCACGAAAAACGGAAACTCAGCCGATTCGGATGCAAGTAGCGGACGTGCGGTTAATCCACTATTAAAGAGTTATTAATTATTCCTTAAAAGACAAAGTAAATACCGAAGGATGCAGGGTAGGGTTGGTAATCTCGAACAGAATATTGCCGAAAAAGTTACCTGCTGAGCCAGTAAACGCATCAACCTGACAGCCTGTGGGTTCCAATTACTCTCTTTTCTACCCGACAGTGTGGGGCGAACCGTGACGAAAACACAGATTCTTAAAAAAGTATGGGATAGCCATACGGCCTGCAATACCAGCAAAGAGGCAGTGTGCGTCAACTTTTACGGAAGAAAACAGACTGGGGTTTTGACCATAAACTGATTCATACGGCTAGGGGTGCAGGCTATTTCCTTAAAGCCGATGCAGGAACGCAATGGGTATGCATCCGTAAACCAACAGCTGCTTTTTCGGGTTTTCAGGGCATTATGCTCTCGGCTTACCTACTCTTTTTTTCGCTCCTGATGGCCCGGCCCGACTCGGTTGCCCCTTCGGATACTAACCGGTCAGTACTCTTCGGGCTAAAGCCAGCCTTCAACCTCGACTTTCGGGATTCATTTCTTGAGCGTCAGCATGTTAACGTCTGGGGCGTTAATGCGGGCATTGAGTACGGCCCAAAGCGACACCAACTGACGCTGGGCTATTACTGGATTAACTATGCCACCTACCTCCGGCTGATTGACTGGCGACGTGATGCTGCCCAACGCATCAATCTGGGGTATTACACCCGAACGGATATGTGGTATGTGAGTCTGCTTTACTGGTGGAACATGACGAACAACAAGCGGTGGATGGTTAGCCTACCGGTGGAGGTTGGCGGAGGAGTGGCATACGCATTACCCCTCAATCTGAGCCAGAATACGCCCATCGACCGAAGCCGTCGGGATTTCTTCGTGCCCGTTCAGGCGGGTGCCTACGGCCAGTGGAAAGCGACCCGCTGGGTCGGTCTGAGTGCTCAGCTAGGCTACCGCGTATCAGTCTTCCAAACGGCTATCGACCAGAATTTCAATGGCAGTTATTACAGCATTGGCGTAACGATTTATCCGGCTCTGGTAACGGATATCTGGCGGTGGGTCAGGAAAAAAGATCGCATTTCTCCCTTGCGCCCTCCCCAGCCACACGAGGCAAAATCGCTTAAAACCCCGTAGTGGTATAAGCCGTAGATACGACCCGATTCCAATCGGGATGGCGTTTGAGGTAGGCCGAAATAAATGGGCAGACCGCCACTATTTTCAGGTTGTTCTGCTCCACATACTGCAAAACACCTTCAACCAGATGAGAGCCAACACCCTGCCCTTCCAGACTTTCGTCTACTTCAGTATGTACCAGCGCGAGCGTTTCGTCGTCAACATTCTGATAATCAACAACAGATAATTTACCATCCGTATCCAGTTCGAAGCGGTGCCGGTGGGCGTTGTTTTTAACGGGCGTTGTGTTCATGTACTTTAAGGCATTTGTTACTCCCTTTACACCAAAAAAGGCCTACTTGTTCAAATGAACTGCGTTAATTTGCGCTGGACTTCTTCCCCGTTTCACCCATGAACCGTCTCGACCGCCTGACCGCCATTCTGATTCATCTGCAAACCAGGCGGGTTGTTCGTGCGCAGGAACTGGCCAGCCGATTCGGCATTAGTCTGCGAACCGTGTACCGCGATGTCCGTTCGCTGGAGGAAGCGGGCGTTCCTATCGGTGCTGAAGCGGGCGTTGGCTACTTTCTCACCGATTACCATCTACCGCCCGTTATGTTCACCAATGCCGAAGCCAGCGCCTTGATGATGGGGGGTAAACTGATTGAGAAGTGGACAGATGAGTCCGTGCAAACCGAATTTGAGTCCGCCCTATTCAAGATAAAATCAGTACTGAAACGCCCCGACCAGGAGCATCTGGACGATTTGGATGCGCACATCAACGTGGCCAAACCACCCTATCGAAAGCCTCACGCTACGGGTTTGCTCAATTCGCTGCAACATGCCATTGCCCGCCGTCATGTACTGGCGATTCATTATCATTCGCACTATAACGATACCGAAACCCAGCGCGAGGTAGAACCCGTGGGACTTTATCATACCCACATGGCCTGGCATCTGATTGGCTACTGCCGTACCCGTCAGGACTACCGCGATTTCCGGGTTGACCGCATTCGCCAGCTCACCGATACCAAACAATCGTTTTCGCGCCGAGACCGGCTCTCTTTGCAGGAATACCTCGACCGGGTTGGTAGAAACGATATGCCCGTTACCGACGTCGTGCTTGTTTTTCAGAAATCGGTGGTGCGTCACTTACAGGAGCAGAAGTACAGTTTTGGCTTTCAGGATGAAGAGGATTTGGGCGACCGGATTCGGATGCGGTTCCAGACTCCCTGGGTAGAGGGCATAGCCCGCTGGTTGCTCATGTTCGGCAAAGAGGTTACGATTGAGGAACCTGAATCCCTGCAAAGTCGAATGCAAACACTGGTAGAAGCACTGCGGGACCATTACGCCGAAAAAGTAAGCAGTTGACTTCTGCCTGACCTCAATAGCCGGATGAACGAGGCTGTCCGTTACGCGGGGCGATCTTACCTCCGCTACCAATGGCAAAGACTGGAACCCGGTTCGACTAATCAGGTTGAAGCCCGTTTTTGGTATGCGCCGGACCAGCAAAAAGTAACGCGTCAACTTCCTGTAATTGCAAATACAGTTAACGGAGTCACTTCAGCTTATTTCCTTTGTACTCGTAGAACCGGACATCAGGACCACTGGTCATAACCAACTCACCGCCATCCGTTAGAGCAGTTTGTCCCTGGTTAAAAACCAGAATGGTGGCTAATCCAGCGTACTGGCGGCCAATAGCGTCCATCGATTTAAGATTGGGCAATGGCACCTTTTTCCGACTGGTAATCAACAACTCAGTATCTCCCTGTTTACTTACTTCTACGGTATCCTGATAGGACGAAAAAACCTCTTTCGTCTGGAAGTTTCCAACCTTTACGTTACAAGCATACAAGCCAACACGTGCGTCGCGTGGGTCAACGATAGGCGTAACGTCTGATTTTGGCTGACAACTCAGGATGCTTAGCGCAGCGATTCCAGTGAACCATATGGTTGAGTTTGTTTTCATGGGTAAAGGAGGTTACGTGAACTAAAGAATTTTTGCGTTCCTTCATACGGTGGTTACACAAACAGACATGGCATGAACGCAATCCTGAAGTTATTTTTTATCACTAACGCCGTATTTGTTCACTTAAACGCCGGAATACCGGTAATGTCGGCACCCAGAATCAGCAGTTGAATGTCGTGCGTTCCCTCGTAGGTACTCACCGATTCGAGGTTCATCAGATGGCGCATAATCGGGTATTCGCCGGAGATACCCATAGCGCCCAGAATCTGGCGGGCATCGCGGGCCACGTTCAGGGCTATTTCTACGTTGTTTCGTTTGGCGAGTGAAATTTGCGCGTTGGTGGCCCGGCCCTCATTCATCAGGGTTCCCAGCCGCCAGCAGAGCAGTTGGGCCTTGGTAATCTCGGTCAGCATTTCGGCCAGTTTTTTCTGTACCAACTGAAAACTGGCAATGGGTTTATTGAACTGAATGCGTTCGAGCGAATACCGGCGGGCCACTTCGTAGCATTCCATTGCCGCGCCTACAGCTCCCCAGCTAATGCCGTAACGAGCCTGCTCCAGGCACTTCAAGGCACTTTTCAGCCCGAACGCGTTGGGTAGCATATTTGCTTTGGGCACCTGTACATCCTGAAAAACCATTTCGCCGGTGGTACTGGCCCGCAGCGACCATTTGTTTTTTATCTCGGCGGTGGTGAAGCCCTCCATCCCCCGTTCCAGAATCAACCCCCTTATTTTGCCCTGATCGCTTCTGGCCCAGACGATACCGATATCGGCAATGTTAGCGTTGGTAATCCAGATTTTCGACCCGTTCAGCAGGTAGTAATCGCTCCGTTCGATGAAGTTAGTTTCCATACTGCCGGGGTCCGACCCGTGGTTAGGCTCGGTCAGGCCAAAACACCCAATGAGGTCTCCCGTGGCTAGTCGGGGCAGGAATTTCTGTTTCTGTTCGTCGGAGCCAAACGCATGGATAGGGTGCATCACCAGTGAGTTCTGCACCGATACACACGACCGCATACCCGAATCGCCCCGCTCAATTTCCTGGGTCATCAGGCCGTAGGAAATCTGGTCGAGTCCGCCACCGCCGTATTCCGTGGGGATGGTAGCGCCGAAGGCACCGATCTTACCGAACTTTTTGACCAGTTGCTTCGGGAACTCAGCACGCTGGGCGTACTCTTCCACAATGGGAGTAATCTCCCGTTTTACAAAATCGCGTACCGCCGAACGAACCAGTTTGTGTTCGGCCGTGAGCAAATCGTCGATACAATAGAAATCCGGCGACTCGAACGAATCTACCTTATTTCGGGGCGGGGTCATGGTTGGGGCTTGCATAGGAAGTTAACTGAAAAGGGTAGGGCTTGTTATCAGGCGATTGTTTTTTACTGGTTTACCGGCATCATAAAAGGCTAAGTCCAGTACAGAATGGGAGCATCAGGAAACCGGTGCTGCCATTCTGTATAGAAGAAGGAACGTAGGGCCTTCATCTCATCGGGCCGGTAAACATATTTCGTGCCCCCAAACTTATTTCGCTTCGCGGCCCGGCTCTGTTCGTCCATGTCGAGACTCGTGTTTGGATACCACGTTTCCAGAACGGATTTGCTACCGGGCGTGAACCGGTGACTGATAAACTCGACGGTCAGGTCGCAGGGAAAATCGAGCGCAGCCGCTATTCGGTTCAGCAGGTCGGTGTACTAGAGATTAAGTCAATTTGATTGTTTATCTACACACGCGACCTTTGCCTGATGAAATCGACCCAATGGCGAACCAACCCCACTCGTTTTTTGGCTATGACAGGCTATACCATCGAGCAGTTTGATGCACTCTTGCCCTTCTTTGAAGAGGCCCATGATGACTATCTTCAACGATTTTACCTTGATGGCAAGCCCAGAGAGGGCTACAGACGCTTTGTCTTGTACCAAAACAGTCCCCTGCCTACCCACGCCGAACGACTCATTTTTGTGCTGACTTCCCTTAAACTCAATTCCATTCAAGAG
>NZ_KB893548.1:27495-181857 GCF_000374085.1 Spirosoma spitsbergense DSM 19989 | reverse complement strand
AACGGACCTAACCTTACCCGCCTGGCTGATTGTGAAGTACTACCGACTGCGCTATCAACAGGAGTTTTTAATCCGCGATGCTAAGCAGTTTACGGGTCTCACTGACTGTCAGGCCCGGTCGGTCAACAAGTTGGATTTCCATGTGAACACCGCTTTGTCAGCGGTCAATATCGCCAAAATAGAGCAGGGCGTTGGTCAGCAGCCTTTTTCGATGGCTGATGTAAAGACCCTGTATCACAACAAGTTATTACTGGATCGTTTTTTTTCCATCTTACCGCAAGGCACTGAGCTGACTAAAAACGACCCTCAAGTGCGTCAACTGTATAGTTTCGGCTGTATAGCTGCTTAATTATTGACGAACTATTGATTCTTTACCAACGAAGAAATAACCCGCCGGCAGGACCCCGTACAGTTTCAGGCCGGTTCGCCCAGTTCGCTGATTAAAGATGTGGCGGTGGCCCAGCAAATCAGTGATTTTGTCAAAACGAACTATGGTCTTGATGCCGGTTCTTTCGGGGATTATGCCATCTACTCAAAAAGCACGAAGTTCTTCAACCGGCTCGACTGGAACATCAACGATAAAAACCAGCTGACGATTCGGAACAATACAGTTTTCTCGGAAGCCACCAACCTGGAGCGTGATGCCGCCAATTTCCGTTTTGGCAGTATTGACTTCAAACAATCCAACAACCAAAGCAGCACAGTAGCCGAATTGAAAAGTCAGTTTGGGGGCCGGGCATCCAACAGTTTGATTGTTGGATACTCCAGCGTACATGATTTCCGGAACACGTTAGCGAATGTCAGAACATTTCCACAGGTGGAGATTGCCTACAACGGGGGTACAATTTTTCTGGGTAACGACCGGGAGGCCTCGGTGTTCAACCTGAAGCAGAAAACGTTTGAAGTAACGGATAACTTCACGTTCTACGCGGGCAAGAACACCTTCACGCTGGGTACGCACAACGAGTTCTATACCATAGACTACGGGTTTGTCAACTCGCCAAACGGCCGGATTTCGTACCGGTCGCCCGCCGAGTTTTTGGCCAAACTACCAAACCGGGTTCGCGGCAACTACCCCTTCGCCGATGCGACGGATAATCTCGATACACAGTTCAATAATCCGTACGCTCATTTCAAGGTCAACCTGATGAGTCTCTATCTTCAGGACGATATTCAGTTAACCGACCGCATCAAACTCTCGCCGGGTGTCCGTCTGGATTATTCCGGTCTGCCTACCAGGCCGACGCTTAGTCCGCAAACAACCGGTTCGGCAGGCGACCCGAATTATGGCAGTACGTACACCTACCCCCCCCTGAACAAGATCACCAATTCGTACCTGAACAGCGTTCAAATTTCGCCCCGTTTAGGGTTCAATATTGATGTTAAAGGCGATAAGAGTCTGGTGATTCGGGGAGGAACGGGCTTATTTACGGGTCGGATTCCATTTGCGTGGTTAGGCTATGCGTTCTACAACAATGGCGTAGGTTACGGCGCGTATGACTTCAACAACAACGCCACGGCTACGACCAAACTGGTTGACGATCCGCTGATTCCGAACGGTGGTCTGCTCATCAATAACAATCCGGCCAACGGGGGCGTAACCCGTACCCAGGTCGACCTGGTTGATAATAATTTCAAGATGCCGCAGATGTTCCGTAACAATCTGGCCATCGACTACACGGTGGGCGGCTACAAACTGACGGTTGAGGGATTGTACACCAAAGTGATTCAGGATTTGAAATTCCAGCAGGTGAATACGAAAGATGTGGTTCGCTACTATAGTTACGACACGCAGCAGCAACAACCCATTTACGTGTCGAGCACCGGAACCGCCGGAGCCCAGCGCATCGACAACAACTTTGCCAACGCCTATATGCTCTCGAACACCAACAAAGGCTACCGATATAGCCTGACCGCCCAGATTCAGCGTAATTTCCCGGCTGGCTTTGGTTTCTCGACCGCCTACACCTACGGAAAGTCGTTCGACATTATGAACGGCATTCGGAACTCCATGGAATCAAACTGGCAGTTAAACCAGTCGCTAACGCCTAACGACCCACAGTTGGGCTACTCCAACTTCGACATTCGCCACCGCATCGTGGGCACGGTCAACTACCGACAAGTGTGGAGTACGAGCAACGCCACGACCGTTACGCTGTTCTACTCGCTGCAATCCGGGTCGCCCTTCTCCTGGGGTTATGTGAACACAACGGTGGATGGGTCGGCACAGGCGAATAGTCTGGCCTACATTCCCCGCGACCTGACCGAAGCGCAGAAGTTACTGCCTACGGGCACACAGGCCGCTGAGTTCATGGCATTCGTTGATTCCGATTCGTACCTGAAAACCCGCAAAGGAACGTTCACGGAACGTAACGCCGGTCGCACGCCCTGGAACAATACGATGGACCTGCGTTTTTTGCACGAGATCAAGATGAACGGTCGTCACTCGCTTCAGTTCAGTTACGACATTATCAACTTCCTGAACCTGCTGGACAAGAAGTTAGGCTATTACTACTTCTCGCCCAACACGTTCAACTCAACGGCATCCGTCGGACTGGCCCGCGCTACGAACCCCGCTACCGGCGATCCAACGTTTACCTGGAGTGCGCCAGCAGCACCCTACTCGATTGACCCACTGGGTTCGCGCTGGCAGATGCAACTCGGTGCCCGGTACTCGTTTTAACCAACATTACCTTCCTCAACTAAAAACCCCGTCTGACTACCTGGCCAGACGGGGTTTTTAGTTGAGAATTGACGGTAGTAGATTACTCAACTACCCCATTTTTCCGACTCAGTTGATCGTCTTCCCAAAAGCCATTGACCAGGCGATACCTAATCTCGTTCCCTTTCTTCAGCAGGAACGTAGGCACCTGCCCCAGCGATACGGGTTGGGCCGGAAGTTTACCACGGTAAAGCAAATGGATGGGCTGCTCCGGGAATTTATCTTTCGGGGCTTTTACCACTTTAAATGCTGTCACACCATCCCGTCGCAGTGTTGCTATATCCAGTTTTTCCAGCTCAGCATCTGACTCGAGCGTAGATTCGTACACACCGACCGGTGTCAGCGTAAGCCCCGTTGCGTCAATTTCCTGTAGGCCATAAAACGTGGAGAGATCGCCAATGTCTTCAATACTACTCTTGTAGGAAAATGACGTGGCCCCTTTGTTGTTTACTTCGTTATGATTGATACCAATATCGACCACTACGGGTTTACCCTTTTGCACCGTCGTTACGTTGCGAATCAACACATCAAACAGGGCACGGTTATTTTCGGGAATAGCCTGATACTGGGCAATTACCTGTCCGGCTGTATTTTCCTGCGCATAGGAACTGTCGGCAATCGCTTTCAGGGCCGTTAGTATAGCCACGAAATTCAATTTTCGGATTGCCATTTTCTCCGGGTCGCCCAAAAATCCGCCGGATTCAATCAGTACCAGCGTTGTTCCCCATTTCTGAATATTGTCGCCAAAGGCGCGGGGTTCAAATTCATCATCATAGCGAGCTACCTGCCCCGGTATAAACTGCTGAAGTACCTGGTTCATGCCTACAATTAACTGCATAGACCGCTGCCGGACATCGTTGATATTACGGTCCCGGTCATAGGCTGTTGCCAGAAAGGACACCACCGCCTGTTTGCCCGTTTTGCCCACACTATAACGTGGGTTCTGGTCGTGGAGGTTAAAGCCGACGAGCGGTTTCAAGCTTTGCTGAAGCCGTTTGAGCAGTCGTCCTTCGGGTGTTTGCAGCCGCAGGGCATCCCGGTTCATGTCGATATCGGAGACGGTACGGCGTTGCCAGCGCTCGGCTCCATCCGGATTGAGCATAGGCACAAAATAAAGCGAGGTGTTAGTCAGGATTGTCTGCCGAAGGCTATCGAACCCATCGTTTTCGGCCCGGAGGAAATTAAAAATATCGAAAAGAGCCATCGTTGCCGTGGCTTCATCGCCGTGCATCTGACTCCAGAGCAGCACCTTTGCCGGTCCCGTTCCCGCCTGTACCTGATAGATAGCCCGATTTTCCATGGACTCCCCCACCTGACTCACCGAAAGGGGACCACTGAGCGAATCCAGCAAGGGCACTATGGCTGAATGCTTGAACCGGCGGTGCATGAATGTTTTCTCTTTATACGTTTCATGGGCGTCGTACAACCGACGCGAGATATCCTGGGCCTGCGAAAATGTTGACATCATTAAAAATAAAAGTAACAAAGCCTGTCGTTCATTAACCGGCCTGGTTTTAATCAACCAATAAAAAAATGGGTTTGTCATAGCCGTGTCAACTGGTGTACTCCATGTTACGAGATTATAGTTTTCCGCCAATAAATAACCCTGTTGCAGAAGCGATCAGGCATATTGCTACGTTAAGGCCGATATTGAGTACAGCCGCCCCTAACCGCCCCTGTTGTAACAGAACCACGGTATCGAAACTAAAACTGGAAAATGTACTGAGGCCTCCACAAAAACCGACACCAATGAGCAGCCGAATCGACTCGTCGGCCGACCGGTGCATTAACCACCCCACCAGAGCACCCAGCATAAAACTGGCTACTACATTGACAAACAGAATCGCATTCGGGAAAGGTGAGCCGTTGAACGTAGCGGGAATTAAACGCCCCGTCAGATAACGAAGTAAACTCCCCGCTCCTCCCCCCAGAAACACCAGTACATACGGCTGCGTTAGCAAGAGTCTCATGTGGGCAAACATACAAAAAACACGGACGCAAACCTTCCAGACAGGATGCCCATACGGATGCAGTTCTCTTTTTCACGCAAAAGAATCGAACAATTCCAACAAACTTTTGCTTAAGAACAGGGGTAGTTAACCGGCAAGGCAGGCGTTGGTTTTATGTAGAGAGGAATTGACAGGTATAACTAAATTATTCCAGGAATCTCACCAAACACCAGCCCTACATCTTGCTAATAGCCAACACATTAATAGCAAAAGTCACTCACCTTACATCCGGTATATACTTTAACGGACTTGTAGAAGCGACCAGAAATCTTAATTTTGTTACGCTGAATTCATCAACTAGTTATCTGCTCAGCCCACTTGTTCCGCTGAGTTTTCACCTGTAAAAAAAAGCATCCCGAAAACATGGTACAGCCTGCTGTAAATGAACCTATTTTAGAAGAAGACAAAGGCCGCTTTGTGCTATTTCCCATCAAACACTGGGACATTTGGGAATATTATAAGACCCACGAAGCCTCGTTCTGGACTGCCGAAGAGATTGACCTCGGCCAGGACATGAAAGACTGGAATAATCTTGGTGATGGCGAACGTCACTTTATTTCGCACGTACTGGCCTTTTTCGCGGCATCAGACGGGATTGTGAATGAAAACCTGGCCGTTAACTTTCTGTCGGAAGTACAGTATGCAGAGGCTAAGTGCTTCTATGGTTTTCAGGTCATGATGGAAAACATCCACTCCGAAACCTACTCGCTGCTGATTGATACGTACATTAAAGACCCCGTTGAAAAAGACCGGTTACTGAACGCTATTGATACGATTCCGTGCGTTCAGAAAAAAGCCGAATGGGCCTTGCGCTGGATTGACAACGGTAGCTTTGCCGAGCGGCTCATTGCTTTTGCGGTAGTTGAGGGCATTTTCTTTTCGGGTTCATTCTGTTCCATTTACTGGCTCAAAAAGCGCGGTCTGATGCCGGGCCTGTCATTCTCCAACGAGCTTATCTCGCGCGATGAGGGTCTACACCGCGATTTTGCCTGTATGCTCTACACAGACCATATTCAGAATAAACTGCCCGAATCGCAGATTTACGACATCATTCGCAATGCAGTTGACATCGAACAGGAGTTCGTAGCCGACGCGCTGCCGGTATCACTCATTGGTATGAATGCAGAGTTGATGAAGCGGTACATTGAGTTTGTGGCCGACCACCTGCTCACGACACTGAACCTGAAGAAAATTTACAACGTCAGCAACCCCTTCGATTTCATGGATATGATTTCCCTGCAGGGCAAGACGAACTTCTTTGAGAAGCGCGTAGGTGAATACCAGCGGGGTGAAGTAATGTCTAAATTCAAAGCCATGAAAGCAGCCGCGTTGACCCCACAAGATGCGGATAGTGAGATGACTGCTGTAGCCGCCGAAGAGCCAAAAGGCATTACGTTCGACGCTGATTTTTGATTAAACTAACTCCTCTCACACGTCTCCAGTCATCATTAGGCTGGAGACGTTTTTGTTATTGAAAAAGTGATTTCACTGTTGACTCTACTAGCTGATAATACACAAAACCAAGTTATATAGTGAACTATACCTTATCAAATCATGTAAAAGAACGAGCTAAAGAGCGTGGTATTTCTTCTAAAACTATTGATCAGGTAATTATTTCTCCAGATCAAATCATCGAGGAAGAAGAAACTGGACAAAAGATTTATCAATCTATCATCGCTTTCCCGGAAAATAAGACGTACTTAGTTCGCGTTTTCGTTAATAACAACAAAGAACCAAGTATTATCAAATCGGTCTATAGAACATCGAAGATAGATAAGTATTATGAAGGTGAAATATGATCGTGAAGTAGATATATTGTACATCAAAATCAATGATTCTCCAATTGACGAGAGCGATGAAGATCGTCCGGGCATGGTGATTGATTATGACATTGACGGCCTCATCGTTGGTATCGAAATTATGAATGCATCGAAACGTATGGCACAACCTACCACTATCGAATTAGAAATTGCCTGATGTGTAATCAGGTTTTTGATACTATTTATCAGCAAAGTCCCGGTCAATGACCGGGACTTTGCTATTTTCGCCTTTTCGTATCAACCTTATACACCCATCATAAACTGCTTGTATGAACCGTTTAGACGTAATCCAGGCCCTGATGACTCAGAAAGGGCTTAAAAATTATTTAGAAATTGGCGTTGAAAACGGACATATCTTCTTCCGCATCAAGAGCCGTTTCAAGGTGGCCGTTGATCCGAAATTCATTTTCGACGCCAGTCGTCGTTTTGGGAAAGCCCTTCTTAATCCCTACAACCTGACTAATCAGTATTTTGAGAAGACCAGCGATGATTTTTTTGCCCAGGATGCCAAACAGGTTTTCGCCGGCAAAAAACTTCAGTTAGCCCTCATCGACGGAATGCACGAATACCAATTTGCCCTGCGCGACGTAGAAAATACACTCCGGTACATGGATGATGACGGTGTCATTATCATGCACGACTGTAATCCGCAAACGCCGGGTGCTGCCGGACGCTTTGAGGACTGGGAAACTGGCGAGTGGAATGGCGATGTATGGCGGACCATCATTCACCTGAGAAGCCAGCGCCCCGACCTAAACGTGTTTGTGCTCGACTGCGACCAGGGGCTTGGCGTCGTTACCCGCAAAAAAGAAACCATTCCGGCAGCGTTACCCGATGAAGCAGTGGCTTTAACGCCGGAGCAAATTCAAAACCTTACCTATGACGATTTGAAGGCCAACCGTCATGCGTGGCTAAATCTCAGGAACGAGACTTACCTCTATGACTATTTTGGGCTAAGACCCTGATTCGCTTTCAGTTGCTATTGCCCAATAACCTTGATGGCGGCTCCGCGTGCAATTCGGTCATCAGCTTTTTGGCCATTCAACACACCCAGTTCTTCCAGGCGGCTGGCAGGCATACCCAACGCTGTCATTACCTCGCGAAATGTCCCATCCCGGGGCACCGTTTTTATGAATATCCGCTCTGGCTTACGGTTTATCTTAGCGGGATCGGTAAGGGCGCGGAAGTTACCGGCAACCTGCTTAAACGTATTGAAGGAGCTGTTGAAATCAGCGGCACTCGACAAACCGTGTAACGCGTAGATGGCGTTATTGTATTGGATAAGCCATGTGCCAATCTGTAGCGTCGTTTTGAGGTCCTGCTGCTGTTGTTGTTGCTGAGGTTGTCCCTGTTGCTGTTGTTGCTGCTGCTGTGAGATGATCACGTAGGCAGGATTACCATTGATCGTAGTTTTGGTGTTTTCCAGCACGTTCAAACTTAGTTCTTTCACCATGTTTTGAGCCGCTTCGTCCAGCGAATTACCTTTTGCCAGGAGCAAAATCATGGCTGATTTCCCGTCCTTACCAGCCATCTGAAACTGGCTCGGCGAATTCTGGGTTTGCCAGCCATTGGGTACCGGGAACTGAAATTTCAGTTCGGGGTGGTAGAACTGACCATTTTCTACATACCCCTGTTTTGGGTCTTCGCCGTACAGAATACCGTCAATCATCCGCAGGTACTGGTCCCGGTTTACCTGATACGAAGCTGGATGCTGGGCCTGGTACTCTTTGGCCAACTGATGCACGCGGGTATAGCGGTTGCCGGGGTCTGGGTGGGTTGACATAAACTGCGGAACGGCATTCCCGGAGTTATCAGAAAGTCGCTTCAACGTTCCAAAGAAGTCAGCCATCTGATTGGCGTCATAACCAATTTTACTGGAGTACTCAACACCCAGCCCGTCGGATTCTGATTCGTGGTCGCGGCTATATTTGAGCGATAAGAGCCCTAACCCCTGCTGTAGCGCTTCAATGTTTTGTCCCACTACGTTGGGTGCCAGCACGGCTCCTCCAATGAGTGCCAGCGTGCTCAACAACTGGCTTTTTTGTGAGCGGGCAGCGTGTTTGGCCGTGATATGCCCAATTTCGTGCCCCAGCACGCCGGCAAACTCAGCCTCGTTGTTAAAATGCGCCATGATACCCCTCGTAAAATATACGTAGCCACCGGGAACGGCAAAGGCATTGACAACGGGGGAGTCGACAATATAAAACTGATAAGGTAGGTCAGGACGGTGAGAAATCTTCGCCATAGCCTTGCCTTTTTCATTGATAAAGCTGGTCAGTTTTTTGTCGTCATACAAACCCATCGTTGCCACAACGGATGGATGAGATTCTTTCCCAATGGCAATTTCCTGTTCCGTCGACATCAGGCTAATTTCCCGTTTTCCGGTAACGGGATTACGGGCGCAGGCCGACAGACCAACAATAGTGACACCCAAAATCAGGTGGGGGAGTATTTTTTTTGCGTTCATAAACGAGAGATATTTTTTCCAGTTATCAATAAAACAGGAAAGTATATAAACAGTTTAATTTTTGATTGTCTGCCTATACCGTAAACTCTCGTGCATGGGACTTCCCCGCCCAATAAACCAGGCCAATCGACCATACATAGCATCTCGCCGGAACTTGCGTCCGAGTTTGATAAAGTAGTAGGCCCTAAACAGGGCACAGGCAAGCCAGGAATGGTATTTCCGGAAGTAGAAAAACAGCGAAATGTAATATTCCTTCGCTACATCGAAGTTCTTGACGGTGCTTTGACCCGTGAAATGAATGTACTCGGCCTGGGGCACCAGGTACGTGTAGCAACCAGCATTCAGTAATCGTTTCGCTAAATCCTCTTCTTCAACGTACAAAAAATGAGCGATGTCGAAACCCCCGATTTCATTGAAAGCCGATACCCGAACAAACAATGTACTGCCCATCACAAATGGCACCCGAATCGGTTCATTATATACCTGCCGGGTAGCGGGGTAGATGTCAGGGTTAAGCAGCCGGACAAATCCATGCCCGAGTAGTTTACTACCGAGCGTTGGTAGATAGCCAAACGTTATCTGGCGCGACCCATCGCCCGCAAACATCTGAGCACCACACAAACCCGCATCGGGTGTGGCCTCCATGAAAGCGGTCAACTGGCTGCATACGTCGGTTCGCAACAGGCAATCGTTATTCAGAAAATAGTAGTAGTCGGAAGAAGAATCGGCGAATTGCACGCCCAGCATGTTCCCGCCCGAGAATCCAAGATTTATCCGGCTCCGAATAAGCTGCACGTTAGGTTGGTTACCGATGGGCTTCAGGGCTTCATACTCCTCAATAGTCGAGTTGTTATCAACGATTATTATTTCATATCGGACAGACTCCGTTCGTTCAACGATGGACGCAACGCAGTCGAACGTGAAGCGATGGGAGTTGTAGTTCAGTAAGATAATAGAGACTTTTCGCAGATTCATAGGCGCAAAGAACCGTGAATTTGTGACATGGTGGGCCAGTTTTGCCAATGTTAACGCGAAGAACTATTCCTTTTATGCTACGACTCGTCGTTTCCCATTACCGAAAAAATCAGATCGAACTCGTAGCCTTTACTCAGCGCATAACGAACCAGTTTTTGCTTAATTACCAGCGGATTATCGTCCCGAAGGGTTTGGCGTTTTTTATCGAGCAGGCTGATGAGCGTGTCCCGGTAATCTGTAGGGGCAATTTCCTTCATGGCCGCATCGAGATTATAGCCCGATATACCACGCTGTTTTAAGTGTTGCGTTATTTTGCGTTTCCCCCAGCCCTTTATCCGAAATTTCCCACCGGCAAACGACTTTGCGAATCGCTCTTCATTAAGGTAGTTTTGCTGAATCAGTTCAGCAATTACGGCTTCGGCATCGTCGCCAAAAACGCTCCACTCTTTCAGCCGATCGCGCACTTCCTGCTGGGTTCGCTCCTGGTAGGCACAAAACATAGCCGCTTTCTGGAGGGCTTCTTTTACTTCATCGGTCATGATATTGACATAACAAAAGTGCCGGTGTAAAGACTCGTGAGGGCCACTCTTTTTATGTTAGTTACCCGGTGTTCTTTTCTGCGGCTGGTGCTGCATCAATTTATTGATCAATGTTTCTACCTCGGCGATGGGCCTTCTAACAACCAGATACGAATGGCCTTTCCCGGCACTATTCCACCCGTTGGAGCCATCCACGTTCATAACGAGTCGTCCCGTTTTGACCGTATAATAAGGCGCATATCCCTGTACGCCTACCAAAACAGCGGTTTGGTCCCAACTCATACGACCATCTTTATCTTCCTTCGACTTGGGTATTGAAATCGAGAATACATCTTTTACCGGGCTATGCTGAATCGCTTTGTTCCGGGTGAGTGGCAACCCGGAGTGGATTTTCTCCCCTATCTCAAAGCCGCTCATCAGAATCTGTGTGGGCCAGTTAGTAAACACTTTTTTTGACGAAGGCGTATCTCTAAACACATTGTATTCCCGCCCACCCGGAAACTTGCCGGCCATACTCACCAGATGCCTGACTTTTAGACTCACCAGTTCTTTGCCACCCAGCGTCGAGTACTTATCCGGTTTGGAGTCCAGCAAGTTGGCCAGGTTCGTCAGAAAACCCACGGTAATAATGGTGACACTATGGTCGGGTTGTTTGGTCAGAATCTGCCGATAAAGCGCAACGGCCTCCGGCACATCGTTGTTCGAGAGAATACGATGTGGATAGCGCGCCGTGATGGTGTCTGACCAGTGCTGCGTGTCTTTATCTCCTATGGCATTTCCTTTTGGTACGCCAATGGGTATGTTCGGGCGGTTGAAATAGGTATTCAGCACGCTCAGCACCTGCGTCACTTTGGGGTAGTTAGTGCTGGCAATCGTTGCCAGAATGGTAGCCTGACCGTCATCGGCAAATGCGTGTAGCATCGCAATAGCACCCACATCATCGTAGTCGGGTCCCATATCAGTATCAAAAATGACGGGAACGGCCGGTTGCTTCGGGGCCGACTGTCCCACTACGAAACCGTTTATCAGTAGTACGAGTACACTGATTGAAAGGAAGGCTTTTCGGATCATTGGACTAAATGAAATTTACAGAACGTATTGTACAACACGAATTACGAACTGTTTTGGCAGGAATTATCATTTATCCTGCATAAATTGTAAAATTATGATAGCACTAAAAAAATTATCCATTCCACCCGATACACAGCTCCGAAACCTGGGCTGGGACTGGATGTTGGGGGAAGATACCTTACCGTATCTGGCAAATGAAGTAGTGCTGGTACCGTCAGCCAAGGCGGATGCGTATTACGAAGCAGCCAACGAGCTATTCGACATGTTCGTAGCCGCCGGGCAACACGTTATCGATCAGAATCGCTTTGCGGAACTGGGTATCCCCGATAACCTTATCGAGTTGATCAAACTATCCTGGGACGATGACCGGCATATTCATCTGTACGGCCGCTTCGACCTGGCCGATGTAGAATATACTCCGACGGATTCCCAAATCAAACTCATCGAGTTCAACGCAGACACCGCAACCTGTTTGCCCGAAACAGCCGTGGTGCAGTATGCCCACCTGCTGGCAAACGGCCTGGACGAGAGCCACCAGTTCAATGCTGTTTTTGAGACCCTTACCAGTCAATTCGAAGAAATTCTCGCGCACAATCCGGATTTACAGCCAACCCTGCTCTTATCAGCCATACGCGATAATCCAGAGGATGATGCCAATGTTGCTTTACTGGGAGAAGCCGCCCGGGAAGCGGGGTTTGATATTGAGTTCGACTTTGTCGATAACGTCGAATTTTCTGCTGACGAAGGCATTTTCTGGCAAAATCCGAAGAGTGGCCAGTTTGAGAAACTGGATTTCTGGTTTAAACTGATTCCCTGGGAGTCTATCGCCGAAGACGAACCCGAATTGCTTGACATACTCACTGAAATTGTTAGAAAACGGCTGGCTGTGGTATTAAATCCAGCTTATACCTTGTTGTTTCAGTCGAAGTATCTGTTAAAAATCCTTTGGGAGTTATACCCCAATCATCCGCTGCTACTGGAAACGGATACTAAACCGTTGCCCGGCAAACAGTGTGTGGAGAAGGTTCTGTTTGGTCGGGAAGGGGCTAACATTCGCCTGATAAACGCCGACGGCACTCAGCTTCAGGAAAGTGATGGAGAGTATACTGCTTATCCAAAAGTTTACCAGCAGTACGTTAACTTCCCGAAGGATTCATTGGGAAATAGCTATCAGGCGGGCGTTTTTTACGCGGGCGAAGCCTGTGGGCTTGGCTTTCGGCGCGGTGGTCTCATTCTGGACAATAGTGCCGGATTTGTAGGACACGTTATTGATGCATAGTAATATACAACCAATTGATTGTTTTAGGGTACACTACCTTATCGTGTTCACGCTTCCTGTACCCTCTCTTTCCTGCTTTATATGGCAAATTTATTCCTTTACCTACAGGCCATTGTTTACATAGCGGCAGGGTTGAACCACTTCGTCAGTCCCAAAACATATTTAGCCATTATGCCGCCTTACATTCCGGCTCATGAGCAGATGGTCCTATTGAGTGGTGTTGCCGAGGTAGTACTCGGTGTTGGATTGTTATTTTCGTCTACCCGGTCGTTAGCAGCCTGGGGCCTTGTCCTGTTACTGATTGCGGTATTTCCGGCTAACGTTTATATGGTTACGTCAAACCGGTTTCGCAGGTTTCCGGCCTGGCTTCGGTGGGCACGCCTGCCATTACAGGGTGTTTTGATATGGTGGGCCTATCGATATACCTAATCAGCAACTCCCTTTTGTATAGCACAGTAGCACATATAAGCCTGTAAAGCTCATGTTTATGCATAAACAAGTTTTAGACATTAGTCTATATAGTACAAGCATTTTATCTATTTTCATTACTCAATGTATACCGTTAGATAGCTTTAGAGCCGTTTAAGTGATTTTATATCTACGTTAAATTACTTTTATCGTTTTATATGCTTTATATGAATTATTCGTTAAATATAAAGTTGTAAGAAGAATTTTATATTCTTCTCGTACGTCGTTATCATTATTTTCCCCTATAAATTAATCGACCAATACATAGTTCACTAAGGTGACTTTCAGAATTAGTTATAGTCAAACTAAGTAACAAAACATGAATTTGCAATGACCCTAATTATGGAAAAGGATGAGAAGATTCGACGCAACCGTGCCAAAACCACCCAGCGAATTGTTGAAGCATTGGAAGAAGTGATTGCAGAGCGTGGTCTGGAAGGCGTTGGTGTAAACCGGGTGGCGGAGAAAGCTAGCGTTAGCAAGGTACTAATTTACCGCTACTTTGGTGGTATGGAAGGATTGCTGGAATACTACGTAAAAATGGGAAAACTATTTCCAATTTTTACCCCTGCTTTACTGGACCAAATTCGTCCTTTACATGAATCGGATATTGCACGTATCTGGTATCGTCAGGTTATCCAGACATATCGCCATTTTCGTACTTATAAAGCAGCTCGTGAAGTACTGAAAGCAAGTGTTATTGAAAATGACTCTATTGCTGAAACAACCGCGCGTGCTCAGGATGAAGAAATGACCCGGCTCGTTAGCCAGCTTTCCTTCGTGAAAGGAGCTGATACGGAAGCTATCTCAGCAGTTATTCTCGGAGCGATGAACTACCTGACCATTATGGCCCAGAATGACCGGACCATGATTAGTATCGATCTTCGTAGCGAGGAAGGCTGGGAGCGAATCGAAAATGCCGTAAAAACGATCTACATCGCTTTGAATAGAATGGCCATCGGGTCAAAAGAGGTTAATCTGGAAATACAGTCGGCTTATATGCCAGCCGCACAATGGTAATAATCGACGTTAGCGGCTCAATATACCTGGCCGCTAACGTCGATCATTGATGCATTCCCGCTCCTGCGTTTATTTTACCTCAAACGTTTTCATCTGAGGCCCCACTCCTTTAATGGTCAACGACTTCCACTTCCCCGGAAGTTTTGTTTTTAATTGGGTTATCCCATTATCGTTGATTTCGATTCCTCCAAATCCATTCAGTACGGCCTGTAGCATACCGCCCGCTCCGGTAGCAAAATAGGGGTTTGTTCCACCCGCTGTTTCTGCCAGAACACCAAAAGGAGGTACTTCATTGGGCTTATAGCTCTTTTCAAACCATTGGTATGCTTTTTCTGGCTCACCCAGGCGAGCATGTAGCGTAGCCAGTACAGACCAGCCCATTGCCGGACCTTCGGGTGAATAACGAGGCTCATAATACGCCAAATCCTTCTTTATGGCCGCTTCCTGATTTACGATGGTTAGCGGGTAAGCGAGCAGATTTGCGTCGGCCTGCTTGATTTGTACGCCATCATACGTCCTATTTTCTTTCGTTACACCATCCGGAAATTTGAGTATGGGGATATTATCAGCAACGAGCTTCCAGTCGGGGTTAGGGGTGATGCCCAGTTCCTGAGCGGCCTGAATGGCATATTGCAACGACGTTTTCGCCATACCGTTCGTAAACGCGTTGTCGTCGATATTTTCCTGCCATTCATTGGCCCCGATAACATTGTTGATGTGATAGTTGCCGGCTCCTTCCCGCTCCACCCGGCTGGTCCAGAAGTCAGCTACTTCTTTTAACAGTGGATATCCCCGCGTCTGTAGCCAGTCCTTATCTTTCGTAACCTGATAATACTTCCAGAATGACCAGCCCACACAACCGGTTATGTGTTGCTGGAACGGACCAGTCAATGCCCAGACGGGCGTTGCTTCCTGCCCATCGGCATCCGACTCCCACGGAAACATAACCCCTGCATAGCCGTGACTGAATGCATTCTGTTTTGCCATTTTCATCCGCTCGAAACGATACTCCAGCATGGACCGGGCAATTTCGGGTTTCAGTGTCAAAATAGGCGGGTACATCCAGAGTTCTGTATCCCAAAATACGTGGCCATTATACCCTAATCCCGACAATCCCATCGGGGATAAACTGTACCCCGTCCCTTCGCGAACAAAAGAGTACAGGTGATACAATGCCGACCGAACCGCCTTCTGGGCATCGGGGTCGCCTTCAATGACAATATCACTTTTCCAGAGTTTTGCCCATTCTGCATTGTGGCGCATCAGGAGTCGCTCGGTTCGTTCCAGGGCGGCAAAGATGGTCAGGCGTTCTGCTTCGTTTTGGGGGTCGGCAGTGTGCGCGGTAGACGATACGGACCCAACCACACTAAACCGGTATGTTTCGCCTGCTTTCAGCCGCTTTTTAAATTTGGCCAGGTGCATGTTGTAATCCCAGTCTTCATGAATCACATCGGGTTCCTGACCGTGGGGTTCCTCAAAAATAAAACTGTTGGAAGCGGCCACCGTATGCTTACCAGTCGGACTTTTAGCAACGGAAGTCAACAGCCGAATGGTAACGTGAGAACGGTCAATTTCGGAGTAGAAATTCTTCACATCACGTAGCACTTCCGGCGTTTCGATAACACTCATGGGTACTATCTCACAGTCTTTTTTTGCCGTTATTTCTACCATTGATAACTGGGTGAAAGGCAAATGCCGTAAGGCCATCATCGTTTGCCGAACGCTCACCTTATCCGTATAATCGAAGGTAGTGGTGAGGGCAGCCTGCTGCATATCGAGCGTCTGTCGGTAATTACCGATATTCTTCGGACCAATCCGCTGCCCGTCGACCTCAAGGTTCATGTTGGCAAAGTTGAACACTTTAAGGATGTTAGAGACGCGTCCGCGTCCGTAGGTATCGAATGCCCCATTCAGCACCACATCTTTTACTTTCATGGGTTCGGGCGAGGAGACCAGCCCTATCATACCGTTAGCCAAGGTAATACCGTAGTAGTTAGCCGGATTGATATCCTGACCAACGATTTGCCAGTCGGCCTTATTCGATTGTGCCTGGACGGTACACCAGCAACTAAGGCAGGCAACCAACAGAGGAGTTAGTGTTAATTTTCTTTTCATATAGATCATAGGTGAAATAAAGGCTGAAAATAATTCTATTTTTCAGGACAGTTGATGCTTGCGAGCCTATTTTATCATCGGTGCCCACGGTGGGGTCTTGGTCGCCCAACCCGAACGGGTCGTCCCCGTCCGCGGGAATATCCTCCTATCAAGCTCCCGGTATCCGTTCGTAAGAGGCCGAAACGCAGAAATAACCCATAAAATGTTCTGGAACTATCGGTTAGTTCGTTGCTAAAATCGTAATATCCCGTCGTCAGGCCAACACCTACACGGGGTGCAATCTGGGCAACAATACTGTACGTTAGTTCAAGCATAAGGCTTCCCTGTTTATCAAAAACCCGCCCGGCACCAATGGTCATTTCATTGGCAAAAACGCCGTAGTTGGCAACGTCCATCGTAATGCGCCCTTCCAGGAAAAGGGATGTATCGGGCCGGAGTGAGTTTCGCCCGAAAGCAATTCCCAAATCAATTACGTTAAATGATTTGCCCACTTCAATACTCTGCGCAATACGGTCTCTGGGATTGCCGGCACCGGTATAAATCGAAAAGGGAGTTGTTCGAACGTACAGGGGAGCCGCTTTAAAGTTAAATACAGAACGGGTTGAGTCTTCGGCTGAGCGACTTACTGAACGATAGGTTATTAGTCCGATGGCAGGCTGTTTACCTGTCGTATTTTTAAGTGCAGACTGGGCTACAATTTCACTACCAAAAGAAAGTGCCAGACTGATAATCAACGATAGTAATCGTACAGGCAGCATAGTAGTATGGGTTTGGACAATTAAGGGGCCATTTACAAAAAAAGGTCTCTCTTCGGGGAAGAGAGACCTTTTTTTAATCGGCTTTTAATTATCAGCGACTAGCTACAACACCCTTCCGGGCGTGGATTTTCCCAATGATCCACTGGCCTATTTTTTCACCCGCTGCCTGACCGTTCATGAGCGATGAGCGGTAGTGAATACCCCCGTATAACCGGCTGATAGAGGCTTCGTTTGCGGCATCCTTAAACGACTTATAGGTACGAACTCCGTGGCCGTATTTAAACTCTGTCGAGTCCGTGAAGGCGATGTTGTCCCCAATCAGGTTTGTGAGTACGGTAGCTGCGGCTGCCGTAATGGTACTATGCCCACTGGTGTATTCGGGAAATGGGGGAGTTTGCAGAAAGGGCGTCCATTTAGGGTCCATGTATTTGTTAATAACCGTTTCGGGCCGAATCATCCGGCTACGATATTTCTCGTCCCAGCACGAAATAAAGGCATCGCTGAGGGCAAAAGAGGTTAACGCATAGGCCTCAACAGCATGCATCATAGTTAGTTTTTTCTGACGGGCAACGGTCTCCGCAATAGCCAGCCAATGGCCGCCCGGCGTCATTTTTTTACTGGCAAACATGACGTGTCCGGCCACGTTCATCACGAAAGCATTGTCGTCCCAGAAATAAGCAATGTCCTGCTGCTGCTTATCCATCTTCTTCCCAATTTCATACACCTCATCCACTTCCTTTTTATAGGGGCTTCCGGGGGCTATGGTGTACGGATATGGGCGGGGCGGCTTGAACTGACTACAGGTATCCATGGCCCAGCAGCGTATTTTGTTCCATTGTGGCTCGGCAGCGTCCATATAGGCCGGTGGTGTTGGCACCCAGGTACCTTCCTCGTTGGTAACCGTGTGCTTGAAACCACGCGTTTCTTTATACCCATCTTTGGCAGCGTAGTCCAGTACGTGTTTGGCCACAGCTTCCCCGTACGCCATGGACCGGTCGTAGACATCATCGGGTACGCCATCCTTTTTGTACTGCTCGTAAAACGGCTTTTCAAACTCATCATAAAAGTCGACCGAAAACGTCAGGGCACGGGCGATGGTCAGGAAAGCGTGCGTACTGGCCAATGGAAAGCAGTACTCTTTCCCGGCTTCCGGTTTAGGGCTGGCCTGGAATCGTTTTAATTTACCGCCCATCGACTCGTATTGTGGGTCGAACGGAGTGAGGGCTTCGTAACCCGCCAGATTGGCGTAGGAATAAATGCGGCTGGCAACGGGGGGCGAAAAAATATCATGAATGATGACATCCGTCAGTTTATTCAGAGCCGCGTTGTAGTATTCAACGTTGGCAGCTTTGGCGTTGTATTCGGCTGGTGTAGCTGATTTACGGCAACTGGTTAGTCCAACTGCCAGCAGCATGAGTGAACAGCCAAAGCGAATCGTATGATTCATAAAATTTAGAGACAAGTTAGAGGAGAACCCAACTCAAATAAGGTTGGTCAGTGCTGACAAAATTAACGAAATTTTCGGGGTAAAAATAAGCGCTCAGCCTTGCTTACTTCACGAGTAAGGGTTTAAAAACCTGCAAGCCGGCATCGTTTCGGGCTACCACTACCAGCGTTCCCTGAGCGGTGCGAACAGAACGGATATCCCGGATTTCACCATTGAGCAGAAAACCGGAATCCACCGGCGACAGGGTACTGAAATTACCTTTGCCATCGTTGCGTAATACTAGTCCGTAACTGGCATCATATCGCCCCTGATAGGTACTGACACCATAAAAATTCCCTCCGCCCAGTACGTCCAGGTCGCCATCGTTATCGATATCCATAGCCTTTAAGGCAAAAAGCTTCGATACCTGAGCCATCATGGGTAATTCATGAACAACAAACGTTGCCTTGCTGCTCTTTCCCCCCTTATTCTCCAGATAAACGGAAGCGAATTGATTCACGGTGTACTCACCAGCTCCTTTCAACTCAGCATCGTTGAGTACGGTACTCAACGGTTTCCCGGCAAATGACACATAATCAGTGAACCGCTTATTGATAATCCCCGGCATCTGCTTACCCAGTTCATCTTTAAATGCCAGCGGGTACCACTCCTTGCCACGATTGTACGCCAGTATCTGTTCGGTAGTCTGGTTATTATCGATGTCTTTTACCCACATCGCCAGTTGTGAATCGGGCGTTTTACGCAACTTGGTATTGGTTCCGATATTACCCGCTATCAAATCTATATCACCATCGCGGTCAAAATCGGCGGCAATGATGCGTTGAAAGAAGCCGCTCAGTGGCGTTTCGTCAGCAACAAAATCCCTTACTTCGGCGAACCTGCCATTGGTATTGGCAAAAATGCGGATGGGCATCCAGTCGCCCGCTACAATCAGGTCAATATCTTTATCGCCGTCATAATCAACCCAGACGGCGTCCGTTACCATACCGACTTTCCGCAAACCTGCTGCGTAGTTGTCAGTCCTGTCGGAGAAGTGCCCTTTGCCATCGTTAATGAGCAGGTACGAGTTAGGTGCTTTCCCGTAACCAAAACCTACCACACGCCCCCCCACGAAAAGGTCCAGATCGCCATCCTGGTCAATATCAGCGGGCCGGACACAGCTCTTATTGTCGTACATGGGTGGTAGTGCATTGGCAGCTCGATTGAAAGTGCCCCGGCCATCATTCAGGTAGAGCCGGTCGAACTGTTCGGGCATTTTATTGTAAAACTCATTCCCGCCGGTCACTACATACAAATCCAAATCCTTATCGCCATCGGCGTCGAAAAGAATAGCATCAACATCCTCGTAGGTTGAATCCTTCAAAAAATCGGGTTGAACAGACGGGCTAAACTTGCCCCCTGGTTGCTGAATCAGTAAACTTCCAGCCTGCCACTTAGCCCCGCCAACGTACATATCATCCAGTCCATCGCCATTCACATCCCCAACGGCCAAATGTGGCCCTTCGGTAGAGACTTGAAACGGCATGAGAGGTTCCCGAACGTAGTCGAAGTAATCTTTATTCTCGTGGTGTCGGTATGGAACGGAGTCCGCTTTTGATACGTCCGTGAAAAGCAGTTGTCCAGCCGGGTGGGTATATCGGTACGAAGTCCCATCCAACAACGCGTCGGTTTGTTTGAGCGTCAGTAATTGATTGACTTTTTGCTTCGTTCTAATTTCCATGCGCTGGTTTGGCCAGATTACAATCAACGAATCAATGATCGTGCGTTTCCCCAGTCCGAAGAGAAGTTCGGGCGCTACCGACGATTCGAAACCTCTTGTAGGCATCAATTGCTGCACCTGGAGTGAGTCGCCAGCGTACTTTATAATAACCTTCGCCCCCACGCCAAACGTATTGGGGGAATCACCCTTGAGTCGAACGGTTAGGTGGTTATTATCAGGAAAGAGTTTGTTCGCATCATTCTGGTACAGTCCGGCGGGAGAATCAATGTTGTTGGTAATTAAATCCAGATCGCCATCATTATCTAAATCGGCATACACAGCCCCGCTTGAGTAGGTTGGTGTTTCAAAGCCCCAGGCAGTCGATTTATCCTCAAAGTGGAGAGACTGCGTGCCCCGATACAGGTAATTATGGACTTTACCATCCGGCATTAGTTTGATGGCCCGGTCGTCCAGCGACTTCGAGGTCTCCATGGCATACCGTAGCGAATCGTCGGCGGCAAACTTTACGTAATCCAGGTTATTGGGTCGATGGACAATACCATTACTAATAAACAGGTCTTTGATACCATCATTATCATAATCGGCCAGCAGGGGTGCCCAGCTCCAGTCGGTAGCGGCTACGCCCAGCATAGCCCCAACATCCATGAATTTTTGCCCCGATAGACTTAGCTGCAGGCAGTTCCGGCTGTATTGATTCATATAGCCAAACGCCTGCTTATACAGGTAGATATCCAGCGGGTCTTCGCCCAGCGACGACTTCTCAATCGTTTCGTCTTCGGGGTACATATCGAGGGTAATGATATCGGCAAAACCATCATTATTGACATCGCCAATATCGTTGCCCATGGAGAAGCGGCTAGTATGCTGAAAGTATTTCTTCCCACTCTCCGTAAACGTACCATTATGGTTGTTGAGGTAATAATAATCGTCTTCGTGGAAATCGTTGGAAACGTAAATATCCTCCCAGCCATCGTTGTTAAGGTCAGCCACCGAAATGCCCAGGCCATAGCCCATAGGAGCACCATAAATACCGGCTTTTTCACTAATATCGGTAAATCGGGCTATTTTTCCGGCTGGTGCTTTTCCTTTTTTCGATACGAGTTGATTCTCGTATAGGTAATCACCTGATTCATTGTGGCGCAAATTACGGGCGGTTACGCGGTCGTAGCTACGCGACGTGTGCACGGCATGATTGAGCAGATAGCAGTCCAGGTCACCATCGTGATCGTAGTCAAAAAAGGTGGCCTGGGTTGAAAATCCGGTAAAATCCAGGCCGTAGTCGGCGGCTTTTTCCGTAAAAGTTGCGTCACCATTGTTGATGTAAAGCTCATTTGCGCCCTCAAGTCCCCGAAAATTACCAACAGCACAAACGTAAATATCCAGCAGCCCGTCACCGTTAACATCTGCCATTGTGGTGCCTGTTTGCCAGTCGGCAAAACCCTCAACACCAGCTTTCGCGCTGATATCCTCAAACTTAAAATTCCCCTTTCCTGGCGTGGACCGGTTCAGATACAATTTGTTCTTGCCCTGATTGGAAACAAAGTATAAATCAATCAGACCATCATTGTTGATGTCACCCGCAGAAACGCCCCCACCATTGTAGAAATACAGATAATCGAGAATATTAAGTTTTTCATCAGGCAGCAGCTTATTGACAAATCCAATGCCTGTTTGGGTTGAGTCAAGCGTCTGAAATAGTTGTTTCTCTGATGTAAAAAATTGACAGCCTGTCATCGCCAACAGGCCAGTGATCAGAATAAAAGAAATACGTTTCATTTATAATGGATAATGTAAAATGAATAAGAAATAATACAGGGTGGAACGTGGCTTCGATACCACTCTGCATTATTCTTTGGGCATTAAAAATACCTGCGCCTGATCATTATTTTTAGCCAGGATAAGTTGCCCCTGGGCGAGTTGCGCCAGATGTCGAACCTGACCACGCACGAAGAAACCAGACACAGCCGGGTTAACCGACTCATACTTAATTGCACCACCCGAAGCCTTACCCACATTCCGCAGGACAACACCATAACTGGCATCATAGCGACCAATTTCTGGCAATACATCCAGGAAGTTGCCCGTCATAACCAGGTCGGTACGCCCATCGTGGTCGTAATCTGTAAATACAATACCACAAACGGGTGAGAATTGGGCGGCATTTGGCAATTCCTGAAAAGTCAGACTTCCGTGGCCATTGTTAATCAGCATTGCAGTTGCGCCGGTAAATGCCTGCTTCACCACCGCCTGTTTCAACTGATCTTCATCCAGAATCTCGCTGATCTTTTTACCGGCGTAATCGTTAAACTTCACAAATTTCTTTTTAATACTGGGCATCTCTTTTTGCAGATCATTCTTGAGCACCATCGGGTATAATTCACCCGTTTCATCCGCGCAATTGATAATTTGTTCTACTGTACCGTTGTGATCAAAATCACCCACGTAAAGTTCAGCAGGCGTTGTCTGGGTAGCCCGAATCCGGGAATTCAGGCCCAGATTACCAACCGCCAAATCCAAATCGCCATCCCCATCGGCATCACCAGCCGTGATACAATTCCACCAGCCGTTGGTTTTCAGGACTTGTCCATGAACATCCTTAATGGTTAGTTCGGGGTTCTGACTCAACCTACCACGCTTGTTTTCAAAAACATGGATGGGTGCCCAGTCGCCAACCACAATTAGTTCGGGGTATTTATCACCGTTCAGGTCAGCCCAGATAACATCCGTCACCATACCTAACTGTTCTACGTCGGGTATGAATCGTTTTGTATAATTCTTAAAATTACCGGTCCCGTCATTCGACAGCAGGTAGCTGGATGGATTTCGTCCATACTGACCGGGGACGAGTCGACCACCCACAAACAGGTCAATATCCCCGTCCTGATCAAAATCCCCCGCTGCCACACAGGAGCCACTTTGTTTCAGACTGGGTATGCCCGATTCCGAATGCGTAAAATTACCTTTGCCATCGTTTAGGTACAGGTGGTCCAATAGTTCATCGGATTCTGCACTGAACTCATTGCTACCGGTAACGACGTATAAATCCAAGTCTTTATCGCCATCGGCATCAAAGAATACGGCATCCACTGCTTCCGAGGCCGTATCCTGCTTCATTACAGCGGACGTTTTATCCAAAAATCGTCCCGTTCCCGGTTGCTGTACAAACAGGTATCCTGCATGACCACTGGCCCCACCCAAAAACACATCATC
The DNA here is from genome assembly GCF_000374085.1 of Spirosoma spitsbergense DSM 19989. Lineage (GTDB taxonomy): Bacteria > Bacteroidota > Bacteroidia > Cytophagales > Spirosomataceae > Spirosoma > Spirosoma spitsbergense. The sequence continues at coordinate 158,237 of NZ_KB893548.1, read as the reverse complement.
CAGCCCATCGCCATTCACATCGCCCGTTGCCAGGGCTGGCCCCTGGGTAGAAAATTGCTGCTTGAGTAGGGCATCCCGGTTATAATCCACAAAATTGCTTTCGGTATGCTGGAAATTTAGCCCTGATACAGCCGTGTAATCCCGAAAAACAGGCTTTTCTTGAACAACGGCTGGTTTCCACACCTGCGCTGCATCCGTTTCGCGGAGCGTTAGTATCTGGTTTGCCCGTGGCTTACGCACAGTCTGCATTCGATCAGTTGGCCAGACAACCACGAGCGAATCAATGGTTGGATTACTACCCAGCCCAAACACCATGTTCAGATCAACCGAGGATTCAAAACCCCGATTTGGCATTTGCTGCAGTAATTGCATTTCCCCGGCCTGATAGACCAATACCCGAGTACCAATGGCATTTTTATTAAACCCTGCTCCTTCCAGTTTTATTTTCAGGTAGTTGGTTTTATGCTTCTCAACCGATAGGTTTTGATAAATAGCTACCGGTGCGTTCATGTTATTCACAACCAGATCCAGGTCTCCATCATTGTCCAGATCGCCATAAGCCGCCCCATTCGAAAAGCTCGGATCGGCCAAGCCCCAGTCAAACGCTTTATTCTTGAATTGAACGTTCCCTTCGTTATGAAATGCATAATTGGGCAACGGTTCAGACGATGCTTTATCCAGAAACTCTTTGAAATTGAACTTGCGCTGCCGGGCAATCTGCGCCATGTTTTCCCGATCAGCCAGAAAGTTGACAAAATCCTGATCTGTTACGTCTTTAGCGATGCCGTTAGCGACAAAAATATCTTTACGCCCATCATTATCCATATCAAAAATCAGGGCACCCCAGCTCCAATCGGTTGCTTGCACACCGGCAAACCGGGCTACATCACTAAACGTTGGGAGGCCGTTATTGCCGGGCTGATTTCCCTGGTTCAGGTGCAGCATATTCTGCATAATCTGATAGTGGAAATCGCGGTCAACTTTTATCTTCTCCAGGTCATGCCCTTCAAACGTAGACGTTTTTTTCAACCGTCGGTCGTTGCCAGGAAGCATGTCCGTTATGAAAATATCGAGTTTACCATCGTTATTGACGTCGGCCACATCAGCCCCCATCGATGATAAGCTAGTGTGGGGCATTGCCTCTTTTATAGACTCCCGGAATGTACCGTCGTGATTATTGATGTACAGGTAATCGCGTTCATAGAAATCATTGGAGATGTAAATATCCATCCAGTTATCGTCATTCACATCGCCAATGGTAATGCCCAGGCCAAAGCCAATCAGGCTTCCGTAAATACCGGCCTGTTCCGATACATCAACAAAAACAGTCGCCGTTTTCCCATTACTCTTACTATTCTCAACGGTCATGTTCCGGAAGAGCTTATGCCCCCCCAATGAATCCCGCTGCGCCCGTAAGTTGGCATAAGCCAGGCGCCCAACGGGCATAAAACTGTTATTGAGCAAATACATATCGAGATCCCCATCGCGGTCGTAGTCAAAGAAAGCCGCGTGGGTGGAATAACCCCGATCATTCAAACCATATTCTGCGGCCCGCTCTGTGAAGGTGGGCACCCCACTGGCATCATTGCCATTATTGATGAAGAGTTCGTTGGCCCGGTCGTCGCCATCACGATTGCCGGCGTTACATACATACAGGTCCAGCCGTCCATCCCCGTTTACATCAGCAAAGGTTGCTCCTGTGCTCCAGGCTCGTTTCCCGGCCACACCAGCTTTGGCAGTAACATTCTCAAACTGAATTTTACCGGTGCCGACGGAGGTTTTGTTCAGATACAGTTTATTATCGCCCATGTTGGCGATCATTAGTATATCAGAGAGTCCATCGTTATTTACATCGCCAATGGCTACGCCCCCGCCATTATAGAAATTCCGATAATTGAAGATGTTAAAATCCTGGTCGCCGGTAACGTTATTGGCAAAATCGACGTGGGTTTCATCAGGTAACAGCGTTCGGAACAGTGGGTCTGAAGGGGTTTTCGGCTTTGACCGGCAACTGGCTATCAAGCCAATTGCCAGGATTATTAAACTAATACGCATTAGTACAAGTACATGAAAAATAAATCGAATTCGCAGAGCGAAGGGCAGAAAACAGTAATGCCTGATTTGATTAATAAGGGACTACAAATGTAACGAATTATAAAGCCTGGTTAGTCCATTGGTGGTAATTAATTAGCTTTTAATCAGCTCTTAAACAAAAAAAGCAAGCCTGAAAAGGCTTGCTTTTTTATACGCATAAAGTGGCTATTAATAACCCGGATTCTGTTTCAGAGTTGGGTTGAGTGATAGCTGATCCTTTGGAATTGGGAAGAGCGTTGTATGATTGTCCGCTTCAGCATCTTTAAAGCGCCAGGCTTTGCCGAACTGTCCAAAACGAATCAAATCCTGACGACGGTGCATCTCCCAGGCCATCTCCCGACCACGCTCGGCCAGCAGTTCATCCATGGTGATGGTTGTGTAGGCTGGCATACCAGCCCGTGCGCGGATGATGTTCAAATCGGGCAGGGCGGCCCCCATGTTGCCTAACCGCATATTGGCCTCGGCCCGCATCAGGTACACATCGGCTAAACGATAGATGACAAAATCATTATCCTGATCTGTATAGGTATTGTTAGCCTGAATCTGGTATTTCTGACTCCGGGCACCGGCTAAGCGGCCAAATGCTCCGCCATCGAAAGAAAATGATTCTACTTCGGGACGGAATACCATTGGCAATGCATCGTCTTTTAGCGGGGTACCGTCGGCTTTATATTGCTGACCTACAATCCATTGCTTTTTACGGACGTCTTTGTCATCGAACGAGTTATAAAACTCCGTTACCGTTGCCCAACCATTCCAGGGAGCCGTACCTAAGTTGTAAGTCAACTGGTTCAGGTAGTGCAGTGTCTTCATCTGAACGTTAAACCCACCCCGTTTTGACTTGTCAAACGGAGTTGCCAGAATAGTTTCCGGCGAGTTCTGATTCTGGGTGGAGAAGTTACTCAGGTAATCGCCCGAAATCTGGAATTTACCTGATGCAATAAGACTTGTACAGCGTGTAATAGCATCAGCCCAGCGGGGGGTGCCCGTATAAACCTGTGCGTTCAGGTACATTTTGGCCAGAATCATGTCGGCCACATATTTGTTCATACGGCCATAGTAAGCACCACCCGATACATCACTCAAATCGGGATAAACGGCCAGTAGTTCCTTTTCAACAAAAGCGAATACTTCAGCCCGGGTGTTTTGCTTGGGTGTAGCCGTTCCTACGGCATCGGAGATGATGACATTGCCAAACAAATCCATAGCCTGATAGTGGAAAAACGCCCGCAATGCCCGCAACTCAGCCTTCGTCTTGGCATCCGTAATGGTGCCTAACTGCTGGTTGATACTGGTGATGTTGTTGTAACACCAGGTCCAGGGACCATTAAACTGACCGTTGTCCGTAATAGGGTTCCAGGTATGCTGATACAGCCGTTTCCAGTTGTCGCCGTCTTTCCAGTCACCACCGCGTGTCGGTACAATCTGCTCGTCGGTGGTAGTGTTCAGGTTAGACATGTTACCGTAGTAGTCACCCAGGCCATTGTAAAGTGGGCCAATCAGAGCCGCTGCCTGACCGGGCGTACTGCCAAACGTGCCGCTGGTCGGGATAACCGAATAGGTGGTTTCCGACAAATCGGTACAAGCCTGACTGGTCAGCAACAGTGCCGAGCAGCCAAGAAGCAATTTGAAGTTTATCGTATTCATAGAAGTTTTTGATAATGAATCAATTACAGCGTTGTTTTATGCAACATTTACGCTGTGTTAACTGAAAAAGTTTTCACAAACCGGATATTTTTTTGAACAATACCCGGTTTGTGAACGAAACTCGTTTAGAAGGTCAAATTAAGGCCTAACTGGAACGTGCGCGTTTTAGGATAAACGACATTTCCGTACCCCCCCCCATCTAAACCAACTGCATTAGGTGCCTGCTGAACGACGCCACCAGAGTTTTGCAAATCAGCTTTTACCTGTAATTCGGGATCAATGCCTTTGTATTTGGTAATGATGAACAGGTTATTACCACCGGCATAAATCCGGGCATTGGTGATGTACTTGCTGGCAGGCAACGGAATATTGTAGCCCACCTGCCAGTTGTCGAACCGAACAAATGAACCGCTCTCTAACCAGTTAGTCGATAGTACGTTTACACTGTATTTAGCAGGCAGGTCTGTTACGCCTTTCAGCATATTGGTCTCCAGAATCGAACCCGGAATAAGCAGATTCGACCGTACGGCATTCAGAATAGTATTACCAAACGTTCCGCGTAACTGGAAATATACATCGAACCCTTTATAGCGGAATGTATTGATAAACGACGCATTCAGGAATGGCTGTGGATTTCCCTGTTTCAAAGGAGAACCGGCTGCAACAGCCGCAGCCGCATCGGCTTTCGACACATCTGTTACTGGCGTGTCGCCTGTAGCGGCCTTCAGCAGTGGTTGGCCATCAGCCGAATAGTTTCCGGTAAACGTTGGCACGTTATTGAATTCTCCTAGTGCCTGACCAGGTGTTAAATAGGATGCAAATACGTCGGACAGACCGCGACCATTAAAGGGATTAAAACGAACCTGGCCATTGCTGAACTGATCATTTGACAGCGAAACAACCGTGTTTTTGTTGTAGGCCCCTACAACCCGCGAATTCCAGGAGAAATTGTCTTTCTGGATTACGTCACCACCAAAGGCCAGTTCAAACCCACTGTTCCGCATCGAGCCTACGTTGGCCAGAATCGTGTTGGTAAAGTACGTAACACCATCGGCAGGTACTGAATACGGATAAAGCATGTCTTTCGTCAGCTTATTGTAGTATTCAACCGTACCGGAGAAACGACCACCCAGCAACTGGAAATCCAAACCAACGTTAGCCGTCGATAGTATCTCCCATTTTAGGTTGGGATTAGCGTTCTGCGTAATACCATAACCCGGCAGGAAGTCACCCAGCGAGCCATCGTAGTATGTACCTTTTTGACCGTACAACTGAATGGAATTGTACGGATTGATACCCTCGGAGTTACCCGTCAGACCATAGCCAACGCGAAATTTGAGGAAGTTGAGGGTGTTGCCCTTTGGGAAGAACGATTCGTTTGATATTGTCCAGCCTGCACCAACCGATGGGAACATACCCCATTTATTGTTAGCGCCGAATTTAGAACTACCATCCCGGCGCAACGTTGCCGTTACATTATACTTGTCGTTCATGTTCACCGTTGCCCGACCAAAGAAGGAAATCAGTTTGTTCTGATTACGGTATGACGAGGTGTAGTTGTTGCCTGGGTTGACAATAGTACCGGAGCCTAAGCCCAGATTGCTGAAGTTGATGTCGGGCGTTACAAAGCCGGAGTTAGCCGCACCAAAACCATCGCGGTCAAATTGCTGGTACGAGTAACCTCCTAACAGCGAAAAGTTGTTGTTCGGATCACTACCAAAACCTTTGGTATAATTGGCAGTCAATTCCAGCAACTTGTTATTGTCTTCCGAGAAGTTCCGGCTTGCCCGACCATTACCGGCAGCATACGCCTTAATAGCTGGGTTGCTGTAAAAGTTGTTAACGGTGTTGTCCCGCTGAATCTGTCCGTTAACGCCTACCGTTAAACCGTCCAAAATTTCGTAGCGCAAGTTCATACCCCCCTGCAAATACCGCTGAACGCCATTATTAATGATGTTCTCCTGCATGGCTACCGGGTTGAACAGGTCAAAACTACCGCCTACTTCGTAATAAGACCCATCGGGGTTGCGAACGGGCAACGTGGGCAGGAACGTAACGGCCCGGCCGATGATACCACTGTCATACTTCTTGTTCGTTTCAGAATAGGATAGGTTGTACTGAATGTTCAAGCGGTTATCAAAGGCTTTCTGATCCAGATTAATGCGGCCCGTTATCCGATCCAGTCCTGTATTTTTGATGATACCGTTCTGATTGATGTAGTTGACTGAACCCCGGTAGCTGAATGTGGGTGAGCCTCCCGCAATAGCCAAATCGTGATTGTTGACGATACCATTCTGTGTAACCTGCTTGGTCCAGTCGGTATTATAATTTCCATCTGGAAAACGCTGCTTGTCAGCTAATGAAGCCGCCCCCTTGATTTGAGTAACAGCATCTCGGTATCCCTGTGCGTCCAGCATATCATACTGCCTGGAAATGGTAGATACACCCACATAGTTGTTAAATGATACCGTTGTTTTGCCTGCCTTACCGCGCTTGGTGGTAATCAGGATAACGCCGTTAGCAGCCCGTGAACCATAGATAGCGGCTGCCGAGGCATCTTTCAGTACATCCATCGACTCAATGTCGGAAGGAGAGATGGTGTTAATGGGTACACCAATCATACCATCCACTACATAGAGTGGATCAGAGCCACCAGCCAGCGAGGTATAACCCCGCAGGCGAACAGTCGGCTGCGTATTCGGGTCACCGGAGGGGGATGTGATAACCAGACCCGCTACTTTACCCTGGATAGCCTGCAACGGGTTGGGGTTTACCCCGGCGTTGAAGTCCTTCGATGTTACCTGCACTACTGAGCCAGTCAGGTCTTTGCGTTTGGCAGTACCATAGCCCACCACTACCACTTCTTCAAGGGCTTTAGCATCGTCAGCTAATTTCACATCCACTGTAGTACGGTTACCTACGGCTACTTCCTGTGAAGCATAACCGATGAAACTCAGTACGAGTGTTGCATTGGCAGGTACGTCGCTCAGCGAAAACGACCCGTTCGCATCAGTATTGGTACCGCGTTGGGTGCCTTTAAGCTGAACACTTACACCAGGTAAAGCAGAACCCGTTGGGTCAGTAACTTTTCCGGTAACCGTGCGGCCCTGCGCCCAGGCAGTAGAGTTACTCAATAGCAGCACCATTGCCAGTATGGAGAAAAAGCTGAATAATGCTTTCTGCCCGATTAACTGGGGCTGGAATGACCCAACCTGCCCTACGTTGCCACCGAAGCGGTTAATTTTGTAGGATTTGTTCATCATAGGTTTAAAGTAAAAATTTGGAAATAGGTTATCAATTTGGTTAGCGTTCAGAATAGTACTATCCTTCGTTTTTTTAATACTACTAAAGGAAGAATATAGTTTAATTTTTATAAAACTTTAGTAGTCTGAGAGGAATTTATAGAATCTAAACCTGAACCATTTAGCGAATTACAGCATGTTAAAACAAAAATACAAATGCTCTGAGGTTAAAAATTGACTGGTTGCTGTCAAAATCGTATCATAATATTCCTTAAAAAGAGTAAAAAAATTGAACTATTTCCTTGCCGGAAATATACAAAAATGTGTAATACTATTAATAATCAACAAGTTAAAGAGAAAACTTAACTTAGAAAAATTATAAATTTTCCAATAAAAGCTAACTATTTTTTATGGCTACCGCCTAAAATTTGCAGTAATTACATTTAATTTTGCTCACTAATTTTTTTCGACTGAAAATCGGTCAGTGTGCTTCCATGGGTATAGAAACGCTTAACGCTTTAGCTGATAAACTAGCAGGTGATCTCTTCTTTGACACTACTCACCGCACCCTGTATGCAACCGATGCCTCTGCCTATCGGGAAATGCCTGCTGCCGTGGCTATCCCAAAAACGGTTGATGATTTAAAGGCACTTATCCGGTTTGCCAGGGAGCACAGAACATCCCTTATTCCGCGCACTGCCGGTACGTCTCTAGCCGGGCAGGTAGTGGGCAACGGTATTGTGGTTGATGTGTCCAAACATTTCACAAAAATCCTGGAAATAAACCCTGAAGAACGCTGGGTGCGGGTGCAGCCTGGTGTTATTCGCGATGAATTAAATCAGTTCTTAAAGCCATACGGCCTATACTTCGGTCCCGAAACCTCCACGGCCAACCGGGCCATGATTGGCGGTATGGTGGGCAACAACTCCTGCGGCTCCAACTCCATCGTGTACCGGGCCACGCGTGAACATACCCTGTCCGTAAAAGCAATATTAGCCGATGGCAACGAGGTTGAATTTGGGGCTATGAGCGGCTGGGATTTCACCAAATCGGTAAGCGAAGCCAGTCGTCGAAACGGCACCGCTACAGTATTCGACAAGATCATCCTGAAAACAAATGCGATCCTGTCGGACTCAGATAACCAGCTGGAAATCCGGCGCAACTTCCCCAAGAAGTCAATCGAGCGACGAAACACAGGCTATGCCCTGGATACTCTGCTCGACATGCAGCCGTTTACGGCAGATGGTGAGCCATTTAATCTGGCGAAGTTCATTGCTGGTTCGGAGGGTACGCTTTGCTTCATGACGGAAATCAAGCTGAATCTGGTACCATTGCCGCCCAGGGAAAGCGGCCTGGTCTGTGTTCACTGCCACTCCATCGACGAAGCCTTACGGGCCACCCTGGTAGCGTTACCGTACAAACCGTATGCGGTCGAACTGATCGATGATATTATTCTGGAACGGGCAGCAACGAATCCTGAACAGCAGAAAAACAGCTTTTTCGTCCAGAAAACTCCGACAGATCATTTCCCCATTATCCTCGTAGTCGACCTCTCACGCGATACAAGAGAGGAAATCGAGCAGTTGGCTACGGCCATGGAAGCCGACATGCAGGCGGCTGGCCTGGGATATCATTATCCGTTGCTGTTTGGCGACGATACCAAAAAAATATGGACCCTTCGCAAGGCGGGACTGGGCTTGCTGGGCAACCTGCCGGGCGACGAAAAAGCCGTAGCGGTCATTGAAGACACAGCCGTTGACGTAGCCGACCTGCCCGACTATATCCGCGACTTCAATGACATACTGACCAAACACAAGATGCACGCGGTTCACTACGCCCATGCGGGTTCGGGTGAGTTGCATTTGCGTCCTATCATCAACCTCAAAACAGAAGAAGGACACCGGCAGTATCGGATGATTGCGGAAGAAATTGCCACGCTGGTTAAAAAATACGATGGTTCGCTATCGGGCGAACATGGTGATGGGCGACTGAGGGGTGAGTTTATTCCGCAAATGGTGGGCGCACACAATTATGAATTGATGCGTCAGATAAAACATACCTGGGACCCGGAGGGTATTTTTAACCCCGGCAAAATTGTAGAAACGCCCCCTATGGATACGTTTTTACGGTACGAAGCCAATCAGCAAACGCCCGATTTCCAGACGTACTTCCGCTACAACGACCAAAACGTACTCCAACACGCCGAGCAGTGCAACGGCTCGGGCGATTGCCGTAAAACCGAGGCATCCGGTGGCACCATGTGCCCCAGTTACATGGCCACCCGAAACGAGAAAGATACGACGCGGGCGCGGGCTAACATTCTGCGCGAAATGCTGACCCATTCTCCGAAAGAAAACCGGTTTGACCACGAAGAAATCAAAGCGGTTTATGACCTCTGCCTTTCCTGCAAAGGCTGCAAGAACGAATGCCCGTCAAACGTAGATGTGGCCAAGTTGAAGGCCGAATTTTTACAGCATTATTATGATGCTAACGGCATTCCGGTTCGCTCCCGACTGATTGCCAACTTTGCCCGTTTATCATCACTGGCATCACTGGTACCCTGGGCCTGGAATGGGGTACTTGGCACTCCCTGGCTTCGGCGCATAGCGAATCGGGTGGTTGGCTTTCACCCCGAACGGACTATGCCGTTGCTGGAAGGCACTACGCTTGAAAATTGGGCTAAAAAGCGGAAACCAGGCTTCCAGGGTACCAGTCCAACGCGTATGTATCTTTTCTGCGATGAGTTTACCAACTACAATGATGTACAGGTTGGGCAGAAAGCGATTCAGCTTTTTGAGCGTCTGGGCTATGAAGTCATTATTCCCAGGCACGGGGAAAGTGGCCGGGCTGCCCTCTCGAAAGGTATGCTGAAGTACGCCAAAACCCTGGCCGAGAAAAACGTGCGACTCCTGAAAGACGTTGTAACGACCGAAACGCCCCTGGTGGGCCTGGAACCATCGGCCATTCTCACGTTCCGGGATGAATATCCTGACCTGGTCGATGAATCACTGGTAGCCAGTGCCAGACATCTGGCCCAAAACACCCTGACCTTCGAAGAATTTATAGCGCGGGAAATGGAAGCGGGACGTATCCGACCCGATCAATTTACGGACCAGAAGCGGCTCATCAAGCTTCATGGGCATTGCCAGCAGAAAGCAGTGTCCTCGCTGGTACCGGGCAAAAAAGCCTTGTCTTTACCCAAAAACTACACGGTACAACTGATTCCATCCGGCTGTTGCGGCATGGCCGGTTCATTCGGCTACGAAGCAGAACACTACGAGGTATCGATGAAAATTGGGGAACTGGTTCTTTTTCCCGCTGTTCGTCAGCAGCCCGATGATGTCATTATTGCGGCACCGGGCACCTCGTGTCGCCATCAGATTAAAGATGGCACCTCCCGTAAAGCCAGCCACCCGGCAGAGATTCTGTTTGCCGCTTTGGCATAGGCCAGCAGGCAGGCAGACATTTTTTCAAAAAAAGAGTGCGCCCTTCCGCACAGGTATTTATCCTTTTGTTAATGCCATACCAACCAAAATGGTATGCTGGTCTACTACGCCCTAATTTCTATTCAGAAGGTAGATTATAATTTCATCAATCCATCAAAAACAGTTCATATATGGCATAAATATTGCTCAACTTACCGCAACAGTTACAACATCAGAACAATCGTCAATCCGTAGTCTTTATGAAAAATAGTTACTGGCTGTTGTGGCTGGGTATATTCCTGCTGTTTTATAGCTCCGTGGCAGCTCAACGCCACAAACCAATTCCCGTTGAATGCGCTGTTCCTACCCTCACCACTGCACAGCGGCAGATTCTGGAGCAGCAAGCGTATGACGCGCTCATCGCGAAAAAAGGCACCAACGCTACTTTTACGTCCATCACCTATGTACCCATCCGACCGCACATTCTTCGCAAAAGTGACGGAACGGGCGGCATGTCGCTTGCCAGTATCAATCAGGTTATAGCCATTACCAACACGTATTATCTACTCAACGGCTACGGCATCCAGTTTTACCTGGCCGGTACTGCTCCTGACTATGTTGACAACGATGCGTACTTCAATAGTTATGACCCTGCCAATGAAGATGCCCTGGCAGGTAGTCGCGACGCTACCAATGCCCTTAATCAGTATTATGTCAACAATTTTTCGGCGGGCATAGGTGGCTACGCCTACTATCCGGCCAACGATATTTATTCTACCCGTTCATTTATTCTGAATGAAGATTACAACCTGGATGATATGGGTAACCGGCTCGTCCCGCATGAGTTAGGGCATACGTTCAATCTGATCCATACCTTTGGTGATAACAACGGTACCGCAGGCACAACAGAGCTGGTAACCCGGGGTGCGGGTGCTAACTGCGCAACAACGGGCGATCTGCTTTGCGATACACCCGCCGATCCATACGGGAAACAAGGGGCCAATCTGATTAATGACGCGAACGGCTGTCCGATTTATAACCCCAACAGCACAGCGCGGGATGCGAACAATGCGCTGTATTCGCCGTCTGTTCAAAATATAATGTCGTATTATTTTCCCTGTACGCACAATTTCACCGCAGGGCAATATGATCGTATGCAAGCCGGACTGGCCCTTCGCCAGTCGCACACGGCCTATAGTTTAACCTACCCCCCCACGCTGGTATTACCACCCAGTAACGTGGTAGCATCTTTATCCAATAACCAGGTTAAGGTAACCTGGCAGGATAATGGAACGAACGAAATGGGCTACTTCATTGAGCGTTCCCTGTCTCCCTCTACCGGTTTTGTATTGATTGGGGGCGTTGGACCGAATACAACGACGTTTACCGATACAAAAACGACTGCTTTCACTACATACTACTATCGGATTAAACCGTCCAACTCTACCACCACGGGCCTAAGTCCAACTGCCAGCGTTACAACGGCGGCCTGCCATCCGACTTATGGTAGCAGCGGTTGCAGTGCTGGTGATGGGCTGAATGGCTTTGTCCTGAACGGGGTTGTACTAAGTCAGAATTCTGGTTGCTCTACGAGTGGTTATAGTTCCAGTACGGCAATCTCAGCCAATATATCTGCGGGCAATTCCTACACATTCACCGGAACCCTTTTAACGACAACGGAGCAAGAAGGAGTAACCATCTGGGCAGACCTGAATCACAATCATGCTTTTGAAGAAAGTCAGGGCGAATTGCTGTACCAATCACCCATAGTATCCGGCCAGTTTTCCGGTACAATGACCTTACCAGCCAGCCTTAGCCTAGGCAAACTGGACGTGCGAATCATCGTTGCTTATAACGTTTTCCCTAAAAACCCCTGTGGCAACTATAATTACGGAGAAACCGAGGACTATGTACTTAATGTAGTCGGTACCAGTGACCTGAGTCTGTCATTACAAACCAGTAGCCGAACAGTGGCGGTAAATCAACCCGTTAGTTACTCGCTAACCATCCGTAATGATGGCCCTTTCGACGCAACCGGTATTCAGTGGCAAAACAGACTCCCTCCTAACTTAGCATTTGTTAGTGCCAGCACAGGCGTAACCGGCTCATCAACAGCGGTAAATGGCACGAATAGTATCTCACTGGCTGCTGGTCAGGCAACTACAATTTCCTACCTGCTTCGACCTACGCAGCCGGGCGTTTACAGTAACGCAGCTCAAATTACGACCAGCGACCAGTTGGATCCCGACAGCCAGCCCGGTTCCGGCACGGGCGATGGGCAGGACGATGCCGCTACAGTGGATATACGAACACCGGATAGTAGCACCGCTGTTACGGCTGTTTATAGCTCGCCCAATCCGAATCAGACTCCCCTGCCGCCCGTCTTGTCCAGTCAACCCACTCCCGACCCGGCCAAAGCAGACCTCTCACTGGCAATGACGGTTGATAAACGAACATCCAGAGCAGGACAACCGTCAACATTTACGATTACGATTGCCAACGCAGGTGGAATAACGGCATCAAACATCGTGGTGCGGGATACTTTGCGGGGGCTTGCCTTTACTTCCTCTCCCACCGGTATGAGTATTGTATCCGGCGGAATTGGCTTCACGATTATTGAAGGGAAAGTAGCTTCACTCGCAGCAGGGACCGCTACCCAGTTGATTTTTGTTGCATTAACGACAACGACGGGCTCTCTCCTGAACGGAGCTCAAATATGGTCTGCTGATACACCCGACCCAGATTCAACCCCCGGTTCAGTAACGCCAAACGCTAATAATTTCAATGGCGAAGATGACGTAGCCCTGATTGATTTACGCGTGGGAACACCTTGACAGTACCGGTTGCTAATGACCAAAGGGCCACTGCTTTCGGAACTGTGCGGAGATCAAAAAAGCGATGATGCCCAGGCCAATAACCGACAGCCCCGACAGCATAAACGTCAGGCCGGTGGAGAAAAAAATGAATAGCCATATACAAATGACCAGCACAACGGGTAAGGGGTAAAGAGGCATTCTAAACGGGAACTCATCGGCAGCTCGCCGACGGTGAAGCAGCAGTAACCCGATGGCCTGCCCAACAAACTGCACCACAATTCGCATAGCCAGGATAGCCGTAATCACATCACCAAGGCGGAAGAATAAACTAAATACGAAACCTAATCCTCCCAGCAATAGTAGCGATACGTGCGGAAAATGGCGGGTTGGATGCAGGCGGGCGAAGATTTTAAAAAACTGCCCATCTACGGCAGCCGCATAAGGTACGCGTGAATAGCCCAGCAGCACCGCAAACAAGGAGGAAAAAGCCACCAGTAATACCAATACGGTTGCAAACTGAGCAGCACGGGGACCATACAATGTTTCGACAAACGTACTAACGATGAATTCACTGTTTTGGGCAGTTTGCCAGGGCACTACACTAACGACGCTCAGGTTCATCAGTAAATACAAACCCGCGATACCAACAATAGAGATAAACATGCTGGCCGGTATGTTGCGGGCGGGTTTCTGAATTTCACCACCCAAATGACAAACATTGTAGTAACCCAGGTAGCAGTAAATCGTTTTGACAGATGCCTGCCCCAAACCAGCTGCCAACACTCCGCCACTAACCGACCCAATCGAACTGAGTGTTTCAGACAAGGGAATCTGAGCATTACTCAGGCCACCAATAATGATCCAGCCCAACGTAAGCAGTACAGCCCCCCACATGATCAGCCCTATTTTGCCGATCGAGTCGATTTTCCGGTAGAGTAACGCGATAATTATCAGCACAACAATACCCGAAACGGCTTTACGCTGCCACTCCTCCAGCGGCAACAGGTAAGAAGCGTACTGGGCAAAACCAATGGCCCCCGAAGCCACAACCAGCGGAGCCTGAATAAGCGTTTGCCACACATACAGGAAAGAAAGTAACCGCCCCCATCGCTGTTCGCCGTACGATATTTTCAGAAAATTATAGCTTCCACCCGCCTTCGGGAAGGCAGCACCTAACTCAGCCCACACAAACGCATCGACCAGCGACACGACCGCACCCAGCACCCAGGCCCATAAAAATAGAGAACCACCCAGTGTTTTGATGACTAGAGGAAGTACGACGAACGGCCCGATACCGACCATGTCGATCATGTTCAGCGCGGTACCCTGCAACAGCGTCAGCCGACGTGGTAACTCCGCTGCCGGGGATGAAGAATCAGGAAACTGATCAGGGGGTATAACTGGGTTCAATAGCGTATTGACTAGTAGGGCGAGTTTGGCAAATACTGCTTTTTTTCAACGGTCATAATGGACTTAAAAGTTCGGCCCGTCAATGAGCTGACTAAACAAAAATGCCCTGCGATCCGGTGATCCGCAGGGCATTTTTGTTTGTTTTGTAATCGTAGTATCAGTTTTGACCGGGCTGGCGATTCCACCGGGCTGGCGATTCCACCGGGCTGGCGATTCCACCGGGCTGGCGATTCCAGAAACCGACACCGTAGGGTAGGGATCAGTTCATTAACTGATCGAACGTTAGGCTAACGTAGTACATAGAACCAATACTGGGATTTCCCCAGGATTGCGTGTAGAGCTTACCCGTCAGGTTAGTACCGCCTATTTTCAGGATCGACTTGATACCCGTCAGTTTCTTGCTCAGTTGTGCATCCAGTGTACTATAGGCCGGAATAATCGTTTGTTTACGGGCAGTTGCCTCCGCATTGGCAAAGCTCGACTCCCATAGGAACGACTCCTGCGCACGGTACACTATATTGAAGCCAATACCGGTACGGGCCACATCCCTATTACCGAAAGACAGGTTGTACCGGTATTTAGGCGTGTTGAAGAACGTGACGAAACCCGTTGGAATCTTGTCCTGGTCGATCAGGTAGTTCGACGATACGTTGGCTCCAATCATGTAGTTGCCGGGCAATACATAATCGACACCAATGGCCCAGCCCGCATTTTTCAATTGCGTGGGCGAATTGACCGGGTAAGAATACACGGTACGGGTAGAACCACTAAGGAGTTGAAGCGTAGAAACGGGGTCCGTCAGCGAAACGGGATTCTTACCCTGAACCACTATTTCGCTACCCAGGAAGTTCAGGAACCGGTTGTAGTAGTAATAGGCATCGATGAATAATTTGTTACCCAGTAAGCCCTTGTAGCCCACCTCATACGTTTCTACCCGCTCCGGATCATAACCGGAGTTTCCCGATGATTTCAGCAATCCAAGTGCCTGCGGCAAGGCGGCCGCCCCGCCCTGCTGTAGTGCCGCTCCGAAAGCCTGTACCGACTGCAACGTGTAAACCGGGCTACCGCTAAAATTATACCGCTGTTTCAGGAAGGGCAATCCGCCAATCAGGTGGTAAGATGGGGTATTCAAATCGATGTATTGGTCCTGCGTCGTTGGGATGCGGAAACCGCGCTGGAAAGATGCCCGGAAATTATGCACTTTCGCCAGCGTCAGTACCGCCGAAAAACGCGGACTGATCTGCGCCTTGAAATTCTGGTTTTTATCGTACCGAACCGATCCCGTTAGTTTCAATATGTCAGCTATCGTTTTTGAGGCCTGAACATATGCGCCATACTCATCAATGGTAAACTCCTTACCACTGTCATCACGGGCAAACAACGTACCTTCTGAGTTGAGCGCATACCGACGGATATTCCCCCCGACAATCACCTCAACCATTTTGGGGTTGATTTCTTTGCTGAAGTTGTACATAAATTCACCGTGATACAGGTTCGTTTTATCCAGGAACTTAGCCCCTACTCCCTGCGCGTTCCCCGGAATAGGTCTACCCGTTACGGCATCGAAGGCCTGCTGGAAACCAGGTGTCCCTGGCACAAGCCGGCCCTGGTCGGCGGCCTGCCGGGACGCATCCAGCAGGGCATTCTGCTGGCTACTGGCATACGCATTAGCGGCAGCCAGTGCAGCAGCCGGTGCCTGACCGGAACCCAAAGCCGTGAGGTAGGCCCCGGCATAGCCCTGGAAGGCGTTTAGTCCGTATGCCCCGAAGTAAGTCGGAAACCATTTAGCCGCACTACCGCTCCAGGCTTCGTTTATACCCTGCCCCAGCGTGGCCGTTGCGTAGGCATCACCTGAGCGCTCCTGGGTCGTGTAGGCACGTACAAAGAAATTCGACCCGCGCAATTCGAGTTTGTACTGCCCCAGTTTGAAGCCTTTGATATAATAGCGGTCAGCGCCGGTATAAACGGTTGTTCCGGTACCCCAGTTGGCCTGCACAATGGCCTCTACATTATCATTTAGCCGGTAATGCACTGCCCCGTTCAGTTTCAGGTTTGTAGCATTGTAGTTGACCAGTTCATTCTCGGCGTAGCCCGTCCGTGAAATGTTCAGGTTCGGGATAATGTTGTTGAAGATTTGCTGCGGTGTCAGGCCCGTCAACTGCGGCAGCGTGGCATTTCCAGCCTGCGGAATCTGGGTAGTGGCAATAGCCCCCAACAGAGCTGAGGTTCCATTGGCGCCCGTTCCGGGGGCTCCATTCCCGTATAAATTCGAGTACAAGTTTGCACTGGCATCCCCATAAATATTGACCCCATCATAGCCAGGATTGTTAGCGAACGTACCGTTTTCGAGCGTTTTACCGTTCGAAAAACTCTGGTCGCGGTAGTCGGTAGCCTGCCAGTCCTTGGCGGTCAGGTATGAAACGCCCACCTTAAAGGCCAGTTTATTATTGAACGCTTTGGCATAGCGGAATGCCGCATCATAGAAAGGTGTCGTTGCGGTAGTGCGGTTACTGGCGCTCATTACGCCTGCTTTGGCGTAGGCGCTGACACCCTGGTATAGAAACGGGCTTTTTGAGGTCATCAGCAGCAAACCGTTGATGGCATTAGGTCCGTATAACGCAGAAGCCGCACCGGGCAATAGCTCCACACTTTCCAGATCCAATTCGGATACCCCTGCAATGTTGCCGACCGAAAAATTAAGCCCCGGCGCCTGGTTATCCATCCCATCCAGTAGTTGTACCACCCGGGTATTCCCATTGGCACCAAACCCCCGCACGTTAACCGATTTAAAGGTTAGGCTCTGGGTACTCATATCTACCCCTTTTATGTTCTGCAGCGCATCATAAAACGTGGCCGATGGGGTAGATTGGAACGAACGAATATCCAGCCTTTCTACCGATACCGGCGATTTCAGCACACTTTCCTCCACCCGCGAGGCCGATACTACCACTTCCTGCCCCATCAATACCTGCTCTTTCAGGCTTACATTCAAGTCTCTCCGGTCACCATTGATAACAAATTCCTGGGTTTGAAACCCAACTCCAGAAACGGCAATGGTAAAAGGCGTTGGCGTACTGGTAGACAGCGAAAAGTTACCCTTCTGGTCCGTAATGGTACCGATAACTTTCCCTTTCACTGCAATGCTAATCCCGGCAAGTTCGTCGCGTTTAGCCTCGTCGGTGACTTTGCCGGCTATCTCTGTCTGAGCCAGTACAGCAGTACTGAACAGGATAGAAATTCCCAGGAAGAGCATCGAACAGGTAATTAATTTTTTCATAAAAAGTGAGAAAAAGATAAGTGATGTAACTCTTGGTTACTTTGACGATAAAAATACGGATAAGTCTGAGTTTTGTGCAAAAAAATCTTTCCATTAATAAATTTTTTTTCGACCTTAATCAGGTTTCCCAGGGGTTATTCTGGTGTTGGTACGTATTTACCACCAGCATGAAAACTGTATAGTAATCAGGTGTTCAGGGAGAGCTTGCCCATAGTCTTACAGAAATAAATACTCAATTTTCATATTTCTCTTAGTCCACTAGTAAATTTTGGCGCATATACGCTTCTATATCAGACAATTTCCATAACAAAAATCTTTATTCGACATGGCAAACGATTCAAATCAGGAACGCCGGGAGTTTTTGAAAACGTCCGGCCTGCTTGCAGGCGGAGCTCTACTAAGCACCCTACCCTTTAGCACAAAAGCCGCCGGTTATCATTTTTCGGCCAATGATACGATTAAAGTGGCCCTCATTGGCTGTGGAGGTCGTGGTACAGGAGCCGCTCAGCAGGCTCTCAGTACCAAGCAGAATGTCAAAATCGTGGCTATGGCCGATGCCTTTCGCGATCGTCTGGACAATGCCTACAAAGCACTGACGGAACGTGGGGCAAAAGCGGCTGATGGCACACCGAAAGTAATGGTGCCGGAAGATCATAAATTTGTCGGTTTCGATGCCTACAAACAGGCTATGGCTTTAGCGGATGTTGTCATTCTGGCCACCCCTCCGGGCTTTCGTCCCAGCCATTTCGAAGAAGCGGTGCGGCAGGGTAAGCACATATTCATGGAGAAACCCGTTGCCACTGACGCGCCCGGCATTCGACGGGTACTGGCCGCAGCCGAAGAAGCAAAAAAGAAGAAACTAAACGTCGTAACGGGCCTCCAGCGACGGTATCAGTCCAGCTATCGCGATATGATCAGCCGCATTCAGGATGGCGCGCTGGGCGATATTGTGGGTGGTCAGGTTTACTGGATCAGTGGCGGTGTCTGGCAAAAGCCCCGCCAGCCAAATCAAACTGAAATGGACTACCAGATGCGCAACTGGTACTACTTCAACTGGCTCTGTGGCGATCATATCAACGAGCAGCACGTTCATAACATTGACGTAGCGAACTGGGTGAAAAATGGCTATCCAGTATCCTGCCAGGGAACCGGTGGGCGTCAGGTTCGGACCGGGAAAGACTACGGCGAAATTTTCGATCACCACATTGTCGATTACCTCTATGCAGACGGAACAACCATTAACAGCCAATGCCGCCACTACGAGGGAACCTACAGCCGGGTGGATGAATTATTTCTGGGCACCAAGGGTAAAGTGGAAGGTATTGAAAAGAAAAGCAGTGCCCTGATGGGCTATAATGGCCAGCCGATTCACACGTACGATGCCAAGAAAGATGGCAACCCGTACCAGATTGAGCACGATGAACTATTTGAGGCTATTGCCAAAGGAGAGTATAAATTTGCCGATGCCGAACGGACTGCCAAAAGTACCCTGACTGCCCTCATGGGCCGTATGGCTACTTATTCCGGCAAACCCGTGAAATGGGAAGAAGCACTGAACTCACAAATTGATCTGTTTCCCACTACGCTGGCATGGGATGCAATGCCCAAAAGCCTGCCCGATAAAGATGGATTCTATCCAATTGCCGTTCCGGGCAAAACAATAGCGGTGTAAGTTTAAGAAGGTATAAGCGAAAAGGAGGTAAACTATTATTAATCAATAGCTTACTTCCTTTTTCTTTTTTGTCTGTTTCCGTCTGAATTATGTTGACCAGTCCACCTGCGCGTTCAGCTCAGGGCTACAGGTCCAAAGCCCTTAAGATCTTCTCCACATCGAATGTTTCGATAGACGGAAAGTACGTCTGATAAGCCTGTCGCTGGAGTTTAGTGGCGTAAGTACGATGAAAAAAATACCGCCCGTATTTGATCACGTAATTGAGGATGAAAAATCGGTAGGCTTCGGGCAGAAAACGAATCTCATTTTCGGTAAGCGGAAAAACCTTGTGGTACTCTTTCAGAAAAAGCAGAAACCGGTCTTCCATCATGGGACCGATCACGTAGCTGAACACCGTTCGGTCACCTGCATTGGAAACAACGCGACTGAAAAAGTAGAAATCCATGACCCGGTAACTAATCCTGAACCAGTCATAATCCCAGCGGGAGTATAATTCCAGATTATCGGTCACGGAAAAGTTACCGATGTTCCAGTCCACAAAAACCGGCATCGTTTCTACCGTTTTTGCCACGAGTTTCTGACGATTGGTCAGGAACAGATCACACTGACGTTTCAATTCATTGATGTGCATCCGGTGCTCAAACTGCCCCACTTCCGTATCCAGCAAGTCCACTAAATCCCAGATGTCGGAGCGTAACGTTTTGCTGGATTTCGGCAACACAGGGCTCACCCGCGAGCAGGCTTTATGAAACCGGGCAACTTGCCCACCCAGCATCTGAATATGGTGCTCCTCCAACCGGCGGGGCAATTTCAGCAGAATCCGGATAGGGTTATAAAACACAACCCATGCATCAATAAATGCATCCCGATGCCGGTACGTAAACACCTGGCCATCGCGCATGAAGGACTTCGCCAGCACATTTTCAAACGGATAGAGCAGATTATTGGCCAGGGCATGAATGATGCGATGGTCTTCCTGGAAATGCTCATAATTTCCGAAGTAAGAAAGCTTGGCAATAATGTGCTCCCCATCATCAAATCGTACTTTGAAGACATGGTTTGTTGAAACACGGGCACTGATGTCTTCGATAGATGTGACTGGTACTGAACCATCAAACTCAGCCCAGGCTTTTTTTATAATCGTTGCGTAGTCGACAAGACGCATAATTTTTAGTCATTTATCGTCATCGTGGTCACTCATTCTAAAACAACGAATGACCACGATAACTACCAATGACCACAAATGACTTTTTATATTATCTCAAAATATCGTTTCAATTCCCAGTCACTCACTTGCCGGAGGTACTGCCGCCATTCCCAATCGCGGGTACGGGTGAAATGGTCAACAAATTCGGTGCCGAAGAGTTCAGCCGCTACGGGCGAATTGGCCATGGCCCGGGTAGCTTCGTCCAGGTTTGTGGGCAAAATACCATTCCGCTTGTCGGCATAACCATTTCCTTCGGAAGCCGGAATATCGAGCGACAGTTGATGCCGAATACCGTACAATCCCGATGCCAGTGAAGCAGCTATAGCCAGATAAGGATTCGTGTCAGCTCCCGACACCCGGTGTTCAACGCGGGTATATGCCTCGTTATGATTCAATATCCGCAGAGCGGTGGTGCGGTTATCTACCGACCAGGTAATGGTTGTAGGTGCCCACGCCCCTTCTACCAGGCGTTTGTAGCTGTTGATGGTTGGGGCAAACATGGGGGTGATGTGTGGCAGGCAGTACAACTGCCCGGCAATATACTGCCGCATCAATTCGCTCATCCTGTCGGCTTTGGATGCATCGAAAAACAGGTTTTTCGTCTGCTCCTTATTCCAGAGGCTCTGGTGAATATGGCCACTACAGCCGGGCAAAGCAGCGTTCCACTTGGCCATGAATGTAGCTACTACGCCATGCCGATAAGCAATTTCTTTCACCCCGGTTTTAAATAAAGCTGCTTTATCGGCGGCCCGGATAACCTCGTCATGCATGATAGCGGCTTCGTAAACGCCGGGCCCGGTTTCCGTGTGCAATCCTTCCAGCGGCACATCAAACTGAGCTAATAAATCAAACAGGTCGTGATAGAAAGCACTTTCGAGGGAGGGGCGTAGAATGGAATACCCGAACATACCGGGTGTCAGGGGTTCCAGATGCTGAAAATTTTTCTGTTGCAGACTATTCGGCGTTTCCCGAAAGTTGAACCACTCGAACTCCTGAGCAAATTCGGCATGAAAGCCCATATCCTGGCTTTGTGCCGCTATGCGTTTGAGCAGCGAACGAGGGCAGGCAGCTACGGTCGTTTTCCCTTTGGGAGCACTAAAGTCGGCCAGAAAAAAAGGCATGTTATCTTCCCAGGGCAGTTGCCGAAACGTGGCAATATCAATGCGTACAGCCGCATCGGGGTAACCCGAATGCCAGCCCGTCGTCTGCCCATTATCGTAAGGTGTATCCGATGAGTCCCAGCCCCAGACAACATCGCAAAAACCAAAACCATCCGTCAGGCCATCCAGGAACTTCTGACGATGAATTATTTTACCACGCAGTACTCCATCAATGTCGGTAAAGGCATATTTAATTTTAGGACTATCGCACTGGTTGATGAAGTCAATGATGTCTTGCTGGTTCATAACAGTTTTGGCTGACACATAACAGCCGCAATATGTTACGTCTGTTGGCAGAAACCAAACGACGAACATTGTCTTTCGGCTAAATTCCACAGTTTGCCCATTTACTCCCAACGTTTATAGCGTTCGCCTGTGCATGCTGAGTCGAATTTTACCAAAAACGCAGGGCTGGCATCATGACCATCTAATCCATATATTTGACCATCAAACGCTGATACGCATGATTATTGACTGGAAAAGGGCCATCCTGATTACAGCTATTGCACCAACCATACTCTGTGCCATCAGATACGAAATTGCTCTATCGACGGGAAATGCATTTAACAAGACCTCTACTGATGCCCTGATTACGGCAATTGCCGGTGCAAACGTGGGTAGTATTCACCCTGATAAAGACCGAGAACCTAAAAATTCAATGGAACTCAAAATTGGTAACACAACTTTCAATCAGCAGGCGTTAAGAAACCTCTTCCGGCTTATCTTCTTTACCGGTATCTACGTTGGTATTGCGCTTGACGAAGATGGGAAGAGCACGTTATCGTTTTCACTGTTTGTTCCACTCATGTTCATTCTCCCGAAACGCATCCGGCGTATAAAAGACAAAATTCAGCACGAACATATTGTAGCAGATAAATCATGAACCCCAACCGACGCAAAATTTTCACTACCGCCCTCAGCTTACTGCTTGGCATTACGGCTGGCTACGCTTTTCTGCTGGTTTTCTTCGGTGGTACGGGCGCATCAGGAAACACGCTCATCGTCATTGGTATTTTCTTCGCCGTAATGCTCGTTGCGATTGCGCTGTTACTATGGCGAAAAATCAAATCACCCAAAAACTAATTCCTGCCTCCTACCCTTCGCGGCATCGCCATTGACGACGAACTCATTGCGCTCGATGTGATCAAGGCCCATACCGGTAAGGTGCCATTTCTGGAGCTAAAGCGTGCGTTAGTCAACGCTATCGACGCCCTTACCTACCTGAAAACCGAACCTATTGACCTGGTTTTTCTGGATATTGATGGGCCCGATATTACCGCGCTGGATTGTTTACTGAAACCTATCGCCTTTGAGCGGTTTATGCAGGCCGTTAATAAAGCCTGCGAACGACTCTCCGGCGATTCCAGGAAATCTCCCTACGTTTTCGTAAAATATGGTCACGATTAGGTTCGGATTAATATCGAAGTACAGTACGTAGAGTAGGAGGGTAATTACCTGACGTTTCAGGAAACGGGCAGGAAAACCCTCATCTGCATGACGATTAGCGAAGCCTTTGATATGCTCCCTGTCGACCGATTCATGCTGGTACACAAGTCCTACGTCACTTCGGTCGACCGTATTGAAAAAAAATAAGCGTCACCAACTTACCGTTGGTAACGCTCAAATCCCGATTAGCAGCAGCTACCGTAACGACCTGCCGGAGCGGATCAAATAATGACAGTCGGCTGGCTCGGCACCTTTATAGCTGGAACTACATTATCCAGATTGAAGTGCAGCCCTCGGTTGTCGCGTCGGGCCATAGCTGCCTTAATGACCAGATAAGCCACCTCAATCATATTACGCAGTTCACAAATCCGTACGGATACTTTCGATTGCTTATAGAGTTCTTCGTGTTCGATATACAGCAGTTCGAGCCGGTCCATAGCCCGTTTCAGGCGTCGGTTCGAGCGGACGATACCCACGTAGTTGGACATGATCGCTTCGAGTTCCCGCTGAATTTCGGTCACGAGAATCAACTCTTCGGGATGAGTTGTACCGGCATCATTCCAGGCCGGAATGTCGGCGGGCATGATTGCTTTATCGTAGTTCTCAGCGGTTTTCAGGTAAGCACGGTGGCCAAATACCACTGCTTCGAGCAAGGAGTTACTGGCTAATCGGTTTGCACCGTGCAAACCCGTACAGGCGCATTCGCCGACGGCATATAAAAAGTTGATGTTCGTTTGCCCAAACTCGTTGACCCGAATGCCTCCGCACATGTAATGCTGAGCCGGTACAACAGGGATAAAATCTTTTCTCAAATCCAGCCCGTAATGGTCGGCGCAGTAAGCGGTGATATTCGGAAAATGCTCCACGAAGCGTTCGTAATCGACGTGCGTTACGTCGATGAATACGTGCGGGTCGCCGGACTTCTTCATTTCTGAGTCGATAGCGCGGGCCACAATGTCGCGGGGGGCCAAAGACAGTCGGTCATCATAGTTCTCCATGAATGTTTCCCCCTTCATGTTGCGCAAAATACCGCCAAAGCCGCGTACCGCTTCAGAAATCAGGAAGTTTGGCTTTTTGTCGGGTTCGTACAGTGCGGTAGGGTGAAACTGAATGAACTCCATGTCCTTACAAATACCTTTGGCGCGGTAGGCCATTGCAATGCCATCGCCGGTAGCTATGCTGGGGTTCGTTGTGTTCTGATACACGTTGCCAATCCCCCCGGTGGCCAGCAATGTCGTTTTAGCGAGGAACTTCTCGACTTGTCCCGTTTGGGTATTCAACACGTAGGCTCCAAAACAGTCGTTGTCATTGTCATAGCGATGTACCGTTTCGCCCAGTTGGTGACGGGTTATGAGTTCGACGGCATAGAAGTGGGTGAAAATCTCGATACTCCCCATAGACCGAGCTTTGTCGAGCAGGGCGCGTTCTATCTCCGCCCCTGTAATATCTTTGAAGTGCAGGATTCGGAAGTCGGAGTGTCCCCCTTCCTTTGCCAGGTCATAGTCGGTACTATCGTGCTCCTTATCAAACCGGGTACCGTAATCAATCAATTCCTGGATGCGTTCCGGGCCTTCATTGACCACAATTTCTACGATGTGCCGGTCGCTCAAGAAATCGCCAGCCACCATGGTATCGTCGATGTGTTTTTCAAACGAATCATCCTCCGACCACACGGCGGCAATGCCTCCCTGCGCGTATTTGGTGTTTGTTTCATCGGCCTGCACTTTAGTAATGACACCGATTTTTATAT
This sequence comes from Spirosoma spitsbergense DSM 19989, assembly GCF_000374085.1. Taxonomy (GTDB): domain Bacteria; phylum Bacteroidota; class Bacteroidia; order Cytophagales; family Spirosomataceae; genus Spirosoma; species Spirosoma spitsbergense. Next base: position 133,091 of record NZ_KB893548.1, on the reverse strand, counting down.
CCTGCTGTAATTCCTCAAAGTGTATAGCCAGTTTGGTGGCGTAACTCAGGCCCGCGATGCCGGAGCCAATAACTAAAAAATCGAATTGATGGGGCATTGATGTTTTTATTTAGCAAGTCTAATGCGTAACTGTTCATTAGTCAGGACGGAGAAATTATTGATAAGTTCCTCATGCCTGTTTCCAATAACAGAAGAAATTCGCTTTGCCTTTTCGAGACTGTCTACATTGAACAATCTGACCAGAAGATTACCGCAATGTGGCATTCGAAGCCGATGGACAAGTTCACCAAAATCTTTATCTTCAGTTAATAACACCGCTTCTCGGTCAACTGCTATTTGTAAAACCTGAGGGTCCGAGATACTGGAAAATGACTCTGCTATCGCGAGAACGAGGTGACCCTCCTCACGCAAACGCTTGACGACAGCGAAATCGAAATTCTCGTCAGCAACAAAGCCGAATTTATCCGGCCTGGGCATACACAACTTCGTTTCTTACCGTGTCCGATGCAAAAAGGAAGCAGGCATGAATGGCCATTTCAGTAACTCTGGGATATGCTTCCAGCACCTGTTCCATCGTTTCCCCATTTCCCAGCTTTTCCAGAATTAAGTCTACGGGAACACGCGTTCCTTTTATCACTGGTTTTCCAAACAGTATGCTTGGGTCAGATGAAATATAGTCCCTCCAGTTCATGTCTATTCCGTTTACTTGCTCAATTCCAGCATTCGCGCTACGGATTCATACGCTTTCACACGCACAGCCTCCGGCACCAGAATTTCGGGTTGCTCGTACAGCATACAATTGTACAACTTTTCGAGCGTATTCATTTTCATGTAAGGGCATTCCGAACAGGCGCAGGTATTGTTTGCCGTAGCCGGGGCCGGAATGAGTTTCTTGTGCGGAGCAGCCAGCTTCATCTTGTGCAAAATACCCGCTTCCGTGCCGATAATCAGCGTTTGTTCGGGGCTGTCTACCACATATTTGAGTAGTGCCGTGGTTGACCCTACAAAATCGGCCTGACTCAAAATATGTTCCTGACATTCGGGGTGAGCAATGAATTTAGCTTCGGGGTATTCAGCCCGGAGTTTGGCTAATTTTTCTGATGAAATGTCGATATGCACAATGCAGGCACCTTCCCATAATACCATATCACGGCCCGTTTTTTTGGCCACGAAACGACCCAGATTAGCATCCGGTGCGAAGATAATCTTCTGGTCTTTCGGTAAGCTTTCGACAATCTTCAGCGCATTGGACGACGTGACAATAATGTCGGACAGTGCTTTTATATCGGCCGAGCAATTGATGTATGACAATACGATATGGTCGGGGTACTGCGCTTTGAATTCGGCAAATTTATCGGCCGGGGCGGAGTCAGCCAGGGAGCAACCTGCATTGAGATCGGGAATGACGACTTTCTTATTCGGCGACAACACTTTAGCGGTTTCGCCCATGAAATGTACTCCACAGAACACAATCATATCAGCGGGTGTAGCAGCAGCCTGCTGACTAAGCCCGAGACTGTCGCCAACGTAATCAGCTAAATCCTGAATGGCTTCATCCACATAGTAGTGCGCCAGAATCACGGCATTCTTCTCTTTTCTGAGCCGATTAATCTCGGCTATCAAATCAATATCCTCGGCTACGGCTTTATTAACGTAGCCCACGCGTTGAACTTCTTCCAGGAGTGCTTCCATTGGTTGTATATCAGGTGGTCTGTATAAGTGTATAACACGGGAAAACGAAAAACGTCACGTCTAATGATGATTCTACCTATCTGTGGAAGTTCATCGAATTCGTAAGAACGGCGTTCATACTTAGCGACGGGCCACGCTGGGCGTATCCACTGTAACGACGGGCCGGGCATATCCACGCCGGGCTAATTTCAGGAAATGGTTTGTGCTTTCAAAAAATGCTCCGTAATTAGTTAGTTCTGGAGCCAAACGTTTTTTGCATGACCGATGAATTTCTTCAACTACGCATCGTTCGTATTAGTCCCGAAACTAAATCGCCAGGCCAGTCTGCGGTAAAAAGCTATTTTCTCGAACCGATAAACGGTCAGCCTGTTTCGTATCAGGCCGGGCAATTTCTGACCTTGATTCTTAGGCATAATGGGCACGAGGTTCGCCGGTCATACTCCCTTAGTTCGGCTCCCGGAGAACCGCTGCGCCTGACCATCAAGCGCGTTCAAAACGGAGAGATTTCGCGGTTTTTAGTGGATACCCTGCAAGTAGGTGATGTACTGACGACTTTGCATCCTGCCGGGCGATTTACGCTGGATGATAAACAATCAGGAAACATTATATTGCTGGGGGCAGGTAGTGGTATAACGCCCCTATTCTCTTTGTTGAAGCAGATTTTATGGACGAATACAAATCAGCACGTAACGCTTCTGTACAGTAACTCAACGCAGGAAAGTATTATTTTCCAATCGGAATTAGATGACCTCCAACGCCAGTTCTCCAACCGTTTCAAACTCTTATATTTACTGAGTAACCCACCCGATTATTGGACCGGACTACGGGGCCGCTTGAACAACGTACTGCTTGAGCAATTACTACCCGAACTAGTTGGTGCATCGACACCCGAAACGCTGCGTTTCTATATCTGCGGCCCGTCCGATTATATGCGAATGGTTCAGTTTTCACTGGTATTCAGTGGTTTCCGGCGGGAACAAATTCGGCAGGAAAATTTCGTGATAAACCCGGTAACAGCGACACCCCCACCTATTTTAGCACAAGACCGGACGGTTTTAATTCACTTTCGGGGTCAGGAGGTTGAGATACAGGTTCCGGCCTACAAATCAATTTTACAGGCTGCGCTGGATGAGGGTATCCACTTACCGTATAGCTGCCGGGGCGGGCGTTGCTCTACCTGCATTGCCCGATGCCTGTCGGGTAGCGTTTACATGACCATAAACGATGTCCTGACCGAGCATGACCTGGCCGATGGCTGGGTGCTCACCTGTACGGGATACCCAGAAAGTCACGACGTTGTTATTGAGCTTTGAATAGATCTAAAATCGCTACACGGCCAATAGTAGCTAAATTCCAACCACAGATGATTGCCTAACAAAATGGACAATAACACATTACGCAAAATAGCGCAGCAACATCGCCAGCCACATGGCGAACACGGCATTGAAGTGGCAGAGCGAATGAATGTAAGTAATGAGTTAATGAATCGCTGGGCCATTGAAGAACTTACCATCCAGCCTAATGATCGGATTCTTGAAATAGGCCCGGGTAATGGTCTCTTTGTGCCCAGTATTATTAACTCGGCAACATCCGTTACGTATACAGGATACGACCATGCCGAACTAATGGTCAATCAGGCTAGACACTTGAATTCGCTATTGGTGGAAACTGGTCAGGCGCGGTTTGTTCTACGGGATGGCCCAACAATGCCTTTCGCCGACAATTCATTTTCCAGGGCGTTTGCCGTCAACGTAATTTATTTCTGGGAGAATCCGATTACTGAACTGGCGGAACTACACCGTGTACTGGATTCATCAGGTATTTTAGAACTCGTTTTTCGCCCTAGATCAATCATGGTGAACATTCCACATGTAGCGTATGGCTTTCAAACTTTCGAATCAGAAGACGTACACAAGCTATTGGAAGCCAATCACTTTGAGGTAATGAGTACATCCACAAAAGATGAGCCTCCACAACAAATCAATGGGCAAATGCTGTCTCTAGTCACGGTTTTAGTTACTAGCAGACCTGTGTAAGTTGTTCAATCTGATTATTACACCTTCGTTTTCAAAAAGGCAATCACCACATCCAGTCCTTTCTGGTAATGATTATTGTTGGGGATAACAATATCGGCCTCAGCTCGATAAGGCTTGATAAACTGCCTGTACGTCGGCTTTACGTGGTATTTCCAGCGATACATCACATCGTCGAGGTCGTAGCCCCGCTCTTCGGCATCCCGTTTAACGCGCCGTTCCAGCTTGATACTGTTTTTGGCATCGATGAAGATTTTTAAATCCATCTGGTCGGCCAGTTCGCGGAAGTGAAAAACGAATATGCCCTCCACCACAATGATTGGTGCCGGATTAAACGTCAGAATCCGGGGAATGATAGCCGGATTGTTGAATGTGTACTCTTTCTGCGTAATTATCTGCCCATCGCGCAACTGACCAATATGTTGAGCATACAGATGGTGGTCAATGGTTTCAGGTAAGTCGAAGTTGTGAATTCCCTGATCATCAACCGGAATTATGTCACGACTGAGGTAATAATTATCCTGTGAAATCAGACAAATCTGGTCTTCGGAGAACGCGCTTAGTACGCCTTTCAAAAATGACGTTTTGCCCGAGGCACTGCCGCCGGTAATGCCCACTATGAACGGTTTGGGAGTCATATGTATCGTACTGGATGAAGCAAGAATAAATAGTAAATCAACTGGTAAGGGCAACAAAAAAGCGGTTCACTTATTTCTAAGTGAATCGCTTTTTTCTGGAACAACTGTTACGCCTACATTACAACCGATTCGGCAAGCACCAGTACCCGGTTCTGAAGTACTTCCACTACGCCACCATCAACAGTAAATGTCTGCTGACCGGCAGACGATTGTACAATCATTTGCCCTTTTGCCAGTGTACTTACCAGAGGGGCATGGTCATTCAAGACCTGAAATTGCCCATCGATTCCCGGAAATGTAACGGCACTGGCTTCTCCAGAAAAAACCTTACGATCAGGCGTTATAATATCTACTGTCATGCTATTTAATGATGGATTATGACTGATAAATTAGATTACACATCTGTTTCTGCGTGTCAGCTCATTTATTAGTCATCATTTATAATTTCTACAAAGCTCCCTTAACAAAATTGAGGACGCTGCCGAGCTGATTTTTTACGGCCGGTTCAGCGGCTTTGGCAACCATACCACCTTGATCGAGTTTACCAACACTACTCATTGCCGTCGATATCAGTGACTGCCCTGTTGAAGCACCACCACCCAATACAGACATGGCCCCGCTCAGGCCCGACAGGCTACTCGTTAACTGGCTACCTTTACCAATCAGTGACCCTGCCGACATCAGCCCGGCGATTTTATTACCTCCCGACGCGAGTTTGGCTAAACCAACGGCTTTCCCTAAAACGCCACTGCTCATTCCACCGCCCATAATAAGCGGTAACAGTGCCTTTAACTTTCCAGCCTGTGCCAGCAGTTTATCCTTAAAGGAGGTTGGTTGCTGAGTTGCCTGTGTTTCCAGAGCGGCAATACCCGTTTTAAGTTCCTGGGCCGACGCTACTTTATCCCCTTTATCGAGCGCCGAAACGGCCTGATCGAGGTGGCTGTTCGTCGTATCCGCAGTTGTCATAGCCGAAGTACTACTGGCTGAATCAGTAGCGGCTCCAGCCACCGTAGTTTTTTCCGGAACCGACGGAATTGTCGGCGTTGTAAACTGCGCAAAAACGCTGGTAGTCATCAAACAGACGAACAAACTAGCTACTCCTAACCTACATCGAGTCGTATTCATAAGCGCAACTGGTTTATATGTGAACTGATGAGAGTCGATGAAGGAGAAGTTGACTTGATTCGATGTTTATGGTTGTAAAAATGCTCTACAAGCCATAAACATCGAATCAGGAACCCGGATTTACTGACCAGCTTCTTTCATCAGTCTTTCACCTTTGGCAATGGCATCTTCAATGGTGCCAACCAGGTTAAAAGCCGCTTCGGGCAGGTGGTCATATTTTCCGTCAATGATTTGATTGAATCCTTTGATGGTATCTTCGATGGGAACCAGAACGCCTTTCAGACCCGTAAACTGTTCAGCCACAAAGAAGGGTTGCGACAGGAAACGCTGCACCCGACGGGCACGGCTTACCACCAGTTTATCTTCTTCCGAAAGTTCTTCCAGACCCAGAATAGCGATGATATCCTGAAGTTCTTTATAGCGCTGGAGAATCTCCTTTACGCGTTGAGCCGTGTTGTAGTGTTCGTCACCCAGTACTTCGGCGCTTAGAATCCGCGAAGTCGAATCGAGCGGGTCAACAGCAGGATAGATACCTAACTCAGCAATTTTACGACTCAATACGGTCGTAGCATCCAGGTGAGCAAAGGTTGTAGCCGGAGCCGGGTCAGTCAAGTCATCGGCAGGCACGTAAACGGCCTGTACCGACGTGATAGAACCCCGTTTGGTCGAGGTAATCCGCTCCTGCATGATACCCATTTCGGTAGCCAGCGTAGGCTGGTATCCTACCGCCGATGGCATCCGGCCCAACAGAGCAGATACTTCAGAACCGGCCTGCGTGAAACGGAAAATATTATCGACGAAGAAAAGAATGTCGCGACCAGCACCTTCATCATCGCCATCGCGGAAGTGCTCGGCAATGGTTAGACCCGACAGGGCTACGCGGGCACGTGCTCCCGGCGGTTCGTTCATCTGACCAAATACGAACGTAGCCTGGCTTTTTTTCATTTCCTCCATATCTACTTTGGACAAATCCCAGCCACCCTCTTCCATGGAGTGCTTGAACGCATCCCCGTATTTGATAATGCCCGCTTCGATCATTTCGCGCAGCAGGTCATTTCCTTCACGGGTACGCTCACCAACCCCGGCAAAAACCGATAGACCAGCGTATGCTTTGGCAATGTTGTTAATCAACTCCTGAATCAATACAGTTTTGCCCACACCGGCACCACCGAAAAGACCAATTTTACCACCTTTGGCGTAAGGCTCCAGCAGGTCAATCACTTTGATACCTGTAAAGAGAACCTCTGTGGAGGTAGCAAGATCTTCGAATCGGGGAGCAGCCCGGTGAATAGGCAGGCCGACACCCGTCGATTTTGGTTGAGGAATACCATCAATGGCTTCGCCCACCACGTTAAATAAACGACCCCGGATTTCTTCGCCTGCGGGCATGGTGATCTGGTGACCCAAATCAATAACATCCAGGCCACGATACAGCCCGTCGGTAGAATCCATCGCGATGGCGCGAACACGGTCTTCACCCAGATGCTGCTGGACTTCCAGAATAACATCCTGACCAGTAGATTTGGTCACTTTAAGAGCGTCCAGAATGGCTGGAATCCGCGTGCCTTCGCCCTCGAAACTAACGTCTACAACCGGCCCGATTATTTGCGTAATCTTACCCGTATTGACTGTTTTTGCCGTAATCATTTGTATGTGGTATTGCTTTATGGAAAATTTGCCCGTTGTTTGGGACTGCAAAAGTAGGAGAAAAACAGCGTAAGGACAAGGTACTTCCTACTCATTTTCTACCTGATTCAGAACCGAATGGGTTTAGCAGTAAGGTTTTTAGATAAAAAACTGAACAAAAGCAACCCTGACCGGATTTGTACAAAAACAAGTCGGCCGTTTCGTGAAGAAATTCACGCTATTCACTGGTATAGACCGACAAATGTCTTACTGATCTTTCATGCTACAACAACGTTCGAGTGGCTTATTGCTTCACATTACGTCATTACCATCCGCTCATGGCGTGGGTGACCTAGGTCCTGAAGCCTACCGGTTTGCGGACTTCCTGGAAACATCGGGACAAACGTACTGGCAAATCCTGCCGCTTACCCCGGTCGACCCCGGTGCTGGTTTCTCCCCCTACAGCAGTCCATCAGCCTTTGCCGGAAACATACTGATGATCAGCCTGGAAGTTCTGGCAGATGAAAACTGGCTGAGTGTCGATGACTTGGCGGTATTTAACGAGCAGCCTGTCCAAAACGTGGCCGTATCTGAAATGGCCGCCATATCCGGCGGTACAGCGCAGGAAATAACGGCCGGGCCACTTCCTCAGGCACCCAACATAATGCAGGTGGCCTGGACAAAGAAACGGCCACTTTTACAAAAAGCAGCCAAAGCATTTTTGAGTAATGCGGACTCTGCCCAACGCAGTGATTATGACCGATTTTGTGGCTGGCAGGCTAACTGGCTCAATGATTATTCCCTTTTTACGGCTTTTCAGGAAGAAACGGGCGAGCCAAACTGGGTTCATTGGCCGGAAGACCTACGTCGGCGCAACCCGGACGCGCTCGCCCGGCACACGGAACGACTTCATGACCGTATTGAGACACTGAAAGCAGAACAGTACTTCTTTTTTCGGCAATGGAACGCGCTTATGGCTTATTGCTTCGGTAAGAAAATTCACCTGATTGGCGATATTCCCATCTATGTTCAGTTTAACAGTGCCGACGTGTGGGCTAATCCAACACTGTTTAAACTGGACGAAGAATTTCAGCCTCTCTTTGTGGCCGGTGCGCCCCCGGATTATTTCAGTGAGTATGGGCAGCGGTGGGGGAACCCGATTTACGACTGGTTTGAGCACGAACGTACTGGCTTTGCCTGGTGGATGAGTCGGCTTCGGCACCAGATGTCGCTATATAGCCTGACCCGTTTGGACCATTTTCTGGGGTTTGTAGTCTACTGGGAAATTCCCGTTAATGAGCCAACGGCTAAAGTGGGCACGTGGGTTAAAGCCCCTATTGAAGCATTCATGCACGCTATGCACCGGCAGTTTGTACAGCTCCCAGTCATTGCCGAAGATTTAGGCGAAAAAGCGGCTGACATACAACCTTATCTACGCCATTATGGACTACCGGGCATGCGGGTAGCACAGTTTGGTTTTGGTCAGGATATGCCAACCTCTACCCATGCGGTCCATAATCACTCCGAAAACGTTGCGGTTTATTCGGGTACTCACGACAATAACACGACCCTGGGTTGGTTCCGAGAACTGGACGATATGCACCGTCGGCACCTCAACGATTATCTGGGTATCGACATAACGGAGAAGAATATAGTCGATCAGATTTGCCGGTTAACCATGCAATCCGTAGCGCGATTAGCTATTCTGCCCATTCAGGATGTACTTAACCTGGACGAAACGCACCGGATGAATACACCGGGCGCGGGTGGCCGTAGCTGGCAGTGGCGGCTGGACCCGAATCAACTGACGGATGAAGTTGTAACGAAACTTTTAAAGCTGACCAGAATGACGGGACGAGGGTAGGCACTAACGGACCGTGAACTACGTTTCTCTTTCATGTTATCTTTCTGGAAAGACTGGGACCGAACATACCGATTCACGTATGTAATCAGCCTCGTTTTATTTTTTGTTAGCCTTATTTTGTTGGTTATTGCCTGGTCGGGAGGATTGGGAAACGTAGTTAACTGGGACGTCCTGAGCGAACTCAATGAACTACCGGTGGTCTTTCATTCCTTCTCAGACGGACTGCTCAATTACTCGGTGAATGGTAAGGCCTTCGCCGTTTCGGAGCAGTTTGTAGCGGGAACGATGCAGGTCAGGCCGGAACTGGCGACGGGTATTCTGGCAGGCATTGGTCTGGCGTTTACCCTCATCATGAGTGCCGTTACGCGATTCGATCGGCTACGCTATCTGATTAGTATGGCCATGCTGATTCTTAGCCTTGCCTTTTTCCGATGGGACATGCTTGAAGTGCCGGGTCTGGGCGGCAACTACCTTTTCCTGCTCCTTACGTTTGTTTATGGGTCGCTCAGTTACTACTTCCATGCCTTCCGGTCCGACTACCCCATTATCGTTCGTCTGGGTGCTTTTGGTCTGCTAACGGCTGGGGTAGCAGGTATACTGAGCGTACTCTCACCGGTAACCTTTCCAGCCCTAGCTTTGGTGAGTTATGGAATGCCGGTTTTGCTGGTATTCAGCGCCGGGTTCATATTTTTTATTGCGGCCGAAATCATTGCCGGTCTGGTCTGGCTCACCTCGGTTGGCCGGTTGAACGAAAACACATCCTCGGGTAACGACCGGAAGCCGCTGGGCATCAATAACTTTCTGTTTATCAGCTCTCTGTATTTACTCAACCTGGTACTTATCTGGCTCAAAAACACCCGATCCATTGAGTGGAATGTATTGGTAGTCAGCCCTTTCATCCTCTATTTACTTTCCGTGAGCATCGGTGTATGGGGCTTCCGCCGGTTAATTCAGCAGCAGGACGTTTTCTCCTTCCGCGATTCGGGTGCGTACCTGTATACCGGGTTTTCGTTGCTTACTACGCTAACCATTGGGTATGCATTCGCTACGGCCAATGACCCGCTGGTTGAGCTATTTGAGGATATAATTGTCTACACGCACCTGGGGATGGGGCTGGTTTTCATTGCTTATACCCTGATCAATTTCTGGCCTGTTTACCAGAAAAACCTGCCCGTTCACCGAGTTCTATACAAACCCAAACGTCTGGAGTTAAGCCTGTTTCGGGTAGTCGGTATCATTTTCGTAGTGGCTATGTTATCCATAAATAGTTTCTTCCCGATTCGGCAGGGTATGGCTGGTTATTACAACGGTTTGGGCGATTATTATACGGCTAGTGGCGAAGCGGTTTCGGCCACCGCCTACTACAACCTGGCCCTGGAGCGGGAATTTCAAAATCACAAATCAAATTATGCGCTGGCATCCCTGGCCCGCTCTCAGAATAACCTGTCCGCTGCTGCTTTTTACTTCCAGCAGGCCCTGTTGAAGCAACCAAACCCACAGGATTATGCCGGATTGAGCCAGGCTTACTTACAAACAAACTCATTTTTCGAAGCGATCAAAACCCTGCAAAAGGGAATCAGGGAATTCCCGAAAAGTGGCGAACTCCAGAACAACCTTGGTTATTTGTACGGCCGCACCAGTGTGGCTGATTCAGCGTATTATTATTACAAAGCCGCGACCCGATTTGTCGACCAAACCGACGTACCGGAATCAAATCTGCTGGCCTTTTATGCCCGTAATCCAACCGTTCTGGAGGCCGATTCAACCTTGGCCAGCAACGTATCTCAATCAGATTACGAAGCCTATCAGGCCAACGCCCTCGCCCTTCGGCTGGTAACCCAAACCGATACTACTCAGCCCCGGAAACTCGACTGGCTATCAGACAAATCGACTCAAACGGGATTGAGCGTTGGGCAGTTTGCCAGCCTGTACAACTATGCACTGGTAAAGCAACAACCCGATAGTACGGAGTTGACACTCATCCGAAAAATATCGGCGAATCCGGCCAATCAGGACGTAACCGACGATTTATTACTGGCGCGGGCCGTGGTTGAATACAAACGCCACAACCCGGTAAATGCATTCGGGTTGATGAGTCAACTAGCCGAAAATAATCAGGAAGCGGGGGCCGCTTATCGGTCAATTGCGGGTTTATGGATGCTGGAACAAGGCCTGTATCGACCAGCAGCCGACATGTTCAGCAACAACACAGACACAACCGCTATTTATTACCGGGCTATTGCCCTAACCAAAACAAATGACCCGATTTTTGCTCAGTCACTGTGGGAAACAGCCGCCAAAAATGATGCGGCCGTAGATGCCCTCCGGCAGATCTATTATCAGGAACGTAAACCGGAAACGGACGTAGAGAAGGCCTTTTACGTAACCTATCGCACCGACGACCCGAACCGGGGTGCCTATTGGGAAACCATCCTTGACCCTAGTCTAAAAACGCTGGCGGGTACTGCCTTGACGAATGATTTTCTTGATCAGTTACAATGGCGAAACGCACAGTTAGTATTAGCGGGACTCCCCGATTCAACCCGAATTAATGCAATAGCCCTGTCGCAGCGTACGATAGCCGCTATCCGGCTGTCGGCCTTTCGGCGGAGTCTTGGTTCGGCAGAATTAATGGCAAAAACAGCCGTTCTGCCTGCATACGAGGCCGAACGGAATTACTGGCTTGGGCAGGCGTATGAACGCGCCCGTCATTTTTCTCAGGCCCGGCAGTACTACAACCGAGCGGTACAGCTTGCCCCGCTGAATGCCCGAATTGTTACGGATGCCGCGCAACTTAGCCAGCAACAGGGACAGCCAAAGGAAGCCTATGATATGTTACTAACGGCCCTGCCTTTCAACGAAGACAAAGCTATTTTACTTAAGACATACATTACGTTATGTTTGGCCCTGGGTCTTCCCGATTACGCCGAAAGTAGTCTGGCAGCGTTACGGACTGCTACTACGCCCGCCGATTATCAGGGGTTTCTGGCAACTTATCAGGAAAAACTAGCGTCAATCGAAAAGAGTAAAAAGAAGTTTCTGCAATAGGTTAGCTTTGTTCATTATCCCTGAACGCATCATGAATAGAAAACTGAACTGGGTCAAAGAAGCGTTTAGCCTCGATGTCCATATCATGCAGGATGGTCAGCTTATTGGCGATATGCGCCGGAATCTGTTTAGCCATGATGTAGAGGCTTCGCTAAACGGTGTTCACCTGCGTTTTGATGTGGAGGGTTTCCTTAATCATTCAGTAACGGTGTACGATTCAAAAGTTAATGATACCCCAATTGGCCATATAGAATTGCGGTTTGGTAAACAAGCAGAACTCAAACTGTCATCAGGCCAAACCTATCTATGGAAACGCCATAACATGTTGATGCGAGAATGGGATATGATTCGGGAATCACCAAATGGCTTGCCCGAAAAAGAGATTGTAAACTATGATATCACCCGAAAATTCTTTGAAGATGCCGGAGACATCGTGGTAGATAAAGAGGAAAAATCGCCCATTATAGAAGTCGTCATTTTAACGGGTTTATTCATCCGAAATTATTTCCAACGTCGTCGCCGACTTGTTGCAATTGCCTCATAAGTCAATTCACTATGAACATTATTGAAACCCGCGACATTGCCAAACGCTACGTGATGGGTACCGAAGTGGTAGAGGCTCTGAAATCTATTACCATTTCTATTAAGAAAGGCGAATATGTCGCATTCATGGGTCCATCAGGCTCGGGAAAATCTACGTTGATGAACATCGTTGGTTGTCTGGATTCGCCGACTTCCGGGCAGTATATCCTCAACAATCAGGATGTTAGCGGTATGGGCGAGAATGAACTGGCCGAAACGAGAAATAAAGAGATTGGATTCGTATTTCAAACGTTCAACCTGCTACCCCGACAGACATCGCTTGAAAATGTAGCGTTACCCCTTATATACGCTGGTTTTAGCAAAGCCGACCGGACCGAAAAAGCCATGATGGCCCTTAAAAATGTAGGGTTGGAAAACCGGGCGGGCCACCGTCCCAATGAACTTTCGGGCGGGCAACGGCAACGGGTAGCAGTGGCCCGCGCCTTAGTGAATGATCCCAGTATACTACTGGCTGATGAACCGACCGGTAATCTTGACTCTAAAACGTCCTACGAAATCATGGACCTTTTCGACCAGATTCATAGCAAGGGAAACACGGTTATTATGGTAACCCACGAAGAAGATATTGCCGAATATGCACACCGGATTGTTCGGCTTCGCGATGGCCTGGTTGAAACCGATTTACTAAATCCGAATATTCGGAAAGCAAAGGCACTCATTCAGTCGCTCGACTGATGCGGGAGGGCGTTTTTTACGATAAAATCAGATACATTCGAGCGTTTTTCACGCATTCTTTGTACTAACTGCTATGCTCCGAAAAGTTCTGCTGACACTACTCGTCATTCTGGTTGCCATTCAGTTTATCCGACCAGAAAAAAATCAGGCAGTCGGCATGGCAACCAACGATATTACAACGAAATATGCGGTTCCGGCTACTATTCATGCCGTATTAAAACGCTCCTGCTTCGACTGCCATTCCAATAACACTGAATACCCCTGGTACAACAATATTCAACCGGTTGCCTGGTTTCTCAATCACCATGTCCAGGAAGGCAAAGGTGAGCTTAATTTTAATGAGTTTGCTTCTTATCCTCCCAAAAAAGCCCGTCATAAACTGGAAGAAGTGGGTAAGGCCGTAACGGAAGGCTGGATGCCGCTGGATTCGTATCTGTGGATTCATCATGACGCTAATCTAAGTTCCGAAGAAGCCAAACTAATAGCCGACTGGGCTAACGGCTTGCGAAACCAGATCCCAGCCCCGGCCGATGAGAAAAAAGAGCTTCAGCACTAAGCAGGGCGTTTATTTGTGGAGAACGCACGTCCATTCCTGACTATTTAGAAAAACGGTCACGAATGAATATGTGTTCTCCACAGAGTTCAGGTGAATTGACCTAAGCCCTCAGATTTATCTTCTTCCCTGTTTCGGCAGCCTGGTAAATGGCCTGTAATAGCGTAACATCGCGCTTACCTTCCCCGCCCGTTACATGGTCAGGCAGTTTCTTTCCCGCTAATAAATCGTTACAAACGCCATCCATGTGCATGGCCTGGTGATTAACGACTGGCTGCTCAATAGGACCTTTGCTTGTTCTTCCTTTCAAGGGACCGTAACCAAAAGCTGGTGACAGTTCAAACCAGCCTTTCTCACAGGACGCATATAGTCGCTCAACACCCGCTGTATAGCTGGTCGTTGAGTTAGAAACCGCTCCGCTCGGAAACTGAAACTGCCAAAACATCGTCTCCTCCACTTCTTTGAACTTTTCCGGCTCTGTTTTAGGCGAAAACTGCGCAGTTACCGAAATAGGTTCTTCGCCCGTAACGTAGCGCGCGCCCTGTACGGCGTAGATACCAACGTCCATCAGTGGACCACCACCAGCCATTGCCTTTTTCATACGCCATTGCGTCGGGTCGCCAATACGAAAACCATCGCTGGCTTCAACGAATTTTATAGGGCCGAATACTTTTTCCTGACCCAGTCTCATTACTTCTTTGGTGAATGGCTCATAATGAAGCCGGTAGCCGATGGCCAGTTGTTTATTGGCCTTTTTACAAGCATCAATCATATTCTGACAAGCCTTCGGTGTGATCGCCATGGGCTTCTCGCATATGACATGCTTACCCGCCTGAGCCGCCCGAACAACATATTCTTCGTGCATCGAATTAGGCAAAACAACATAGATAACATCGATATCCTTGTTATCGGCAATCCGGTCGAAGGTTTTATAGTCGTACACGTTCTCCTTAGGAATGTTGTATTTCTTCATCCATTCCTCGGCCTTGGCGGGTGTCCCGGTTACAATACCAGCCAAGCGGCAGTTCTTCGTCTCCTGCAAGGCTGGGGCCAGCAGGTTTTTGCTGTAGTATCCCAGCCCTACCAAGGCAATACCCAGTTTTCGACCGGGCTGGCCTAAAGGCTCGCCATTCGGGTTGGTTAATAAAGAGTACAGCCCACTGGTTTCATTCTGAACAAATTGATTGTCGGCATAGCCGAGTAAGGGTAACGACAATGCCGATGCACCTGTGCCAAGATTACGCAAAAAAGTTCTTCGGGAATTGGACTGCTGATTTTTCATGATAGTCAGTTATAGAGCCACGTAAAACACATCACGCGCTGGAGTTCATGAAAAAGTACCGAGGGCGGCTTTTCTACCACCTTCGGTAGTATATCCTGATTAGAAAACGCACCTATATACTAGCAACCTGTATCTCAGTGACACTACAAAAAAAGGTATTATGAGGCATCGACAGCCCGGTGTCAGCAGGGTTTGGAAAACTTCTGCCCCGTCGAACGGGTTACGTTATAAAATTTATAAGCGATGAAAAAGAACCAGATTATTTATATAACCGGCCAGTTAGGTGGAACGCTGTTTCGGCAGGAAGCCCGGCAGGAAGCCGAGCGTTTAGGGCTAACGGGTATCGCCCGGATACAGTCGGATGGCGAACTTCGGATTGAGACGGAAGGCGACGAAGAAGCCCTTGAAATATTTATAAAGTGGTGCAAAGCGGGTCCCGACGGCACTACCGTAAAAGGTGTTCGTGTGCAGGATGGACCGTTGCAGGGGTACGATAAATTTCTGGAAATGCACTAAATCAAAAGCCAGTCCTCAACGAAGGCTGGCTTTTGATTGGTAAAGCAACGCTATTGTGCTGCGCTAAAAAATGTATTTACCTTCGGCAATCATAGCATCAGCAATTTGACGACGGGCATCTTTGAGGTTCATCGGCTCAATTTTCGTGAACCGCTTTAGTCCCATCAACATGCCCCGCAGTTCATCTCCTTCAGCAAACGACGTGATGGCCGAACGGCCTGCACTGTTTACCTTCTCGACGGCTTCGTGCAGATAAACTAAAGCCATCTGCTTCTGCAACGCAACGGCTTCTTCGCCTTTGATACCAATCAACTTTTCGACGCGCAGCAGGACGGATTCGGCCACATAAATCTCGATGGCCATATCGGCCACGTTCATCAGAATTTCCTGCTCATTCGAAAGGTTCATCATGAACTTTTGCACGGCGGCACCCGATACCATCAGGGCAGCCTTCTTCAAGTTCCGAACTACTTTCTTTTCGGCAACAAACAAGCCTTCTTCTTCATCCGAACTGAAGTCAGGAATGGACATGATTTCTTTCGAAACGGCCATAGCTGGCCCCATCAAATCGAGTTCGCCCTTCATCGCCCGTTTCAATAACATATCGACTACAAGCATCCGGTTTATCTCGTTCGTACCTTCGAAAATCCGGTTGATGCGGGCATCGCGATACGCCCGGTCCATTGGCGCATCGGCCGAATAGCCCATACCGCCATACACCTGAACGCCTTCATCAACCACATAATCGAGTACTTCGGAACCGTGAACTTTCATGATGGCGCACTCAATGGCAAACTGTTCCAGGGCTTTCAATTTTGCCTCGCTATCTTCCATACCCTGCTCTTTCAGATCTTCAATCAGGTCGTCGATATTCTGACCAGCGCGGTACGAAGCGGTTTCTGACGCGTACACTTTCAGGGCCATTTCGGCTAGTTTGTGCTTGATGGCACCAAACTGAGCGATGGGTGTCTTGAACTGCATCCGCTCATTGGCATAATTGACGGCGTGGTTAATCACCTCTTTAGAGCCACCAATGGCAGCAATACCGAGTTTGATACGGCCTATGTTCAGGATATTCACGGCGATTTTGAAGCCGTTGCCCCGCTCAGACAGCAGGTTTTCAACCGGCACTTTGCAGTCATTAAAGAAAATCTGACGCGTGTCGGACCCTTTAATACCCATCTTATGCTCCGGCTCGTTCATGGTAATGCCTTCGTATCCGCGCTCGACAATAAAAGCCGATAGGTTTTTGTCGGTTTGGCTCGGTCCGCCGTCGCGGGCTTCTTCAATTTTAGCGAAAACGATGTATATGTCAGCAAAGCCACCATTGGTAATCCACATCTTCTGTCCATTCAGAACATAGTGTTTCCCATCTTCCGTCAGTACCGCTTTCGTTTTGCCTGAGTTTGCATCCGACCCAGAATCAGGCTCAGTCAGGCAGTAGGCCGCTTTCCATTCGCCACTGGCCAACTGAGGCAGGTATTTTGATTTCTGCTCATCGTTACCATAATACACAATAGGCAACGTACCAATACCGGTATGGGCCGACAAGGCTACCGAAAATGAGTGTCCGGCACCCGTCACTTCGGCCACGAGCATCGAGGTATTGAAATTAGTACCAAACCCACCGTACTGCTCCGGTACCGATGTTCCGAGCAGGCCCAACTCACCCGCTTTATCCATCAGTGACGAAATCAATTCCGGCGATTTTGCTTTATCAATCTCATCCAGACGCGGCCATATTTCGCGCTCCAGGAACTCGCGGCAGGTAGCCGCAATCATCATTTGCTCTTCAGAAAACTCTTCAGGAATAAATACCTGAGAGGCCGGCGTTTCTTTTATTAAAAATTCCCCCCCTGTAATTGAGGCCTTTGGTTCAGTTGCTATCATTGTTCAGGAATGTTTATTATGCTTGCATACTATTTATATAACAAAGAAAATCACTAAATAATTAGTATGCAAGCATACTAATTATTTTTTAGAAAGTGGATAGTACCGTGTGAGATGTAGCTAGTTGTCAGATTGGAACAGGGTAATTAAAAAAAGGCTGATGAAATTATTCATCACCCTTTTTTACGCCGTTTCCTTCGATTAATTCAATCGCTCGAAAATCCCGGCGACACCCTGTCCACCACCAACGCAGGCCGACACCATGCCGTATTTCTGGTTGCGACGGCGCATCTCGTTCAATAGCTGTACCGATAACCGGGCACCGGTAGAACCCAGTGCGTGTCCCAGCGCGATAGCCCCACCGTTCGGGTTTATCCTACTGCGGTCCAGACCCAATTCCTGAATAACGGCCAGCGATTGGGCAGCAAAGGCTTCATTTAGCTCAATGAGTTCGATGTCGTCCTGTTTCATCCCAGCCTTTTTAAGGGCAATTGGAATAGCGGCCACCGGCCCTATACCCATAATTTTGGGTTCTACACCCGCTGTGGCATACGATACCATCCGGGCAATAGGCTGTAGATTCAGTTCATTAACCAGTTTCTCCGACATCACTACCACAAAAGCGGCTCCGTCGGATGTTTGTGAGGAGTTACCGGCGGTTACGGACCCACCAGCCGCAAACACGGGACGTAATCTGGCCAGTCCTTCGGCACTAGTGTCTTTACGCGGACCTTCGTCCTGGGCAACAGTCCACTCACGGGTTTTCTTTTTATTACTTTCCGCATCGAAATAGGTTTCACTCACGTTGATTGGTACAATCTCGTCGGTAAATTTCCCTTCTTTCTGAGCGGCCAACGCTTTCTGATGTGATTCCAGGGCGAACTCGTCCTGCGCATCGCGGCTGATTTTAAACTGCTGAGCCACCTGTTCGGCCGTTAGGCCCATACCAATATAATAATCGGGGTGTGCTTTAGCAATTTCATAGTTAAGCGCTGTTTTCCAGCCCATAACCGGCACCATAGACATTGACTCGGTACCTCCTGCAATAATGCAATCGGCCAGACCAGCATGAATTTTAGCAGAGGCAATGGCGATGGCTTCCAGACCAGAACCGCAATATCGGTTAATGGTCATGCCTGGCACGCTGTTCGGTAGGGACAACAGCGCGATATACCGGGCAATCTGCATACCCTGTTCGGCTTCGGGCACAGCATTACCCACAATTAAATCTTCTACACGGGCCGGGTCAAGATTGGGAACCTGGGTCAGCAAATGTTTGATAACGTCAGCCGCCATATCATCAGGGCGGGTGAAACGGAGACCTCCGCGCGGGGCTTTACCTACGGCGGTTCGATATCCAGCTACAATGTATGCGTCCATATTTTTCTTGATTACTGATTTGGCAGGAAACTATACCCTATAAACCTATCATAAACGGGAATAATTACAAACTTATGCAAAATTGTTATGCAAGCATACTATCACCCCGCCCATTTCCCGGTAACCAATAAATTAATCCTGAGCCTCATCATAAAAATAGCCGCTCCATAGAGCGGCTATAAACTAATATTGATAAACTTTTTTTGCAATCAGAAGTGCCGGTCGCCTGCTTCGCGCTTACCAAGCATGACAGCCCCTACCATAGCGACCAGGAAAAGTACCGATGCCAACTCGAAGGGCAGGATATAGTCATTATATAGCAATTGCCCCAGATTCTCAACCAGTCCTGTTCTTGCGTTGAACGCAGTGTTGCTGAAGGTGGGTACCTGAGCGCTTTTTGCCCGGAATATCGTAATCAGCATAACCATCAGTATGCCACCCATCACGACCGAAATCATCTTGGTGACATTCGTTTTTGACTCCTCATCTTCTCTCCGAAGATTTAAAAACATGATGGTGAAGAGGAATAGCACCATGATAGCCCCGGCGTAGACAATGATATTAACAGCCGCTAAAAACTGAGCATTCAATAGAATGTAATGACCCGATAGACAAAAGAATGTAGCGATAAGGGCCAAAACGCTGTATACTGGATTACGCGCTGTGACCACACCAATAGCACTAAAAAGCGTGATAGCGGTCAGGACCAGAAACAGGTATCCGGTGGGGGTAAGATTTTTAAAGAAGTCGATTGTTTCAGTCATGTTTTTGGTCATTGGTAGTCATGAGTAGACATTTATCGCCATTTGTAGCACAGAGTTAATAAACCACTACTTAATGACTAAAAATGATAACAAATGACAATAGATTAAGTGGCCGCCCGTGTCAGGCTGGGTTCGGTTGGCGTAGTGTTTACTTCAGAGTTATTGGCCCGGATATAGCGGTCATCCATTTTCTCGACCAGCCGGTCTTTGCCGTAAATCACTTCGTCGCGCTCCTGAAAAACCGGCACCATACGGTCATGGCGAAGGTAGACGGCCTGCTTTGGGCAAGCCTCCTCACATAATCCACAGAAGATGCAACGCAGCATATTGATTTCGTAAACCGCAGCGTATTTCTCCTCCCGATATAACGTTTCCTCTCCTTTTTCGCGCTCGGCAGCTACCATAGAAATGGCTTCTGCCGGACAGGCAACAGCGCATAGGCCGCAGGCTGTACACCGCTCCCGACCCTGCTCATCCCGTTTCAGAATATGATGTCCCCGATAAATAGGGCCAAGATACTTTTTAACTTCCGGATATTGGATAGTGGGCTTTTTTCGAAAGAAGTGACCGATAGTGATAGCCAGTCCGCTAATAACAGCAGGCAGGTACATCTTTTCGGCCAGCGTCATTTCTTTATTACTGACCTGTTTAGAACGATTAGTTAACTGCATTTTTTTCAGTTTTTACCGGATAACCGGCATGAACGGCAAACGTGTTGACTTTAAACGACTCCCGGCCTAACCACTTCCCGCTTCGGTGCACGGGCGTTTGATACGACTACCATACCAATCATGGTGATGGCAATAATCCAGGTTGCATACTTGAAATCATACAGCAGACCTGCTCCGGTTATTACTACATTCAGGATAGCCAGCGGTATGAATGTTTTCCATCCCAGGTTCATCAACTGGTCGTAGCGGAAGCGGGGTAACGTCCAGCGAACCCACATGAAAAAGAAAATGAAGAAGAAAATTTTGGCAAAGAACATAACGATACCAATCGCCGTAGCTACGTTATGACCCGCAATAGCACCCATTGAGTTTTCTAACGCTCCGCTTATTTCACTCATGAACGGGTAATGAAACCCTCCAAAATACAGGGCGGATATAAAGGCCGATGAAACAAACATGTTGATGTACTCCGCGAAAAGGTAGAAGCCAAGTTTCATCGAACTATATTCAGTATGATATCCACCAATAAGTTCCGTTTCGCACTCCGGCAAATCGAAAGGTGTACGGTTACATTCCGCGAAAGCGCAGGTCAGGAAGATTACGAAGCCTAGTGGCTGGGTGAAGATGTTCCACTCGAAAAACGTTGCTTGTTCATCAATGATAGCCCGTAGCGATAGCGACCCTGTCATCATCAGAATCGCGATGAGCGAGAGGCCAAGCGCAATTTCGTAGCTTATATTCTGCGAAGCGGCCCGAATAGCCCCTAACAACGAGAACTTATTGTTCGATGCCCACCCTCCTACCATTACCCCATACACACCCAGTGACACTACCCCAAAAATGTATAGCACACCGATATTGATTTCGATAGCCTGAACCGGAATAGCGTAATTACCAAATCGTATGGTGTCTCCAAAGGGAATGACAGCACTCGACATGAGTGCTGTCAGCATGGCCAGACAGGGTCCAAGAATAAACAGCCATTTGCTGGCCTGTGCCGGAATAAAGTCTTCCTTGAAAAACATTTTGCCGCCATCGGCCAGCGGTTGTAATAAACCCCAGGGGCCAGCCCGGTTGGGACCAATACGATCCTGTAAAAAAGCAGCTACCTTCCGCTCACCATAGGTAGAATAGGCAGCAATAGTGAGCGTTATCACAAAAATAATCAGGATAATCAGCCCCTTTACGAGCAATGTGGTTAAATCCATTTTTAAACGTTTTCAGTTTTCCTGTTGGCCTGTCAAGACTAGTCGCCGTTCTTTGGTCGACTACATTAAAGCCTAATCAACTACTGTTCTCTCAAACTACTCACGGTTCGGGTGCCATAGCAGACGGCAGCGTTTTTGCAAAACGTTCGGGTGGCAAAGGCTCAATTCCCAGTTGTGATGTGTCCCGCTCGTCAGGGATTTCTTTATATTCGGCAGCCGCCAGGCGTTGGCCAAAACTTGGCTTGATGGCATCAGCCCGATACTTATTGGCAGAAATGACTGAACTACGCGAGATCTTCGTTGGCCCTTCAATGGTCCAGTCGCTGGTTTTCTTAGTATCAAACCGGCAGGTGTTGCAAATGAACTCAGTTACCTCACTCCATTCATTTTTCCGGGCCGTTACACGAATAACCTCCTCACCACGATACCAGAGCGTCACCTTACCGGAACAGGTTGGGCAGTTGCGATGTGCATCGACAGGTTTGGAAAACCACACCCGGTTTTTGAAGCGATACGTTTTATCTGTCAAGGCTCCTACCGGGCATACATCAATCACATTACCGGAGAAATCATTATCAATCGCCTTCTCGATGTACGTTCCTATTTCGGAGGCATCGCCCCGTCCCAATACACCGTGTACCCGTTTATTGGTAATCTGATCCGCCGTATATACACAACGGTAGCACAGAATACAGCGGGTCATATGTAATTGAATGTACGGGCCAATGTCCTGTTTTTCGAACGTACGGCGATCTTCTTCGTATCGGGTCGTTACTTTTCCATGGTCGAAGGCGAAGTTCTGCAGATCACACTCCCCCGCCTGATCGCAAACGGGGCAGTCGAGCGGATGATTCAACAGCAGGAACTCAACAACCCCATTACGGGCTTCAATCACCTGCGGATTCGTTTCATTCTCGACAACCATGCCATCCTGTACGGCTGTCAGGCAGGAAGCCACCAGTTTAGGCATTGGGCGCGGATCTTTAGCTGATCCGGCAGCTACCCGAACCAGACAGGCCCGGCATTTTCCACCACTACCTTTCAACGGCTCATAATAACACATAGCCGGAGGGGAAACGGCGGGACCAATCTTACGGGCTGCCTGCAAAATAGTCGTTCCGGGCTCTACCTCAACGTCAATTCCGTCAATAGTGACTTTCAATAATTGCGGCTTTGTATCTTCCATTCGTCGCTACTACTCAAGTTTATACGTTAAAATCTGGTTAAACGCTTCCTGCTCAATTTGATTGGCATCAATCATAGCAGACAATTGCTCTGCCGAATAAATGCCTTCAAAAGCTTCGTATGCCGCATTCCGAACGGCAAGAGGAAACGTTTCACTGATTAGGTCTTTGAATTCTTCGGCGCGTAAATAATGCCCTCCGGCACTCCGACGCTTATTCGATTTAGCAATACCGCCCAGTGCGTTGTCAATAAAGCGGTTCCACGATTTAGTGGTGCGCTGTTCGGCATGTTGCTTAATCAGATGAATAAGTAAGACAAGTAAAAATGATTCAATCTTATTAATTTTATCATCCTTAGCCATCTCATCTAAATCACTAATGATGGCGAGTGCTCCTTCGTAGTCGTGTTCTTCGACCATTTTTCGCAGCATTGTCAATTCGTCCATCGCTTTACTTCATTTAGAATTACACCAACGCCATTTCACCCCGATACACGGCACCCGGTTGCGTTGCTTCGATTGGGTTATCGATATGCCACTGGAATTCATCCCGGAAATGCCGGATGGCACTAGCCACTGGCCAGGCAGCCGCATCGCCCAGGGGGCAAATAGTATTTCCCTCAATTTTGGAGGCTACATCGACCAGCAAGTCAATATCCTGCTGATGGCCATGTCCGTATTCAATCCGGTGCAGTACTTTCTCCATCCAACCCGTTCCCTCACGGCACGGGCTACACTGACCGCATGATTCGTGATGATAGAACCGGGAGAAATTCCAGGTATTGCGAACAATGCAGGAAGTTTCGTCAAATACAATGAACCCACCTGACCCCAGCATGGTACCGGTTTTGAAGCCCCCCTCCGACAAAGATTCGTAGGTCATCAGGCGCTTGTCACCGTTCTCCAAGGTAAGGGCCAGGTTGGCGGGCAGAATAGGCACCGATGAACCACCGGCTACCAATGCCTTGAATTTATGACCAGGCCGGATACCCCCACACCATTCATCGGCATAAATGAAATCTTCGACCGGAACACCGAGGTCAATTTCATACACACCCGGTTTGTTAATGTGGCCGGACGCCGAAATAAGTTTGGTACCCGTGCTGCGTCCGATACCGATAGCGGCATAGGCATCGCCCCCATTATTGACAATCCAGGAAGTTGTGGCCAGGGACTCCACATTATTGACAACGGTTGGACACTGATACAGTCCTTTTACAGCCGGAAACGGCGGTTTATTCCGTGGGTTACCCCGTTTACCCTCCAGTGATTCGAGCAGTGCGGTTTCTTCTCCACAGATGTAGGCACCACCACCAGGTTGAACGATTAACTCGAGATCATAGCCCGAGCCCAGAATGTTCTTACCTAAAAACCCTTTTGCTTTCGCTTCGGCAATGGCTTTTTCGAGGATACGAATGACGTACATTAACTCTCCCCGAACATAAATAAATGACTTGTTGGCACCCAGTGCAAACGATGAAATAATCATTCCCTCAATGAGCAGGTGGGGGAGATTTTTCATCAGGTAATGATCTTTGAACGTGCCTGGTTCTGATTCATCAGCGTTGCAGACGAGGTAACGGGGAACGCCCTCCGGCTTGGCCAAAAAGCTCCACTTCATCCCCATCGGGAAGCCAGCACCACCCCGACCCCGAACGCCCGCTTTTTTGACCTCCTCAACAATGGCTTCGGGAGTCATTGTCTTTATAGCTTTCTCTACAGCCGTGTAACCTCCCTGTTTGCGGTAAACGTCGAAGGTTTCAATACCCGGAACGTCAATATATTGGGTTAAAATCTTAGTAGCCATGTATGGAAATTATTTCGACAGTTCGTCAATGATTTCGTCTACCTTTTCATTGGTCAGGTGCATATAGTATTTCTCCCGGATCTGAAACACGGGTCCCATACCACAGGCTGCCAGACATTCTACTTCTTTAAGCGTAAACTGGCCATCTACGGTTGTTTGGCCCGTATCGACACCTAGCCGTTGTTTTAGATGAGTGTATACTTCCTCTCCACCCATCAGACAACAAGGGCCGGTTCGACAATACTCGATTACGTGTTTGCCCACCGGATTGAGGTGGTACATTGTATAGAATGAGGCCACCTCATATACTTCAATCGGCTGGATATCGAGCATCCGGGCTACGTAATCCATTCCCTCCGGGCTTGTCCAGCCTTCCTGTTCCTGCAAGAGGTGCAGGAGTGGCAATAAAGCCGATTTCTGTCTGCCTTCTGGATACCAGTCAATAATTTCTTTGGCTCTGGTCAGCCGGTCAGGTGTGAATTGTACGGCGGGGTTGTTTAATTCGGTTGTCATTAGTTACAGCAGATATTCATCGTCAAACACTTCTTCCCAATCTAATTCGGCTGGCTCAAATTTATCTTTTCGAGACAAATTCATCTCTGCTTTGGCGGCATCAATAGCCAACTCGAAATTTTTCTGCCAAATCGTTTCGATATGTTTCCGATTGAGGGAGGGCATATACTCTTGTAACGATTTTATTTCCTGGCGGGCATTCACAATCGTTCGTACCCAGCTCGTTGATCGTCTGTCTGGCTGATAACGCCATTTTAGAATATGCACCATTAACCTAATCAGCTGGCTATTCAGTGCTCTTCGTTCTGCGTTAGCCATTGCCTGATACAGTTCGTCTAACGCTTCCTGAGCCTCTTCATACTCCTTCTCTTCGAGGAGTCTTCTTACGGCTACTATTGTATCTAAATGAGACGTAGCCACCATCTCCTGCCAGTCTACCGTCCTCATCTTCTTTGTCTTTTAAATCAGTTTAAGCGTCCAACTCCCCGGCGATGACGTTCATGCTACTCATAATTACGATAGCGTCGGACAAGGTCAGCCCTTTACACATTTCGGGATAAGCCTGATAATAAATGAAGCAAGGCCGGCGGAAGTGCAGTCGGTAAGGCGCACGGCCACCGTCACTAATCAGGTAAAATCCTAATTCGCCATTTCCACCCTCAACGGCGTGATATACTTCACCAACCGGTGCATCTATTTCACCCATCACTATCTTGAAGTGATAAATAAGGGCTTCCATGTTTTTATACACTTCCTGTTTTGGAGGCAGATAATACTGAGGAGCATCGGCGTAGTAAGGGCCCTCCGGGAGATTATCCATTGCCTGCTGTATGATGCGCAGACTCTGCCACATCTCTTCGTTTCTGACCATAAACCGGTCGTATGTATCACCACTTTGCCCAACCGGAATATCGAACTCAAAGTCCTGGTAGGACGAATAAGGATTCATTACCCGCACGTCGTAATCAACGCCCGCTGCCCGGAGGTTGGGGCCGGTAAAACCGTAACTCAGAGCCCGTTCGGCAGAAATAGCGCCTACGTTAACAACCCGGTCCATAAAGATCCGGTTGCGGTTGAAGAGGTTTTCAAATTCACGAAGCACTTTGGGGAAGCGAAGCAGCAGTTCTTTAATTTTCCGAATGGCAGTGGGCGACAAATCGCGCTCCATCCCGCCAATGCGGCCCATATTAGTGGTTAATCGAGCCCCACAGACCTCTTCGTAAATTTCGTAAATATGCTCCCTCTCCTGGTAAATGTACAGGAACCCCGTAAAGGCTCCCGTGTCAACGCCCAGAATACCATTACAGATAAGGTGGTCGGAGAGACGGGCCAGTTCCATCATAATAACCCGGATGTACTGCGCCCGTTTGGGAATGTCGATACCCAATAACTTCTCGACCGTCATGTGCCAGCCCATGTTGTTGATGGGTGACGAACAGTA
Source organism: Spirosoma spitsbergense DSM 19989 (assembly GCF_000374085.1). Taxonomy (GTDB): domain Bacteria; phylum Bacteroidota; class Bacteroidia; order Cytophagales; family Spirosomataceae; genus Spirosoma; species Spirosoma spitsbergense. The sequence continues at coordinate 106,579 of NZ_KB893548.1, read as the reverse complement.
GTTCATCCGGTCGGTAAGTGTCGTGATCTGGTAAAAAGGACGACGCTCCGCAATTTTCTCGAACGCCCGATGGATATAGCCAATTGTTTGTTCGCCCGACACGATTTTCTCACCATCCATCTGCAGGATGTTCTGAAAAATACCGTGCGTAGCGGGGTGCGTAGGCCCGAGGTTGAGCGTTGTCAGTTCATTGACATACTGAACCGGCCCCTGTTCGGCAGGAAGGTTATTCTTTGTAATATCTAGTTCTTCAGAAACCATAGTTAACGAGCGAAAGCGTGAATGAGTGAATGAGTGGCAAATCGTATCCTAATCGCTCTGGCTCTCTTTCGCTCTTTCATCATTGTTTACCGTCCAAACAACGCATCTATTTTATCTTCACGGGTACTATCCTCCAGCGGGTATTCTTTTCGCATGGGGTAGTAATCCATTTCTTCCATGTTCAGAATCCGGCGCAGGTCAGGGTGCCCGTCGAAGATAATACCGAACAGGTCGAAGGTTTCACGCTCCATCCAGTTCGCACTGGCAAACAGGGGCGTTAAGGTTGGGATGTGAACATCGTCGGCCGTCAAATACACCTTGATACGCAGCCTGAAATTATTTGTCAGGCTATGCACATGATACACAACACAAAACTCTCTACCCACAGAATCAGGATAGTGAACTGCCGTTATGTCCGTCAGAAAACCAAACTGAAAAGTTGAATGACTTTTCAAATAAGTAAAAATCCGTATGATTTGCTCCCTGCCCGTAGAGAACGTCAGCAAATCATACGGGTCATCAAAATCGCTGACGTTTTCGCCAAACTGGGTAATTATAGCCTTTGCAACCTCTTCGTTGGTTAGCATCTTCAATGAATAAATGGATGAATAGCAATTGGCAAAGAAAACGGCTGCCCACTATCCGCTGATAAACAATTCGACTACTGAATATTATACGAGTTCAATAGCTTTGTATATTCTTCCGTATTCCGCCGACGTAGTGATTCGTTCTTCGCTAATTCCTGGACCTGCATCACTCCGTCCAGAATTTGTTCGGGACGAGGTGGGCAACCGGGTACATACACATCGACGGGAATAATCCGGTCAATACCCTGCAATACGCTGTACGTATCAAAAATTCCACCACTCGACGCACAGGCACCAATGGCTATAACCCAGCGAGGCTCAGCCATTTGCAAATAAACCTGTTTTACGATAGGCCCCATTTTTTTAGCTATTGTACCCGCTACGAGCAGCATATCCGCCTGACGGGGCGAAAAACTGGGCCGCTCAGACCCAAAACGAGCTAAATCGTAATGCGAAGCCATTGTCGACATGAATTCGATGCCACAGCAGGATGTCGCGAACGGTAGTGGCCAAAGCGAGTTAGCCCGGGCCAGACCTATTATTTTATCGAATGATGTAGCCGAGAAACCTGGACCATCATAGCTTGCAGGAGCTTCGGCCAGCTTGATATCTGTTTGCATAAGAAACGTTGTAATGGGTTACTATAACTTTAACGAATAAACAGGGCCTAAAATTCATTAGACCGGCTTATTCCCAGTTCAAAACCCCCTTACGAATGATGTAATAAAATCCTGCCAGAAGAAGTCCCATAAACAGGACCATCTCGATAAAACCGGTCATACCCAACCCTTTGAAATTAACAGCCCAAGGGTATAGGAAGATCACCTCGACGTCGAATAGTACGAACAGGATAGCAATCAGAAAGTACTTGATGGAGATAGGGGTTCGGGCATCGCCCTGAACCGGAATACCGCATTCGAATGGATCGTCTTTTTTCTGGCTATGCCGCTTAGGGCCGATAGAATGGGTAACGACCATAGTCGTAATGATAAAACCAAGTGCCAGACCAAGTTGAATCAATACAGGAATATAATCTGCCGGGAGATAAGTCGCGTTCATAGTTTAGCTGACAATAAAGCGCAAAGGTACGCACAAAGTAGGTTTTATACGCAGGGAAGGCAATCTGCTTATACAGCGTATAAAACAGGTCAAAAGTACGATAAGCACCGCGTTTTATCAACTGATCCGTGCTAGTTTAGACAGTCTAAAAAGTCAGAAGCCTTTTCTCCGAAAAGGCTTCTGACAACAAAACAGCGATAAAATTCTACCGATTGATAATAATGCGTTTCGAGACATCAAATCCTGCCGAACGTACGCGAACCAGATAAACGCCCTGCGCCAATCCAGATAAATCAATTGATTTGCGTTCATTCATTAGCGGGACGATGCTTGAGAACAAAGGCTGTCCACTCAGCGAGAATACTTCCACATCTGCATTCGCCAAATCCTCTAGTGTTTCTATTGTAACGACTCCATCTACTGACGGATTAGGGTAGATACTCAATCCCCCGTTAGAGCGATCAAATATGAATGCCTGAGGGGTGCTATAATCTGAATAACAAGTCAGATTGTTACTGTTCGCAAACGAAAACGTAGTTTTTGCCCGTACCGAATAATTGGCCGAAACAACTACTTTTATTACTGCACTATTATTTGGAATAACCTCCCCCCCTGCCCGTTGCCAATCGAATAAATCGGGTTGGCCACCGGTTGGCGTAGGTAAGACAGCCTGTAGGGTATAAGCACCAATCTGGGCAATACTCGGAGTAGCTATTTTAGGACGAACCGTAAGGCTTATGCTGGCTGGCTGGGGAGACTTACACCCATATACATTAACTGCCTGTAGGGAATAAGTACCGGTCTTATTTAACGTAATTGTCTTGCTGATGACGTTTGCTGCACTTACGCTCCAAACCCCGGTACTATTCATGGATGTATTGGCAATGATCGACAGGCTGGAGTCGGCACAAACTTGCTGCTGATTATCGACTACTTTGCCGGGATTACTGGCCAGCGAAATAGTTGGGGTTACGGGCTGAATTGGGCCCTGCACATCAAGTGCGGGTGAGAGATAGGTATTTCCTATTCTATCCTTCAGAACGGCCCTGTACACGCCAGGTTTGTTAACAACAATACTTCTGGTTGCCTGACCGGAGTTCCAGCTATACGAATTGTACAAATTAGGCAGACTGAGTGTTAAACTGTTATTGGCAGTACCACAAGCTACGGTAACAACTGGCTGCGGAAGGGGCGGCAATGGGCGTGAACTGGCAAAGAACACAGCATTTAAACTTGTCAGCCAGGCCTGAGCCAGATCATTTAGTCCCTTGTCTCCCGGATTATTTGTCGCTCTGTTGCCAAAATGAACCTCATCAAAACGCGGAATTTGAATATTATCTGTAAAAGGGCCGGCAAAAACGTTGTTGTTATACGTATTGATTACGTCATTTTGTGCCTGAATAATGTCCTGACTTACTTCCCCAAGGTTATAAGAAGATCTTGCCAATACCCAGGCTGGGTAACGCTCCGTATCAGATCGCGTTTTGTTGACGATATACTGCATGTCATTCGCATAGGCCTGCCGGGTAGAATGCAGCGGAATGTTATCCGTTTCCCCCTGCTGCCAGAGTACGGCCCTCAGTCCCTGCAATGAGCAATAGTATCGAAGGGCAATGACCAGATTAGCATAAGGCATTCCGGTCGGAAAATTTTCGTAGGGAGTCCCTATGGCAAAAATGTTCTTTGCTACGATTCCGTCAGCACTATCATGCCAGTTCTTGATGGTAGTTCCTGCCCAGGCCGTATTGATAAACAATACAGGAACTCCATACTGTTTTACGAGCAAATCACCCAATGCTCCCCAACACCAGGCACTCTGTCCACGGGGGCCAATGAGCGATGTAGCGGTGAGTTGCTGAAATGTTGGTGCAGGCGGGTCGGCGAGTGAGTTGGCCGTACTATTATCATACGACACACAGTTAACCCGGTCATCAACTGCCCCTACGGCCCCGTAATTTTGGAAGCCCTGCGCATTGGACTGCCCCGTTATGATAAAGACTTCGCCGATTCCAACCTTTCGAACCACATCGGCACTAACGACTTTTCCACCGGCAAATGCCTGTACCTCCAGTCGGTACCAGCCTCCTTTTGCGCGTATTGATCCCTGAAATATTCCTCCCTGTGGATTCCGTTGAACGGTAACCCAGTTTGTATTCAATCCCTGGCCCGTTTCTTCAGCCTGTACGCGTGCCTGAACACTATCTACCGGCTGATAAACACTTCCTGACAAATAAATTGTACTTGTATTATCATTTTCACGCTGAAAGATAGCCCGGCTTTCAGGATAAGTAATTTTAATTACAGGTTCGTTACTCTGAGCAAATCCACTCTTTTTAAAGAGGATTGGACTTAGCAGGCACAGGTGTAATAAAATATAGCGGTTGCGCATTTTTTATTTATCAATATCTATATACCGCCTGGTTACCGTCAAATGATAGTAATTGCAAAAACCGAGCCGCTATCGATCTGTAATCGAAGTATTTCAATACGATCAAGTGTCCCGGTAAAATGCAAATTTTGAGCTGATATATATGATTAAACGGTCTATCTACGGTTAATATTACAAACCGAGACTAATTCGTTTGGCAACGTCAAAATTAGTCGCCTGTACCCGTATTATGTATTGCCCCGGTGGCATACCCGTTAGTGAGAGAACCTTGCGGTCGTTAAATAAGGGGACAGTTGTAGTCAGCAGCACTTGACCAGTTAAGCTGTATATCGTTATGGATGCATTTGTCAGGTTTTGTTCCGTCTCCAGCGTTAAAATCTTGTCCGGATTTGGGTTAGGATATACGCTCAATCCTTTGTTATTGGGATCTACGGTGAACAACAGGGGTGTAGATGGCAGTGAAAAGCAGGTCAGCGTAGGGGAGTAAACAATGGAAGAGCGAGATGTATAAGACCCCGTCTTGTTGGCTTTAATAGTACTTGTATCAAACCCTAACAACGCATTGTCAATAGACCACCGGAACTGAGTGCCATTCGTTGACGCAACAGCCTGCAACGTATAAGTACCAACAACATTTATCGTTGGTGGTGGTGGCAGCGGCTTTAGCTCCACTGATGCAGACCCAGCCTGTGCCGATATACAGCCATTTGCATCCTGCACCCTGGCAGAATACGTTCCTGCTTTATCTGTCGTGATTTGCGGGGTTGATTCACCCGTGCTCCAGGATACAGAGTAAGGTCCTTCTACCCGCAGCGTCACCTTATCACCGTCACAGATAACTGTTGAGGGGTTGGCTAGGATGGTGGGTGTTGCCGGCAGCTCATTGACTTTAACCGCAACAACGGGTGAATAGGTCGATATACAGCCGTTTTGGTCGCGGGCCTGTACACTGTAGTTACCTGACCTGTTAACGCTGATCGACTTCTCGGTCTGACCGCTGGACCAAACTACCCCCACAGGGCTATTGGCATTCAACGTGACACTATTTCCTTCGCAAAAAGTAGTTGCTCCCGTGGCCGATACGGTGGGTATTTGTGGTAATGGATTTACCTGCACGGTAACCGCATCTGACTGAACCGATGTGCATCCAAATTGATTGGTGGTACGCACGGAAAAATTGCCCGATTGATTCAGCGTAATGGCTTGACTGGTCTGACCACTGGTCCACTGATAAGCTACATTTTGTGGAGCCGTTAATGTTATGGTACGATCAGCACAAAACACGGTAGATCCACTGGTTGCAATAACAGGTTTTACCGGCACTGGATTAGCCGTTACTATCACGGTATTCGACTGAGCCGATGTACAGCCATTCTGGTCCGTAACGGTAAGGAAGTAAGCGCCCGACGTTGTGGCAGTTATCACTTTGCCTGCCTGACCACCAGTCCAGTTATACTGTACGTTATCATTACTAACCTGCAATGTTGTATTATCACCCTGGCAGAATGTAGTTGGCTTAGTGTTCGTAACAACCGGCGTTTGAGGGAGTGGATTAACGGCGAGTGTGATTGAGTTTGAGGTAAAATCACACCCACTCACATCCCTGTAACGGACAAAGTAAGTTCCTGCTGTGGTAGCGGCCAGCTGTTGGGTGTTGGCTACGTTGGCATTAGCCTGCTGATTTACCCAGGTTACGTTATTATCATAGTTTGTTGTAAGTGCCAAACTACTTCCTACGCAGATTGATGCCGGACGATTATTAACTACAGTAATTGTTGGTAGCGCATTAACGCTGATTTTACTGGAATAGAACGTATTGCCCCGTGCGTCCTTAATCTTTGCCTGATAAATTCCGGTTCCTTTCGTAATCGAATTGCCAGATTCTCCCGAGTCCCACAGCACAGTGGAGTAATTACCGGCTACGCTCACTTTTATATTGTTACTGCCAGCACATTCAATGGAAACTGTCGGCGTTGGTGCCGGGGCAACAGGTGTTGAATTCTGAAAGAACGTATCCGTCATGCTGGCATTCCAGGCATTAGCAACATCGATTAATCCATTAAAGTCAAAGTGTAAGGCTTCTAATTCGTTGAGAGGAGGACGCTTTCGGGGCACTTGAATTACATCCGTATTTGGGCCAGCAAAGACATTAGGAGTAGAGTTGATAACCTGGTTTTGTGCAGCGATTACTGCGGCATCAGTGCCGCCAATATTATCGCCATAACTGGCCCTTGATACCACCCATGACAGTGTTTGATTATAATCCTGCCGGGCCTGGTTGATGACAAAATTCAGATCGTTTACATAATCCTGCGTTGGCGTATTTATCAAATTATCAGCTTCTCCCTGATGCCAGAGTACAGCCCTAACTCCCAGCATATTAGCATAGAACTGGAGCGACAACTTCAAATTAATGTACGGTTGCCGTGGGCCATACGGTTCTCCGATATACACGCTATAAGCGGTGCCACCTTCCGGGGCACTTTCACGCCAGTTCCTGACAGCTGTGCCGGCAAAACCAGCATTGAAAAACATGATAGGTACCCTTAGTCGTTTAACCAGGATATCACCCAGCTGCCCCCAGCACCAGCTTCCTACTCCCCGTGGCGCAATCGTAAATCCATCGGAGTTATCCAGTTGAGTAAAAACAGGCTTTGTTGGGTCAGTGGGAAAACTATTACCATAACTACTATTTACGCAGTTAACCAGATCATTGAGAGGATTGGGGGCATTCTGATGAACTCCCTGGGCATTTGATTGCCCGGCAATAACGAAAACTTCGCCGATACCAACACGCTCAACGGTAGTTGTACTACCAACCTGCTGGCTTCCATTCATAGCTCTGACTTCGAGATTATACCATCCTCCCGTGCCTGTTAAATCACCCGCATACACCCCACCTGTCGGATTAGTCTGAACAGGTAGCCAATCCGTAGCGGTCCCGATGCCGTCGCGAACCACCAAACGAGCTTCTACACGGGTAATCGCAGTGGTGTAGTAGCCGGTAATTCGAAGCGTAGCCTGATTAGCATTATTTCGTTGAATAACGGCTCTGCTAGTTGGGAAAGTGACCTGGATTTGTGCTTTTGCCCAGAAAGAGATAAGTACAAGGAAAGCCGTACTATAAACCCGTAAATAATAGTTCATAATAATTCAATACTCAACCAGCGGAACTGCCGATAGACCAACATAACGTATTATTCTACTGACTCAATTGCCGTCAAATTTTGCCAGATAACATCTTTTAACTCACTTAAACCCTGTTGACTAACCGCCGAGAGGAAAACGACAGGCACTTTGTTTGGTATAACTGCTTTGATTTCCTTCATTCTGGCGGCATCAATCAGATCCATTTTGGTTATTCCCAACAGGCGGGTTTTATCCATCAGTTCTGGGTTGAATTCGCGTAATTCGTTCAGTAATGTATTGTACTCCTGTCGTATATCCTCCGATGTAGCCGGAATGAGAAAGAGGAGTATCGAATTTCGTTCTATGTGGCGTAAGAACCGTATCCCTAAACCCTTGCCCTGAGAAGCCCCTTCAATTATACCCGGAATATCTGCTATAACGAATGACTTATAGTCTCTGTATGCTACGACCCCCAAATTAGGGACAAGGGTTGTAAAAGGGTAATCGGCAATTTCAGGTCGTGCCGCCGATAAGACCGACAGCAGCGTGGATTTTCCCGCATTTGGAAAACCAACCAAACCAACATCGGCCAGTAATTTAAGCTCCAGAACTACCCACTCTTCTTTTCCCGCTTCTCCGGGTTGTGCATGATAGGGTGCCTGCTGGGTTGCCGATTTAAAATGGTCATTACCCATTCCGCCCCGTCCGCCAGCAAACAGTATGATCTCCTGACCGTCTTCTGTAATTTCCGCTAGTTGCTCACTCGATTCCGGATCCCGGGCAAGGGTACCAAGTGGTACTTCCAGCACAACATCCTCTCCCTGCGCCCCACTTCGTCGTCCTCCTTCCCCTGCTACTCCATTACCCGCCTTCACATGCTTGCGGTATTTTAAGTGTAGAAGAGTCCAGAGTTGAGCGTTACCACGAAGAATAATATGACCTCCGCGACCACCGTCGCCCCCATCGGGACCACCTTTGGGGGTGTGTTTTTCCCGACGAAAGTGAACCGAGCCAGCCCCTCCTGCTCCCGACCGACAATTTATTTTTACGTAATCAATAAAATTCGATGAAGCCATATGTTTTTCTATCTCCCTTCCGACTCGTCAATTTTCTGGCATATTAGCTGAAAAATAGTTTCAATACTTCCAATACCATCAATGGCGACGTACTTACCCTGCTGGTTATAATAATCGGCAACAGGGGCTGTTTTGTCATTGTATTCCTTAACCCGTCGACGGATAAGGTTTTCATTTTGATCATCGGGCCGACCCGATGTTTGTCCGCGTATCAATAATCGCCGGGTTAGTTCTTCACTATCCACCACAAGCGCGATCATTACCTTTATTTTTGTTTGATGCTGTTTTAACAAGTTATCAAGTGCTTCTGCCTGAGGCACAGTACGAGGGAAACCGTCAAAAATAAAGCCTCCCACCGTCGAGTTATCGGTTGATGCCGTTTTATTAGCTGCCTGATTCTCCTCTAATTTACTCTCAATCATGCCAATCACTACCTCATCCGGTACCAGTAAGCCATGATCCATTAACTGTTTCGCTCTCAAACCCAGTTCGGTACCCGCTGCAATTTGTGATCGTAATAAGTCGCCGGTCGACAAATGAACCAGCTTATATTGTTGAATTAGTTTTTCACTTTGGGTGCCTTTTCCCGCACCCGGCGGGCCAAACAGTACAAGATTCAGCATACGGCTTTCAGAAGAGAGGTCGTTTTATTCAAAAATTGCGCCTGCAAAGGTACGATACCCTCAGGAAAATAATAGCTACTAAAGAAGATCGTCCTATGTCTTACCAACCTCAACAACATAAAAGCGTAGGTATCAAACCTACGCTTCTATGTTGACAGTCAAAAATTTCTGTTATTTACCGGTGGTTTTCTTTTTCACCGGGGCTTTAGCCGCTGGCTTCGAAGAGGTGGGTGCCGGTCCTTCCAGAGCCTTTTTAACATCCACGTCATTTGGATCTAATTCCAAAATTTTGTTGAAATATTCCTTCGCCTTTTCATCATCTTTCTTGGCCAGGTTATACGAAGCTAAGAATTTATACGATGTTATCAGATTCTTTAAATAACTCTGTTTTTTAGCCGCGTCAGTTTCGGCATTAGCCATGTCTATGAATTTTTCATATAGTGGAACGGCTGTTCCATACGCCAGCGATATGGTCGATGGATAAGCATAATAATTTGACTGAGCCCGGTAATAGTAAGCCAATGGATACGTTTCGCCAGCCGTTTTCTCGACCTGCTGAGCCATCTCGGCAAAAGCCGAATCAGCCCGCAGGAAATATAATTCCCGTCCCTTACGAATCTGGGCCGTGTCCATTGGAGCTGCCGTAGTATCGCGACCAACCCGGAAACCGTACTGATAATTAGAAAGACCCTTGAAAAGGTAATCATTGTTCAGGGGTTTTTTATCGTTTTTGATTGTCTTGGCGTAGTAATCAGCCGCCTTGTCATACTTTTTGCTATCGTAGTATGTTTTGGCAATTTCACGATACAGATTATCAGTCGTATCCAGAGGAGCCGCCTTTTCCAGGTTTACGATGCTCAGGGAATCCCCTTCAGGTGTGCCTAACTTTCCGTAAGCACGACCCAGATATTTATAATCGTCGTAAATAACCTTCTGGGGTGCCTCAGCAATAAACTTATTCAGCGACTGGATCGCTTCCTGAGTTTTCCCTAGAGCGGTATTGGCCCAGCCATACATACGATCAATAATCGGATTGTTTATTTTTCCTTTCAATTGATCCAGATAGCTGATAGCTCCTTCATAATCCTGGGCCAGAAATTTGTACCGGGCAATATCCAGCAATTGCTCTGGGTCTGTTGTACCGCTCGTTTGCACGTACTTTTCGTAGTTCGTAGAAGCTCCTTTGTAAGCGCGCGAGTTAGCCAGCGCATCGGCTAAAGCCAGGTAAGTGGGTGAAAACTGCGGGTCGGTTTCAATAGCCTTATTGAAGTACTTCTGCGCTTCCGTGTAGTTTTTACCGCGTAGGTACAACCGGCCAATCTTGTAATTTGCTTCCGCCAGATTGGGTTTGATAGCCATGGCGTTTTCGTACTTAGTGATCGCATTACCGCCATCGTTTTTCAGAAAATAGGCATCTCCCATAGTCATCTCGATTTCTGGGTTTTCGTTTTTCTTATCCTTTTCGTCGGCTATCGTCAATAGTCGGAGCGCTTCTGCCGGGTCATTTGTCTGTTCTGACAGCGTGTACATTTCAGCCGCCCGAATTAGTACGTCCTGATTTTTACCTTTCGTTTTGGCAACAGCTTCATCAATAAGTGTTTTGGCTGTACTACGGTCTTTTTTCATCAAGGCCACTCCTGCTAGGCCAACGTTGTTAAGTTGGTCTTTAGGATCGGCTGCCGCTCCTTTATCAAAAGCTGCCTTTGCTTTATCTGGCTGACCGCTTTTCAAGTAGTAATAGCCGAGATAAAACTGGTTTTCTGCGGATGGTGAACTAGTGGCTAATTGCGTCAGTGTTTGCTCTGCCTTTGTATATCGTTCAGCCTCCACATCTTTCAGGGCCGTTGAAAGGTCCTGCGCTACCAAAGGAGCCGTCATGGTTGCCCCGACGAACAGAATGGTCAATAGCGTTTGCTTCCGGTTGTTCTTCATGTACTTCAAGTTGGAAATTAAAATAAGGTTAGTGCTGATTAAACAGTTGACAAAACTAAAAAATTGTAGTTAAACCAAAAAAACTTACTCATTTTGTTAAGTTTATGATCCTATCGTATGGCATTCTGGGCCAAAGTCCCAATTTACGAATAATTAGGGAGCCTGCATCTCTGGTGATATAGTTTATAAGCCCACCACCCAAGCCTGGATGCGTTTCCCGGCTCAATATGTATACGGGTCGTCGTAATGGGTAACGTTGCATACCCAGGTCTTCCTGAAACGGCTGAAAGTAATCGTCCCGTTTGGTTGGCTTTTCTTTGTCCGATACCCCCATTACGCGTAAATCACGCGCTAGTTCGACAGAAAGGGGTTCATCGCTATCGCTAATCCAGTTGACCCCAATAAAGCCAAGAGCCGAGGGGTTTTCGCGCACGTAATCAATCACTTCTTTATTCGACCGCGTTGTAAAAATGCGCAGTTTGCTAATATCTTTCACCGCTAAAGTTTTCAGCATAAACTCCAGATTACTGGAATTGTTGTTGTCAAATACCAGCGTTATAGGTACTGTTTGATTCCCTCCTTTTAGTTGATCCCATGTTTTCGTCTTACCACTGAAAACACTGCGCAGTTCATTCATTGTGATCAGGCTATCGGTATTCGCTTTGTTTATAATAAGGGCTACTCCGTCTGTCGCAATTTTTTCCGTTGCCCCTTTTATTTTTTTCTGATTCAGGATAGCGCGCTCATTCGGATTTAAGGTGCGGGTTACGATTACCATTCGTGCGCTATCCCTAAGCATCATATTAATTGCCTGCTGCTCCGGTTTATAAACGACATTGAAATGAGTGTTAGGATAAATGCCCTCGTAGGCAGATGTAAGCTGCATGACCAATGGTTGAAAAGATTCATCAGCCGCAATAGTAATAGAACCCTGCGATGGATTATCAAGCGATGGTTTACCCGAACATCCCATTACCAAAGCGGCCAATCCAATAAGAAACCAGATACGATTAGTCATTTTGCTGAAAACGTTGATAAGCTCTATACGCCCGGAAAGCTCCGTATACGATTAGTAGTACTCCCAATCCATAGCGAAAAGGGCCTGTTGCAGGTAACATCCCAAAAGACTGAGAGGAGGCAATCAGTGCGATGCCTCCTCCCAGGTATGCCAACGCGGCTAACGTTGCAATAATCAACGTTAGCCGCGTTGAACCATCATTTTGTCCGCGCATACGAATTATTCCAGCGTGAAATTGATAGGCAGGTTAAACTTCACCCGAACCGGACGGCCCGACTGTTTACCCGGCCGCCACCTTGGCATAGCCTGTACAACGCGTTTTGCTTCTTCGTCGGTACCAAAACCAAGCCCTTTCAGTACTTGTACGTCCTGAATACTACCATCGGTATTTACCACAAAGCTTACGAATACGCGTCCGGAAATGTTGGCCCGCTGAGCTGCTGCCGGATAGCGAAGGTTCTTTTGCAGATACTGACCAAGCGCGGCCATACCACCACTAAATTCGGGTTGCTGTTCAACGACCGTAAAAATCTGGTCTTCTTTCGGAGCGGCTTCTACTGCCTTTTCCACTTTGGTTGGAGCGGCAGTGGCTTCAGGAGCGGCAATCACTTCATCCGCGTTTGGGTCGCCAATCACCGTTTTTTCGGCGGCAACAGCTTCCTTCAGTTCTTCCACAGCTGGTGGAGGTGTTTCTTCCGGCACTTCCTCATCCGGTTTCACTTCCGGTGGCAGGAACTTTACCGTGTTCACCTTAGGCACCTCTACTGGTGGCGGTGGCGGTGGCGGTGGTTCGTTCGGATCAATGGGTGGTGGTGGAATCTTCATCAAATCCACTTCTACCATCGACACCTGCTTTTCTTCGGGAGCCAAAGCAGTTAAAATGGTCGGCGTCAGTACACCAAGCGTAAACAGTATGCCTCCAATAATTAAGGCACGAGTCACCGCTTTGGGATACGATTTTCGCAGATCATACGCACCATACGCTTTGTTCCGGTGGGCAAACACGATATCATCGAGTGTTGCCTGGGAGTCTACTTCTGCCATGGTGTTAGATGTTTAATTTTACTTTGTCTTTGAGCAGTGTCTTCTCCGAGTCGGTCAATTCATCAACGAGTGCATAGCGCTTCAGCTTTGTAATTGCCATTTCATCCAGCACATCAACCATGTTTTTGTAAGTCGACTCCTTTGTTGGCTTGATAACCACTACGAACTTATCGCTACCCACTTTCTTGACATTTTCCATAAGTGCCTGACGAAATTCATAGCCGTAGCCTACAGTTTTCACTTCTGGGTCTTCATTGGCCGCCTTGCCAAAAATGTAGTAGGCCTTGTTGTCTTTACCCAGAAAGACTGTCATTACGTTGGATGCCTTAATAGGCTCCGTTTCTTCCTGCTTGGTTTTATCCGGCACGTTGAGCGTCATCGAAGATGGCTTGCTCAGGGTAGTGGCCAGAATGAAGAAGGTAATCAAGAGGAATCCTAAGTCAACCATGGGTGTCATATCCACCCGAGTCGACGCTTTCTTCGATCTTACCTTACCACCATCATGTTTACCACCCCCACCGCCAGTGTTAATTTCTGCCATAGTTTCTTAACAGATTCACGAGGTGAAAATCAAATTTAGTTTAGTCACTAAGCACTATTTATCCGCTGTCCAACCGGCAGGGGGCGCTTCTGTCCCCGTAATCAGATTGAATTTGTTGATATTCTGCGCTTGTAGTGTAGTTAACACATTCTTGAATTCGGGAAATTTGGCGAGGTTATCGCCTTTCAACGCAATTCGGAGATTGTTGTTAGCCTTACGGGCGTTGTACACCCAGGACTTTAGTTCATTGTTGGCCCCCGCACCAGTCGAGTCCGTTGGAATACCAGGCTGTTTCACTTTAGCCTGTTGTTCTTTGGACAGACTCAGGTACGACTTTAACTGATTGATAGGTAGCCCAAAGTTCGACATCAAGGCAAACTCTTTTTTCTCGGCGGGCGTGAACGAAATGCCTTTTTCGGCCGCAACGTTCTCCAGTGTAGCAATACGCGTATTCTGGTTATCGGTGCCAAAATAGACTTTGCCATCTCGACCAAGACCAATAGTCATGATATCGTTGTCCGGAACTTTAATTCCAGAGATAGACGAGGGCGTTTCAATCGATGCGGCATCCTGCGACCGGAACTGGGCCGTCAGGATAAAGAACGTCAGCAATAGAAACGCCACATCAGTCATCGCTGTCATGTCCACGGAGGAACTGGCGCGTTTAATTTTAACTGCTGGCATAAGTTTTCTTGGTTCATCCTGCCCGAAGGCGGGTAGGTTAAATTACATCAACGGTGCTGTCTCGACTAATAGTGAGCAGCAAAGTTTTGCTGAATGCTCAGGCCAATCTCGTCGATGTTGTACGTTAGGGTATCAATCCGGCTGGTGAAGTAGCTATACATGATCGTTGCAATAGCGGCAGTACCGATTCCAAGGGCTGTGTTTACAAGAGCCTCAGATATACCCGTCGACAGAGCACCTGTATCTGGCTGACCCGTTGCACCCATAGCTGCGAAGGCACGAATCATACCAAGTACTGTACCAAGCAGGGCAATCAGGGTAGATACTGAAGCCAGCGTTGCAATGATTGTCAGGTTTTTTTCCAACATTGGCAGTTCAAGCGTAGTAGCTTCTTCTACTTCTTTTTGCAGCGCTACTAACTTCTGCTCTTTGTCTAACTGGGTGTCGGTAGCTAGCTGCTGGTACTTCACAAGAGCCATCTTGACAACATTACCAATCGAACCTTTCTGACGATCGCACTCTTTGATTGCTTCGGCAACCTCATTACGATCAAGCTGGCTTTTGACTTTCCGAACGAAATCGTCAATAGATCCCGAACCGTTTGCGCGACCAATGGTGATGAACCGCTCAATAGAGAAGACCAGTACCGTCAGAAAACAGGTAAACAGAATTGGTACGATGAATCCTCCTTTATAAACGGTACCGAAGTAATCGCCGGGGAGAGGTTCTTTCGAGTTGTCGCCTTCTTGGAAGTGGCTGCCATCACCGAAAACGAACATGTACGTCAGGATACCGATAACTAACAAAATCGGTATTACAAGCGCGGGGTTAAGACCGCCTGACTTCTTTTTTGGTGCCGGTGCTTTGGCGGGTGCTGGAGAAGGAGTTTGTGTTTTCATTGGAACTGGACTGTAGGGTTAAAATTAAAAGTTGGTTTACCCGGTAAAAAAAGTGAAAAATTTAGACTCTTTCGGTTTGATCAGCTGAATATTTAATAGAAATACTGTCAAACCTCCACAAAAATATGTGTTTTCCGACAAAAACCACACAAATCTATTTATCAAATATTTCACTCTTATTGTAGTCCAACAATAAATACTTGGACTTAAATCACTCTTACTTAAAACATTGACCCGTTTGTTCAGTAAGCTAAATCATTGTTCCTCAACTGTAACACACAAACTTTTCCGTCATTCAGAGGCTTTTTTCGGGGTAATTAGGGGGGTGTGTAGCGCATAAAATAATTGTTAAGAATGTGAAGTGAGCCATTAAGCGGAGCCTCACTATTTATTTCTACGTAGATGAAAAAAGCCCGTGAATTCCATATCAGGCTCAGAAGAAAATCAAAAAAGCTACGTTGCCCATTCGGCAATTAAATGGAATTCACCGGGAATGATCTGAAAAAAAGGAGGGATGAAGTGCCTCTTTCACCAGATGCAACGAGCGTATACGGATTGTGAACTCCTGCAATAGTCGTGTGTAAACAGTGAGTATCAGTAGCCCCTCAGCCAGCAATCCTGTCATTGTATATTCCCCTACCAACTATAGGAAGTGCCCAAATCATTTCCCGGCTATATATGTATGTAGCTACCCTACCCCTGCCCCACTCAAAACGGCAGTGTTTTATCTGTTCTTCAACAGTACCTCCCGTTAGTATAGGGCCAATTAGGCAGCGGATGAAAAAATTTGACTAGTCCTTAACATTAGCATAATATTACCACACAGAATATTTAATAAGAATAATACATTTCAACAAAGCTATACAGATTATTATGCATATTTTTCAGAAAAAACATGCATAATATAAGGTTTAACTGAATAAGTATAATAATTAGCGAAAAGAATTTTATACCTAACAATAACAATTTGATAACATTTAGATAATATTGACGTAATATTAGGATAACATTCGATGCTGTTAATGACGGTGAAAGCCGGGCACGGATGTGTTTTTTACTTTTCACAAACACATTGAAGTCATGAAAAAGACCATTCTTCTTATCATGCTGGTAGGCTTCCTGGCAACGCAAGCCTACGCTGCGCCCATTACAACGAACGAACCTAAAACGCCAAAGGCCACACTGACGCTTGAGCAGCAGTTGGCAAAGTACGTTTCTTACCCCGATGTGCTCAAATCAAAACAACAGGCCGGTATCGTTGTAATTCAGTTCCGGGTAAATAGTGCAAGCGAACTTTGTCAACTGGAAGTTTTCAGTCAGAATGACAAGCTCAATCATACATTACTCCGCCAGCTAACGGGCAAAAAACTACCAGGTTATGGTGGTATTGGACTGGAACTCTATACCGTACGGCTGCATTTCCAGCCGGGCTGAATCCCAACTGAACGTATAAAATCATAAAGCAACGTCTTCACTAACCTTTCGAAGGTTTGGTGAAGACGTTGCTTTGTCTGCGTTATATGGAAGCGAGCAGACTTTCAGCCCATACGAAAGTTCATCTTTTCAATTCAATCGTAAATTCGGCAAAAGCGTGCTTCAATGCCTCTAAAGCGTCTGTCAGCCCACTCGTATCATTTACTTTTAATTTACCCTCTGCCGTCCGGGCAATATCGGCCATGCGGGTTACACCAATCGTACCAGCACTGCCTTTTAGGGTATGCAGGTTACTTTTTACGGTTGGAATATCGCCCAGGGCATAGGCCGATAGTGCTCCGCTAACTAAAGAATCTGCTTCCGTCACAAATTCTTCCATAATACTATCTACCAGTTCCTGACCGCCAATGTCGCGGAGTTGCCCAACAATTTCGGCGTCGATAATAGGTAGCCGTGTTTCGGGAGTTTTCGGCTGCGTTTTAGGCGTTGGCAATAACGTCGTGACTGGCTGTGGCTGACGTTTGGCCCGGTTGGCATCCGTTAGTTCTTTTACTTTAGCTACCAGACTCTGGGCACGAATGGGTTTGGCAATATAATCATCGAGACCCTGACTAATGAAGCGTTCGCGGTCTTCTTTCATGGAGTACGCGGTCATAGCCACAATAGTAGGCAACGTATCGCCAAACTGTTCGCGCAGGTGCCGGGTAGTTTCCACGCCATCCATATCCGGCATCTGGATATCCATAAAAATGACATCGAATCCCTCAAACTCACCTTTTTCTCTGCGCGCTTCGGCGATTGTTACCTCCTGTATTGCGGCCGGACCACTGTCGGCGGTGGTGATGACACAGCCTGCCTTACGCAGAATTTCGCTGGCCACCTTCCGGTTCACGGCATTATCGTCCACCAGCAATACAAATGGATGATACGTACTAAAGAAATTGGCCAGCGCAATTTCAGCTACCTCCGTGGCTTGTTGGGTTGGACTGATAGCCGTTTCCTTCAACTCTATGGTAAACCAGAACGTACTGCCCTGGCCAACAGTCGATTCCACGCCTACTTCCCCCTTCATCAGACTTGCCAGTTCTTTTGAGATGGCCAGCCCTAAGCCTGTACCACCAAATGATTTTCGCGATGACGTATCTACCTGGCTGAAGGAGTTAAAGAGCAGGCTGATATTCTCGGGCGAAATACCAATGCCGGAGTCTTTTACCGCTACCCGAATCCGGTTGAACTTCCCCCGCTTGCTTAGTAGGGTTGCCTCAACCCGTATCGATCCCTGCTCCGTAAACTTGATGGCATTACTGGTCAGGTTCGACAGCACTTGCAGGAGTCGGGTTTGGTCGGCAATAACGAACGTGGGCAGGGCGGGGTCAAGATAGTACGTAAGATCATTATTTTTCGAGTTGGCCTGCTGACCGAATAGAGCAATCAGTTTCTCAAAAATCTCTTTGAATGCTATCGGTGATTCGTGCAGCATCATCTTTCCGGCCTCAATCTTGGACAGGTCCAGAATATCGTTCAGAATGTTTAACAGCGTTTCCGATGAGCGTTTAACGATTTTTACGTAATCGCGCTGTTCCTCATCCAGTGGCGTATCATTCAGCAAATCAATCATGCCAATTACACCGTTCATCGGGGTACGAATTTCGTGGCTCATATTGGCCAGAAATTGCTCCTTCACCTTCAATGACCGTTCGGCTTCGTCTTTCGCTTTCACCAGCTCCGCCGATTGTCGGCGGAGTTCGGTAATGTCACGAGCCAGTACGGCTACCACCGAGTTTTTACCCGATGCAAACTCCTGCGAATCTTCATCGTTCAGCATCAACATGTTAAACATGTACTGACGTTCGCTGCCATCTTTCCGGCGCAGGCTGGCTTCGAAGTTGCGAAGGCTTCGGTTGCGGCCTAGTTTAATCATGGCCCGATGGATGCTGCTTTTATCAAAAAAGTACTGCGTTATATCCTGCCCCAGCACTTCGTCGGGCGTGTAGCCCAGCCGCTTGAAGATGGATGGACTAATCATTGTAACCCGCCCTTTGCGGTCTACGCGGGCATAAATGTCCTGTAGATTCTCGAAGATACCCCGGAATTTTTCTTCACTCTGCAACGTGGCAATTTCAGCCCGCCGGCGGTTAGTGATGTTTCGGGCAATACCCGAGACCTCGTCAATAACCCCTCCGGCCAGCAAAATAGGGTTGAGATGAAACTCATAAAAGGTTTCACCACTGGGCATCGTAAAATGCAGTTCGAAATTCTGAGCATACCCCCGGAAAGCCTGCCGGTATCGTTCCTCCAGTGTCTCCCGGTTTTCATCACCAATCATCCGCCAGCCGGGTTCAGCGGTGCTAGCCTGAACGACCGGACCGTCGGGTGCCTGATGCCCAATCAGCCGGGCGTAGTTTTTATTGAAGGACGTTAATTGCAGGGCTTTATTTACCGACCAAATCAGGTACGTACTACTATCGAAAATGGCGTTCAGTCGGGCATTTTGCTTATCCAGTCGTGCCTCCGATTGTTTGCGGGCAATGGCCAGGGCTACCTGTCCCGAAATAAACTCCAGCAATTCCAGGTCGCGCGGGCCGTACGTTCGGGAATCATCGTATGACTTTACGCCAATAATCCCTGTAATTTCGTCACCAATACGGAGCGGAGCGGTCAGCATCACTTGCGGCTGACGCTGACCATACAGGTCTATATTGTGCTGGTCGGCCAGGTAACGAATGTCTTTTTCATACAGGAACAAAGGTTTGTTGGCCAGAATGGTATATTCGATGATGCCATTGCCCAGTTTTCTCTTGGTGAACCGCATATTACTGCCAAAATACTCATCAACGTAATAGGGGAATGACAGGTAAGTTTTGGTAGAATCGTACAATGCAATGAAAAAATTGCGGGCATCGATAATATTGCCCAGCTCTTCATGAATTTTACGGTATAACTCGCCGAGATTAGGCGAATTAATGGTCCAGTTCGCAATGCTGTAATATAACTTCTGCGATTTTTCGGCCCTGATTTTACCGGTAGTATCGTGCAGGATACAGCGAAAAGCGGTG
Organism: Spirosoma spitsbergense DSM 19989; assembly: GCF_000374085.1. GTDB lineage: Bacteria > Bacteroidota > Bacteroidia > Cytophagales > Spirosomataceae > Spirosoma > Spirosoma spitsbergense. The sequence continues at coordinate 86,847 of NZ_KB893548.1, read as the reverse complement.
GGGCGACCATTATCGAACCGACAGTTGATACTCCCCGACAGGAAGAGTGTTTTACCCGCCTTGCTCCGAAAAACGGTTTCGATGTACGGGAGTTGGTCCCCATTCTGAATGCGTTTGAGCAAATCGAGCGTGCTACTGGCGTAATCGGGATGGAGTACATTGCGCAGGTTAAGCGCCGAAATCTCTTCCGAACTGTAGCCCAGTGCCTCCCGCCAGGCGCGGTTTACGAAAATGAATTTGCCATCCAGCGTTAGCAACTGGATCAGGTCGGAGGTGTTATCCACCAAATCCTGCAATTGAGCATTGGTGTTCGAGAGCGCCGATGCTACCCGCCGTTTGTTCGTTACATCCTCCCCAATAACGGTGAATGAAGCCACGTGCCCGTCGGTGCCGTTGATGATAACGGAGTTGAGTTGTACATTTCGGAGGGCACCACTACGAGCCAGCAACGAAATCTCCTTCTGCTCCGGAAAGCCCCCTTTCACCAAAGCTTCATCAAACTCCAGCTCGAGCCGGGCACGGTCGACGGGGGGAATGAGTACATCGAAAAAATTATGCCCGATAATGTCATCGGCTTGCCAGGCTGTAACCCGGTACGTATACGGATTGGCATAACTAAGCGTTCCATCGTGCTCGATGGTGAGGCCAACCAGATTAAGCTGGTCGACCGTTTGGCGAACGTCGAACAAGGGGCGGGTTTCGGCAGAAGACTGATCGTCGCGTTCGTGGTGTAATCGCTGAATTTCGGCTACTAATTCAGGTTTAGTTTTGGCAGACAAGCGCATGGCGTATAGCAGTGAGTTGTCTAAATTTACAAAAATCCTGGTTTCCGCTAACCATAAGGGGGTAGAATTGGAAAATGGTTTTCATTCGTCGACTGCGTTTGATTGCATAAGTATTGTTTACTTTGCTTTCTATCGCCTGATTATTATGGTAAAACGTTGCCTATATTTCCTGATCGTACTGGCTATGGTGGCCTGCGAACCATTCGATCTCAAAAAGAAAGATTTTCCCGTTTGTGCCAAACCAGCCGCTGGCATTGGCTATTCCATCGGCCGGCTGGATGTAACGTTTTTCCTGGATAATCCGCAGGGAGATATTGGGGTTGTAGGCTGGGACCCCGGCGATAATAAGGGCGTGGGTCGGGTAGGAACGCGCGTAACCTATACCTACGACAAACCTGGAACTTATACCATTACGATGACCATCGCCAATGCGTGTGATGATAAGTTTATCACCACCCGACCCATTACTGTTAGCAATTAATTACTTATGCGGCTTCTACTCCTGTTTTCTATTGGTCTGCTACTGACGTTGCCGAGTCAGGCGCAGGAGCGTATACGCAACGTCCGGATACGAGCTGTTGATTCAGCACAACTTGAAATCCGATACGACCTGGTCAATGTCTTACCGGGCGATTCCGTTTACTTTGACATTCGTAGCCGACTGCGGGGGGCACTATTGATAGCCCCCCAGTTTGTTCGGGGTGATATAGGCACTCACCTTACAGCAGGGCCCGACCGGCGTATTGTCTGGGATGCCATGGCCAACGGCTATCCCCTGAATGAGGAGGTACAGGCCAAAGTATATGTTAAAACGAATACACTGCCGTTGGCACCTAACACGCCGGAGCCAGCGGCAGTGATTCGTCAGCCTCCCGTTAGTACACTACCCACGGAAACAACACCGGTCGGGACACCCCCTCCCGAACCCGTTGCCGTTGCGCCACCGAACCCCACCAAACCGGTAACCGTAACGCCGAACCCGACGGATTCCGGGCGAAGGCGCAAAAAACAGGCTACTGTTGTGCTGGCCGACCCCAGCCAGTCAAAACCAACGCAGCCCGTATCAGGCACTACACCGCCCATACAGCAACGGTCCGTTCCTCCGCAACAACCACCCCTGGTGCAACCGGCCGACCCAAATCGGTTAACGGGAGTTGACTCTATAATACCGCCCCGAACCCGATACGCTGGCCCCGCCTGGGCATTGCTATCAGCGGTAGCACCCGGTATCGGGAATATTTTTGTACAGACCCCAAAGCCTAAAGTTGGGTTTCGTCCGTTATTAACCGTGGCCTGCTACGGACTGGTGGCGTATGGGCTAACGGAACGACAGAAATCAAATGACGAGTACGACATCTATAAGGAACAGAAAAATCTGGCGGCCGGAGAGCCTTATTACAATACGGCCAACGCTTACTATCATCGCTACTTTCTGGCTACGCGGGGCGCTATCGTTATTGCTGCTGCCGATGTTATTCTAACGCTTTTTAAAGGATTACGGAATGGGCAGGAAGCACGGCAGATCCAGGGTATCACCCTCCGGCCTGGTATGCAGGCAGGGCAGCCAACAGCTGTGGTCAGGTATTCATTTTAACCAGCTATTCAGCACGCGTGGCCACGTTCAAAAACTAACTACTTATGCGTACCTACCTGACTATTAGCCTACTCCTCTCACTTTCGGTTGTTTGCATAGCACAGTCGACCGGGCAACGTACGAAGTCAACGGTTTACTCGACTTCCAGCGATTGGCAGAAGATAGTGCTCAAATCAACCCTTCGGGCAACGACTCAGGCCCGTCGGGCCAATACATCGACCCAGTCGGCATCCGCCGAAAAGGTCGATTTCCGCCCTGCCTTCACCGGCGACTTTGCCACTAACCGAAATGGGTGGAAAGCGGGGAATCGAGGGGATTATTATTATCAGATTGGCCTGGGTCGGTACAGTATCCGAAAACGCAATGCCAACACCAGGGAGGCAGCGTTCAGTACGGTAGAACTCCCCACTACTATTAACCTCAATCTGGCTGATGTATTTACCATAAAAGTAGATATGCTAGCCGATTCGGGGCAGGTTCCATCGGGCGGAATACTCTTCGGCGTACTGGACTCACTCAACTACTGTGCTTTTACGCTGAATGGAAAGGGTGAGGTTTCTATTGTCCGGGTAGCAAACGGGCAAACCTTCGGTGACTATATGCCGGGTGATTATTTTTTGCCGGGCGTACTGGTCGAAAAAAATCGGGACCGGCTTATGATTGAACGCAGAGGGCAGGGCCTGCATTTTTATATCAATGCGCAGGAAATCCGGAGTAGCCCCTATCTATTTAAAATGCTTCCCGGTAATGGAATCGGCGTAACATCGTCCGGTTACTGGACATCGTTTCAGAAGCTTGGCGTTACAATTGGGCCTGCCTCAGGCACGTATACCCCTATTACTGCTCCTGAAACCAACCGGGCGGTTGAATCCGTATCAGACCGCAGTGAACCCACTGTTACGAACACGCTCAAACCGATTGAAGTCGATTCATCAGCAAAAAGGACCATGAGCCCCAGTACGGCTCCCAGTGCGCCAATCGGGTCACCTGCCAAAAGCACGAAAAGTACCCGCCCTGCAGTGTCTTCGTTCAGCGATTCATTCGAGCGTAACAACCATGGTTGGTTTACGGGCACTCGAAAAGGATACGAATTTGAACTGAATAAGGGGAGCTATTACATCCGCCGATTACCTGATGCCAAACAGGAAGCCGGCCGATGCTACGTCGATTTGCCTGCCAACATGAATCTAACGAAAGCAGAATCCTTTACGATTTCGGTCGAGATGACTGCGGCACCGGGCGAAGTCCCAACGGGCGGCATCCTGTTTGGCGTTCAGGACGTGGAGAATATGATGCAGTTTTCCATAGCTGGACAAAACAGCGTTATCATAAAGTCACTGCGTGACGGACGGACCTTTGCCAGTTACATGCCGGGACAACAATCAGCGAGTGGTGTACCCATCGATAAGGAAACCAACCTATTAACGGTAAGCAAGCAGCAGAACAAACTCTATTTTTACATCAACGGTCAGGAAATAACAGGCAGCCCGTATGAGTTTCGCCCATTCAGAGGGAACAGCATCGGTTTTATTACGGGTCCGTCGACCATGAAATTCAGGAACCTATCGGTAATGGCGCAACAATAATAAATTGATTGCTATTCCCTTACCTGCTCCCCATTTCGGTTGATGGTGATAAGCTGCCCGTTCAGGAAGGCAGAGGCCGTATTGCCCCGAAAGGGCGTTACCGCTTCAAATTCGGGCTTTATTACCCATTCGTCGACTTCGTTGATGTATCCCCAGCGACCATTAGTCCGGGCACGTCGCCAGCCGCGTTCGTCGGTTCCCAATTCGGCTTTATCGTAGGGTTTATCGCCAAACGCTTCTTCGTACTTGCCCTGTCGGGCATCGGCAGGCGTGGCGGGTTTAGCTTCCGGTTCTGGCTGCGTTTCCTCCTCAACCGGCTTATCGGTGGCTTCCCCTTTTTTTTTAGGACTCTCGGATAAGGCCACGTCCGGCGCCCCCGTTGGCACTACCGGGTTTTCGATGGTTGTAGCGGATGGATTCTGACGATTGGGTTCCTGACGGGTATCGCTGGCTACGTCCTGATAAGGTTCTCTTTGCCGGGCCGACTGACTGGTCCTGTCGGTTTTGCGAGTGGGTTTTGGTGCGTTACTGTTGGCATTGCTGCTCTTGATAAACCAGTAGATAATAGCCAGTAGTATCAGGGCAAACACGACCCCGTACACCCCACTCCGGTCGCGGGGAATAACCTCCACCCGAACCGTACTCAGCGGATTATTATTGACATCGAAGAGCGTGTAATCCGTACTTTTCGATGGTTTTACCCAACCCCGGTTTTTTGGCGACAAACCTTCGCCCAGGTCATCAATGGTAACGGCCAGCAAATTTTCCACTTCCCAGGTCAGCGTAACGGGTTGCCCCTTGTGTACGCGGGCCGGAACCGCCGTAAATGAACGCACAATGGGTGCTGGTTCGGGAAGGGTGTATTCTGGCGCAGCGGTTTTTGGGGTAACGGGAAGCACGACCGGTTCGGGCGGGCGGGAAGTATCCTTTTTTTCGACCGGCTTTTGCGGTTCGGATTTCTGTTCGATTAGCTCCTCGAAGGCCGTCGTTTTTGATACCTGCGGTGCTTCGGTTTGCTCCGGTACAGAGGGCACTGGTTTTGGTACCGGGGTAACTGGCGCTGATTCGGGCACACTGGGTGCCGATTCGGCTACCAGTCGTTGCAATACCGTGGGAACCCACTGGTTTTTAACAAAATCAGGAGAAAGTTTTAACGAAGAGGCCGCGTTGACAATCTGATTCAAATCCTGCTCTATATACGGGCTGCGCGAGGGCTGGGCCAGGCGGGCAATGCGGGCCTGTATGTTCTGAAACAAGAGTTTATTACCGGCTACCTCCTGGCTAATCTCATTGGCCCGTTTCAGCGCGTCGGTTAGCGAAACACCCGCCTGTTGCGCATCCTGAAGGTACCCATTGGTCTTCCAGGCATCGGGGCCGTCGAGAACAATAGCTTCGCGCAATCGGTCGGTCAGTTCGGTTTCGGTCATAAATAGCTCATTGGGGTAAATAAGAACTAAACACCAAATGTCAGTCGAACGTCACAATATTTCGTCGATAATCCAGTGAAATTTTACCGAACTGCGATAAAGCCGACTGACCCAGCAGCAGGGGAGCCTTGGCACCAGTAACGACGCTGGCGTGTACGTTTTCCAGAACCCGGTCGCCAATTTGTACGGATTTGAGCCGAATAATAGAACCGGGCGAAATATCGCCGTTGGCATCCTGAAACCGCGATTGCCCTACTATATCATCGTCGGTAATGGTACCCTGTTTCATCATAAACTCGGCCTCGGTCGAGGAGATAGAAATCAGGCTCGCTCCCGTATCCAGGATAAATTGCATGGGCGTTCCATTGACCGTTACGGGGACTTTGTACACCCCATTTTCCTTCTTCATACGTACCTCGGTGGGGCCGTTTCCCAGTTGAATCAGCGTTGGTTTGGGTTCTGAAGGGTTAGCCGCCGTAGCGGCCTTGTCGGCCGGATTGCTCCGGGTTCGGCGCGGCTGATGACTGCCCGACCGGGAGCAGCCTGAACAACCGGACAAATACAGGAAACTGATTGACAGGAATACGAGCAATAAAAAGCGAATAGCTATCGGCAATACTGGTCTTCTTTCCATGGGCGTACGTATCGACCGATTCGGTAAAGTACCGCCCGGCTAAAAAGTCTTGAGCGGTACTTTACCGAATCAGGAAAACAAGTTTTTGCCTTTAGAACGGGTTATGAAGATTATTTATTCGGAATAGGTCGCTTTTCTGTCCTGTCATTTGACAGACGCATCAGCATTTAGGACCCCGGCTTGCTCTTTATGGAAAGCAGGCCATTGCTTAAAAGTCCGTATTGGCCTGTTTCAGCGTCAGGGGCTTAATCCAGATATTTCGATAGAATACATCGTGGCCTTCGGCCTGGAGTTTGATGCCGCCGGGCGTATCGGTGATACCCTTACCTCCGTCGTTACCCCCGTCGATGCCGGAGTTAGGACCTCCCCACACCTGATTGATTGGATGGTTGGTATGGGCTTTTTTCCCGTTCAGATAGATGGTTACCATGGCCGGTTCGGTGCGTTTGCCATCGGTAAAACGGGCAGCCCTGAACTCGATGTCGTAGGCGTTCCATTTGCCGGGACCCGTATACAGTTTATACGGTGAAGGCGATTCATTAATGATGGCTCCCAACCCGTGCGAGGTCGTATCGCCATCGAAAATCTGAATTTCGTATCGATTTTGCAGATACACACCACTATTACCACCTGGCTTGCTAACGTAAAATTCAACATGCAGCCGAAAGTCCCGGAACGTTTCTTTGGTTACAATGTCGGCGGCTCCGTACAAACCACCGGCGGCTGCGGGGTCATTGGTATTCATGACCGTACCGCTTCCGGCGGGGTCTTTCTCGATTTGCCATTTGATGGGCATCGTCGCCTTCAGACGGGGACCTTCCCAGTACATCCATTTTTCGTCCAGCATTTTCCGCGACCCGTCGAACAGCACTTCGGCCCCTTTAGGTGCTTTAACACCCACCCCAACCGGCTCTTTTGCCAGAGGTATCATGGCCGCACAGACAGTAAGAAATAAGAGTACGGGAGTTATATGGACTAACTGACGGGCAACGTGTTTCATGGGACAGTACTTTTTGAGTGATAATGAATAGAGTACGTTACAGGAAGGATAGCATCCGCCATATCTACCCGTTTTGATGCTATTGTCTGGGTGGGCTGTACAATTGACCTCCCCGTTTTATCGATTCTTCGCACAGATAGACTGGCGAGCTGTGGTACTATAGATTCGTGTACCGCTGGTCTAATCGATACCTCAACCTATATATAGTTTATGTCTATACCAAAGGGGGATAAGTCAGAAATTATGGGTCAATACGGGCAACGTCAATCCGTAGTATCTGCTCCTAAAGGGAAGCGTCTCACCCAACCAGTGGGTGAGACGCTTCCTGGCAAGCTCCGGTTAAGGCTATACGTTTTCAACCGGGTTGCCCGGTACTGTGACCGATGTCGCCATTTCTACCAGAGCACCCATTACAGCCGATAGCCAAGTATAACTAAACCGCCTGACTAACCTGCATCAGTGGCTGTACGTTGGTGAAATTTGGAATGTCGCCAATCAGCTCGGGACCGTGGGTGGCGAGGGCCGTTTGCATTTCGTCGACAGTGGTAAACTGAAGCAGACAAATCATGGCATACACGGGCGGGCTGTCGGGGGCAGCACCCGCCATACCGGCCTGTAAGTTTACCCCTGTCAGACCAACAGGCGTAAGCCGCTCACGCACCAACGGCGTGTGGGTGTGGAGATAATAGTCCATATCAAAATGACTCTCGGCGGTTTTGGGGTAAAGAACGGTCAGCGAAATCATACTTACTGGGGTTTATTGGTTTGGTTGTGTTTGGAAATGAAAAACAAAAAAAAACGATGTCGGTCTCAGCAGAAATTGGTACGAAAGTCAGCCCGATTCATAACAGTGACCGGTGCAATCGGAGCCTGTCCGCATTGGGTACCTCAATGCTTAGCTTCCAGATAATGCCGTTTGAGCAGGTCGTCGCCAAAGTCGTTTCCTTTCTCGCGGAGAATGGCGTGAATGTGGTTGCCGTCGTTCTGGAAACCTACATTGTCGTATTCGATCAGAAAGTCGGGCGCGTTGATAATGTAGTAGTGCGGTTTGTTGTTGTCCAGACTGCCAACCCAGGCAAAATATACCTTGTCAAGACCGGTTTTCATTAGTTTTTCATAGAGTCGATGCGCTGTATGATGCTCAAAATTGTGGACGTATTCCTGAATGATCATCGTCAGAATATCTTTTTGATCCTGGTTAAATACCCCCGCCGAAATACCGTAATAACTGGTTATACGCTGGCTGCTGCTGGGATTGGTAATGATGTCTTTCGGTACGTCCTGCTTCAGTATAGCCGTTGCCTGCTGGCTTCCGGACAAGGCATTGATGAGCAGAAAACCATAGTCCTCTTCTTTACTAAGTACCCGCAACCCGGCATATTTCCCTGACTTCACCTCCGATGGGTCGGTGCCGCAAAAGTAGGGTGAGGTAACCACTTCAGTACCCCTCACTGTAATGCTCAGCGCCATGTGGTGTCCGCCAAAATCAAGCCCCCAGGGGTCTTTTGCTTGCGGTTTGCCCCAGACAGAAATGTAGTAGTTACCGTGCGCCCACTTCAAATCCTGGGTCATTTTCAGGGTTTTCTGATCGATCTTCCCATCATCAAACGCCTGTTGATAGAGCGTGTTCAGAATATCGTCGAGTGCCATGATGCTGGTCGTTTTCAGGTATCCCTGCGAGCTGAGTAAGGACGATAGCACCCGGTGAAACGCCAGCCGGCTTTTATCAGACAGGGCACCGTAGGCAATGCCGGGACGCGGTACCATCCCTACGGGCAGATTAGTCCATTTCCGGCGCAGTGTATCATCAAAAGAATAGGTCGTTTTCGAGCGTTCATCGGCGTTAAGCGTCGTCAGAAACTGACCGACTGCGGTTTCGGGAGAGCTATTGGACTGGGCCAGTACTGGCGTCGCCATCAATAGGCTCAAAGCAAGCAATGCGTAACGCAGGGTAGTAGGTAGTTTCATGGTAGTTTTGGGGTTAACCTCATTTTACGGAATCGGAAAGGTTTATGTTATTCAACCCTTTCCGCTTCCGTATAATGACGAACGCTGGTTCGACGGGCAGGCAACAGGTACTATTTCTTAAAAGCCAGTGCATTGATGTTTTTACCAATGAGCTTGCCATTTGCTATTCCCTTTTCGTTTCCGTTCCGAAAATGAATACCCCCATAAAGCCGGGAGATAGTTGCTTCATTCGCATAATCGAAGAACGAGTTAAAGGAACGGTTGGTAAATGTACCTTGCCACGTGTCGTCAGTAAAAGCGTAATTATCCCCAAAGAGATCGGTTAAAATCTGCGAAGCCGCGCCCGAACCAGACGAATGCCCGGAGGTATATTCAGGAAAAGGGGGCGTATCAAGCAAGGGTGTCCAGGTAGGATCAATATGGCTTCTGATATAGGTTATCGGACGCAGTACATTGTAGGTGTACTTGGCTCTCCAGCACGCTACAAACGCGTCTGATACAGCTATGGTGACTTTAGCGCAGGTTTCGGCTGCTTTATCGAGACGGGCATTCTCTTTTTTGAGAACGATAGCCGCAATGTTGATATGATGCCCGGGAGGGGTGATCGACCCACCGCCGTCGGCCCAGAACAGGCCAATATTCTTTTGGTCCGTCGTTAAATTCTTACTCGCCGTATACACCTCCAGCGCATCTTTATAAAAATCGGAATTGGTAGCGGTCGAGTACGGGTAGGGTGCCGGTGGGTTTACACTGGCATTGGCCGCAACAAAAGACCGGTTGCTACCCCAGTAGGGCAGCAACGGAATGAGCTGAGCACTGGTGGACACCCAAAGCCCTGGGCCTGCCGGCAATACGTAATCCGTCGGAAACACGTTTTTGTAGGCTTCATGGCCACCGTCCGTTTTAGAATACTCGAAAATAGCCGTAGCTATAGCCGTTCCAAACAGATTTGACCGATCTACTACATCCGATGCTACGCCAGCCTTCAGACTGGCCTCCAGACTTAGTCTCAATGAATCCATCGTTAGTTTGTTGGCATCACTCGTTGTTGGATATAGCGATTTTGTCAGCGCATACTGGGCTGTATTGGCGGCCAGTGCCCAGTTGTATTCTTTCGTTGCATCTGGTTGTGGCAATGCGGGCAATCCATTCAACTGACCGGCCAATGACTTGTATGTACTCATACCCGGCACGACACTTTCGTATAAAACCAGACCGGTATACCCCAGCGCACGAGCTACAATGGGAGGAGTAAAACCAGCCGTAGTTTTTACGAGCTTAAGCTCCAGGCTGATCCATTTAATGGCTACATCGGCCGAATAGGTAGCGGTTACATTCGATAAGGGAACGGGATCGGGAGTGCGGTGGTCCTGGCAGGCAGTCAGAAAAATGATAAACAGCAGCGTTAAAAAAATACTGGATGGGAGGCTGGTGGTTTTGCCGCTACCCGGCAAAATCACGTCATTGAACGGCGTTTTCATGGCTTTAATTTTTAGTGTGTAAAGTTTAGTAAGTACTGCATTATGGTACCGACTATTCTGGTTAGGCATCTGTATTTTTTATCCGGAAGAGGGGTACTATAGGTGGATTAGAGGCACGCGCTTACCTACCCGGCACCTACATACCGCTAGCTAATGTATTGCACGAAACCAAGAATTAGTTAACCGATTAATAGAATGTCCCCTAACCAAAAGAAATAGTCCCAGGATTGATAGTAATGGTGATTCAGTGGACCATTTTAGGGTGGTACCGGCAGGCTAAAGTACGGTGAAGCCAATACATATGGGGTGGACAGCTCACTGCTAAAGCGAGCCGATAGCGGGAGTTTCAGGTTCATGCAGGCCGGCATAAGCAGCAGCCACGCTAAGGTACCTAGCTTTAGAGGCCGCTCTCAAGCCTAAATATCGAAACCACGTAACGAAGCGGACGTAGGCTGAAATGTCTACGTTTGCTGGTAGGTCTCATAAATAGAAAAGCTGTAAATGATGATAGATGTACCCATCGTTCGACTTAATAGCCGTACCAGTCGCCCCACCACTTCTGCAAACTCCGCTGGATTTCAGCTTCCCGGGCGTTGTGGCCGGGTTCGTAGAGTTTGTGGCCTTTCAGGTCGTCGGGCAAAAAGTTTTGCTGGGCAAAACTACCTTCGTGGGCGTGCGCGTACTGGTAATCGGCCCCGTATCCAATCTGCTTCATCAGTTTGGTGGGTGCATTCCGCAGATGCAACGGCACGGGCAGATGGGCCGTTTGTTCGGCCAGTGCCATGGCCGCATCAATGGCTACATAGCTCGCGTTGCTCTTGGGCGACGTAGCCAGGTATACCGCTACCTGCGACAGGACAATGCGGCCTTCCGGCATGCCAATGGCCTGGATGGCCTGCACCGCTTCTGAGGCCATAATCATAGCCGTTGGGTTCGCGTTGCCAATATCCTCCGAGGCCATAATCAGCATCCGGCGGGCAATAAAAATCGGGTCTTCGCCCGCTACCATCATCCGGGCCATCCAGTACAAAGCCGCGTTGGGGTCGGAGCCGCGCAGGGATTTGATAAAGGCCGAAATAATGTCATAATGCTGCTCCCCTGATTTATCGTAGCGGGCAATATTCTGCTGGGCAACAGTGGTTACCCCTTCGTCATTTATACCCAGCGGCTCGGCCGATACGTGGGCCGATGCCACCAGTTCCAGCAGATTGAGCAGTTTGCGCCCATCCCCGCCCGACAGCCGGAGCAGTGCATCATAGGACTGTACCGTAATCTTTTTCGATTGTAAAAAAGTATCCTGCGCAATAGCCCGGTCCACTAGCTGAATTAGCTCGTTGCGATCGAGAGATTCAAGAACATAAACCTGACTTCGGGACAGTAATGCACTGTTTACTTCAAAGGATGGGTTTTCCGTGGTAGCCCCAATCAGGGTAATCTGTCCTTTTTCTACGGCTCCCAGCAAGGCATCCTGCTGGCTTTTGTTGAACCGATGAATCTCGTCAATGAATACCACCGGCGGAAACATACCACTGGGGCGACTGAGTACATCCCGGATTTCTTTAACGCCCGAATTGATGGCACTCAGGGCAACGAAGGGTCGTTTGACTGCTTCGGCCAACAGGAGGGCCAGTGTTGTTTTTCCCACGCCCGGCGGTCCCCACAAGATCATGGACGGCAACCGTCCGGCATCTACCGCCCGGCGGAGGGCACCCGATGGTCCGATTAGTTTTCGCTGGCCAATTACGTCATCGAGGGTGCGGGGGCGCACCCGTTCCGGTAAAGGTGTTGAGTCGGTATTCATGCTGCAAAATTAGTCATTTCGCTGCGCGGTCATTCTACTACACGGTCATTAGTTGTTATTGATGGCTTTACGATCAATGACGACTAATGACCGTGAATAACAAACAATGACTATCTAATGGTCATAAAAAAACCCGGTAGCTGTCTTGCAGCTACCGGGTTCCCTGAGGTTTAGGAACAGTCAGTATCAGAGCGAAACGTTCTCAAGCGTTACGTAACGCTTCAGGTTACTCATCGCTCCAAAAATGAGGTTATATACCGATTGAATATTGATCTGCATCAGCGTAGAAATTTCTTCATTACTCATGTTCTGGAAATACCGCAGGTGTACGGCTTCACGCTGACGACGGGGAAGTTTTTCGAGTGCCTGATGCAGGCAATCATTCATGAACGAATCTTCTTCATACGAAATCAGCAGATTCTCGTGGGAGGGGTCGGCACCGGGTAACGTATCACCAATACGCCGTCCGTTTACTATTTCGTCCTGGCTAACCAGTTTCTGCTCAGCAGTAAGATGCCGAACCAGTTTCCGTTTGATGGAAGCCATCAGATAAAACCGCACCGATGTGGTTGGTCCGATGGTGGTACGGTGTTTCCAAAGCTCCACGAACAGGTCGTGGATGCAATCTTTAATCAACGCCCGGTCAGTAGCGAAGTGGACGCAATAGTGGTAGAGGCTTTGAACATAATTTTGATACAATCGGGCAAACGCGTTTTCATCGCCACTACGAAACAAATTCCAGAGAGTTTCGTCGTCGGGGCCGGTTTGGGTACGAGTGCGAGCCATGTTAGAGAGATAAAAGGTTAGGAATAGCCTTGGAGTGTGTAAACTTACCGATAAAAAATAGAATTAAAAACGGCAGGTATATTTTTTTTTTCTAGTTACCCATTTTCCGTTTCCAACGACACGAAAGAGAAGCTTAAACCATTAAACAGACCCTTATCGCTAAGTTTTAGATTCGGAATGACAAGAAGTGCCATAAATGACAGCGACATAAACGGAGCAGCCAGCGTACTACCCAGTTCCTGCTTCACAAAGTCGTCGAGCCGCCGATAATCATCCGCCACGGCATACCCATCCCGGTCTGTCATCAACCCCGCCACGGGTAATGCCACCAGATACGTTTCGGGCGTAGTAGTCAGATGCAAGAATGCGCGACGGCTCATTACTTCCTTTTCATCCTGTTCCGAATCTCCTCCAGTCACAGCCGATAGTCCCCCTCCGGCGTCGATAATCAGATTAACCGCCCGACAGATACTATCATCGTCGCAGCCAACGGCCGTAATGTTGTGTGAGTCGTGCCCAACCGACGAGGCAATTGCCCCGTGTTTCAGGCCGAAATTTTTAATAAACGCCACCGCCGGGGGCGTATCCTGATACCGGTTGACAACGACTAACTTCAGTACGTCCTGGTCAACATCGGCCACTAGTTCATTACCCACCCGTTTCGGTGCCAGATGAAGTTCGTTGGTAATCAATTGCCCATCGAGGGCTTCAATAACCCGAATTGACCCGGCAGAATTGCCAGCCTGTCCCTCTGCCGTATACACACTAAAATCGGCAGGCTCCTTCAGCGAACAGTCAAATTTATTGACATGCTCACTCCGCAAATCGGGAATCCTGGATTGCCCGTCCTGGGCTACGACTTCGCCATTGATGACCGTTTGCTGCACCCGAAAATCCTGAAGATTGTCCACAACAATATAATCGGCCGGGTCCCCTTCCCGGAGCAGGCCAACCGGCAACCGGTAATGTAATACCGGGTTCAGGCAGGCTGCCCGAAGCACATGCCAGAGGGAATTACCTTTTTCCAGTGCCCGAACTACCAGTTGATTGATATGCCCTTCGGCCAGCGTATCCGGGTGCTTATCATCAGAACAGAACATAATTTGTTCCGGAAACTGAGCCAGCAGGGGGATGAGTGATTCGAAATTACGAGCCGCGCTTCCCTCCCGAATCAGGATATTCATACCGCGCTGTGCCTTATCCAGCCCCTCTTCGTAGGTAAAACATTCGTGGTCTGTACTGATACCGGCATCTATATAGTGCTGGGCATCAGTACCGGTCAGGCCGGGCGCGTGGCCATCGACGGGTTTATTAAACGCCTGTGCCAGCGCAATTTTAGCCATCACATCGGAGTCCTGATGCAATACCCCCGGAAAGTTCATCATCTCGGCCAGATAGCCGATTTCTTTCTGAGCCAGCAGTTGCCGGATATCCTGTACGCCAATGGTGGCCCCAGCCGTTTCGAAGGGAGTAGCGGGCACGCAGGAGGGTGCCCCAAACATAAATTTAAAGGGAACCCGCCGGGCTTCGTCAAGCATATACTGAACCCCGGCAACACCCAGCACATTACCAATCTCGTGCGGGTCGGACACCGTTGCTACGGTACCATGTACGACCGCCAGCCGGGCAAACTGCGGGGGCGTGAGCAACGAGCTTTCAACGTGTACGTGGGCATCCACAAAACCCGGCAGTACATAAGGCTCCCCCACCCGTTCGGGGCCAAGGCGGTGAATCTGATCAATACGGCCGCTGTTGACGGTTATAGTGCCGTAAAAAATGGTCTGATCGAACAGGTTTATAATGTTGGCAGTAATCATGGGTAATTAGATTCGTATAAATAGTTTTCGACGGTACATCCACCAGAGAATCAGGTAGAAAGTAGCCAGGGTAGCCAGCCCGATAAGTAATGATTCGAACGGGCCACCCAACAATAGAAACGGTCCATGCCCCAGATGGGTATAAAAAGAAGTGATAATGAACTGATCAATCAAATGCACCAGACAATAAATGGCGATGGAATTCATGCCCACAACAACTAGCGGAAAGGCCCATTTCCGATACCCGGCCATGTCAATAATACCGTAGAAAAAGGCCAGAAGCCAGAAACACCAGCCACCACTGAACAAAACCCAGGCCGGTGTCCAGATTCGTTTCACGATGGGACAAATACCGGTTATGTGCAGCAGCACACCGCTGGCCAAACCGACAGCGCCCGCCAGCAGAAAGTATTTCAGGATGTCGCGTGAAGACATACCGGAGCGCAGCCACCGGCCAGCCTGTAATCCCAGCAACATGGTACCAAGTGTCGGGATAAAACTAAGTGTGGCGTATCCTCCGCCGTTAAACAGAAAGGGTTTCGCGCGCGGAAAGAGGTTCAGAAACCAGGTATCGAACGCCCAGGCCAGGTTACTGTTTTTGTTGAAATGCGCCATCAGACCCGTGTAGTGCTCGGACCAACTGGCAGGAACGCCTACTGCGCTGTAATCGAAGCCGTTCGTTGCAGGATACAACACGAACGCCAGCCAGTAACCAACTAAAATGGCACCCAGTGTAAGCCAAACGGTTCGGGTTTTCGCGGTACCGAGCAAAAACAGAAATGGGTAGCCCAGACCAATTTGGGTGAGCGTATCTTCAAACGTAAAATTGGTTTGACTGGCGTGGGTCGAGCGCAGGAAAATACCGAGCAAAATCAAAATCAGCGACCGCCGGATGGCGTGTCCCAATTGAACCCCGAATGACTGTCCCAGTTTTACGCGACTGGCAATGGAATACGGCAAAGCAACCCCGACCAGAAACGAGAACGACGGCTGAATCAGATCGTGCAATGAGCAGCCTGCCCATGCCACGTGGCTTTGGTGATGCGTAAGAAACGCCCAGAAACCGCTGTCAGGGTAAGCTTCCTGTAGCGTATAGAATTTCAGGATTTCAGCCGCCATCAACACCATAACGAAACCCCGGTAGGCATCCATCGACATTAATCGGCCGGACAGAAAACCGGATGGGGAAATAGGCTGGTTTAGGGGCATCGGTAGTAGCGGGAATTGAACCATAAAACTTGGCAATGGTGTTCACATTCGCAACAAGAGCCGATAAAGTTTTTACCGATAGTGGTATATTTCGGTCTGATGCGACTCTTATACTTAAAAAATATCCTGTCTAATGACTGCCCGTGTTTTAAAAGTTCACCCCGGCGACAACGTCATCGTAGCACTCCGTAACCTGTCGGTGGGCGAACAAATTGATTTTGAAGACGACTCCTACGAACTGCCCTACGCCGTTGCGGCCAAGCATAAATTCGTGACCGAAGACCGGCAGCCCGGCGACCCCATCACCATGTATGGGGTACTGGTTGGAAAAGCAACCCGGCCCATTAAACGGGGGGAGCCCATCACGACCTTTAACCTTAAGCATGATGCCGATCCCTACGGCCTCGACAAGAAGCAGCCTTACTCCTGGCAGCCACCCGCCGTTTCGGACTGGGAAGGCCGCACGTTCATGGGCTACCACCGGGCCGATGGGGGCGTAGGTACGCGCAATTATTGGCTCGTGGTGCCGCTGGTTTTTTGCGAAAACCGGAATGTACTCATTCTGAAAGATGCGTTTGAGCGCGAACTGGGCTATGCCCAACCCGAAACATACCGCGAGCAGGTACATGAACTACTGAGTCTCTACAAAGCGGGCGAAATGGATGTCGTTAAGAAGATGCAGCCGTTCATCGAACCGACGCAGCCGAACCATTCTACCGCTAATCGTCCCTTCAAAAACGTAGATGGCATCAAGTTCCTAACCCACGAAATGGGTTGTGGCGGCACCCGGCAGGATTCGGGTTATCTGTGTTCTCTGCTGGCAGGATTCATCAATAACCCGAACGTGGCCGGTGCTACGGTGCTGAGCCTGGGTTGCCAGCATTTACAGACCGACATGATTGCCGCCGAAATCAAACGGCAAAACCCGAAGTTCAACAAACCCTTATTACTATTCGAACAGCAGGCGGGTACGGAATACGCCCTCATGGCACAGGCGACCAAAGAAACATTTCTCGGACTGACCGAAATCAATAAAATAGAACGAAAACCTGCTCCCCTCAGTGCACTCACAGTGGGCCTGAAATGTGGCGGTTCCGACGGTTTTTCGGGCATTTCGGCCAATCCGGTTCTGGGGCATTTGTCGGATACGCTGGTAGCCCTGGGTGGTAAAACCATCTTGGCCGAATTTCCGGAACTGAACGGTGTGGAGCAGGAACTCATCAACCGCACCGACGATACCGACAAAGCGCAGAAGTTTATCACCCTGATGAGCACCTACTCGGCGCAGGCAGAAGCTGTCGGGTCGGGCTTCGACATGAATCCATCGCCGGGGAATATCAAAGATGGTCTGATTACGGATGCCATCAAATCGGCAGGGGCCGCCAAGAAAGGCGGAAACGCCCCCGTGACCGACGTACTGGACTACGCCGAACCTGCCACCATACCCGGCCTTAATCTGCTGTGCACCCCCGGCAACGATGTGGAAGCTACTACAGGCATGGCCGGTTCGGGCACAAACGTTATTCTGTTCACTACGGGACTTGGTACCCCAACTGGCAACCCTATTTGCCCGGTCGTGAAAGTATCGACCAACACGATTCTGAAAAACCGGATGCCCGATGTCATTGATTTCGACAGCGGCCCCATCATTGATGGCGAGCAAAGCATCCCACAAAACGCGGATGCTTTGCTGGACTACATTATCCGGTTAGCCTCTGGCGAAACAATAACCCAGGCCGAACGGCTGGGGCAGGACGATTTTATTCCCTGGAAACGGGGCGTTTCACTTTAATCCAATTTTGAATGAGTGGATGAGCGAATAGCTGACGCATGTACTATTCACTCATTCATTCGCCAATTCACTCATTGACTATGTTCTCACTCAACAACAAAACCGCTCTCGTTACAGGCGGGGCCAGTGGTATTGGGCTGGCAATTGCCAAAACGTTCGCCAAAGCAGGCGCATCCGTTCATATCCTCGACCTGAATCAGGAGCAGGCCGACGCAGCCGCTGCTCAAATTCGGGAGTCGGGGGGGCAGGCTACGAGCCACGCCCTCGACGTTTCCAATCAGCAACAGGTTATCGAGGTCGTCAATCAGATTGCCGGTCAGGGACCGATTCATATTCTGGTCAACAATGCGGGGGTATCACACATTGGCACGGCAGAAACGACCACCGAAGCCGACTTCGACCGTATTTACCGCATCAACATCAAGGGTGTTTACAACTGTCTGCACGCTACCATTCCACACCTGAAGGCCAATGGCGGGGGCGTAGTGCTCAACATGGCATCAATAGCCGCCACGCTGGGTCTCTCCGACCGTTTTGCCTATTCGATGAGCAAAGGCGCGGTGCTAACCATGACGTTATCCGTAGCCAAAGACTATCTGAAAGATAATATCCGTTGCAACTGCATTTCGCCCGCACGGGTGCATACCCCCTTCGTGGACGGGTATCTGGCAAAAAACTATCCCGGTCAGGAAGCTGAAATGTTCGAGAAACTCTCGAAAACGCAACCCATCGGCCGCATGGCCGAACCGGCAGAAGTGGGTGCCCTGGCCCTCTATCTCTGCTCCGATGAAGCAGGCTTCGTTACCGGTTGCGATTATCCGCTGGATGGAGGATCTACCCGGTTGAATAGTTGATGAGCACTCATTGGCAGGACATAATTTTACGCATCCTGTTTTCTACACAAAGCCCTTTTTTTGTCAACCAACAAACTTCTGTTGTAACAGGAAACCGCTTCACAGGCGGTTTTTCTTTTTTCATTGATGCCCAAAGCACCTGCCAGTCCATCAGTATTCCTTTCTCACTTTTGATCAACATGTGACATAATAACCGAAATTGACAACTTCTTGGGGTATAAACAAGCCAAAATGTCCGTAAAACCAGCCCGGCACTTGGTTTGTTACTAGGTATACGACTAACAAAAAACCAAAACCTACGCCATCATGGACTTCAAGAATTACACGGTAAAAGCGCAGGAGGTTGTGCAGAAGGCGTCAGAAATCGCCCTCGGCAACGGGCAGCAGGCCATTGAAACCGGCCACCTGCTCCAGGCCATCCTGTCGGAAGACGAGAACGTCGTTGGCTTCGTTGCCAAAAAACTGGGGGTTAATTTACAGAACACGACCGCTGCTTTAGAGGCTATTTTGACTACCTATCCCAAGGTATCAGGGGGGAACAATGGCGTATACCTGAGCAACGATACAGCCGCAGCCTTGGCCAAAGCCAGCGGTTACACCAAAGAATTTGGCGACGAATTCGTGAGTGTCGAACTGATGTTGCTGGGCCTGATGGGCGGTAAAGACCAGATTGCAACCCTATTACGCGATGCCGGTTTCAACGAGAAACAGACGAAAGCGGCTATCAATGAACTTAGAAAAGGAAACTCGGTGAAAGACCAGAACGCAGAAGCAAAATATCAATCGTTAGAGCGGTTCAGCATCAACCTGAACGAACGCGCCCGGACCGGTAAAATTGACCCGGTTATTGGTCGCGATGAAGAAATCCGGCGGGTGCTGCAAATTCTGAGCCGCCGGACCAAAAACAACCCAATCCTGCTCGGCGAACCGGGCGTGGGTAAAACGGCCATTGTGGAAGGACTGGCCCAGCGGATTGTTTCGGGCGATGTACCCGAAAATCTGAAAACCAAAACCATCGTTTCCCTCGATATGGGCCTGCTCATTGCGGGTGCCAAATACAAAGGAGAATTTGAAGAACGCCTGAAAGCGGTTATCAAGGAAGTGACGGATTCTGACGGACAGATTATTCTGTTCATCGACGAGATTCATACGCTGGTGGGCGCGGGTGCCGGTGGCGAAGGTGCTATGGACGCGGCCAACCTGCTGAAACCAGCTCTTTCGCGCGGTGAGCTGCATACCATTGGAGCCACTACACTGAAAGAGTATCAGAAATATATCGAGAAAGATAAGGCCCTAGAACGTCGTTTTCAGGCTGTTATCGTGGATGAGCCGGACATGCCCGATGCTATCTCAATTCTACGCGGTATCAAGGAGAAATACGAACTCCACCACGGCGTCCGGATAAAAGACGATGCTGTGATTGCCGCCGTCGAGTTATCGACCCGGTACATTACCGACCGTTTTTTGCCCGATAAAGCCATTGACCTGATGGACGAAGCAGCCGCTAAACTCCGCCTGGAAATGGACTCCGTTCCCGAAGAACTCGATGAGTTGAACCGGCGCATCATGCAGTTGGAGATTGAACGGGAGGCCATCCGCCGGGAAAATAACCGGGAAAAAGAAAGCATTCTGAACAAGCAGATTGAAGACCTCAGCGAAGAACGTAACGATCTTAAAGCGAAGTGGGAAACCGAGAAAGAATCCGTCAATGAAGGCCGGACGCTGAAAGAACAATTAGATCAGTTACGCTTTGAAGCCGAACAGGCCGAACGCGCCGGCGACTATGGCAAAGTAGCGGAGATTCGGTACGGCAAAATTCCCGAACTGGAAACAAAGCTAAACTCACTGGCTCAGGAAGGTACGGACAAGGACACGTCGGACCGGATGATGCAGGAGGAAGTAACCGCTGAAGATATTGCTGAAGTGGTAGCCAAGTGGACAGGTATTCCGGTATCGAAAATGCTCCAGAGCGACCGCGAAAAATTGCTAAATCTGGAGCAGGAACTGGGCAAGCGCGTGGCCGGACAAGCAGAAGCCATTGAAGTGGTGGCCGATGCCGTGCGTCGGAGCCGGGCGGGGATGCAGGACCCCAAGCGGCCCATCGGTTCGTTTATCTTCCTGGGTACCACAGGCGTTGGTAAAACGGAAGTGGCCCGTACGCTGGCTGAATACCTGTTCAACGACGAGAATGCGATGATCCGCATCGATATGTCGGAGTATCAGGAACGCCACGCCGTCAGCCGGTTGATTGGGGCCCCTCCGGGTTACGTAGGTTACGACGAAGGCGGTCAACTGACCGAAGCCGTTCGGCGCAAACCGTACTCGGTAGTGCTCCTCGACGAAATCGAAAAAGCGCATCCCGATGTCTGGAACATCCTGCTGCAGGTACTCGATGAAGGCCGCCTGACGGACAATAAAGGACGCGTGGCCAACTTCAAGAACACGATCATCATCATGACCTCAAACATCGGTAGCCATCTGATTCAGGAGAAGTTTACCGAAGATGAAGGCTGGAATCACTCGCTGGTACTGGAAGAGGCCAAAACTGCCGTGATGGAGTTGTTGCGCCAGACCATCCGCCCGGAATTTCTGAACCGGATTGACGAGATTGTGATGTTCGAGCCACTAACGAAAGCTAACATCCGCAAGATTGTCGACATTCAGTTCCGGGGCATCAAACAGCGACTCGCCGAAAACGGTATCCAACTCGATGCTACCGATGAAGCACTGACCAAAATTGGCGAAGAAGGGTTCGACCCGCAGTTTGGTGCCCGTCCGCTGAAACGCGTGCTGCAACGCCGGGTACTTAATGAACTGTCCAAGTCCATTCTGTCGGGCGAGGTCAAAAAAGATTCCGTTGTACTGATGGAGTTGAATCCCGAAGGCGAGATTGCCTTTACTAATCTGGACGCAGAGATTGACCGGGCCGCCGGTCAGATGTAATGAACTGATTTTCAGAAGCCCGGCTGCTGCACAGTAGCCGGGCTTTTTTGTGTAGAAACCCAGTCAAAACGCCTATAATTGTGAGAAATTACAATTCTGTACATTGATGAGAACTTGCTTCGTAGCTCAACCTTTTGATGGAGATAAATTTGACCTCAGATACAGCGACGTATTTGAGCCTGCAATCAAAAATGCTGGCTTAGAGCCATACAGAGTGGATAAAGACCCTTCCGTTGAAATTCCTATCGAAGAAATTGAAAGTCGCATAAAGACAGCAGAAATTATTTTGGTTGATATTACACTTGATAATCCGAATGTATGGTATGAACTTGGTTATGCTTTCGCGTGCAAAAAGGATGTTGTAATGGTATGCTGTTCAGACGAAAGAATAGGCAGATTCCCATTTGACATACAACATCGTTCAATTCTACCATACAAAGCCGGGTCAAGAAGTAATTTTTAAAAATTAGAGAATGACATAACGGAGAAGATCAATGCTCTCCTCGCAAAAACTAAAAGAGTTGAAACGATAACTAAAACACCAATTAGCAATGTTGGAGGACTTGAAAGTTATGAGCTAGCACTGCTTCTTATTATAATGGAACAGCAACTATCTCCGATAGACTACGTTTTTGTTGACCGTTTACAACAGGATATGGATAGAGCAGGATTCACTCCCATCGCGACTAGCGTCGGTCTACGAACGCTAGCAAAAAAGTGTCTGATCGAGACTTTTCATTCTGATGCCTACGGTGGTGAACCCTTGCCTGCTTGTAGAATAATCGAAGCAGGTGATGAGTGGGTAATCAAAAATCAACATTTGATTACTTTTAGAAGAGCTAATTAGATGCTGTCTCCCCCTTACCACACCCGACTGGCCACTAAATTGATACCTGCGTTCACCAGAAAGGCAATTCCGAATGAAATGGCCACAGAAAATTCAGGCAGTAAATAGGCCTGTAGAAACAGAAAGGTGGTGAACCCCAGCAACCCGATCAGAAGTCCACGCAGCGTCAGTATAGTGGCATCACTGCCTTGAAGCGTGTGGGTAAATATGGCCAGAATCGAGGTCAGGATTGGAAATGGCGTCAGGATACCACTCCAGTTAGGTCCCAAAACGGCAGCTAACCCGGTGATAATTAACACGAATAACGTGGCTACCAGCATCCGAATTGGAATATCGAAGGGTAAACGCTTTGGCGTGATTGTCATATTCCCCGGGACGGGAAAAAACCGGAGAGCCAGCAATACACATCCTAGCACCACCCCATAACTCAGCCACAAATTGAGCTGTAAATAATTAAAGAACAGTGCCGTAATCGTGTATATGCCGTATGACAGTAGCAGCGTAGGCAACCAGGTCAGTTTTCGGGAAATGGCCGAGTAGCTGAAACAGAAGCTGATTAACGCCAGGATACCCGTCATGGAACCCTGAATAGAATGAATACCGAAGGCTTTGCCCTGTTCCAGAATAAAAAAAAGGAGGATCGGTCCGGCAATCCACGGCATACTTCCAATCAACCCGCCCGCCCGATTCCCCCACCTTCGAATGGCCAGCGTCACCAGCGCAATGACCGAGGGCATGAGCGTTATTTTAAGGAGTAGGATATTCATTCCCGTAGTTGATAAGGATCGCGCAGGGGGTGAGTCAATCAGCAAAGAAGCCGTACTTGTTGCGGGTGGTTTGAACAAATAAAGCCGGCCCGGTCGCCTTGTCTTATCTGACCGCCAGCGGACTGCCTTTTGCCAGGCGGTCGAGAAACAAAGACGTTACGATTTCCCACGAAAAGGGGTGCCATTGGTTACTGCTGTCATCCAGCACCTGCGTAGCCGCTTCACAAGGGAACAGTTTATAATCGAATTTACTATAGCCCCCTACCAGATAGCCGGGATAGTAGTGCGCTTTTTTATGAAGCTGGGCGTACTGTATTTTCAACAGCATCAGGTACTTACCCAGGCTTAGTTTTCGATAATCTGGATCGTAAAAATTCAGGATGCCCGCAATACTTCGCTCACCGGTATCGAAAATACCCCCGGCAATCAGCTTATATCCATCCCGTATTTCGATGATGTAGGTATCAAAAAGCGTTTGGACCGCTCCACCCATCAGGCAGGCCTCTATAGATTCGAAAGAGTTAAAATTCAGACTATTGCGATACGCGCTGTACAGCGTTTCTACCTCCTGATTTAGTGCAAAGGGCCTTACAGCTACCGAAAAATCCTTGTTCACCCGAAGTAATCTGGACTGCTTGAGACCGAACCTGACATTGGCCAAATCGACACGTAACCAGTAAGCGGGGTAGTACGTCCCCTCGAAAAACACGTACTGACGGGTAAAAACATCCTGCCGGGACCGAAAATAACCTCTGCTCAGACAGATATCCAACTCATTTCCTTTCATGATTTAATCTTTCCTTCCATTCGGCAGGGCGGGTCAACCCTCCTCATTTCGTTATCGCTCCGGCACCCCGGTAACACGTTCACTAACCAGTTGAGTCGGCTCTTTAGCCGACAAATTTTCGCGAAGCTCAGTAACGGGTTTCTCAAAGAATTTATACAGAAGCGTTGACAAAACCAGCACCAGTCCCCAGAATAAGGCCACTTTTAACCAGCCAACCGTCCAGGAAGTAGTCGGAATTCGCTCCACTATGTTCAGCATAATAGGTGTCAGATTCAGTAAATACATTGAATAGGAAATCAGGCTGATGTGCGTGATGGCCCGGGCAATGCCAAAACGGGCCCATAAACCAGTGGCCGACCGCCAGCTGTCCATATAGGGCACAATCAATGCCATACTCACACCAATCAAAGGGTAGTAAAATGTACGTTTGAAAAACGTATAAGCCGGAAAGATGCCAAGATCAAAGTAAATGTGTAAAACAAATATGGAGGCCGCAAAAGCCGTTAGCACGGTCATAATCAGGCCAGCAACAAACAACCGTTTTCGTAGTGATTCATTGCCCCAGAAGGCCGGAAAGTAATGCCGGGCATAAGCTGTCAAAACGCCGTACGAGATAGCATCAAGGCGGGTTATTACAATACCCCGATAGCCTAATTCACCCTCCGAAAGCGGAACCTGAACGGCCGTAATGAACCGGTAAAGATTAGTACCGATGATGATAAACAGAATAGAAGCCAGTACGATACGCTGACGGGGCCAGTGAGCAGCCAGTAAACGGTGCATGCACCAAAGCACCAGGGGAAGGGTAATGTATGACCACTCCTCGATGGATAAACTCCAGGTTTCGGGAAAGAAATCGGGAATGAAGTGGGTGAAGTTTTGTACAAAAAAGTAATAGCTGAGTAGGGTTCCTTTGTCGGGCAGAGTATGATGCAAGCCGCTGCGCCAGGCACGGAGCAACGCAAAAGCAATCAGTCCGGTCAATACCAGGTAATAATTTGGCAGGGTACGGAACCAGCGACGGGTCCAGAAATTCAGCAACAGTTCTCGATTGAAATCCTGTTTCTTCTCGTACGAGCGAATCAGAATACCACCAATCAGAAATCCGCTCAAAACAAAAAACAACTCGACACCATCAGGAAGCAGATAGTGTATAAAACTCCCATTGTAGTACTCTTTCAAGGCAACAGTGGCGTGCGAATCCACCACCATCAGAATAGCAATGGCCCGCATAACGTCCAGGCCGAAGACGCGCTTCGCAGTCGGCGTATTAAGCGAAAACAGGTTTTTAAGCATAATAAGACACGAAGGTACTGATGAATGATGAATGATGAATGGGTCGCTGGAGCAATGATAAAAATTTCATTTGTACCAATAAACTACGACTCTTTACGAACTTTGCTCCCAGTAATGACCGTTTACTTCTGCCAGCCCGGTCATCTTTTACAATTCATCATTCACTCGTCTATCACTCTCTTTTCTATGGAATTTGGCCTAAACGCTACTCATTGCTACACTTTTCGGTTTTCGCAGGACGATGTAATTGATTTCGCCCGTGTTACGGGAGACAATAACCCGCTGCACCTCGACGCTGACTTTGCCGCCCAAACGCCCTTCAAACGACCCATTATTCATGGCATGCTGGGCGCCAGTGTATTTACCAAAGTGTTGGGTACCGAATTTCCGGGCTATGGTTCGGTCTATCTGGGTCAAACGCTGGAGTTCCTGCGGCCTATGTTCGTAGATACAGATTATGAGGCAACCTTTACCGTACAGTCCATTGATTTGTCCAAACACACCGCTCAGATTCTGGGAGAAATTCGGGACGTACAAACGGGTAAGATTACTACACGCGGCATAGCTACGCTCATGCACAAAGAAAAAATTATGTAAAGCCCGGACCAACTATGCCTGGCGGTTTACCAGTGTCAGCCAATTCACGCCGTAAATACCAGGTATTGCGTTTCTATTGATGCAGGCTTTCAAAAAAAAACTCTCTCGTCAGATAACATGTCTGATGAGAGAGTTTTTTACGGCCGGTAAAACTATAGCCAATACTAGCTTGGAGTGGTGTTCTTCGTATTTTGGACTTCAGAACGGATCTCCTGCGCCAGCGTCTTCAAATCCTGCATTCCTTTACGAACGCGGGTACCTGCAGCCTGGTTATTTTTCTCGTAGAACTTCTCAAAATCACCTTCCAGTGACATGACCAAATTCTTTACTTCATCGAAGCGTGCCATAGCTATTGTATGGGTTTAAGTGTGTAAAAATGCCTAAATTCCGCTAAAAACGCGGTTTTCGAGTGAAATTTAGTCATTCTCTAATACAGCGCAATAGCTTGAACAAAAAAATGGCAAAAAAATCCAATTTTTTATCAAAAACCCTACTCAGTGGCTGCTTCCGCCGATACTTCAAGCGTTTTTGAGTCTACAGAGGGAGTATTTCCGCGATAAGTGCCCTTTTTCAGCTTATCGCCCATTTGAGCAAAAGCATCCAAGGTATATTCAACATCAGCCTGCGAGTGAGCAGCCGTTGGAATGATCCGCAGCATGATTGTACCTTTCGGGACAACCGGGTACACGACGATGGAACAGAATACCCCCATATTGTCGCGTAAATCCTTGGTCAGCGTAGCTACTTCAGCAACGCCCCCTTCAATATGATGCAGGAACACGGGAGTCACCGGCGACTCGGTTTCGCCAATGTCGAAACCTCGCTCGCGCAGCCCAGACTGTATAGCCCGAACGTTTTCCCAAAGTTTATCCCGAAATTCCGATGAGTTCCGAATCATGTCAAGTCGCTTCAATCCACCCACCACATACGGCATTGGCAGTGCTTTAGCGTACGTCTGCGACCGCATATTGTACTTGAGGTACATGATAATGTCGTGGTCGCCAGCGATGAAAGCACCGATGGCAGCCATCGACTTGGCAAACGTAGAAAAGTACAAATCGATCCCATCCTGACACCCTAACATTTCACCGACACCCGCGCCGGTTTCGCCCATCGTTCCGAAGCCGTGGGCGTCATCAACCAGCAGCCGAAATTCGTAGGTTGACTTGAGAGCGACAATCTTATCCAGGCTACCCACTTTACCCGACATGCCAAACACACCTTCGGTAATAACCAGAACGCTCCCACCCTTTTCGGCTGCTTTCTTGGTGGCCCGCTGGAGATTTTTCTCCAGGCTTTCCATGTCATTATGGTTGAATTTATAATATTCACCCATTTTGGCTTTGTGCAGCCGGATTCCGTCGATCAGGCAGGCGTGGCATTCGGCATCGTAAACGATTACATCGCGGTGATCCACGATAGCTTCAACGGCCGACATAATTCCCTGGTAGCCGTAGTTGAGCAGGAACGCATCTTCTTTCCCGACAAACTGGGCAAGTTCCCGTTCGAACTGCTCATGAAGATCGCTGTTGCCCGACATCATACGGGCACCCATTGGGTAAGCCAGGCCCCATGCTGCCGATGCTTCGGCATCCACTTTCCGAATCTCGGGGTGGTTAGCCAAACCAAGGTAATTGTTCAGGCTCCAGTTTAAAACCTCCTTGCCCTGAAAGCGCATATGGGGACCCAGTTCTCCTTCGAGTTTAGGGAATGCGAAATAATGATGTCCGTTGAAATCCCGTGCATTCGAACCGATGGGACCCAGATTAGTACGCAGTTTCTCAAATAAATCCACTATCTATCGTTGTTTATCAGGCCGGAGCCTTTTTTTTTGCGCTATAAATGCAAAAATACGGTTAACTTTTGGTAGCACAAATTCACACCCGAAATATTCAATTCCATGATTGTTTTATCATAACTCCGTATCATTGATACACTGTACTAATCCGCTTACTCAAACCTATGCCCACTATCAACAAAATTCTCGTTGCCAACCGGGGTGAAATTGCCTTGCGCATTATGCGCACAGCCCGCGAAATGGGCATTAAAACAGTGGCCATTTACTCAGAAGCCGACCGGAATGCCCTGCATGTTCGCTACGCCGACGAAGCGGTGTGTGTTGGTCCTCCCCCCTCATCAGAATCGTATCTGCGGGCCGACATGATCATTGATGTCTGTAAGCAGTTGGGCGTCGATGCCATTCATCCTGGCTACGGTTTTCTGTCCGAAAATGCCGGTTTCTCCCGCTCTGTTCGTGATGCAGGCCTGATTTTCATTGGCCCTTCGCCCGAAAGCATTGAGGTAATGGGGAGTAAGTTAGCGGCCAAAGCTGCCGTTGCCAACTACAACATTCCGATGGTTCCGGGCACGCCTTCTGCCATTACCGACCGCCGGGAGGCAAAAGTAATCTCAGCCGAAATTGGCTACCCTATCCTCATAAAAGCCAGCGCAGGCGGGGGCGGTAAGGGGATGCGCGTTGTGGAAAGTGAAGCCGATTTCGATGAGCAGATGGACCGGGCCGTGAGTGAAGCCATCTCCTCGTTTGGCGACGGTTCCGTATTTATTGAGAAGTACGTTACGTCGCCCCGGCACGTAGAAATTCAGGTGCTGGGCGATCAGCATGGCAACATCATTCATCTGTTCGAGCGGGAATGCTCCGTGCAGCGTCGGCATCAAAAGGTTGTCGAAGAAGCTCCATCGTCCATTCTCACGCCCGAAATCCGGGAAGCAATGGGCCGTGCCGCCGTTGATGTAGCCCGCGCCTGTAACTACTACGGAGCGGGTACGGTAGAGTTCATCGTGAACGATACGCTCGACTTTTACTTTCTGGAAATGAACACCCGCCTTCAGGTAGAACACCCCGTAACGGAGCAGATTACGGGCATCGATCTGGTGAAGCAGATGATTTACATTGCCGAAGGCAAACCACTTGCCATAAAACAGGAGGAATTGCAGATAAAAGGCCACGCGATGGAAGTACGGGTCTATGCCGAAGACCCCGCCAATAATTTCCTACCCGACGTGGGTACGCTCGATACATACGTACGGCCCCAGGGCAACGGTGTACGAGTAGATGACGGATTTGAGCAGGGTATGGACATCCCGATTTATTACGACCCCATGATTGCCAAATTGATTACGTACGGCGAATCGAGGGAGGAAGCCATTCAGAAAATGATTCGGGCCATTGATGAGTACCAGATTTCGGGCGTACAGACGACGCTTCCTTTCTGCCGGTTTGTGATGGAGCACGAAGCCTTCCGGTCGGGCCAGTTCGATACGGGGTTCGTGAGCAAGTATTTCACACCGGACAAGCTAACACCCACACCCGATACTACCGAAAGTAAACTGGCTATTGTTTTAGCGGCTTATTTACTGGAGAATCAGAAGCCGAACGCGGCCCGGCCGACATTGAACGGAACACCTGCCCAGATAACGGCGCAGCGGAGCAAGTGGAAAGCCAACCGGATGAAGTGATTCAACAATTGCAGTATCTTTAACAGAGAAGTACGAACTCGCGCCTGACTTCAATACATCGCGGGATGGTTTCAACGACTACATACCTAAAACCCCACCCGTACCTCGTGCCGCTCGCCCGAAACGGTTTGCTCATCGAGGTTGAAAATATCGGCCAGGGTCATGGGTTGGTCGGTCCGGTACTCCATACCCAGATGACTGAGCAGGTTGTTGGCTTTAGCGGGCGACAATTTCCCGAACGCATAATCCACCATCAGGCGGCCTTTCCGGAGTAACGCTTTATCCAGCAAGTGCTTACTCGCGTTGAATGTTGCAATCACCTGAATGTGCATGCAGTCGGCCAGCAGGCCATCCGTCAGGTTCAGGATGTTCGACACGCTGTTAGTATCGCCCCCCGCTTCACGCGATTGCAGGATACGCTCCGCATCTTCGATAATCAACACAGACTCCTTGTTGTCCAGCAAAAAAGGAATGATTTCGGGCGAGGTCAGGTAATTGGTCATGTAAGGCGGCAGAATGAGCATGTCCTTCTTAACCAGCGAACTGAGATGCTTGATATAGGTCGTTTTGCCAGTTCCCGGTTCGCCGTGCAGCAGAATAAGTCCCTTACTTTTGGGCTGAGCCAGTAAACCAACTAACCGGTCATGAACAGCCGGAAAGTCTTCGTTATAATGAAGTTCCAGATCAATATCGGGCGGCAAAATCTCTACGCGCTCCGTATGCAGGCCACCCAACCCGGCCTGAATCAGATAAATATGCGTTTGATTATCCTCATGCACGTATTTATGTTCCTGAAAGCCGTCGAGCAATAACTTGGCCGATACCTCATCCCGATAGTAGCCGTACAACCGAAAAAAGCGCTCGCCAACAAACTCCGCTTTTAACACGACGCCGTCATTGTGCTGATAAATCCGTTCGATCATCTGCCAACCCTGGTCGGTAACACGGGCGGAGTGATTGATCAGCGTAAACCCCCGGCTATCCAGCAACTGCTGGGCGGACATTTTAAAATCGTCGTTGAAATGAAGATAATTGGGGTAACTCCCAAAAGCCTGCACAAAGTGCGGAGCTAGTGGAAATTCCCGGTCTAGGTCGCTGGGGATATACAAATTCTGGATAATCGCTTGGCTGGGCATAGGGGTGTTGGCCGACAGGTAGCGCAACATGTCAGCCCCGAAAATTTCGTTGTCAGGTTTCACTGGGGAGTCTTGTTACGGTTTTGTGGGGTCTAATTTACCAAAAATTTTGCAGGCGTGGTAGGTACTGGAATTTAATAGGTAAACGACAGAACATTGGGCGCAAAACGGAGCATAATTTCGTGTACCCCTTTTTGGTCGTACTGCATGGCGTTGGGGCTTTCGGGGGTTTGTGAATTGAAGATATAGCCCAGCCGGATTGCTTTGGTTAACTGGTATTCAGCAAACGCCTGCACATAATTCGTTGAAATCAGGCCGGGGCTATTTTGCCGGTACGACAATCCTAAACCAATTTCTTCGTTGAACCAGGCCCGCAGGTTAATATCGAAACCGAGTGGACGGTTGGCAATTTTTGAGATAAGTACCGATGGAATCAACACTGTGTTTTCGGCAACGGTAACGGGCATACCCGCCTGAACCATGATGGGGCGAACACTTTTATAGAGGTAACGGCCCGTCAAATCTGTTACCTGCCCACTGAGTTCGGGGGCGGAGATACCGCCGAAAAAACGATCCGACCGGTAGTAGAGACCAACGCCAAAACTGGCTACCGCCCGGTTGATACTAGCGGCCGCCGTAACATCGTAGAGGGGCACGACGCTAACGCCCCCTTGTACACCAATGGCTAGTTTGGCCAGGGCGGGCAGGTTGAACCGGTAGGCTACATTCCCGTACACGCCCGTAGCGGTAAAGACACCCATCCGATCATTGAGAGCCTGAAAACCCAGTCCTATACGCCCGTTTGCAATGGCTCCATCGGCCGATACGCTCTGCGTAACGGGGGCATAACGCACACTAATCCACTTTCGGCGCAGAAAGGCAGTCAGATAAAACGACTCACGGCTACCCGCATAGGCGGGGTTGATACTGAGTGGATTCTGGAGATACTGGGAGTACAGCACCTCTTTCTGTGCATACACAGATGAACCCGAAAGGATCAGGAAGCTGCCCATCAGCAGGAGTGCAGAAACAATAGAAAAAATGCAGCGCATAGTGTTATGAAAATAAAGAACAAGTTGCGGGGTTTTGGCGGTAAAACCTAAAATGCCAGCTATACCGGATGTTCCGGCAGTATAGCTGGCATTTTAGGTTGGTACAAAAAGCCTGGTTAAAGGGAATTATCCCGGACCGGTCAGTTTAATTTTATGATTTTGATCTCCGTCCGGCGGTTTTGCTGATGGTCTTCTTCCGGGCAATCGACCCCATCCTTACATTTATTGAGCAGGTTACTTTCTCCATAGCCTTTCGCAATCATTCGATTACTGGCAATCCCGTTCGATTTCAAATACGCTACCGCCGACTTGGCCCGTTTGCCGGATAGCATGCTGTTGTAGCTGGACGTTGCCCGGCTGTCGGTATGGGAGCGCATCTCGATAATCATGGTTGGGTACTTCTTCATTAGTTCCGCCACTTTATCCAGCTCGGCAGCAGCATCCGGGCGAATAGCTGCTTTGTTGACATCGTAGTAAATATTTTCGATTTTAACGATGTCCCCTTTTTTGAACATACTGATATCGCCGGTTCCGCTTCCGTCTTTAGCAATCCGGCCACCCGTGGTGCCCATTTTATCTTTCAGAGCCTCAATCGAATAATCGCAGCCGGGCTTAATGACGAACTCATAATAACCATCGGCATTAGTCGTGGCTTCTTCCGACGTGCCATCGCATTCACTCACTAACAACACTTTCACCCCCTCAATAGGCTCTTTACCCGTTTGGGTAGTTACACGCCCGCGCAGTGTCGATATGACCGGTGGTTTAGGCTTTGAGAGAATAATTTCCAGCTGAGAAGGCTTATCGTCGAGCAGGTCTCGGGTCGAGAATCCAACTTTGCTATCGTCATATCCGTCGCGACTCACCAGGAATTTAAAATCACTCTCGATATCAAGACAAATCTTGGCAATCCCGACCGTATCCGTTGTGATTTTTTTCTGCTGGTCATTAATCGCATTGTCCAGGGCGAGGGAGGTGTTAGCCAGGGGCATTTTAGACTCCGCATCAATAATACGTACCATTAATTCGCGGCAGGGATATAACGATTCCTGGCGGGTGAAGTGGTATACATCGTCGTCGGCTCCACCGCGTTTACGGTTGCTGCTGAAATAGCCGCTTGTCCGGTCCGCATCAGTTACGATACCAAAGTCATCTTTAGCCGAATTGAGCGGTTCACCCAGGTTACGGGTTACCTGCCCCAGCTTACCGTCGGGCGTGAGGGTAGTATAGTATATATCCAGGTCACCCAGGCCGGGCCGCCCGTCGGACGAAAAATAAATATTGCCGCGCTCATCCACGAATGGAAATAGTTCATTTCCTTTTGTATTAACCTCCGGCCCCAGGTTGGCTGGTGCTCCCCACTTCCCGTTTTCCCACGTAGACACGTAGATATCGGTACCCCCAAACCCGCCGGGCCGATCGGATGAGAAGTAGAGCCGCTGGTCGTCCTTAGAGAGCGTGGGATGGCCGGTTGAATATTCGTCGCTGTTGAACG
The DNA here is from genome assembly GCF_000374085.1 of Spirosoma spitsbergense DSM 19989. Taxonomy (GTDB): domain Bacteria; phylum Bacteroidota; class Bacteroidia; order Cytophagales; family Spirosomataceae; genus Spirosoma; species Spirosoma spitsbergense. Next base: position 53,716 of record NZ_KB893548.1, on the reverse strand, counting down.
GCAATTCCTCCGCTTTACTCCAGATGCCGTCTGCCTGAACAGCAGTGTACAGTTTGAGTTTATTGACCCCGTCGGCACTTTCCCGAAACTGGCCGTTATTGTAGTTGTTCCGCGTGAATATCACCTTTGACCCATCTTTAGTAAAAGTAGCTGGGCCTTCGTGGTATTTTGTGTTCAATGTGCGGCCAAACCGGTCCGATTCGCTGACAGGATGATCGTCGTAACCCGCGTTCAGGTTAGGACCGCCGTAATAACCAATCGTTTTGTTATCGTTGGGCGTGGGGGCAGTGTATTCATCCCTACCCAGCACCTGGAACAGTTGAGTCCTATCCCGCCGGGCGGATCTTGAACTCGCTACCGTTTTGAGGTCGGGCAGGTAATAGAGGTCCAGGTAATGGGAATTGTTCCCCGCAAATAGCCCCTTCAGACCACCTTTGCTATGCCCTTCTGCTACGAATACCAGCCCATCTTTATACAACATCGGACTAAACTCAGCCCGTCGGGTATTCATACTCAGGTAATCAACCTTGTAGCTGCTTGCGTTACTGGTCAGATTACTGACATCACTGTAGATTTTGGCTAATGATAGTGTTTGTTTGGTGCCAGACGGCATGGCATCATACTTCTCGTAGGCAGCTTGAGCCTCCTGGTATTTACCGTTACTGGCAAGGGCCTGAGCGTAAAGCAGATAGTACCGAGCATAATCGGTAGGGAGGTTGCCAGACGTTATCAGGTCACGGTAAATACGCTCGGCGTTGGGCATATCACGTATTTGCTGGTAACTGTAGCCCAGTTTAGCCCGCGCATCCCGTTTCTCAGCTTCCGATATGGGAGCCGGGTTAGTCAGCGCCTTTTCATATAACTCAATGGCCCGCGTGTAGGCAAACTCATTGAACTGACGGTCAGCCTGTTTCACTAACGACTGAGCCAGCACCGGGCCGATTGACAGCCAGGTCAGTACGACAATAGCATAAACGTTTTTCATACGGGATGGGAATTGATAACCAGCAACACAGAAAAAGGTGTACCCCTCTCCGACGAATCAGGAGGATACACCTTTTCCCAAGCAAATACTGAGCCGAAAATAATTGTGAATGATTGAATGAGCGATTGAGTGAATAGCGGACGCAAATAGTATCTGCCCGCGTCAGCCATTCACTCATTCACTCATTCAATCATTCACAATTAGAAATATCTCGGTGTCAGGATACGGTTCTTACCGAAACCGAACTCGTATCGAATCATGATCTCATGCGAACTAGGAGCCACACTCTGTAAATTGTTCATCGTGTGGTCATAGGCATACCCGAACCGAAACTGATCAGATAACTGAATTTCCAGCATGCCCACAACGGCATCGGTCGTGTATTTGGACCAGGACGAAAACTGATTCCGGCGAATGGATGCACCGATGGCAATGCGGTCGGCAAACCAGAAGTTGATGTTACCGTCAAAACCCAGCGGAGCACCGTCGGCATACTTGATCAGCATGGACGGCTTCATTTTTATGCCGGGCGTGATACCGACTACAAACCCAGCTGCCAGATACGCCTGGCGAGCCTGTAGGGAACGGTAATCGCCGATGTTGTACTCGCTCAGTTTGTTCTTGATCAGGCGCGGCACCGACAAACTCAGGTACGACCGGTCGTTGCTCAGGTATATACCCGTACCGAAGTTGGGAAGTACCTTGGAAATGTTGCTGGCAAACGCCGGATCGATCTGCCCATCGGGCGAGGTTCTCACCTCCGTCAGGTTAAGCTGGTAGCTCGAAGCACCCGCCTGCAAACCCAGCGCCAGCGTCGACTTAGTGCCTACTTTAATGCGGAAGGCATAGGAGGCAAAGCCGCCGGCTTCCTGCAACACGCCGATTTTGTCGCCGTAGAGTTGTATTCCGACACCAACCCGTTCGTTGTTAAGGGGCATATCTGCCGTGAAGGTGGCCGTTTGGGGTGCTCCCGGCAGACCAGTCCACTGGTTTCGGTAGAGGGCCGACATACTCAGTACATCGCGGCTACCGGCGTAGGCCGGGTTGAGGGCCATCATGTTGAACATGTACTGCGAGAACATTTTGTCCTGCTGTGCCCGGACCTGGCTGCTACTGAATCCCAGGATCAGTAGCAGCACACCTGCCCAATGTTTGGTTGAAAAATTAGTTGACATCGGTATTAGCGGTTAATCGTCATATATCGTACAAACTTGCGTCCATCACTCAAATTAATCACGTAGTAGTACGTTCCGTCGGGCACCCCACTCGCATCAGAGCCGAGGATAACACCCGTATTTGGCTTACCATCCCAGTCGTTCTGGTAGTTAGCATTCGTGTAGACCAGATTACCCCAGCGGTTGTACACATCCAGGCTAACGGTCAGGCCGGTTGTTCCCCGTACCACGAACAGGTCATTGATACCATCACCGTTCGGCGAGAAGCCTTCCGGAATGAAGACGGACGCAAACGTCGGCGGCAGAATCAACACCGTAGCTTCGCGCTCGTTCGAATCGGTTGGGTTTCCGTTTCCGTTGAGATCAGGATTCAAACCAGTCGTCGAAATATCCGTGACCAGGCCCGATTTCGCTCTGGCCCTGCCGTAAGCGGAGTTCAGGAACGTGGTAGTGCTACCATCGGCTATTACATTCACCACTACCAGGATGGTATCGGCTTTACCAGCCGCCAGTGTACTGGTACTATCACCCAGCACCAGTATGGGGTCGGAGCCACCATTGAAGCCGGGGTTCAGTTTCAGCGCACTGCCGGTTGAGATAATCACCGGCTGGTTGACCACCGAGAAAGTCGAACCCGTCCTGGTGTTGAACACATTCAGGAGGGTATCGCTCACACTAACGTGCGTCAGCTTATCCGGTCCGTAGGCCTGTACTACCAGTTGATACGTTACGTTCATACTGCCATCGGCCTGCCGGGCAGTATCCCGAACCGACATGGCCAGACCAAGGTACGACGACGATGCGAGGCCATTCAACGTGATAGGTGTTTGCTGGCTGTTGTTGCGCGGATCGAGGTCATTGTCCGGGTCATCATTCGTACCCGCCGTCGACATATCCTCCACAACCTGACCGTCGGGCGTGAGGGCGGTGGCCAGTGCCGTGTTGTAGAACGTCAGCGAATCAGCATTTTTCACATCTACCCGAACAAGGAAGGTCAGATACGCTTTACCACCGGCGGGCAACGTACTCACCGAGTCAACGAGCATATTCGTTATTATACCCTGGCCGGTATACTGCGGATTGATGGTCAGGCTGTTTGCACTGGCCCCCGTACTGGTCACTGAGATCTGGCTACTCACAATCAGGGCACCGTGGCCAAAAGTTTCGGAGAGTTTATCCACTACCTGTACCTTCTTCAGCGGAACCGTACCGAGGTTGAACAGACCGATGGTATACGGAATATCATAAACCCCCGTATCTACCAGCGTTGGCGTACCAACCGATTTGGCTACTCCCAGCAGTGCCTTCGGCAGGTCGAAGCGAACCGTTGTTGCTACCGAACCGGCGGGTGCCGGATCAAGACCACTGTTAGAGATGTCCTTAACCACCTGACTCGAATCCGGCGTATGGGCCGTAACCGTTGCGCTGGAGTAGAACGGACCGTTGTTTCCACCGGTTTTCACGTTCACCGTTATCAGCACCGTATCCTGAGCACCCACGGCCAGTGAGCTGGCAGGAGTCAGAACATTCGGCTGCGTGTTTCCATTAAAGCCTGTATTGACCACCAGCGTACTACCTGCTCCTACCACCGGCGTACCCACTACCGTATAAGAAGCCGGGGCGGTGAAGGCGTTAATCAGACTATCTGTGAGTACAACACCATTCAGGTCTACATCACCAAAGTTTTTGATGGTGGCTTTGTAGGTAATGTTGTACGAACTATCTGGCTGTTGCCCGATTTTAACCACTGCCAGCGCCAGACCAATACTTGGGCCTTGTGGCTGACTGGTTCCCAGCGTAAAGCTGGCCGGACTGGTGTTATTGGTTGGGTCACCATCATTATCCGGGTCCGAATCGCCCCCACTTACCGATATATCCGACACCGTGGTGAAGCTATTCAGCGCCGACGCACTCGCGAAGTTGTTGAACGATTTAGTGGTATCGCCCGAAGTCCGGCGCACCGTTACATTCAGCGTAAGCATCTCCGAGCGACCGGGTGCCAGCTGGCTCATCGGGTCAAGCATATTCGAGTTGCTGCCCATACCGGTAAAGGCCGGATTCAGTTTCAGCGAGGAGCCACTGTTCGACAGCGTCAGCTTCGTTTCAGTTACCGTGTTCGGTGAGAACGAATAAGCCAGATCATCAATCGCCTGTACGTGTTTCAGGGTATCCTCACCAAAGTTGGTCACGACAAATTTGTACGCAACTTTAATAAGCGAATCACCTACGGCTGTTGGCCGACCCAGTACCGCTTTCGCAATACCAATCAGGCTCGGCCGATTCTTCGACGTATCGGTTACCGTTACGCTCGATGTATTGTTGGCCAGGTTGGTGTCCTTATTGTCGAGATAGGTAATCTCGGCCGTATTGACAACCGCCTGCTTTTTCACCGTAACACGACCGCTGAAGACAATCTGCTGCGACTGGCCCGCTTTCAGGCTGTCGATGCGCTTCGTTATTACCCCGCCGGATACCTTATAGTCGGGTGCCGACGTAGCTACCAACTCCAGCCCTTTTGGCAGCTCATCCCGCACGTCAATGTTTTTTGCGGTGTGCGGTCCGGCGTTGCTCACCGTGATGGTGTAGGTTACCGGTGCGCCGTTTTTCACGAATGCCGTGCTGGCCAGTTTGGTAATCTGCACATCGGTATCCAGTGTATCGGCAGCGCAGTTGAATACGCTCACGACCACTTTAGCCGGTGCGCTCACGCAACCGCTGGCATTTTTCTCCACAATCCAGTAGTTACCGGCACCAACCGAATCGGGCCGGATAACGATGTTGGACGTGATGCATTCACAAATGCGGTACATGTACGAGCTACCCACCGTTGTTGACGACAGGGCTTTGGTCAGGTCGACAACTTTTGCCGGGCAGGTATTCCGCAGATTACGCACCAGCGGAGTCTGAATTGGGTCACTCACCTGCACCGTTACATTGTCTGATTTGACCGAGCTACAGCCCTTGCCATCCAGCAGTTGTACGTTGTATACGCCACTGCGCTTCACGACAATATTCTGCGTGGTTTCGTTGTCGCTCCATTTATAACCGGCGGCACCGGCAGGTGCCTTCAGGATAACGGAATCACCGTAGCAGAGCTTCGTGGCTCCCACCATCGTTATAATGGGTATCGACTTGATGCCCTCAAGGGTAAGCAGCATATCATCCTTTACCACCGGGCAGGCTGCGTTATTTGTACTAACCGACAGTGTGAGCGTTATTTTACCCGACAGTACATCTTCGGCACTGGCGGTGTAAATCGCGTTCAGGGCAAAGCTGTTGTCGAAGGTACCGCTACCGCTGGTGGTCCAGTGGGCGGTTTTACCCGCACCACCCATAACACCGCTCAGCTGGTACGTCTTCGCAGCGCATACACTGGCGTCGGCACCTGCATTGGCTGTTGCCGGGTTGGCAGCATCGCAGGGCGTTTGCTCACTACAGGTGGTAATCTGCACGTGAATCATCAGCGGCAGACTCATACAGCCACTGGCTGTTTTCTCCACCACATAGAACGTGCCGGAACCTACGTGCGCCGGGTCGGCCACTTTCGACACATCGCTCAGCGTCGCGTCCGTGAAGTACTCAAATACACCACCCGTTGTGGCCGGGTTGCTGCTCACGGCTTTCGCCAGGTCAGCGGTCAGCATCGGACAGGTATTGGTGATATCCTTCACGGTTGGCTGTGGCACTTTTGGCAGTACCGTTACAGACAGTACGCTCGATGGTGCGCTCTTACAGTAGTTAGAGTTGCTGCACTGAGCCGTGAAGGTAGCCGAACTGGCCAGCGATACGGTGATTGATTTACCCACCTGGTTATTGGACCAGGTTACGTAGCTGTTTGGCGAACAACCCTCGGCCATCAGCGTTACCGGGGCACCGAAGCAAGCCGTTATGCTGCTGTTACCACCCAGAATCGAGACGGTCGGCGTGACAGGTGCGCCTACCTTAATGGTAACGGCAGTAGACTGGTCACCTTCACAGTCACCCAGTTTACACTTCACACGGTAGGTAACATCGGCCGTTGGCGAGATCGTCAGCGTGTTGCCAATCGTTGTTCCGTCGGACCAGATGTAGGTTCCACCCGCACAACCGGTGGCCGTCAGCGAAACGGGTTCGCCAAGGCATATTGACGACTTGTCGCTCACGATGATTGGAATGGATGGCGTACCCAGCGTAACCTGAACACTTGCCGATGGCTTGCTCGCGCAACCATCAACCGTACAGATAGCCGTTAGATTCAGGTTGCTGAAGACGGGTTTGGTGTAGGTAGCCCCTACCGTTCCGTCCGACCAGGTAACACTGCCACTGGCACAACCGGTGGCCGTCAGGGAAACCGTACCACCGCTACAAACGGTGAGCGACGGGCCAGCCGAAAGCACAGGCGGCTCAATATCATGCACCGTCACTTTTGCGCCAACAACATCCAGACTGGCGCACTTGCTGCCAATCAATGCCAGTACATCGGCGGGCGTTGTTACACCCAGGTTTATGTTCGCCAGATTGAGGTAGTTCTGGTCGGCAGTATTCGCATTGTACACCAGCATATGAATGGTGTATTCGGCCGCGCCAGACGACACAACGAATTGTGGGGTTGGGCTGGTTTGCTGGATAACTCCGCCTTCCGCCAGCACATAGGCAACCGAGTAACCCGTGGGTTGCACCAGGCCACCATTTATTGTGGCGGCTACCGTAACCGTGCTGCTCGAACCACTGCACACTATTGCGTTGGCAGGCAACAACCGACCGGCTTTGGCAACACAGCCAGCCGTTGGGGCTACTACGGGAGCAACATTGATGGTGTACTCCGGCGATGTGGCACTCCGGCATAAGCCGTCCTGACAGTAAACCGTGTAAGTAGTCGTTACCGACGGCGTTACCGTTATGCTGGTAGTGTGCGAGTCGGTAGCACTCCAGTACGGCATACCCTGGCAATTTTGCACCGTCAGTACCAGTGACTCGCCCGAACGTATGGCCGATGAGCTATAGGTAATCGTCGGTGTGGGTATAGTCGCTATATTCAGGCTAACAATATTCGATTTTCCACTGCCACAGGCCGTACCACTGGCAGGCTTACAGATCGCGTAGAACTCCCGGTTCGATGGCGTTGCGGTTACCGAAACAACCAGTCCGGTTTGTCCGTCCGACCATTGGATGCTGCCGCCCTCGCAACCCGTAGCAGTCAGGGATACAAGGCCACCGTTACACATAGTGGTGGTCGAAGCCGTAACCGTTGGGGCAGGAGTCGATGAGGTATTGACCGTTACACGCACCTTGTTCGACGCGTCGCTTTCACAGCTTCCCTGTTTGCAGGTAGCATAGTATTCCAGCGACTGCGTTGGGTAGATAGTGATGCTGGCACCCACTTTATCGACACCATGCCACACAACCGTACCGGTGCAGCCCGTAGCGGTGAGCGACACAGGATCGCCACTGCATATGAGCGTTTTGCTTACTTTCACAATCGGAGCCGACGGAGATACCACGGCGATATTCACCGGAGTCGATGGGTCGCTCAGGCAGGCACGGAATTTACACTGGGCGTAGTAGCTGATATTGGCCGTCGGGTACACTGTGATACTTGGTCCCGTTTTCCCTTCTACGTTCCACATCACCGTGCCATTGCAGTTGGCAGCGGTCAGGACAACGGCACCACCGGCACAAACCGTGTCGACACTGGCCGTTACCGTCGGAATAACCGGTACTACGATGTCGATGTACACACTCGATGACTTGCTCACGCAGGCACCACTCCTACAGTACACCGAGTACGTATTGTTGCCAACCGTTGGCGTTACGACAATACTGCCGGTCGTGGCCGTTGTGCTGTTCCAGACTGGCGTTCCCACGCAGTTTTCCACGGTCAGCGTTACGGTCTCACCCGGACAAACGACCGATGTGCTGCAAACGATGGTCGGTGCCGGAATATCCGTGGTGATATTAATCGTCTTCAGTGCCGGTACACTCAGGCAACTGGCAATCCGGCACTGGGCCGTATAGGTCGTTTTGCTGTAGGGAGTCACCACAATGGAAGCCCCCGTCTGCGCTTTATCCGACCATTCGATGGTACCGCCGGCACAACCCGATGCCGTTAGCGTTACGGACGTGCCAGGGCATATATTATCGGCACTGGCCGTGATGGTTGGCGTTTTCGGATCGAGCACCATAACGATGATGGCGTTGGATGGGTCGCTGATGCAGCCCGCAACCGAACAGCTTGCCGTATAAGTCGTAGTCGACGCGGGGGTTACAAAGATCGTTAGGCCAGATTGCCCATTCGACCATAACACTTCGCCACCGTTGCATCCCTTTGCCGTTAGCGTTGTTGTTCCGCCTTTGCAAATCTCGGTGATGGAACAAACGATGGTTGGTGCCTGAATCACACAGTCAACGACCGATATGCTAACTGACGAGGTGTCGTTTTGTGTTCTGGCCGGATTGTTATTCGAGCCGCTCACGAGGGCCGTATTCTTAATCGACCCACCCGAAACGATGGTTGCTTCAACCAGCAGGTTTTGATTTGACCCGTTGGTTAGTGTACCAATTGTCCACATCCCCGTTGCCGGGCTATACTGGCCTACTGGTGTCGAACTAACATAAGTCAGCGATGCGGGTAGTACTTCACTCACCTTCACGTCAGTCGCCGTTACCGGACCATTGTTGGTCACCTTAATCGCGTAGGTAACTTTCTGACCGACACTGTATGGGCCGGGTGTTACAATTGTTTTAGTAACAGCCAGATCAGCCTGGCAGGAACCTACCGTAACGGTTACCGACGAGCGCGTACTGACACAGGCATCCGTAAAGGCTTCGGCATAATACACAGCGGCACCCGGTCCTGAAGGTGTTATAACTAATTTACCACCACTCTGTGTCGTACCAAGCAAGTTACCGGTCTGGTCGTACCAGTTGATCCGGGAACCCGGTGCAAAAGCAATCAGCTTCGTACTGCTGCCCTGGCAAACCAGCGTATCATCGCAGGCGACGTTGGTGGGCGCATCCGGCCGCTTACTGATCCGAACAATCACGGAACTAGTGGCTTCCTGGCAAACGCCACCCGGCCCGTCAGGATCATTGGTGGTGGCGGTTAGCAGAACATTCCCCGTGGCTATATCAGAAGCCGTTGCGGTGTAGGTTGTTGTCAGGCTGTTGGAATTACTAAACGTACCCGTACCATTCGTTTTCCACGTTACGCTGGTTGCCGAACCGGAGAGCACCGCTCGGAGCGAGATAACATCGCCGGCACAGACCGATTGACCCGGCCCTACATTCACACCCGCTACGTTCTGGCAGTTACAGTCGATGGTTTGAACCGTCAGGATTGCCGGATTGCTATAACAGCTACCGCCTTTGGCAAAAACGTAGTATTGACCAGCACCCACCGCTGTCAGGTTGGTTACCAGTGTGGCTTGTGAACGGGTTTGGCTTGTATACCACTCATAGGTCAAATCCGGATTACGGTTCTGAATCTGAATAGTGGTAAGATTAACCGTCGTAACCGGACAGGCATTCCTGATGCTGGCCGAAATAACCGGTGCATCTATCGTTGTAACGGCAACAACAACCGACTTGCGGGCACTCACGCATTGACCGTCCAGAGTAACCGCTTCTGCGTAGTAAACCGTTGTTGCTTTCGGGCTTACCGTTAGTGATTGTCTGGATATACTTAGCGTATCAAATGCTGTTCCACCGGATAGTGTCAAATACCATCGTACATAGGAGAATGGTGTTGAAGCTGTCAGAACAGCAGAACCACCGGCACATATGGCAACATCGCCCGATACAACCAGACTAAAGTCAGTTGGGCAGGTAGATTGCAGGTAAAAGCCCGCGTCCAGGTTGAGGTTGTTCTCACCAGTCGCCAGCGTTACTGAGCGGGTCTGGCCCGTCAGGGGGTTCACGTCACTGTCCGTGGCATCGTTACCCCCAATCAGTGCAGAGGTCGACACAAAACCCGTGGGTGTCACGAAACTAACACTGTACGGAACGCCCGGTGTCAAACCCGTAAACGAGTATAATCCCGAAATACTGGTAGTTGTCGAAGCGATGGCCGTGTTGGAACCGTTCAACAGCACCACCGTTACACCCGGCAACGGCGTATCGCCCCCGTTCTGAACCCCATCCTTATTGGCATCCACAAATACGTAGTCGCCTAAGCTGCTATAGGGTCCCTGAATAACCTGTATGTCGCAGCAATTGGTAGCCGGACATCCATTACGATACGTTACAAATCGATAAACACCCGGACTTTTTATAGTTAGGGAAAGGTCGTTGTTTACTTCTGCCAGCGACGTGGATAAGGCTGATGAACTAATAGGGACGTTATCCCGATACCAAACGATCTGGTCGTAGCCAGATGGCACCATGACGGTGTATTCATCCCCGAAGTAGTAAATAATAGGTACAGAAAAGCAAACCGAAGCATAATCGTCTTCGGTCATGCTCTGATTATTAGGTGTTGAGTTGGTATCCACCTGATCGGCCGCAATAATTTCGGCCGTATTGAACCACACACCCTGTTCCAGTACCGTAGCCTTAAAGACCAGCACGGTAGAGTCGCCGGGTGCAATAGCCGGAATGACCAGCGTACCAACGGTAGCGGTAGCCGAACCCGTAGTTGTGAAAACGCCCGACCCATGAATAACGCTGGCGGATGTCGGCACGTAGGAAACACCCCCGGCCGGCAAATCATCTTTTACCGAAACATTGGTAGCAGTCGTGGAGCCGGGAGAATTGGCTACAACTATGGTGTAGGTCACCACATCGCCAATGGCGGGAGCCTGCGTACTGATATGTTTATAAAGACTTAGATTAATGGTGGCCTGCGTCTGGGCCTGTGCAGAAGTGCCAACCACCCCAAACAATATCAGCATGAGCAGCGACATTGTCCCTGTCAAAAAAGGGGCTATCTGACTGTATTTATTGTTAACGAAAGAGCGGAGTAATTGGGGCAGGTCACCTCCTGTGTACGATTTCGTCCTTACGGCTATTGATCCTGTACTCCCGTGTATTTGTACTGGCTGAGTGGATGAGAGCAAGGATGTTTTTAGTATAAATTTCTCATTCATTGGACGTTGTGTAAAGAAATGACACGCTTCTTTTGTTAAATTAAGTCGACAGGAAGGGGGATTGGGATTGGGTATATCAGGAGGTTCCTGGCAATAGGGAGTCGGACGACGTTCGCTTCTTTCCTTACATTCTGGCAGTTGACCTGACTGCAGGCGGGTTCGGGTAGCGATTAGCGAAGATGGAATGGGCTGAAACAGTCTCAATCGGCTGTAGATCAGCTCCCAAACAGAGCGGATGACCCGAACAATAATACGTGCTATAGCCGGATAATTCCTATCTGATTCATGATGCACCCTGGGGTAAATACGGTCAACAATAGCCTCAGAATGTTCTGTGTGAACGGTAGATATTTCTTCCATCTGTGCAACTTAATTTGGAAAAGGCTTAATACGAGTAAAATAGCATCCACAGAATACGGAGATATTCTGACCAGCAAATCGCCCACAAGTCACTATATGCAGTTGTGTGGTCAACACGCTCTTTTACTTTTTACAATTTATCTAAAACTATGCCAAACAACGTTTGCCTTCTCCAACTAATCATACCTAAACATTAACCTTCTGTCCTTTAATTACTTATCCCCTAACTAACCTATATACACCGCATACCATTATTATGCACGGGAATGAGTGTTGCAGGAAAGAAGGGGTTGACCGGAGTTGCGGGTAGTTAGCGAAAATTATGCCAACTGTATGGTTCCTGCCCAGGCCAGTTTATATAGTTAACCAGCCTAAATTCAGGACAACAGATAGCCCGGCAATTACCGGACGATGTATGAGCCCTGAAAGAGGAATAGTTTGTCCGCAATTGATTACTTGTTCTTTAGGGGAACAGGGGTACGACTGTACGAATATAGACATCAGCCCGTAGAGTTGTTACATATTTATTGGTCGGTATTTGACCGCACAAAAAAGCCGCTCCCCAGGGAGCGGCTAAGAAAAAACAGGAAATAAATTCGCTTAAAAATCGTAGCCCAATGTCAGGTAGGGAATAGGCTTTCCTACCGACCGGTCCTCAAGCCCCCAGGCATAGTCGAATTTAACGAAGTATCCAAAGAGCATCGTTCGTATACCGGCTCCATACCCAATCAGGAAGGGATTCTTAAAGTTCGTTACGATGGCCCGGAATGGTATACTGCCGCCACCAACTACTTCCGTATTCAGGCTGTTTTGCTTACTGAAAGGACCACTTCCACTCCAGGCAGTGCCGATATCGCTAAAGGCAACCAACTGTAGATTACGCAGGAAATTGGAGGTTATGTTACCCCGGTACAGGTAGCGGATCAGGGGCAGGCGAAGTTCGGCGTTGAACAGCATATAGCTGTTGCCGGTAAGTTTCCCCTGCCGGAAGCCCCGCAAAGGAGCGGCAAAATCGAGAAAGAATACATCCCGATAGTCGTAGGGAATCTCATTTTGAGTTGTGTTAGGAACCAGTAATGGATTGGAAGCGACCTGCTCTTTGGTATTGGTACCAATCCAGTTCTCCATCCCGCCCAGTGTACTCCGCTTGGGGGCTGGTCCGCCCGACTGGCTGAAGGCGAACCGCGTGGCCAGCACCAGGTCACGATGAATTTTCTGGTAATGCCTCAAATCGAGCGACAGCCGACGGAAGCTTTCCGACGAACTCCGTAAACCCGCGTATTCTTCAAACCGGAGTTTCATTCGGGTGCCCATCACCATGTTCATCCCATTTACTTTGGTATTATCGAAAACATATTCACCCCGCAAACCCGCATAATCAGAAACCCGGTCTGGCTCACTGAAAGAAGAGAGGTCTATTAAACGGGTGATGGCGTAGAAAGGAGACACGGTGAAGCGGCTGTTGACCGAGACGGGGTACGAAGCCGATACGGCAACCCGATTGTACCGGTACTTCTGCAACATCCCCGCTCCATCCAGAAACAGGGTCTGACGGTCGACACGGGCACCGTAGTCGATTCGGTGCGTCAGGTTCGTGTATTCGGCAAAGAGGTCGCTGTTTTTGAGGGTGTTGGTCAGACTGATAAAGCCCCCGGCCCGGAGAACGTGATTTTCCAGCAAGTCGGTCATGGTCACTTCCTGCGCGTAACCAAATCCTTTAATAGGATCAACCCGCCAGTTAGATGGGGCCTCGTTGATGCCAAAGGTACCTTTATAGTCATAAGGCCCCCTGATCGTAATCGTTTCCCGACGGCGGTTGCGTGGCAATGGCGTAGTCAGCGTGGGCGTAACACCCGCTACCGAACGACGCTGCCGGTTCTCGACCGCCTTGAGCACATCGGGGTCGAACTGGTAATTATCGGTATCCACTTCGTCCGGTTCCAGCGTAATTCTGGGTGTTGCATCCGGTTGTACGTCGGTCTTTGGGGTACGACTGGCCACACTCGAATCCCGGCCCGCCTGACCGGGTCGGGCAGTTGTATCGGTCGTAGTCTGCGCAGTACGCACGGTACTGGTCCGATTATTATTCAGGGTTCGCTGCGTTGGTGGCGTCTGCAACTTTTGCGTAAGATTAAGTTGCGACCGGAATCCAATAAACTCATCACCATTCTTCAGGCTGCTATACACAAACCCACCGTTTGCCGGGTTGAGGTCGTACAGATGAATACTCTGCGGAAAAGCCGTTAGCTGAGCAACCGATTTGGTTTCGGTTTCGAGCCGGTAAAGATTCCGGATACCGTTTACATCATTGAGGAAGTAAATAGTCGATTCTCCCGCTGGAATTGGCTGGGTGGCATGAGCCAGCGAATCCGTTAACTGGGTTACCGACAAATTACGGGCACTTCCTTCGTGCGTAAACAGCATCAGGTCATCGCTAATGCTTTTATAGGTTCCCTTATCGACACCCAGTGTATCATCCCTCCGGTTGGAACTGAATACAACCTGCTGGGCAGTACGACCGATGAAAGCCGGGTACAGGTCGTCGTACAGGTCATTGGTCAGTTGCTGGTAGGAGCCCCGGTTGATACTGTACAGGAACAGATCGTTCTGGCCGTTGCGGTCGGCACTCAAAATCAGGCTGCCCCCGTCTTCCGAGGCATCCATCCAGATTACCTCCGAGAGTCCATTGACCGGCCGTTTGAACTGACGTTTCGCTTTTTTCTCAAACCCCTCAAACTGGTACAGGTTGGTCTGCCCCAGCTCGTCGGCAATGATGAGCAGATTATTATCTTTCTGCCAGGCCAGCAACGGTGTGTTGGCGTGTGTTTCAACCCCGTCCAGCCGATAGCCGCCCGACAAAACCGTTTGTTTCTTACGAGTTGCGGTATTGACTACGTCAACCTGAAACTTACCATCCCGCAGAATAGCGTACGCAATAAACTGCTTATCGGGACTCAACTTCAGGCTTACCAGTACCGATTTATCATCGGCGGAGCCTATTTTAAGTTGAAACTCGTCTGTACCTGCCTGATAGGACTGCCCAACGCTGGTAGCCATGTTGGCGTAGTACTCCCGCCATTCGCGCAGGAACCGGTTATACGGCACACCCAGCGTACTTGAAATGCTGCTCTGCTCGTTCCGGATAATGCGCGTCAGATTCAGGATATTTGAAATATTGTCCCGACCGTATCGCTGAACGATATAATTCCAGATGGAATGACCGACCAGCTCGGCATCGGCACCATTGAGCAACGATGGTTTTTTGACGGGGCGGGTTACGGAAACATCCCGCATATAATCATCCAGCTCCAGGCTGTTTCCACCAGCAATATACGAAGCAATACCCGGCATAAACCAGTCCGGCAGCGTTAGCAGAAGTGAGCTCTGGAGGGCATCTTTCAGGCTTCCGCCATACAGCATGTCATAGACGAACAGCATGGCAATATCATGGATAATCTGCTTCCGAAAGCTAATCTGGTCGCCGGTAAAGGCCAGTTCTACCCGCGACTTGGACAGGTTCTGTTCCCGGCTGTTCAGGCCGCTCTGGGCATTGAGACCAATGTTACTCTGGGTGAGTTCGGCGGGGGAATTGAACAGGAAAATTTTCACCCGGCTATAGGGGGTATAGCCCAGCAGTTCGGTAATCCGGTCAAATTCCGATTCGGCGTACTGCGCCGTCAGGTTAGCAATCTGACGGCCATCCTGATAGTAGTAAATCTCGAAGTTTGAGGTACGGATGATTTTCCACTCGAAATTCCGGTATTGAATCCGGTTTTTCCCGAACCGCTCCAGCGACGGGTAATTTTGTGCCGTAGCCACGCTCAACCCACCCAGCCACAGGCTCAACAGAATTATGTATCGATTTCGCATATAGTAAGTAGTGGTTAGGAGCGAGGAGTGAGGAGTGAGGAGTGAGGAGCCATCCGGCATAATTAAAAAAGTAATCCCGACTGTTTTTTGTTACCGGATGGCTCCTCACTCCTCACTCCTCGCTCCTAACTCCTTTTTTGCTTGATTAATTAACGAATCATAGCGGCTAATATTCGCTTCCGGCTCCAAATCTTCACCATCCAGCAGGTACCGGGAAAACTGTTCGGCCAGATACGGAGCCAGCGACACGCCTTTAGTGCCCATACCCCCAAAAACACCAGCAGTTGCCTGGGTGGGATGCAGCCCAATAAATGGCCTCCTGTCTTTAGTAGACGGACGGATACCAGCCTGCTGGGCCACTACCTCGAAGGGCACTTTCAGAATGTCCCGCACTTTCGTTTCTAAGAACGTACGACCCTCCCCGGTTGTTTTCCAGTCGATATCATGCCAGCTATACGTAGCCCCGATTTTTACCAACCCATCGCGAATGGGCAGAATAAAAAGTCCCTGGTTCACGACGGAGGAGATGGCGTAATCAGGCACCACCGCCGTTATAATCTCTCCTTTTACGGGGTTGTAAGGAAGCCAGTTGAACAGTGGATTTTCGCCTATCTGTGCTCCGTCGCAAAAAATAACCTTGTTTACCGTTATACCCTGCCACTCCGCTTTACCATCGCTGAACATCAACTCATTAATCTTTACGTTGACGTCGGCATACTGGTTTTTCTGAATAAAATATCCTTTTATAATCCGGACAAACTCATTGACATCCAGCCACCCGGACTGGGTCACCTCAAGCCCCCCGAACGGGTTGTTAATGAACCGGTCGTACAACTCGTTATTGACAGCGTTTACTATGTATGGCTGTATGGCCGGATTGTCTGTCAGCGATTCGTAGGACTTTTTTTCCGCCACTGACCGGAAGGGGCGATAGATAGTTTTGGGGTGAAAGAACCGAACATTGAGTTCCTGTTCGATATGCCGGTAAAACTGGTGCAGAAACGGGAACAGTTCATCGGCCTTCCAGGTACGCACCAGTTTACGCCCCGTAAGTGGGTTGACGATACCAGCCGCCACCGCCGAGGCCGAAGGTCTTGCAGGGTCATCGACCAGAATTACCGAGCATCCCCGCTGGTCGAGCGTCCAGGCCAGTACGGACCCGGCCACACCCTGACCCACAATCAGAAAGTCGGCAGTCATAGATAATCAGGCGAGTGGGTTAGCTGCTTTTTTATGGCTGTTGCGATGGATTGCCGCCAGTCGCCGGTCGGCCAGTTCAAGAACCCAGTCCACCTGTTCTTCAATGGTCATGTGCGATGTATCCAGCAGCGTAGCATCGGGGGCCTGCACCAGTGGGCTTTCAGACCGGGTCGTGTCGATAAGGTCGCGTTTTTCGAGGTTATCAATAATATCCTGAAGATTGACCATTTCCCCCTTGGCGAGTAGCTCCTGCTGTCGGCGTTTGGCACGGGTGTAGGTATCGGCGGTCATAAAAACCTTGACTTCGGCATCGGGAAAAACTTTCGTACCGATATCCCGGCCGTCCATGACGAGGCCCCGCCTTCGCCCCATTTTCTGTTGCTGGGCCACCATTGCCCAGCGCACTTCGGGAATGGCACTTACCTCACTCACAATGTTGGAGATGTACATCTTCCGAATCTCCTCCTCCACATTCAGGCCGTTCAGGCAGGTTTCGTTGCGGTCTGTTCGATTGTTGTGTTTGAACGAGATATGAATTTTCTCGAGTGCTTCGTTCACTTCTTTCGGGCTGGAGAGCGACACCCGCTCCCGAATAAAAAACAGGCTAACGGCCCGGTACATAGCTCCCGTATCGATGTACCCATAACCTAAACGGGCAGCTACTGCCTTAGCGGTAGTACTTTTCCCGCAACTGGAATAGCCATCAATGGCAATAACTATTTTCGGCATAACAGACGTGTCCGCCGAAGCGGCAATGATTTGACAAAATAACCAAAAAATAGCCTATAGTTAAGCTCTTTTCGGATAACAATACGTAGAAATAAACAGGCAGCAAGCCCGTTAGCGGGTACTGATGGATGACTTCAGTTCCCGATGCTCGGCCCGAAGAATAGCATATATATATTCGTCCAGATACTGATTATTTTTCACGGCTGCTTTCCGGTGAATGGCCTCCTGCTGATACCCGGCGTTGGTCAGTACGCGCATGGAAGCCGTATTCCCTTCCAGCACGCAGGCGAAGATGCGGTTTAACTGAAAATTCTTAAAAATATAGTCTGTCATAATCGGTATGGCTTCCGTCATGATGCCCCGGCCCCAGTATTCCTCACCAACCCAGTAGCCAATTTCGGCATTGTACCGGTAAATATCGTCTTTAACGGTAAAGCCAATATTCCCTACCGCTTTCCCATCCACCTCTACGGCCAGGTTGTTTGGCTGCTGGTATGACTTGTTGGAACGCACCCACGAATGTGCATCGCGGGGCGTGTAGGGATACGGAAAAAAGTCGCGCACATTATTCCAGATTTGCCGGTTACTGGCATGCCGAACTAATGATTCTTCATCGCCCTCGCGCCAGGGACGTAGCTGACCGACAGAAAGAGGAAAACAAACCAAGGTAGTAGTCAAAAGGCAAAGAGTTCACAAGTCACTAACAAACGGAACGGCCAACTGTTAGCGCAGAACGGAGTTATTTACGAGGCTCAATTTGCATCCGGTTTGTCAATTCTACAAATAACTTCATCCGGCTCCTGTCCCGGTTCACCCCTTACCAACCCGTATTCATCGGAAAAAACAGTTGGTCTGCCAGAGGACACGTTAGTTTTGACCCAGTCAATCGGTCAACAAACTACCGCCACGCATGAAAGCAATCTATACTTGTGTTAAGTGGTTGGGGTGGGGTGAAAATACATCTACTCTCTTAATAGCCCTTCTACTAATTTCCTTTCTGGCACCGGCGCAAGCGGTACTTACTGGCCGGGTAACCGACCAGCGAGGCCATGCCCTGCCGGGTGCCAATGTGTTTTTGCGCGGCACCTACGATGGAGCCAACACCGACAGCACCGGGCTATTTCGTTTTACCTCTTCCCGCCGGGATACGGCTACTCTCCTTGTATCGTACCTCGGCTATAAGCCATTCAGCCAAAAAATAACGCTGGTCCAAACGCCATCGCTAACCATTCGCCTGACCGAAATGGCAAATGAATTAAATACCGTCGTTATTACAGCGGGTTCGTTTGAAGCCTCGGATGAGAAGCGCATGACCATGCTCAAGCCGATGGATATTGTCACTACCGCCGGAGCCAACGCCGATATTACAGCCGCCATGAATCTGCTGCCGGGTACGCAGCGCGTCGGTGAGCAAACCGGTCTGTTTGTACGCGGTGGTTCAGGAGAGGAAGCCAAAGTAATCATTGATGGCATGATTGTGCAGAATCCCTATTTCAGTACGATGCCCGATATACAATCGAGGGGGCGGTTTCAGCCGTTTATGTTTAAAGGCACGTCGTTCAGCACGGGTGGTTATTCGGCGCAGTACGGGCAGGCATTGTCCAGCGTCCTATTGCTGAACACGACCGATAAAAGCAGCAATAATGGCATGAGTGTGAGTCTGAACCTGGCCAATACAGCGCTCAGTTACGACCAGGCCAGCGAAAAATCGTCGGTTTCGGCAACGGCCTACTACGGCAATCTGAAACCACTATTTGCCCTGGTTCCCCAGAATATCGACTGGACGCACGTACCGGAATTTACCGGGTCGTCGCTAACCTATCGGCTCAGACCGACTAAAACCGGAATGCTGAAATTTTACGGTATGTACTCCGATAGTAAACTCGGCATGAACTTCCTTGACCCATCTGCTGATGCTGGTACAACAGCCTTACAACAACGCAACCGAAACTTCTTCACGACCAGCACCTATACCGATAGCTGGGCTGAGGGGAAATGGCTACTCAATTCAGGACTTTCGTACAGCTACGACACCGATGCCACAACCTACAGCGGAGCCGACTTCGGGCGGGGTAGCGAACGACTACAGGGCCGGGCCGTACTAACGCGGTTGTTCGGACATGGAAATGCCGGACCGAACTCCCTGCTCTTTGGTACCGAAGCCAGCCGGGTTACCATCCGAAATACAATTACGGGCAATACTTTTTCTTTGCACGACAAGTATGGAGCCGTTTTCGTTGAATCGCAGACGTATCTGGGCCGAAATCTGGCGGTGCAGGTGGGTCTTCGGGGAGAGTATTCATCGGTCATTGGCCGGTTCAATCTGGCCCCCCGCCTGTCACTGGCCTATAAAACTGGGCCGTACAGTCAGGTATCCATGGCCTACGGGCAGTTCTACCAAACGCCAGACTACCGCTATCTGTACCGGAATACAACCCTGAACTACGAACGCGCCGACCACCTGATTCTGAACTATCAAGTCATAAAAAACAAGCGCACGTTCCGGGTAGAGACATTTTACAAAAACTACGCGCAACTGGTACGGGAATTTATGAATCAACCCGGTTCGGCGGCCCGTTTTGACGCCAACCCGTATCGTTTCCCGATTGGTCAGACAAATAACACCGGCTATGGTTACGCAAAGGGTTTCGATGTGTTCTGGCGCGACCAGAAAACCGTAAAGGGGCTGGATTACTGGATTACCTACAGCTACGTCGATTCCAAACGGCTCTTTCAGCAGTACCCCGTGGAGGCTATGCCTACATTCATTTCAAACCACAACATCAGCCTGATTAGCAAACGGTATTTTGAAAAAATCAGCACTAATCTCGCACTTACCTACACCATCAGCAGCGGTCGCCCCTACTATAACCCCAACCGTGACGAAACGACTACGGGCTTTCTGGTCGACCGTACACCGATGGTGAATAACCTGAGTTTTTCAGCCAGCCATATTACCAGCATAAAAAAGAATAGGGTAGTACTATACGCATCCGTCGACAACCTCCTGAACACGCATAACGTCTTTACCGATGGGAAGACACGTTACGCTGTCGGTCCCCAGTCTTACCGGAGTGTCTTTGTCGGGGGTATGGTTATGCTCTCCAAAAAGGCGAAAGTCAACGTCAATGAATTGTAAGTACCCTACCCTTTTCCCAAATCCACTATATATTTTTTATTAACCAGTAATCACAACTCCAATCATGAAAACGATCATCATTCTTATCATCACGGCCCTTGCCGCCAACAACCCCGTTTGGGCACAATCAGATCAATACAAAGAAGCTATGAGTGCTGCCATCAACACCATGAAATCGCATAGCGAAAAATCACCGCCAGCCGATATGCTGGCCTCGGCCAACCAGTTTGAGCGGATTGCCAGTGCCGAGCCTACAGCATGGCTACCCCGTTACTATGCTGGATTGAACTACGTATACCTGGGTTTTATGGGTAAAGACGAAGCCGAAAAAGATACCTATCTTGACCAGGCCGATGTTAACCTGAAAGCGGCCGAAGCCATAACACCGGAAAACGACGAACTGGCTGTTCTGAAAGCCTACATTGCCCAGGCCCGGATGGTCGTTGACCCCATGAGCCGGTGGCAGCAATACGGCCCTTTATTTCAGGCGGGGCTGGAAAAAGCCAAAGTATTGAACCCCAACAATCCACGCATTTACGCACTCGAAGGCTCCTCGCTGATGTATACACCAGAGCAGTTTGGCGGTGGTACGGGCACTGCCTGTCCCGTACTGAAACAGGCCGCCGAAAAATTTGCTACTTTTAAACCAGCCAGTGATTTATCGCCGATGTGGGGCGAAAAACAGATCGAACCGATGCTGGCGAAATGTAAGTAATCTCAGGCGGTGAGTCGGTCAGTGACTGACAAATCTGACACCAGCCGTTCACTCATTGACTCACTCACCAACTGATTTCTATGACACGCGAACAACTCATCGGCACCATCGGAAAAAACGGCCGCCGGCTGAAAATGCAGGCGTCAGACCTGGCCAATTTTGACTTCAGCGGCCTCGACCTGACCCAGGCCGACCTGAGTTTTTCCAACTTGAACCGGGCTAATTTCCGGGGTGCCGTTCTGCGCCAGGCCAACCTGAGTTTTTCTAACCTGAACGGAGCCGATTTTACGGATGCTGATCTGTACGAGGCCAACCTGAATTTCAGCGCGCTGGACGGGGTAGACCTGACCGGGGCCAATGTGGAAGGGGCTACGTTCAATTTTTCCGGTCGCAGCCGGTACCGGCCAGAAACGCCTACCCGACCGGAGCCTATCACCCTGACTACCATTTTACAAAAACCTGGCTGGGGTACGCTGATCGGCATGTTTTTGGGAGCGTTGCTGATTTATGGCTGCAATGCCATCATTTATTTTACCAACCTTATACTGACAAGTACTGACCCGTTAATGAAAGGTCTTTACCGGTTTCTGATTACACAGAACATGACCGATGGTGCCGTCGTCTTTTTATTGACATGGGCCTTATCGGGTTGGCTTACCCGCCAGTTCACGGCCGTGTGGCAACGGCATATCGTCATCAGTTTTGCCGTGATGGGTAGCTTCCTTGTTGTCAATACCAGTTTGTATATGCTGATGGGCAGGCAATACATTGAAGAACTAAACAAACGTCCGGGAGGAATTGCCGGAACAGCCGACTGGTACTTTTACGTCATGGGCGATTTGCTGATTGCCAATATTTTTCTGTACGTGCTGCAGCAGGGTCGTCAGCTTACGCGCAAACTATCGGAACAGGAGTTTCAACTCCTCAACATGGAAAAGCTGAAAACCCGCGCTGAACTGGATGCATTGCAGGCCAAAATCAATCCGCATTTTCTGTACAACGCCCTCAACAGCATAGCCAGTCTGGTGCATGAAAACCCCGGCAAAGCGGAAGAAATGACGCTGCTGCTGTCGAAACTGTTCCGCTACTCGACCGGTCGGGACGGCGAATTATTCGCTTCCCTGGCCGACGAACTCGAAATGGTCAAAACCTATCTACAGGTGGAGCAGGTGCGATTTGGCAACCGGCTTACATTTAGCGTAGAGGTAGAGAACCCCGCCCTGAGTGCCTTAAAACTACCCCAGTTTTTGTTACAGCCCATTGTAGAGAACGCCATTAAACACGGCATTGCCAAACGCGCCGATTCAGGCCGGATTGATGTCCGGATCTATGAAAAAAACCGGAGCGCCGGACCACGGGATGCCGGACCAAGCGAACTCCACCTTTGTGTCCACGATAACGGCCCCGCTTTCCCCGACGATATGAGTGGTGGTTACGGACTACGTAGTATCCAGGATAAACTCAAACTGCTCTACGGCGACGATGCCCGCGTTGAATTGCAAAACTGGCCGCTCAAGCAGGTATTGATTTGTATCCAGATGGTTAAGATCCAGAGTAGTCAGTCTTTTTTAACACCCGACCAATTAGGCTCAAGTCCTTATGACACACTCATTAAGAACAATACTAATCGACGATGAACCATTGGCAATCAGCCGGTTACGCCGTTTATTAGACAAGCACCACGACACTGTTGAGATTATAGGCGAAGCAACCAACGGTGCCGAAGGGTTAACGCTTATCGAAGCCGAACGACCTGACCTGATTTTTCTGGACATTGAAATGCCGCTACTTAATGGTTTCGATATGTTGTCCCGACTGACGGCCATGCCGATGGTTGTTTTCGCCACCGCCTTCGATCAGTATGCCATTCGGGCGTTTGAAGAAAACTCGATTGATTACCTGTTGAAGCCCATCGAAGCCGAACGACTGGCCCGAACGATTCAGAAAATCAGGACATTCGTGGAGCGTAGTGATACTAGTCAGGCAATGACCAACCCCATGACCGAGAGCGTCATGAAGCTGCTGGCACAAATGCAGTTGAGCGCAACCCCGGCCAAAAAAGAAATCCATTCCATTTCGGTAAAAACGGGCGAAAAAATCTTACTAATCCCTCTGTCCGACATTGCCTATTTTGAAGCCGAAGACAAATACGTTTTCCTGGCAACCACAGACGGTCAGAAGTTTCTAACCACCTATACCCTGACAACCCTTAATGAAAAATTACCCGATACCTTCGTGCGGGTCAGTCGGTCGGCTATGGTAAACCGGCACAGGATTACAGAGATCCACCGTCATTTCGATGGCAAATTCATGCTGGCCATGAGCGACAAAAAAGGGACAAAGCTAACTAGTGGCAGTACGTATGGCGAAGCGGTACGGCAGCTCATGGAACTATAGGGGTAAGCGTCCGGGTAAAGCAGAGACATTTTTGACCAGCCATTATTTTGCAAAGCAGCTTCCCCTGGCCTACCTTTATCACTAAGCAACTGCTTAGAGCGAGTTGATTATATGGACGAAAAAACGCTGCTGCTTGACCTGAAGCAGAGAATGGAAATACAACTCAGCCAATTTGAGGACCAGTTAATTTTTAGTGATCCCCATGAGCATGATGAGGAATACCGTTTTCTGATTCGAAAGGCGGCAAATTACCGGGATACACTCCTCAAAATTAACAATCGACTACTTGAACTTTAGCTATCTAACTAAATATGGATAAGGCAAAACAGTATTTGGAAGAATACAGAAATCTTTCTTCATCGCAGGAAAAAGCAACTCTGATGGCCCGGTATCAGGCTTTTTTACAAACGCTTTCTGTTGATGAGCGAGAACACGCTCGTCAGTTTATGCAAACCCAGCTACGATCAGAGATTAAAAAAAACGTTAGTTCACTCGATGCACTATCTGAGCAGGCAGACCTACTACTCAAAAATCCGATTTACCAGTAATAATTGACGATTTTCCGCAGGTGGATAACCGCATGAGCAAGAAAAAAAGCAGTGGTGTTGTCTACTCCACCGACCCCAACTTTCAATACCAATCCGACGACGACCCCGAAGCGGAAACCCTGCCCCCGGCTCAACAGAATCTCAAAATCTGGGTGGTAAAATTGGGTGGTAATAAAGTGGTAACCGCCATTCGGGCGTTTATCGGCACCAACGCCGATCTAACTGAACTGACAAAACAACTCAAGGCCGTTTGCGGAGCGGGCGGCTCCGGTAAAGACGGTGAAATCCTGATTCAGGGCGACCACCGCGATAAAGTACTGAACTGGCTTGTTGGTAAAGGATACAAAGCAAAAAAAGCGGGCGGCTAGTACGCAAACAGGCTTTGCCTGGGTGGTTGTGTAAACCCTTCCGCCAATCAGGGAGTTATTCTTCCATATACGCAGTTTGGCGCGTTATTCTTACCAATTTACCCAACCAGTTATGGCAGAAAATATAAAAACCGCCCTCATTACCGGCGGTTCGAAAGGTATCGGCTACGGTATTGCCGAAGTCCTTATCAATCAGGGAATCAAAGTCGCGATCACCAGCCGTTCATCGGTGGCGGCAGAGCTGGCAGCAAAAAAACTAAACGAGATCAAACCCGGCTACGCGCTGGGTATGGCGGCTGATGTGCGCGATCTGACCTCGCAGCAAAACGTAGTAGAGAGCATAGTGAGTCAGTGGGGTCAGCTCGATTATGTAATTGCCAACGCGGGCGTGGGTCATTTTGCCTCCATTCAGGAACTTACCCCCGAACAATGGCATGAAACCATCGACATCAATCTGACGGGCGTTTTCTACACGGCTAAAGCGACACTGGACGCTCTGAAAAAGACAGAAGGTTACTTCATCACCATTGCCAGCCTGGCCGGCACTAATTTCTTCGAGAAGGGGTCGGCTTATAACGCCAGCAAATTTGGCCTGGTTGGCTTTACTCAGGCCATTATGCTCGATTTAAGAAGCGAAGGCATCAAGGTGACCACCATCATGCCCGGCTCAGTAGCTACGCATTTCAACGACCACCAACCCAGCGAAAAAGACGCCTGGAAAATCCAGCCAGAAGATATTGGCGAGATGGTGTACGACCTGATTAAAATGAACCCGCGCACTCTGCCCAGCAAAATTGAAGTACGGCCCACCCGACCCGGGGGTAAATAACCTGTTTGGCCCGAAGGCCTGGAATTACGGCTGTTGAAGTAGTGCCAGGCCTTCTTCATTACCCTGCTGAAGGGCCAGGTCAAGCGCACTCAAACCGCGCAGGTCCCGAATGGAACGGTCGGCTCCGTGGTCGAGTAGCAGTTTTACCAGCTCATTTCGGCCAAACATAGTAGCAAACATGAGTGCCGTACCCCCGTTACCGTTTCGTTGGTTTAACTCAGCGCCTTTTTCTAGTAGAAGCCGGGCAACTTCAATATAGCCCTTGAACGATACGCCCATGAGCGCCGTGTTTCCACTGTCGTCCTGCATGTTCGGATCAGCGTTGGCCGCCAGTAAAACCTGGGTCGCCTGTAGTTGACCATCGTAAGCCGCGATGATTAAGGGCGTAAATCCCTTTTCATTCTGCATGTTTACATTCAGGCCGCTGGCAATGAGTTGCTGTAGTGAAGCAATGTCACCTTTACGGGCGGCATCAAAGAGGGTAGTTGTTGTTTGACCGGAGTTGGACGTCATACCGACTGTTGCGTGTTCAAAAATGAGTATCGATGAAAAACTAAACAAATAAAAGTGACTCGTTTGTTCAAAAAAAGGTGTTTCGCCGTAGCCTGCGACTTTCCCCGGGTAGCCGAACAGCACTAATTTCTCACCAGCCGGTCAATTTGTTCATTCAGTAATGGATTCCCGTTATCAAAACGAGCCGCAGCTTGTTAAGCCTGTATATTTTATTTCTTTTCGACATGATTATAGAATTGTACACGGCTCCGGCCACTGATTCATCGGGAGTTGCGGAGTCGCCGATTTCCAGCATAACGGGCGAACTGCCGGAGCAGGAGCCCACGCTCGA
>NZ_KB893548.1:0-27485 GCF_000374085.1 Spirosoma spitsbergense DSM 19989 | reverse complement strand
CNNNTAGGCAGTTTCGATTCACGGGAAGAAGCGATTTCTTCCATCAAACAGACGGGCAAAGACGCTGATCAATCGGTGATTGATAGCACAGTTTCGCCTTTCAACGCTTACACACACGTTGAGTTACTAACGGTTACTGTCCAAAATCAGGACCAGTCCACGCATAGGAAATTTTATTATCTGGTTACCGACGAAGGGTACTAGCGGTACTCCACACTGCCTGACCGTACCCCAAACAATTCCTGCTATCCGAAAGGCTGCTTCACCGACCTGCTTTACGGCAAAAATGGATTTTGAAGGAAATGATGAAATTAGGAGATAACTATAAACCATGATTTTTGATGCGATTGTAGTAGGGCTGGGAGCCGTAGGCAGTGCTGCTCTCTATCAGCTATCAAAAGAAACCCCGAACGTACTGGGACTCGATCAGTTTGCCCCTCCTCACACGCTTGGGTCAACCCACGGGGATACCAGAATTACGCGGCAGGCCATTGGCGAAGGGGCGCATTTTGTTCCTCTGGCCCTGCGGTCTTACCAAATCTGGCGGGAACTCGAACAACAGTCGGCCGAACAGCTACTGACTATTACCGGCGGCTTATTCGTAGGCCAGCAAAATTCCGTGGTACGAACCCGAAACAAAACAGGGTGGCTCGATACAACGATTCAGGCCGCCGGGCAGTTTGGTATCCCTCATCGCATACTCGATACTCTCACCCTTCGGCAGGAATTTCCTCAGTTCCAGTTTCGCCCAAACGACGTTGGCTATTACGAGCAGGAAGCCGGATTTCTACAACCCGAACGCTGTGTTTCTGTTCAGCTTGAAGAGGCCCGTAAAAATGGAGTGACGATACGCACCAACGAACGGATGGTGTCTTTCAAGTCGACAGAAGCAGGTATCATCATTCAAACGGACCAGACTGCGTATCGCACCCGAAAACTAATCCTCACTACCGGCGCGTGGCTGGCAGAATCACTTCGGGGTACACCGTATGCTCATTTGCTCCGGGTGTATCGGCAGGTTCTGTACTGGTTTGCGGTGCAGGATAATTACAGTCAATATACGCCCGGCAAGATGCCCGTATTTATCTTTAGTGATCGGGATGTGTATGGATTCCCGGCCGTGAACGGGCAAGACGGAGGAATCAAACTGGCAACAGAGACTTATGAACACCCAACCTCGCCCTCTGCTGTTAACCGCACAGTTAGTAATGCTGAAACACAATTGATGTACGAAAAATTTGTAGCTCCTACGTTATCAGGCATCAGTCCGGCGTGTGTCAAATCAGCCGTTTGCCTGTACACCATGACGCCCAACGGTAATTTTATCATCGACCAGCATCCAGCCTATCCCGATGTATTACTGGCATCAGCCTGTTCAGGTCACGGCTTTAAGCATTCGGCAGCTGTGGGGCAGATTCTGGCTGAACTAACCCTGACTGGACGGACCAGGTTTACTACCAAACCCTTCCAGTTAACCAGTTTTTCTGCGTTCGTTAAGTAGCATTACTTATGGGCAACCTGCGCCCGAATTCGGCTCAGCGACGGTCCCTTGATACCCAGATACGAGGCAATATGCCCTAACGACACCCGATTCAGCATATCCGGTTGGTTTTCAACTAAATCCACGTAGCGCTCTTCGGCTGTTTGTGTCAGTAAACTTTCAGACCGCATCTGATTGAACAGGAAATACTGTTCGGCCAGGAGTCGGCCAAACCGCTCCCAACTGTGCGAACGCAGGTAAAGTTGTTGCAAATGCTCCCGATCGATAACCAGCAGTTCCGCATCTTCCAGGGCTTCAATGAGATAGGGGCAGGTCGTCTGCGTCAGCAAGCCTTTTAGCGACGTCAGAAACATGTGTTCGGGGATAAAATAGAGGTTGTGTTCCTGCTCTGTTCCGGGGTCCACGTAATAAACCCGGAATAACCCTTTCAGAATAAACCCCACCTGCCGACAGACTGAGTTCCGGAAGTTGAAGTAATCATGCTTACCTATTTTCCTGACGTGCCAGAATTCATCAGCCAACTGCATATCCGCTTCCGGTAGTTGGGCAAACTGATGTAAATATTGATGTAGTACTTCGTATGGATCAGAAATCATCTTTTTTGTGCTGTTCTATCGCATTTTAACATAGGTGAAAAGTTAGCAGAATACGCCCGGCTACTTTTGTCCTGTTAAAAGAAATCGCTGACAAATCTAAATCATACACACATGAAAATTACCCGCAATGCATCAGCCCACTGGGCCGGAACCGGTAAAGATGGCAAAGGTAGCCTGACAACAGCCAGTACAGTTCTCAACGAAACGCAGTATTCGTTCAACACCCGCTTTGCCGACGGTATTGGCACCAACCCCGAAGAACTGATAGCCGCTGCTCACGCCGGTTGTTTTGCCATGCAGTTGGCCTTCAATATTCAGGGAGCCGGGTTTGCTGCTGATGCACTGGATGTGAAGTGCGCGATTACGCTGGAAGACAGCGGCATCACCAGTTCCAAACTGACGCTTACCGCCAGCGTACCGGGTTTGGACAAAGCTAAATTCGATGAGTTGGTTAACCACGCCGAGCATAATTGCCCCATATCAAAGCTGTTCAATACCAGCATCAGCGTTGACGCTACGTTGGCCTGATTTATGACAACAATTGACCCTAAAAAGCGAATCAGTGGCCTTCACTGATTCGCTTTTTAGGTTTAGGATTACATCCCTGATAGCTTCTGAAGCATGCCTTCTAACACCGGGATTAACAAATCCCGTCCATCAATCTATTGTCAGTCATTTGTTCTGCTGAAAACACTTCCTTTGTTGAGTACTGGCACGTGGAATCCGATACGTTAACCGTACACTCAAATCCGGCATTATATAGCAGGCGAAATCGGGTTAAATGAGCAACTTTGCTATTCTTATGACCGGCGTAGAATTACGCCGGATAAGGCTCATCTCTCATCGAACTTTCTTCTAATGAAAAATCAATTTATCCGACACGGTCTGTTAGTGGTGTGCTTATCAGTATGCACGCACCTTATGCTGGCTGGAACAGTCCCGAAAGCCACCCGCAAATACACCATCGAACAGTTTATGAAAACCATTCGGTTTGGTGGGTCCGACATTTCGCCGGACGAAAAAACAGTGCTGTTCAGCAGTAATCAGGATGGGGTATTCAATCTCTATGAAACACCATTCGATGGCAGCGGTCAGCCTAGGCAACTAACATCCTCTAAAACCAATGCCATCTTCGCCATCGGTTACCTGCCCGACGGACGGATTCTGTACAGCAGTGACCAGGGGGGCAATGAACTGACCCATATCTACTTGCGGGAGAAAGATGGGGCAGTAAGAGACCTCACCCCAGCCCCAAAAGCAAAGTTCCAGTTTGCGGGTCTCAGCCACGACCGCAAGAGCTTTTTCTACCAGTCGAACCAGCGCAGTCCGGCAGCTTTCGATGTCTATGAACTGGATATGGCTACCCTCACCCCTACCCTGCTTTTCGAAAATCCAGGCGGTTTTTTCCCCGGCGATGTATCACCCGATAAGCGCTATATCGCGCTGGCCAAAACCATCACCACTACTAACAGCGATGTGTATCTGTACGATACTAAAACTAAAGAAAACAAACTCCTGACGAAACACACCGGAGACGTAAGTAATAGTCCCGAAGGCTTCACGCCCGATGGCCGGAAACTTCTTATCTCAACCAATGAAGGAAACGAGTTTTCGTACGTTAAGTCCTATGATTTGGCCACGGGTGCGAGCACTGTTCTGGATAAGGCGAACTGGGACATTTCCGGCGACAACCTGTCGTACAAGGGCCGTTATCGGGTGTTGTCCATCAACAACGATGCCCGTACGGAACTACGAATCATCGATACCCGCACCAATCAGACCATTAAGATGCCCGCCCTGCCGGGGGGCGATGTTACCGGCGTAAACATCACCGATAGCGAAGGCCGCATGACCTTCTTTGTCAACAGTTCCAACTCGCCCGCTACGCTGTATTCGTATGATTTTAAATCCGGCAAGGCCACTCCGCTGGTACGCGGTCTGAATCCTGAAATTGAGGCTGCCGATTTGGTTTCGGGTGAGGTGATTCGGTACAAATCGTTTGATGGTATGGAGATTCCCGCCCTGCTATACAAACCCAAAGACGCCAAAATAGGCGATAAACTTCCGGCCATTCTATCTATTCATGGCGGACCGGGCGGGCAGACCCGGCTTAATTACTCCCCGCTTGTTCAATACCTGGTAAACAGTGGCTATGTGGTACTGGCGGTGAACAACCGGGGCAGTTCGGGCTATGGCAAAACGTTTTATGCCGCCGATGATTTGAAACACGGCGATGCCGACCTGAAAGACTGCGTTGAATCGAAGAAGTTTCTGGCAGCAACCAGCTACGTCGACCCAACCAAGATCGGTATTATGGGCGGTTCGTACGGTGGCTATATGACCCTGGCGGGACTGACCTTCACACCCGATGAATTTGCCGTAGGCGTCGATATTTTCGGGGTGGCCAACTGGCTTCGTACGCTGAACAGCATGCCCGAATGGTGGGGCCCGCAACGCGAGGCCATGTTTAAAGAAATCGGCCATCCTAAAACGGATTCGGTGGCCCTCTACAATAAGTCGCCGTTATTTCATACCGAGCGCATCAAAAAGCCGTTGCTGGTCATTCAGGGAGCCAATGACCCACGGGTGCTAAAGATTGAATCAGACGAAATTGTAGCGAATGTGAAGAAAAACGGCGTGCCGGTCGAATATGTCACCTTCCCGGATGAAGGACACGGTTTTGTGAAGAAAGAAAACGAGATAACGGCCTACAAAGCGGTTAAGGATTTTCTGGACAAATACCTGCGCGGGCCAGGACAGTAGCACAGTAGAAAAACCGTTTCAACGGTTAAGAAAGACCTGACCAGTTCATCAAATCCCACTGTTCAGGCAGTCGGCTAATAAACTTGTCCTATACCCAACAGCGACCAAATCCTGCAAACGCCAATCCTTTTCGCTATTTTTGCGGCCTTATTAACGGGTCAACCCGCTGATTGACCGACTTGGTACCAACTTTATGCTCCTGAGCGAACAAGAAATAAACCGCCGACAAAAGCGCGAAGAACTCATGCGGATGGGCATTGACCCATACCCCGCTGCCCTGTATGATGTCAATACCACCATCGCCGATATTAAGGCCAAGTTTCTGCCCGACCCGGAATCGACGGTGGAACCCGAAATGAACCTCTCCGGCGATACCCGCTGGGGTAACGTTCAACTGGCAGGCCGGTTGATGGGCTTCCGGATTATGGGTAGTGCTTCCTTTGCCGAAATGCAGGATTCCACCGGGCGGATGCAACTCTATTTCCGGCGTGATGACCTCTGCCCCGGCGAGGACAAAACCCTCTACAACACTGTTTTTAAAAAACTCTTGGACATCGGCGATATCATCGGTGTTCGGGGTTATGTATTCTCGACCAAAACCGGCGAACTCTCGGTCTATGTCAACGAATTTACGATTCTGAACAAGGCCCTTCGTCCCCTTCCGGTGGTGAAAGAGGTGGTGAATGAGCAGGGCGAAAAGGAAACCTACGATGCCTTTACGGATCCCGAACAACGGTACCGCCAGCGGTATGTCGACCTGATTGTGAATCCGCACGTACGCGATGTGTTCGTCAAACGGACGAAGCTGGTGAACTCCATTCGTTCGTTCTTGAGCCAGAAAGGGTATCTGGAAGTCGAAACACCCATTTTGCAGCCTATCCACGGAGGAGCAACCGCCCGGCCATTCCGCACGCATCATAACTCGCTCGACATGACGCTGTACATGCGAATTGCCAATGAGCTATACCTGAAGCGACTGATTGTGGGCGGTTACGATGGCGTTTTCGAGTTTGCCAAGGATTTCCGCAACGAGGGTATGGACCGTACGCACAACCCCGAATTTACGCAGGTTGAGTTCTACGTAGCCTACAAGGATTACCTCTGGATGATGGATACCATTGAGGAAATGGTGGAAAAAGTAGCCCTTGACGTAGCCGGAACAACCAAAGTGACGGTTGGCGAAAACGTCATTGACTTCAAGCGTCCCTGGAAACGCATGACTATGTTCGAGGCTATTCAGGAATACACGGGTGTGGATGTATCGGGCATGGAAGAAGCCGAACTGCGGCAGGTAGCCGAAAGCCGGAGCATCAAAGTGGACAATACAATGGGCAAATCGAAACTGATCGACGAATTGTTCGGCGATGCCTGCGAACCCAACCTGATTCAGCCGACGTTCATCACCGACTACCCCGTCGAGATGTCGCCGTTGACCAAAAAGCACCGGAGCAAACCGGGACTGGTCGAACGCTTTGAAGCCATCTGCAACGGTAAAGAAATAGCCAATGCTTACTCTGAATTGAACGATCCGCTCGACCAGCGCGAACGCTTTGAAGAGCAGCTGCGTCTGGCCGAGCGGGGCGATGAAGAGGCTATGATGCTGGACGAAGATTTTCTGCGTGCCCTCGAATACGGTATGCCCCCAACGGCGGGCGTAGGGCTGGGGATTGACCGGCTAGCTATGATTATGACGAACCAGCCGTCTATTCAGGATGTGCTGTTCTTCCCTCAGATGCGCCCCGAAAAGAAAGTGGAGCAGTCGGACGAAGGCGATTTTGTAACGGCGGGCGTACCTATCGAATGGGTTCCGGCGCTACAAAAGCTAAATTTCATGACGGTCGACCAGCTGCAGGCTGCTAACCCGAATAAACTGTTCAATGATTTGGGTGGTGTTCGCAAAAAGCTAAAAATGGATGTACCGATGCCTACGCTTGATCAGGTTAAGGGCTGGGTAGAAAACTAAACGACAAAAGCCCCACTTAAAAATTAAGTGGGGCACTTATTTCCTAAGTAAACGCTGGAGGGTAAATTAATCGGCTAATTTCTGGACTTTTACGGCATTGAGCCCTTTCTTGCCGTCGACCACTTCAAACTGTACCCGGTCTTTTTCCCGAATAGTAAGACCATTCAGACCCGTAACGTGAACGAAAATGTCTCTACTGGTACCATCTTCAACAATAAATCCGTACCCTTTACTCTCATTAAAAAACTTAACTTCACCCGTTTGCATAAAACCTAAACAATTAAAAAATTAAACATTTTAAGGGTTAGTTCTTAACAAAGAATAAGAAACGGATACTGTAGTATCTCATAGGATACTTAGTTGACAACCAACGATCTTTGTTAAGTATATTCGTGCAACCTATTTACCAGTGACGTTTGCGGAGCTGCCACACAAAGAAAATAAAAATGTTCTAACTTCAACAGTTTTAGTACTATTTTTTACCTAAATACATTAAGTTTATATTGAATTTCTATCTGTAAGACAAACAATCTAGTAAGAAGTCATCAACTCTTCATCTTATGACTAACTGGTTAATTATTCGTTTTCTGGCAAAGAAAATCGACAAATTTCGATATTTCCTTGAAAGTCAGGCATTTGGCGTTTGTACGCGATTAGGAGAGAAAATGAGTATTTCAGCCAGCAGCATTCGCCTGTATTTTATCTATACCTCATTCCTGACGATGGGTTCCCCGGTTATTCTTTATCTGATTCTGGCCTTCTGGATGGAAATCAACAAGCACCTGCGCCGTCATGCTCACCCAACCGTTTGGGAACTGTAGGAATAGCAGGCTGTAGGCTGTATGATAATAAAGTAAGTCACATACCATCCATCTCTTCGAACGTCTTCTTGCCCTCCGAAAAATACTGCCAGACAATACTTTTTGGGTAAAGCGCCACAGGGGTTGTTTTTTGCTTTTTCAATAACCGACGCTGCCGATATAGTTGCGGCAGTGCGCCGTAAAAGGCGAAGTGCGCCCGCAGAATAGCCCATACATCCGGCCACTGTCCGGCTTTCAGAAATAGCATCGATGATAAGCCATCCAGCACCAGACGCAGAAAAATTTTAGGCCAAAGCCATCCATCGATCGGCCAGTTTTTGTACAGCATGAACAAGCTGTTCCGGTAATTCAGAAACGTTTTCTGGGGATTGGATTTGTGGAGCGTACCGCCCCCAACGTGGTAAACCGTGGATTGTCCGCAGGCCCATACTTCATAGCCAAGCTGCTGTACACGCCAGCACCAGTCTATCTCTTCCATGTGAGCAAAAAAGGAAGCATCGAAGCCCCCCACCCGATGAAATACCTCGGCCCGCATAAACAGGCAGGCCCCCGTTGCCCAGAACACCTGTCTGTTATCATCATATTGCCCGGTATCGGTCTCAAAGGTGGCAAATACGCGGCCGCGGCAAAAAACGTAGCCCATCCAGTCGACAAAGCCACCGGCAGCACCCGCGTGTTCAAACAGCGAACGCTCACTATAAGAACGAATTTTGGGCTGGCACGCAGCAATAGTGGGATTCGCCTTCAGCAAGGCCAGCATGGGCGGCAGCCAGCCGGGCGTTACTTCGATATCAGAATTAGGGAGCACGTAGTACGTAGCCCCACCATACTGCGTTCGGATACGATCGAGTGCCAGATTATACCCACCGGCATAGCCTTCGTTTCGGGGAAGCTCAATGACCCGCACGGAGGGAAACGTCGTTTTCAGGTAAGATACCGATGAGTCGGTAGACGCGCTATCGGCTACGTAAACCGGGTGCCCATCAGCATTGGCCAGCACGAGAGGCAGGAATTTAGCTAAAAACGGTTGCCCGTTGTAATTAAGAATAACAATGGCGAGGATATCCACGTACTGCGTTTTGCAATTTGTTGTCGGTTAATTACGCCACGACGGGCACCATCCGACTCAGCGAACGGACCGACTGGCATTCTGACACAAACGTACAAACTATTTACGGCATCAGCCCATCCAGATTCAGGCCGGGAATATTAGGCAATAGCCCTTCGGTAGCCTGACGCAGATGTTCGCGGGCTTTCGTTTCAATATTACCCATCGCTTTGTTAGTAGCGGCTACGATGAGGTCCTGTAGCATTTCGCGATCATCGACCCGGATCAGGTCCGGGTCGATCTCGATTTTCAGGACGTTTTTAAGGCCATTGACCGTTACTTTCACCAGACCGGCACCCGATTCGCCCGTTTCGGTAATGGTACCGAGCGTTTCCTGCGCATCTTTCATCCGGGATTGAACTTCCTTCATTTTCCCAAACATATCCATCATGTTCATATGCCTTGTAGTTAGTGAGTCAATCAGTTGATTAGTCAGTAAGTGGTTGTTGAGTGGGTTAGTTAACAAATAATGACCGGCTCATTAACTTACTGCCTGACTTTGTTTATCTGACTAACAACACCGCACCCGTACGAACAGTTTGAAAACCGGTCAGATCAATTACTTCGATACGGTACATATATTGTCCCTGCTCGGCCAGTTGCCCCTTTATTCTGCCATCCCAGCCCTGAGTTTTGTCGATTGTTGTGTACACAACCTCACCCCAGCGGTCGTAGACAGACATTCTGTACTGATCAAAGTAAATGCCTTTTGCCAGGAACATATCGTTCAATCCATCGCCGTTCGGCGAAAAAGCATCAGGTACCAGAATTTTCGCTTCCCGCCGGAAGGTAAAGAAGTTGGAGTAACTAATTGTCCCGTTCGTGGACACGGCAATAATACGATACCGCTGCGATTGCAGATTGGGGTCGTTGGGGTCGGGTTCATAATGGGTATTGCCGCTAATTGGAATTTCGCGTTTGGTCCCGTTTAGTGAATCGACTACTTCCAGAATGTAGTTATCGACTCGTTCCGGCGTAAAGGGTGAATCGACGGTCCAGTCGATTCCCTTGTTTGACTTTGACGATAAAAGCACCGTACAAACCGGCTTCGATGGCACCGATGTCAGCCCACAGTTGCTCTGATAAGCCACCTGATAGCAATACGAACTGGCCAGGGGGTTGGCACTGTCATCCACAAATGTATTTTTGTTCGCCACCGTACCCACCTGCTGAAATGGTCCCAATGGGCCATTTGACCGACTGATAACGAGGGTATAGGCCGTTGGGGCACCCGTTGTGGGCAGGGCCGCTACCAGACGCGGACGGTTGTTCTCGATGGATACTACTACATTATTCAGGCTATCGGGCGCACTGCTGTTGATTCCCGTTACGCAGACGGGCTGCGACGTAATAAGCGTTGGTCCGGCAGTGGCTTCAAGCGAATAACAGTACTGCGTACCACAAGTGATATTGTTGGCATCAGCGTACGTTCCTGTGGTACGGTTGGTTACCTGCCCGTTTACACCCCCATTTCGGTATAGCCGATAAAATCGGAATTGCGAGGCTGAGCCCGCGTAGGGCTGCCAGCTCAAATTGTTTTGTTTATTAGCCGCTGCTACGTTGATTACCAGACTACAAACCTCATCCGACGATAGTCCGGTAGTACTACAGGCATCCTGCGCCACTACCTGAAAACACTGCACCTGTCTGGCATCCGTCTGCGCCGAGAAGGTACCGGAACCAGACCCCTTCTGGCTCGTTGCGGTATAGGTTCCATTTACTTTTTGATAGAGTTGCACGGATAGCCCGGTGCCGGCCTGATAGGTAATGTCAATGGAATTATCGCTGGTTGTTTTCAGCGATGTAATAATGGGCTGAGTAGCCGCTGATGTAACGGCAATAGTTTGGGACGGACCTGGCGTTGACCGGCAGCTGGCCGGGGCATTGTAAATTCCCTGTACCGTTATTGCATACGATCCGGCATTGGTGTAGGTATGGGATAAATCCACCGCTACATCGGCACGAGTCTTCTGTTCTCTCACGCCATCGCCCCAGTAAATCTCGTAACTATCGTACTGCCCTAGTGTGGAAGCATCGACCGTAACTATAGCCCGTCGGCCGGAGCATCCTCTTGCCGTAAACTTAACCGGATCAACGGGCAGCACCACTACTTCCCGGCACGCAATGGTACCAGTGAGTCCACCGCCGACTTGAACTATAGTGTAAGAGCCGGGCGACGTGTAGGAGAATGTTTTGCTATTAACCGTCGGGAATTGTCCAAATGCACTCTTGCCGTCGTACTGAAAGTTATATACGGGAGCATTGGCTGTCGTTGAAACGGTAATAGAAGTACCAACGCACACTTTCGCTTTGTCGATGGAAAAGCTACCAGGATATGCCGGATTGATGCAAACGTTCTGGGCCTGGGCCTGGGCCTGTAAAAATACGCTCAACAGTACTAATATGGCCAGCGTTAATACTGCCCGATGAGCTAATTTATTGGCTTTCACCCCAACATCAATCAGCACCAATTGTAAAATTTGCACAGAGGGTAATTTTTTATCGTTCGTATAAAGTTACGTCGTTTCTCACTTTGTAGAAAACGGCTTAACAGACATTTTCGCATCTGGCGAAACGTATCTTTCTCCAAATCAGTTTTCAATCAAACAGTACATGTTTCTGATCGTCCTGTACGATTGGAGAACGAGCCATCAACGGCACGTATACATGCACAGACACGTATAGACTCAAAGAGATGAGCAATAATAGTACCAACTCCGAAACCAGCGGATTGCCTGTCGATCCGGGTCAGGGGTTACCTCAGGATGGCTTGACACCCATCCGGTTAGATCAGATTGAAGAGGCCGTTGCCGATATTAAAGCCGGTAAAATAGTGCTGGTCGTGGATGACGAAGACCGTGAGAATGAGGGCGATATGATTTGTGCGGCCGAAATGATTACGCCAGAAATGGTCAACTTCATGATTCGCGAAGCGCGGGGTCTTATGTGTGTTCCGCTCACCCAGGAACGCTGCGAAGAACTGGGGCTGGAGATGATGGTTACCAGTAATACGTCGGTACACACAACCCCTTTCACGGTATCGGTCGATTTACTGGGCAAAGGCTGCACAACGGGGATTTCGGCATCTGACCGGGCCAAAACCATCCAGGCACTGGTCGATCCAGCCACCACGCCCGACGATCTGGGTAGGCCCGGGCATATTTTTCCCCTGCGGGCCGTTGAAGGTGGAATTATCCGCCGATCGGGTCACACCGAAGCAGCCATTGATTTAGCAAAACTGGCGGGCTTGTCGCCAGCGGGTGTTCTTATCGAAGTACTGAATGAAGATGGTACCATGGCCCGGTTGCCCCAACTGCGGATAATGGCCGACCGTTTCGGCATGAAGCTTATCAGCATTCAGGATCTGATTGC
Organism: Spirosoma spitsbergense DSM 19989; assembly: GCF_000374085.1. Classification (GTDB taxonomy): domain Bacteria; phylum Bacteroidota; class Bacteroidia; order Cytophagales; family Spirosomataceae; genus Spirosoma; species Spirosoma spitsbergense. The sequence goes on along the minus strand of NZ_KB893548.1, from coordinate 15,361 downwards.
GTACCGGCTCCGTACCGAATCCCTGATTCAGCGGGAAATTGGCGTGGATATGCCGACCAAATGGGGTCATTTCGACCTGATCGCCTACAGGCAAAGTAACACCGGCGATATTCACCTCGCGCTCATAAAAGGGAAATGGGAGCCCAACGAACCGGTGCTGGTGCGGGTTCATTCGTCCTGCGTTACGGGCGACATATTCGGCTCCTGTCGCTGCGATTGTGGCAGTCAACTGCATACCGCCCTGCAAATGGTAGAAGCGGAAGGAAAAGGCGTAGTCGTGTACATGTTTCAGGAAGGACGAGGCATCGGTTTACTGAATAAGCTAAAAGCCTACAAACTACAGGAAATGGGTCGCGATACGGTTGAAGCCAATCTGGAACTGGGTTTGCCAATGGATGCCCGCGACTATGGCGTAGGGGCGCAAATACTGCGGGACCTGGGTATTCGTAAGCTACGACTTATTTCAAACAACCCCAAGAAAAGGGCTGGACTAATGGGCTACGGGCTGGAAATTATAGACACCATTCCCATTGAGATATCGTCCAATCCTTATAATGAACGCTATCTCCAGACAAAACGCGACAAGATGGGACATACCATCCTGAAAGAACCAATTAACCAGGAACAATAGCAGATAGTTGTGGTTTAGTGTCTGTCGCTCACGGTGTTCATCAGCAGATTAACCGCATATGCTTAGTTGCCTTACACAAACCACAAACTAATTACAATCCACTATGAACAAGCAATCATTCAAAGAACTCATACAGGGTGATAAGCCCGTGCTGGTCGATTTTTATGCCGATTGGTGTGGCCCCTGCAAACAGCAGGCTCCTATATTGAAACAACTCACTGAACGGTCGGGCGACAAGGTTCGCGTGATTAAAATTGACGTGGATAAGGCTCAGGCAGCCGCTCAACAGTATCAGATTCGGAGCATACCAACCATGATTATGTTTAAAGAAGGCAAGATTGTCTGGCGGCAATCGGGGGTGCAGCCCCTGCATACGCTGGAAGGACTGGTAAAGCAGTTTGGGAATTAGCCTTAGCTGCACAGACTTCTCTACTGGAAATGGCCCGAATGATAGCATTCGGGCCATTTCTATGGGCATCAAAACTTATTTTTTCCCAAAATTTTGCAGGTTGGTCAACGCGATGACGTTGATTATTTTCCACTGCCCGTTTAGTCTTTCCAGCACCCGGCTTTCTTTTGATGTAGTTTTTCCGTGGCTGTCCAGCAGGGTTTGGTCGTAGGTAACGAAGGCCATATTGCCGTTCTGGTGTATCATGTAGTTATCGTTTTGTACCGTAACCTTGTCTGATACCCTGTTACTCTTGAACTGACTGGCAAATTGTTTTTCCAGTTCGCTCCACCCTTTAATCAGCCTGAAATCCCCGCCATACAGGTTAGCAGCGAAGTTGACGTAGGGTGTGTGCGCCCAGGCATTTGCCCACTCCGCTTTGTCCCGTTTAAAAAAGCCTTCGGTTTCACTACGTAGCACGCGCTTTATAGCTTCGTTGTCAGCCTGAGCCAACCCATTCATAACGGTACTTAATACCAGAGCAATTACTACCAGTGATTTTTTCATGACCGTAAGGATTGATGATACGGTCAAGGTATAGCAACAAACTATAATAAACAATTATTTTTTTGCACTTTTATACTATTACACAAGAATCCAGTTCATGACGAACTGACTCCCGGATCTGAATGAATCACCGAAATTGCGCTACGGCTGAACGGATAAAATGTGTGTACTACCTTTAGTCTTAGCCAACTATGGCTGGGTATGAACCCCGTCAAATTGCCTATCAATACGATTTAACGCTTATTTGTATCGTCTGCTATTTTTCGACTATCAACAGGCAGCGAACAAACCGCAAACCCATCGGATGTATGAATCAAAAACTCATTTTTTCCGGCCTGTTTCTACTGGGCTCACTCCTTCAATCCGTTTACGCACAGACCATCGTCGAAATCAGGGGTGACCAGTTTTATCTCAATGGCAAACCAACGTATCCGGGCCGCTCGTGGAATGGGAACAACATTGAAGGGTTGCTGATCAACTCCCGGATGGTGCAGGGAATTTTTGACGATTTGAACCCCGAAACAGGGAAAGAGTTTGCCTATCCGGACACCAAAAAGTGGGATGCCAGCCGCAACACCAGCGAGTTTGTGGCCGCCATGCCCCTATGGTATAGCTACGGCCTGAACGCCTTCACGCTGAATATGCAGGGCGGTAGTCCTTACGGCTACGGCAACAAAAAATGCCTGAATCCCGGCTTCAATCCCGATGGCTCGCTGATGGCTCCGTACATGAACCGGCTGGACCGGATTCTGAAGAAGGCCGACGACCTGCACATGGTGGTTATCCTGGGTATTTTCTACTTCGGTCAGGACCAGTATCTGACCGATGAGCAGGCGGTTATCAACGCTACGGATAACCTGGTGAACTGGCTATTTGAGCGGAACTATCGGAACGTGATCATCGAAATTGCCAACGAAACCAATGCGCGGGGAAACTACGACCATAAAATCCTGTGGCCCGACCGCATCCATGAACTTATTGACCGGGTGAAGAGCAGGCAGAAGAATGGCTATCGGTATTTAGTGAGTACCAGTTATGAGGGCAGAGTAGTGCCAACGCCCAACGTGGTGAAAGCTTCCGACTTCCTGTTGATTCACGGAAATGGTGCCAAACAAACCGGACAGATTCAAACGTTGATTGACGCCACAAAAAAAGTGGATGGCTACCGGAAAATGCCCATTGTCATCAACGAAGACGATCATTTCGACTTTGACAAAGACACCAGCAACTTCACGGTATCTGTACAAAACTATGTTTCCTGGGGCTACTTCGATTTTCGGTTTCCCGGCGAAACGGATTACCATGAGGGTTACCAAAGCGTTCCGGTAGACTGGGGTATCAACTCCGATCGAAAAAAAGCCTTTTTTCAAAAAGTGAAAGACATCACGGGTGGTCATGCCCGATAAACCGGTATTATCTATCAGTTACCAGGCCAAAGCGGCCGATTGTTGCCCTTAAGCCGGTGGACTGATATACTAATTTTTGCCCGTATGGCAACCATTTTTATGCGTACGTTGTCATTCTGCCAGATAATTGATTGACTTCCTTACCTCACTTACTATGCGTATCCTACTGCTCGTATGCACCCTGCTCACTACCAGTGCACTGGCCCAGACGCCCTTTGCAGAGCAGCTTGCCCAACACCGGGAAACATACAGGAAGGAATTACTGGATTCGGCCGGTGGCCCGCTGAAAGCAACCACCGATTTGGCGTACATACACTTCTACGAACCAGATTCAACGTACCGCATAATCGCTACGGCCGAACGAACAGTAAACGCCGAACCGTTCGACATGCCTACTTACAGCGGCAAAACAAAGGAGCATGTAGCCTACGCCGTACTGTCGTTTGTGCTGGATGGCAAACCACAGCAGTTGACAGTGTACCGGAGTCTGAACCTGATGAAGGTTCCGAACTACCGGGATTACCTGTTTTTGCCGTTTAAGGATGCTACGTCCGGCAAAGAAACGTACGGCGGTGGGCGGTACATCGACTTCCGCACGGGCGACATTAAAGACGGAAAAGTAACGCTGGACTTCAACCGGGCCTACAATCCCTACTGCGCCTATCAGGAAGGGTATTCATGCCCGATTCCGCCCAGGAACAACATGCTGTCGGTTGCCATTGAAGCGGGGGAGAAAACCTACGAAAAAGACCATTAGACGTACGATTTTGTTGGTATCATCACCCCCCCAACCGACGGACGAGCAGGGTATTTACCAACTCGAATAGCCCGGCGGGTTTGAGGGTCCGCCAATTGGCAATGTCGAGCGTACCCCCAAAATTGATGTAGTAATCGAGATGGTATTTTTTCCATTCCCGCTCAATGAAATCCGGCGAGTGGACAGCCGCAATCCAGCCATCTTCCACATCCTCAAACCACTCCTCATAGTAGCTATCATCGGAGCCGTGAAAATTGAGGATGTTCTCACTAATCAGGATGAAGTATTTAATTCCCTGCTGCACCAGCGGGTCGATTACCTGCCGTTTCAGGTACATGATATCGTTATGAAGCGTGTCGTTCCACTCGCCGAAGAGTTCAATGACCACAAACTGCCGGTCGTAGTTGGCAAATAGGATTTTGCAGTATAGGGTTTCCGAGCCTATTTCATCCCAGAGCGGGTGGATATAGTAGCCGTAAATCGTATTTTCATACTGCTGCATGTTGTACTCCCGCTCATAAAACGGAGACTGCTCATCTTCCGATGCGGTATAATATTTCTCCCAGCCATAGAAGGGTTCAATGTCCTGCATAATCAACTAATGGATGCGTGAGAACAACGCCGGTTTTGCTTTCTCAATCGCTCATTTAATACATCGTAACGAAAGTTTTTGTTTGATTTAGCAGATGACTAAAATACCCATTCAACTCACCTCCAACCACCTTCTGTACTTAACCGACTTACTAAGCAAAGGTACACTACCCGTCAACGTTATGAAACGGACCACCGCTTTTCCTGGACTCAATCAGGATGAAATTTTCGCAGTCCCGGCCTGTCGATACCAGAACCGGCGTATTTCCACCCTGGCGTCAATTGTAAACGCAAGTGGTGGCATGGGCTACCGAACGCAATCAGCATTCGGTCAAAAAGTACCGGGTAGCGGACTGGCATGATACCTTTGTTGTCACACACCCCCAATTAGCCTATTTACCCAATAGAGAAAAGTAATCCGGGAACAATCAGTCCGGGTTGAACGTATGTAGGGAAGTACTTTTTCTTTGAGTTTATGACTCGCCGACAGCATTTTGTTATTATCCTGATTTTAGGGGCACTCTCTACCGTCAGTCCGTTTTCCATCGACATGTACCTGCCGGGTTTTCCGGCTATTGCCCGCGACCTTCACACGTCTATTTCCCAGGTTCAGCTATCGCTAACGGCCTATCTGGTCGGTATTTCTGTCGGGCAACTCCTGTACGGACCCCTGCTGGACCGGTACGGCCGGAAGCGGCCCCTGTACGCTGGTTTGGTCGTTTACCTGCTGGCTTCCATTGGTTGTGCCTTTAGTACATCCATCGAAACGCTGATTGCCATGCGGTTACTCCAGGCACTGGGTGGTTGCGTGGGGCTGGTAGCGGCACAGGCACTGGTACGGGATTTATTCCCGGTTTCGCAGATTGCCCAGGTTTTTTCGCTGCTCATTCTGGTCATCGCCGTTTCGCCCATGATTGCCCCAACCGTTGGCGGTTACGCGACTATGGCTTTCGGCTGGCATTCCATTTTCCTTATCCTGGCCGTCATTACCGCCCTTATGCTGGTCGGTATCTATTTTGCCCTGCCCGATGGCCGGCAGCCGGACGCTTCCCTGTCGTTACGTCCGCAGGCGGTGTTAAGAAGTTTTTCTACCGTTATCAAGCAGCCGCAGTTTCTAATTTACACGCTGGTTGGTGGTATTGCAACGTCGGCCCCCTTCGCTTATCTGGCGGGTTCGTCCGATGTGTTCATGAATCTCTACCACGCCAGCGCGCAGGAATACGGCTGGATTTTCGCCCTCATGACCGTCCCGCTGGTGGTTCCAACGCAGTTCAATCGTTTTTTTCTGAAACGATACAGCAGCGAGCAGATCATTCTGGTTACGCTGACCTACCAGTCGGTGGTGGGGTTATTGATGGTACTCGGTACCTGGGCCGGGTGGTTTGGCGAGTTTGGCCTGATTGGGATGCTGTTTCTGTTTCTGGCCGGACAGGGCATAACCGGCCCCAATGCATCGGCCTTGTCTTTAGCTCCATTTACGCGTCATGCGGGGAGCGCGGCCGCCCTGATGGGTAGCTTCCGGATGGGATTTGGGGCACTGGTTTCGGCAACTGTCAGCCTACTGCACGACAATACCGCCATACCGATGGTGGGCGTAATGACGGGCTGCGTTGTTGGTGGACTAGCTGTCCTGGTGATTGGGCAACGCATCGTTCAGTACCAAACTACTCATCGCACCAGCAACGAACCACTGGTGGAAGTTGTGTTATAGGAGAAAAAGAGCTTAAGAAGTGAGCTGAAAGACTGTTAGCAAGCTGGTCCTTCATCTCACTTCTTTCTTCTTATAGCTTCCCGCATTCTATAGCTACTCACTAGCCTGATCGTCAATTGGGCCGTATTTAGCTTCGCGGATGGCAATCCACTCCTTCGCCGTGCCGCCTTTGGAGAAATGATCGTCCTCGTCCTGAATTTCCTGATCCCAACTAAATTCAACCGTAAACTGACCCTGGGCAGTCAGGTCGATCTGTAGTCGATTGGCGGGTGGCTCTCCCGCGGTTTTCCGGTGCAGATACAACTCCTGAACCGCTTCGGTGGCTTCTTCCGGGAAATCGGTGGATAGCACTTCCAGTTCGCCCGTCGGGGTGAGATAGTGACCATCCAGCTCCAAGTCCAGTCCGTCGGACAGAAACTGAGCGTTTAGCCGTACGATGGTCCACTCATCGGGAATAATGGCGCTGATGGCGTCGGTCAATACATCGTAAATTTCATTCGTTGTCATACGTCACATAAGAGGGGTAATCTCAAAATAGTTCTGCCCGGTAGGGTCTATGAACCGTACCGGGCAGAACAAAGGTGCAGTAAGTGCTAGTTTTTCACCTGTACCGGCAGGTCTTCCAACTGAGCATAACTTAGTTTCCAGCTGTTATCCGCTACTTTTTTCCAGAGCAGGATGTAGTTGCCCTCGCCAAAAGCGTGCGGATCGGACGGATTGACCGGCATCACATCCACCGAAAACGTACCCGCTTCATACGCTGTCTGGGTATCGGTTCCGGAGCTTACTACGTTCGTTTTCAGGTCGCTCAGGGTTGGCAGCGTTTCCCGAACCCATTTCTCGGCCACTTCCGACTTTCCTTTAAAATGCGTGTTGCCTTGTAGGAATTCGGCATCATCGGCCAGTAGATTCGTTATTTTGGCCGCGTCTTTATTGTTCCAGGCATCAATAAACTGCCGGTTTAAATCCTGAATATTAACGGTATCCGTTGTTTTTGAGCAGGACGCGAAAAGCGCAGCCACGATGAGAATACGGAAGAAGTTCATAAGTGTAAAATTTGTAGTGAATGACAAAAAAAGTACACTGCCCCACGTAATCGGGTGGGAGCAGTGTACCAGACTAAATAGATTACCAGCTTTTCCGGCGATACTCGTAGGTTGGATAGGGCGATAGTGGATCACCATACGTATCGTTCACCAGAAACCCGGACTTGTACACATAAGCAACCGGCTTACCGGCGTCCATAATACTGGCCCCCTGCATGGCAGGTGCGGTGGCCGCTACCGTTGGGCTGGCGGCTCCTCCTGCTACTGAATTTGGTACGCCTGTCCGCTGGGCTACGGCCCTTGCCTGTTCGGTCTGATTGGCAGCAGCCCGGTCGGCGGCCGCTTTTTCGGCAGCGGCTCTATCCGCAGCAGCAATACGGGCTCTCTCGGCGGCAGCAACTCGGGCCGCTTCGGCAGCCTTCTGCTTATTGTCGACATGCTTGCCAATAGCGTAACCAGCCGCTCCACCCGCTACACCGCCAATAACACCACCTACCACACGGTTACGTTTGTTGATGATGGCACCCGCAGCGGCACCTGCACCGGTCCCGATGGCGGTACCCGTTGCCTGCGGACTCCAGCGTCTTTTCGACTTCTTACCGATGGCGTAGCCGCCCGCTCCTCCAACAATACCGCCTACAACACCACCGACGGCCCGGTTGCGCTTGTTGATAACAGCTCCTGCGGCTGCGCCGGTGGCAGCGCCAATAACAGCACCGTTAGTTCCGGTGCCCCAGCCTTTGATAACCTGAGCATCGACAGGCTGGCCTAGTATAGTGATTGCCAGCACAATGAGTGTAGCAATCGAATTAGTCTTTTTCATAGCGTTTCTTAATTTACGTGAAAATGATGGCTTTCAGATCACAATTAACCTGATCAGTACGGCCATTGTTTTGCATAAGATTATTTCTGCAACCGATGGTTTAACCGGACAGGCTCATAGCAACTTATCAGGAAACGCAAAGACAATGTATCGCTGGAAGCAGGCAACAGGGATAAAATTGGTCACGAATGCCCTTTGGAGACTCAGAGGCCACAATCAGTATCCCTGCAAATCGAAGTCGGCCGCGTCAATCTGCTCAACCCGTTTGCCCATCTTTTTCTGAATGATGTAGAAATGATGGTCATCATCGGGCGTGATGAGCGAGATAGCATTCCCCGTTGCTTCGGCCCGGCCGGTGCGGCCAATCCGGTGAATATAATCTTTGGGCGAGCGGGGTAGTTCGAAGTTAACGACATGGGGCAGCAACGGAATATCAATACCCCGCGACAGCAGATCGGTGGCAATCATGACGGTTAGCTTACCCGCTTTAAAATCACGCAGTACTTCCGTCCGGATACTCTGCCCTTTTTGACCGTGGATGGCAGCCGCCTGAATTCCGTTCTTGTTGAGCTTGACAACCAGATTATCCGCCGTTCGGGTGGAGGATACAAACACCAGCACCTGCGTCATGTTGCCGGTTTTAATCAGGTAGCGCAGCAGTGGCCCTTTGCGCTCCAGGCTGGTTTTGTAGGCTAGCTGGCTAATCAGGTCAAGGTTGGGGGCTTCTTCTTCGATGGCTTCTACTTTAACCGGCAACCGGAGCCATTTTTCGTTGATGTCCTGAATGGAATCGCCCAGCGTGGCGGAGAAAAGGATTGTCTGCCGCTTTTTGGGGAGCCGGTCAAACAGTTGGCTCATCTCCTCATCAAAACCCAGTTCGAGCATTTTATCGGCTTCGTCGAGCACCAGAATCTCCACGCCCGACAGGCGTAAAGCCCGCTGCGACAGAAGATCCAGTAGTCGGCCGGGGGTGGCTACGATAATGTCGGCCCCGTGTACGGCTATCATCTGGGGGTTGATGGCCACTCCCCCGAACACCGCTACGGTTTTTACCTTCGGGAAAAGATGCGCACTCAACTCCTGAAACACCCCGGCTACCTGCGCGGCCAGTTCGCGGGTGGGTACCAGCACCAGCACACTGGGACTGGCTCCTGATGTTTCCTTCGTCCGGTGAAACAGTTCCAGAATCGGCAACACGAACGCGGCCGTTTTGCCGGAACCGGTTTTGGCGATACCCAATATATCCTTACCGCGCAAAATGGACGGAATGGCATCCCACTGGATGGGGTACGGGCGGTCATACTGTTGCTCCGCGATAGCTTTCAGCAGGGGGGCCGACAGGCCCAGTGCTTTGAAAGACTGCTTATTTTTTTCCGCTCCGCTTGATGGGTCGTCCATATTTCAACATTTTTTCGGCTGCGTGATCGCGCCGGACGTTTACTTTCTTGTTTTTATCGATTTTCTCGTGAAAGGCCGGACCGACATCTTCCCGTTTGGGCGTTTTAATGTCCGGTATTTTCATGTACACAACTGGTTTCTCATTCTCCGTCAGCACGTCGGAAATAACCAGATTTTCCGGCAGCGGCAGCACCGGAATTTTATAGTTCATCAGCGCTTCGATGGCGTCCTGTTTTTCTTCGTCGGCCGGGGTGATAAACGCCATGGCAATCCCATCTACTTCGGCCCGGCCGGTGCGGCCAATCCGGTGTATGTAGTTCTCCGGCACCTCGGGCAGATCGAAATTGATGACGTGCGATACTTCGGCCACGTCCAGACCGCGGGCAATAATGTCCGTAGCAATCAGCACGCGGTACACCCCCGACTTAAACCGGTCGACGGCTTCGAAACGAAGATTCTGGGCCTTATTGGAGTGAATAACGCCCGTCTGCTCCGAAAAGTCATCATCCAGTTGTTCGTGTAACTGATCAGCCAATTGTTTGGTAGCCACAAAAACCAGCACTTTGGTCATGGTCGAATCCTTACGGAGCAACCGTTCCAGTAAATTGACTTTCGTATAGAAATTAGGCACCTGATAGGCCGTCTGGGCAATATTTTCCAGCGGTGTTCCCACTGGGGCCGCTTCTACCCGAATCGGGCTGTTGAAAAACGTTTCGATCAGTTTTTCCACATCGGTGGTCAGGGTAGCGGAAAACAGCAGGTTCTGCCGTTTGGGCGGCAAGAGGTCCAGAATAATTTTCAGCTGCGTGCGAAAGCCAAGATTCAGCATTTCGTCTACTTCGTCGATCACCAGTTTTTTAACCGCTTTCGTCTTAAGCACGCCACTCGTCAGCAAATCGACCAGCCGACCGGGCGTGGCCACCAGTATATCCATACCCTGCAACACCTGGGCCACCTGTGGTTTCATGTTGACACCGCCATACACACCCACCGTCGTCAGGTTCAGGTATTTTGTCAGTTGATTCACCGTTTCCAGCACCTGCACCACCAGCTCCCGCGTGGGTACAATGATGAGTAGCTGGGGTAATTTCTCTCTCGAAAACAGAAGCTGGCGCAGGCAGGGCAGCAGATAGGCCAGCGTCTTCCCCGTACCCGTCTGGGCCAGTCCGCACACATCCCGCCCCGACATCACCACCGAAAAAACGTGTTCCTGGATGTGGGTGGGGGTTGTATAGCCCAGATCACTCAGGGCATTAAGCAGAGGTTTATTTAAATTCAGTTCGTCAAATGTCATAATCAGGCTGTTGTCTACCAGCCGGCAAAGGTACGGCTAATCAATGAGCTACCGCTATAACCTCCGCTACGACAGGCTGATTGTGTGGTCGAAGGGGGTAAAACCAGTGATGTAAACGCTGGGGGCATCCATAGCGGGCAACGCGCCCCGCAGCTGTACATTTTTGTGGACAGCCTGTCCGGGACCATCCTGGCCGGGACCAAACGTAATGGTATCCCCTTTGACGGTGTACGAACCCCTACCTGAAAGCAGATATGAATTGGCCCGCGTCGGATGAGCGGTGACGCCAGTGAATGTGCCACCCGGACGAAAAATCAACTCCAGGGCAACGGGCACCCCATCGGTTCCGGCAATGGTAATGCGGGCCTGCAGCCCATTGTTCTGTTCGCTGATGGTTACCGTTGTCTGCAATGTTTGCACTTCGCTCTGCTCCCGGTTCGTTCGCGGCATCTTCTCCCAGTCCCCATCGGCCGGAATCTGGTCGGGTGGGTAAGGCTGGTAGTACGGTCCGTCCAGCGCCTGCGTCAGTACCCAGCTATCGCCCTGTTGGTCGATTTTCCCGGTCTGAAACTGCCCTTTGCCAAAAAACGAACTGGCCACCCGCATTCCCTGCAACACGGCATCGCCTTTGTGAAACGTAAGCCAGACGGGGCTAGCCGACAAAATGGTCCCATCCCACGTATCGCGACGAATGCGTACCAGCCCCGAATGAGGATATGTTTTTACGTAACTGGTTGGTAACGGCCTGGAAGCTGGCAATTCCTGCCACAGAGTAGGGTCTTCCAGCAGGTAATCGAGCAAGTAAACCGTTTTAGGCATGGCCGTTTTTTCAATCAGTCGGCACATGGCAGCCATTTCGCCGTTGTTATCATGAATCGCCAGGTACCGGTAGGGGAAGTAATAGCCTTCCAGCGTACCCACCAGCGCTTTATCCTGTCGGCCGGAAGCTTCCGAAACCACTTCGCCATTTGGATGGACATAGTACATGGTCATGGCCAGATTCCGGCGAACGTACTCCAGCAGTTCAGGTTTTTGCAGGCCCTTCGCTATGGTAATCAGCAGACGGTTGGTCAGGGGCGAATAAATCAGGGTGCTGCGCTCGTTGTACTGCCCGTCGCTGTCCATGTCGATATGCTCGGCCAGCCACCGGTTTATCCGGTTCACGTAGTTGGAATCCGGCCAGCGCTCATTTAGTTTGGTCAGTGCCGCCGACACCACCCAGCGGTGATTGGGGGTATGGATGCCCCCCACCGTCAGAGCTTCTCCCGCCCGAAGCAGAAACGTTTTGAACGTCGCCAGCACGGCCTCCCGTTCGGGCGTACCCGACTGCTCCAGCAACGTATAAGCGGGCACTAACCGCTTGACGATAAAACCCGTATCGGGTGTTGAATGAAAATTGGTGGCGGGTAAATCGAGCGTACCATCAGCATGCTGCGCCTTCAGCAGGTAACCTAGCGCCGAATCGATTTGCCGCAGCAAACCGGCAGACTGATAAAACGACGACTCCGGGCAGGAAATAGCACAGGCCGCCCGACGAACGAAATCGGCCGTTGATTGCGGATTGGGAATATCGTCCCCATCGGTTATCGCACCCGGAAATGCCCCCGCTTCGCCCACCCGATACGCCTGTATCGACTTCAGTTGTTGATCATTCAGGTGAATCAGATCACGCAGCCAGCCAGGTTTTACGGGTAAGGGAACAACCGCCGGAAAAGCAGTTGCGGGTAGCATTGGTACCGCACAGAGCGCAACGGCACTGGTGCGCACAAACTTTCTTCGATCCATCGTCCAGGCATTTTAGGGCTAAAAGCACGGTTGGCCCGGCATCTAATAGAACCGGTATGAGACGGGTCCAGTATTAAATGAGACGAAACCGATGATAGCCGGGTCAGGAACACGCTCAACCCGCTATTTTTCGCTTACTTTTAGGGCATGATAACCCCACAACAACAGGCGCAGATACTGGACAGTCTGGGCATTTCGGCCCTGAATCCGATGCAGGAAGCCGCCCGCGAAGCCATTGGTCAGGACAATGATACGTTTCTAATCGCGCCCACCGGCTCCGGCAAAACCATCGGCTTTCTGCTGCCAATCCTTGGTCTGCTCGATGCTGACAGCAACTCAGTGCAGTGCCTTATACTGGTCCCCACCCGCGAACTGGCCATGCAGATTGAACAGGTGTGGAAAAAAATGGCAACGGGTTTCAAAGTAAACGTGTGCTACGGGGGGCACCCGATGGAAACCGAAATCAACAACCTCAGTAATCCACCCGCCCTGCTGATTGGTACGCCCGGACGCATTCGGGATCACCTCACCCGCCGAACCTTCTCGCTGGACGGCATCAAAACGCTGGTACTGGACGAGTTCGATAAGGCACTGGAACTGGGATTTCAGGATGAGATGGCCTTCATTATCCGGGGGCTGCGTAACCTGCGGAAACGGGTGCTGGTTTCGGCAACCGCCGGTATTCCTATCCCGGACTTTGTACGGCTTAAATCGCCCACCACGCTGTCGTTCATGCCGGAAGACGAAACGCCCCGGCTGACGGTGAAAGTGGTGTACTCCGAAGCGAAGGACAAAATCGATACGCTGTTTCAGCTACTTTGCTCGCTGGGCCCCGAAGCCGCCCTGGTTTTCTGCAACCACCGGGAAGCCGCCGAAAGAACCAGTGCCCTACTCAATGAAGATGGGCTATACACCACATTTTACCACGGCGGCATGGAACAGGCCGACCGCGAGCGGGCACTGATCCGGTTTCGGAATGGCAGCGTCAATGACCTGGTTACCACCGACCTGGCAGCTCGCGGACTGGATATTCCGGAGATGAAAAACGTTATTCATTACCACCTGCCCCTACAGGCACATGAGTTCGTGCATCGGAATGGGCGCACGGCCCGCATGATGGCATCCGGCACGGCCTACGTTATCCTGCACCGGAACGAACCCCGCCCGGCTTACCTGGACGCATCCCTCGAAATAATCGACCTCCCCACCGATCCCCAGCCCAGACCCACTTTGCCCGCCCCCCCCGACTTTGTGACGCTCTACGTGAGTGGCGGCAAGAAGAACAAGCTCAACAAAGTGGACATTGTTGGTTTTTTCTCGCAGAAAGGCGGTCTCGATAAAGGCGACCTGGGCCGAATTGAAGTGCAGGACTTCATCTCCTTTGCCGCCGTAAAAACAGCCAAAGTCGATGCACTACTGGAGAGAGTGAAAGACGAAAAAATGAAGGGGAAAAAGTACAAGATTGAAGTGGCGCGGTAGAGTGGAATTACGCTGGGAATTCGAAGCAAAGAGAATAGATACACAGCCCTTTGCTTACAAAGTCACCGGAAAGCAAATCTATGGAGAAATAGAATAATCATCGTCCCTTATGAAATCTTCGCCATATCTATAAGCGGGCTCCTTTAATACATCTTTGATATATTCTCGTTTTTTCTTTATCTCCTTTGCAATGCGCCTTCTGTACTCTGGATTAAGGTGTGTACCATTATTAAGATCAATTATCATGTCTGCAACAAGTGGTAGGATGGGATGCTTCATAAAGCTTGGTTTATCAAAAAGCTTCAGTAAGTAAGATTCATCAGCAATATAAGTGTTGTATAATGTTGAGGAGATTATTAATAACTTTAAATCATTTTCAAAACTCTCCTTCGAAGATTCAAAATTTAGCATCTCAAGATCTCCGAATGAGTCAACTAGTGTTTGTTTCAGTGTAATAGACTTAAAATTCTCTGTGAACCAGAAACTTATAATAGTCAACATAAGAGGATAAGGCATATTATAGAAAAGACTTTTTTCATCTCTCGTAAATTCTTTAATTTCATTTATAGAATTCATTAAATTATCTAATGATTTAAATACTAGTTTTTTGCGATCTTTTGGCTTTGTCTGATATAAAGCCTGTGATAAGTATCCCATACCACCCACATTCATAAACCTATCTTTGATATCTAAGTTTGGGGCCTTTTCTACCACGTCATCTATCATGTTTACTAATTCTTTTGATTGACCAGCATAGAATATAGCGGTATTTTGCCAGTTGATATCATTAAAATTTTCCACTAAACGTTTATAATGAGTATCACGCTGATTGTGATATATCTCTACTGATGCTAAAAACTCCACAAAAGCTATTTGTTTAAAACCAACCATATTATTTTCATCTTGGTATAACAGTCCAGATTTTTCTATCAGATCATTAATATCATCGTCATTTTGTAATTGGTATCCACGGTCAATTAAAAATTTATTTATAAATTCTTTAAAAAAACTTAAATCAATCTCATAAATATTATTATCAAGCATATGTAACGCTAATACAGTAAATAACCTCCTCTTTATATTAAACAAAAGTAAACCGTTCTTATCTTTTACTTCCAGTTTCCCTAGAAGAACTGCAACGAAATCCGTATATATATCCGTTATAGTTGCAGGTATTTCATAGTTGTTCTCATGGGTGCATTTCAAAAGTACCCGCAAATAGTTACATTGTATAATCTGTACCCCTTTTCTGTGCACTACTATGACTCGTGAAGAACTCCATGCGCTGATTGACGCTCAATACGACCAATTAGACGCCATTCAGCAACAGCCCACCTTTCTCGCCTTCGAACAACAGTTTACCCAGGTTTGGACTGCATTAGGCCAACAAGTACTCCAGGCTAGTGTGGGCCAGCCACCGGCTAACCCACGAAAAAAAACGGTTGTCAAACCCGATTTGGCTTCATAGAGGTAGCGCATCAACAT